>JAFPXD010000002.1 GCA_017394835.1 Clostridia bacterium
ATCCTAATTTGTTGCGTGATCGCAGTTCCGCGCCTCTCGCGGCGCGGTCGCGCTGACCCGCGCGGCTCCCGTTGGTCGCGGCATAGCCCGTTTCATTATCGGCAATTACCGCAATAACAGCCTTACGACTATCGGGCATATGCATGCGCCTTTTCGGCTTTTTGTCAGTCGTTCGCTCTCATGCCGCCCGCGGGCCTCCCGTTATTCGAGGAGGATGAGAAGCGCACCTTAAGGGGCGAGGAGTACCTTTTGCGATCGACCCTTGCGGTGTTGGGCACGGGGCGGGGGCGTTCGCTCCCGTGATAGTGCTTTTTGCCCGAGCCCTTGGCGGCGGAAACGATTATGAATATTATGAACGCCCAGAGGATTATCTTGCCAATGGATATGTTCCTGCAGGAGCGGGGCAGCATGGAGGTTATCCAGGCTTCGATATCGAAGTCCTCGCTGTCGGGGCTGCCTATGACAGAGCCTTCGAGCGCGGTTTCGAGCTTTTCGAAGAGTTTCCTTACGGCCCCGTCGCTGTCGCCCGAGTAATACAATTCGCTCACGGCATAATTGATGTCGGTATTGGTCTCCTCATCAAGGTAAGGGGAGATGCCGGAGCCTGCCGCGAGATACCACATGCCTTCCTTTATAAACAGAAGGAGTATGCCGTTTTCACCTATCTTCCACTTTTGACCAAGCTCGCGTGCGTAATCCTCAACATTGTCCCAACCGTTGAGGCGGGGCAGTGTAGCCACGGCTACAATGCAGTTGTATTTTGAGATCCAATCGCTGTCCGTTGTCTTGATGAATTTCTCGGTCTCGGCGGTGAGAAGGTTCGCTTCGTCGCACACCCAGTTTGTTTGCCTGACGTTGAGCAGCTCGGTCTTCTTCCTGGACTCAAAGCTGTCCTTGCGGTAGAAGCCCCAGAAGCACGCCGCGGCCACGGCCAGCACGAGCACTACCCATGCCACCGCACGCTGCTTGAAGAAATTCTTGAGCTTATCTTCCATTTCCTTAAAAAGGCTTCCTTTCTTGCGTTAAAACGTTTTCTCCGGCGCCGCCTTCCACGGGGGAAGATCGGAGCCGACAGATGAGGGGGATCAATTATTCCGGGATCCCCTTGAGGCGTCATCTGTCACCTTGAGGGGGCGTCACTCTCGTCTTCCCCCGGGGGGGGGAAGATGTCGGCGCAGCCGACAGATGAGGGGGATCAATTATTCCGGGATCCCCTTGAGGCGTCGTCTGTCACCTTGAGGGGGCGTCACTCTCGTCTTCCCCCGGGGGGGAAGATGTCGGCGCAGCCGACAGATGAGGGGTATTCAATTATTCCGGGATCCCCTTTCGGGGATCCCATCCTATTTACTGCTTCAGCTCGAGCAGCTTCTGCTTGAGCTCGCCCTCGATCCTGCCGAGCTCGATCTCCGCGGCCTTGCGCTTTTCGGCGCCCTCCTGCTGGATGGTGAGCACCTCGTCAAGGGTGGAGATGAGCTTTTCGTTGGTGTACTGCAGGGTCTCGATATCGACCACGCCCCTCTCGGATTCCTTCGCGACGGCGACGGTGCCGAGATTGAGCTGCTCCGCGTTCTTCTTGAGGAGCTCGTTGGTCATTTCGGTCACTGCGTTCTGCGCGGCGGTGGCCTGCTTTATGTGCTCCATGCCGAGCGCGAGCACCATCTGGCTCTTCCAGAGGGGGATGGTGTTTACGAGCGAGGACTGTATCTTTTCGATCATCAGGGTATCGTTGTTCTGCAGGAGACGGGTCTGGGGGCCCATCTGGATGGAGACCATCCTTGTCAGCTCCAGATCGTGCAGCTTCTTCTCGAAGCGGAGGCACATGTTTTCAAGATCGTTGTACTCCTGCGCATCCTCGGCAAGACCGGTCTGCTCGGCCTTTGCGCGAAGCTGCTCGAGCTCGCCCGCCCTGACCTCTTCGAGCTTCTTTTTGCCCGCGAGGATATACATGGTGAGCTCCTTGTAGTATTTGAGGTTCAGATCGTACATCTGATCGAACATCGCAACGTCCTTGAGGAGCGTTACCTGATGGTTTTCAAGGCTTTCGGCGATCTTATCGACGTTTGCTTCGACCTTGTTGTACTGCGCCTTCATGGTTTCGAGCTTGTTGGCGCTCTTCTTGAAGAGGGCGGCAAGGCCCTTCTTTTCCTCAACGCCGAAGCCCTTGAGCTCGGTCACGAGGGCGGAAAGATCGGAGCCGATCTCGCCCAGATCCTTGTTGCGGACGCTGTTCAGGGCGCTTTCGGAGAAGCTCGCAACGTTCTTCTGCGCGGCGGAGCCATACTGCAGGATCATATTGGAATCGCGGACGTCGATCTTTTCGGCAAATTCCTCGACCACTTTGCGCTCCTCTTCGGTAAGGAGCTTTTCATCCATATCGACGGGGATTATGGGCTTTTTCTCAAGCTCCGCGGCGGCGAGGACTTCCTCTTCGGTGGGCTCGTTGGGAGTGAGAGTAAGCTTGGGGATCTCCATTTCGGGTTCGAGTACGAGCTCGGGATACTTCTTGTCTTCCATGGTGTTAATTCCTTTCTTTATTGTCGGTCGGGTAGATCGTTATTTATCCGCGGGAGCTTCCTGCGGCCTTTTGTGAATGGGATCGTCAACGAAACCTTCGCGCGCCATCATGTTTTCAAGAACGATAATATCGGTGGAAATATCCATCGCCTGGTCGCCGTAAAGGCTGTCGAGCTGCTTTTCGAAGGCCTTTACGATATTATCCATAATGCCTTCGACGCCGTTCTTGGTGGTACTGATGTTTTCGCCTTCGACGCCTATATTCGCCATGCTGTCGTAAGCGTTCAAAAGCTTGATCGTGGTGGGCAGATAGTAGTTCATGAACTTGCGTATCTGCGGGAGCTTTTTGGGCTCCTCCTTTACCTTTGCGAATATCTTTTGGCAGATATCCTCAAGCTTGACTATATCGGCGCTGATCTTCTCATCGGCAATGTTTTCATCGAGACGCTTGAACTCCTGTATGGCGAGACGGCCGTCCTTCAGCATATTGTCGAGAGCTTCGTTGCCGGTGGTCTCGGGCTCGACGGGCTTTTCGGGCACCTCGATCACTTCGACCTTCTTGCGGAATATCAGCCACAATATGAAGCCGACCGCGCCCGAAAACAGTATCGCGCCGACGAAATGCGAGACCTTGTAGAGCGGGAACACGAGCGCGTAAAGGATCCAGGCTCCCGCGGCGCCGTAGATCGGTATCGCAGACTTGCGCACGATCTTCTTCATCTGGTCAATTTCCTCCTTTCGGAGCCGCAGCTCCTTGATCATTCATTACCCTATATTATATCCGTTCGCGGGCCGCCCGTCAATAAGCCGCGGCGGTAATTGGGTAAAGAACAGGTAAAATCGGTGAAAAAAGCGGGTATTGTCGGGCGGGGAGGGGAGCGGGGGCTTTTGCCCGTATTTCCCGCGGCGGTATTGACCGGGGGCGGGGCTCGGTGTATAATAAAGTGTCAAAAAACGCTTGGAGGTCTTTCAATGGAATACATTAACGTAAAATCCGAGATCGGGCCCTTAAAACGAGTAATGCTTCACCGCCCCGGCGTGGAGCTTGCGAACCTCATGCCGGATTTTCTTGAGCGCATGCTTGCAGAGGATACTCCCGACGTTGCGGAAGCAGGCCGCGAGCATGACGTTTTCGCGGGCATTCTCCGCAATGCGGGCGTTGACGTAGTCTATATCGAAAAGGAATTTGCGGAGATAGTCAAGAACGACGGTATCCGCAGAGCCTTCATTGATGATTTCGTCGATATAGGCGTAAAGGGCGATTCGTTAAAGCCCGCCGTCCGCGAATATCTGCTCTCCGTCCCCGCGGAGGGGCTTTTCGACGCAGTCGCAAAGGGAATAACCCGCGCGGATCTTCGCGATATCACGCCCAAGCCCATCCAGGCGATAGTTGAGGATGATTATCCCTTCCTCACCGATCCGCTCCCCAACATCTATTTCACGAGGGACATAAGCTTCTCCATCGGCACCGGCATAGCCATATCCGCTATGAGCATGCCCGCCCGCATGCGCGAGACGCTTTTCATCCGCTACCTGCATAAGTATGCGGAAAAGTTCGGCGCGGGAACAGTCGATCTTCTGTATGATTACAACTGCGGCTGCCAGATAGAGGGCGGCGACGTGCTCTCCCTTTCCGATAAGTGCGTTGCGATAGGCTGCGGCGAGCGCACCTGCGAAGCGGCTATCGAAAAGCTTGCGAAGACCCTCTTCACCAGGGGCTATGAAAAGGTGCTCCTCTTCAAGAACCCCGCCAACCGCACCTATATGCACCTTGACGTGCTCATGACCCACGTCGATTACGATAAGTTCCTGGCTCACCCCTGCATGGCGCATAAGTGGTTCGACGTTTACGAGCTTACCCCCGCCGGTCACGGCGGGATAAACGTGACGAGGACCACCGACGGAGTCGATAAGATCCTTGCGCGCGCCCTGCATATCGACGGCGTGAGCTTCATCGAGATGGGCGGAGGCGATCCCATCGCCTACAAGCGCGAGCATTGGAACATGGGCTCGAACTCCCTTGCCATCGCCCCCGCAAACATAATCACCTACGACCGCAACCATGTGACGAACGAGCTGCTCGATAAGGCGGGTATCCACGTCAATCCCATCCCCGGCGGAGAGCTTTCCCGCGGGAGGGGCGGCCCCCGCTGCATGAGCATGCCCATGCTGCGCGAGGAGATCTGGAAGTAAGCCGAAGGCGCTTCCGCATGAAAAAAGGGCTGTCTGCCCAAAAAGAAAACCCGAGCCGGGGACGGTCGCTCCGTCCCCGGCTCTTTGTTCATTCATATGCTCTCGGGCGTATCCCGGGAGCTTCCTTTTTTAAGGAAGACCGAGGGCCAAGTATAACTTAGGGGTCCAACTCATCCGCAGCCAAATAATCGATCTCGATACTGAGGTGATCATAGAGATATTCTATAAATGCTTTGTTTTGGGAGACTCCTCCGATATAAAGCAGAGCTTTATCGTCTTGACTGATGATATAGCTTGCGCAATTACTTCGATCGGTCTTTCTGTATCTTCCTGCAAAAGCTGCTGCGTCTTCGGGCGTTTCAAAGACATAAGCATAAATGCTGTATGCAGTTCCATTGAAATCCACCTCGAAGCACCTCTTGTCTTTGATTGTCAATCCTTCAACAAGATCCGACCTGTCGGGAATCTCGGAAGTATCATACGAATCGAAGCACGATAGCTCATCCAAGCTTCCGAAGATCTTAAAAACCGGCGTGTTGGAGCCCGAAAAATGGAGAATAACGCATACCAGCATCAATGCTGATACAGCAACTGCAATAATGATAATAGGTTTCAAAACTTTCTTCATAAATAGACCCTCCTTACTGGACCATTGCATACACAAACGATGCAACTGCAGGCGTTGTTAGGCCATCACTAGCAACCACAGCAACTACTGCTACAGTCGCTACAGCTAGAGTCAAAGTCTTGATGTAGTACTTAGTGTAAACTTTTGTTGTAAGTTTTCCTTTTTGGGTAGAAACCGATATAAAGGCTTTGCGGCGCTCGCCGCGGACGGTCACAGACGCCGCAGCCCTATCGCCAGGCGCAGCACGATGAGGGCGTCCGTTGCATCGACAACGCCGCTGCCGTCAATATCGCTCATAACAAGGTCGATATCCGCCTCATCGACGAGGCCCATCGACCAGCGCAGTATGAGCAGAGCGTCCGCGCCGTCAACCACGCCGTCGGAGTTCGCATCGCCGTTGGGGGTGGGGGCGGGGATCGTGCCGGAATAGAGCACGTTCTTGACTTTTGCGCAGTCCTCGTACCTATCGACGGAGGAATCCTTCGTGTAGCTCCACTTGAACTCATACGTCTTTGAGGAGGCGGCGGTGAAGGTGTATTCCCTCCATGCGATCTCGCCGGATTCGGTCACCTTTTCAACGCCGTCAACGAAGAAGTGGAACTTATCGTAATTCGCCTCGGAGCTGACCGAATACTGGAACGTGAGCGTTTCGCCCGCCTGCATATCGAGCGTGAGGGTGAAGAAGCTTTCGGAGCTGTCCTCCTGCAGATTGCTCGACATCGCGTAATCGTGCTTGGCGATCCATGGGAATTCCTCGTTGTTGTTGTCGAAGGGGAGGTGCTGCTCGCTGCCGTTTATCACGGAAACGAAGGTGTGGTGGAAGCAGAAGTTCCTGATCCACGCGCAGTCGCTTCCCGCGGAGCCCGAAGCGTTCTTGGAATAGATGAATTTGAGGTCGTAGTCGCCGGAGCGCGGGGCGATCCAGGAGAAGCGGATGAAGCCGTCGGTGCTGCCGGAAACGAGCACGTCCTGCTCGTTGATCTTGACGGTGAGCTTATCGCCTGCGGCGGAGCTTACCTTATAATCGAAGCGGATCTTCATGCCCTTTATGAGGGTCACGGAGGTCGTCATGACCGACGAGGTGCCGTCCGCGCCCGCGTTGCCGCTCTTAGCCGCGCCTGCGGGAAGATCGTCGATCCACGGGTAGTTGCCGACGGAGACGAAGGGGACTTCGCCGGGGAAGAGGTTAACGGCTTCGGTAAGGCTCCTCGAAACGCGGACGTTGCGTATCCACGCCCTGTCGCTGCCGGAGGCGCCGGAGGCGTTCTTGGAGAATTCCCAAACGAGGGTGGGGTTTTCGGCGTCGATCGCGACAGTCGCCGTCTGCCAATCCCTCTCGCCGCTCGTCTCGAACACCTGAGCGCCGTTCACCTTGAGGCGGAGGTAGTCGGCATTCGATTCGCTGGAGACCTTGTAATCGAAAGTGACTGAAACGAGCTCGCCCACTACGGGCTTGCAGGTCAGCGACGAGGAGGAGGAGTTCACGCCCGTGTTGCCGCTGGCTGCGACGCCGTTTTCGATCGCCCAGGGATAATTGCCCGAGGAGGTAAAATGGAGCGCGCCGCCTTCGGCGTTGACGTAGAGATCGTATTTGAACAGATCGGTCACGCAGGCGAGGCCCGTGCCGGCGTTGGTGAAGCTGACGCTCTTTGCGGAGCCCTTGATGATCTCAACCACCGCGTCGGCGGACATATCGGGATCGACGGACTTTATCATGGCCGCGACGGCCGCGACGTGGGGGCTTGCCATGGAGGTGCCGCTCTTATATTCGAAGGAGCCGCCGGGAACGGAGCTGTAAATGCTGTCGCCGGGGGCGGCAACGTCAACTATCTCGCCGTAATTGGAGAAATAGGCGAGGCCGTTGGAGCTGGTGGTGGCGGAAACGGTGCACGCCCTCGCGATATTCGCGGGGCAGAAGTCGATGGCGTCAACGGAATCGTTGCCCGCCGCGACGCAGACGGTCGTGCCGTTGTCGAAGGCGGCGTTGATGACCTCGGCCATCATGTTGTGGCCCTCGCCGTCATCCGCGTCGCACAGGCCGCCCAGGGAGCAGTTTTCAACGTGAGCGCCGTGCAGATAGGCGTACTCCATGCCGAGGCTGACGGAAAGGTTGGAGCCGTAGCCGTCGTCGCCCAATACCTTGACGGGCATTACCTTCACGTTGGGAAGGGTGCCGTCAACTATGGTGCCCGAAACATGGGTGCCGTGGGAATGGTTATCCGTGGGGGTGAAATCGTCATCGTAAACGTCGTAGCCCTGAACCGTCCTACCCGCGAGGAAGGGATGGCTCTGATCGCAGCCGGTATCGACAACGGCGACTATCACCTCGGGGAAGTTGGACATATTGCTGCCGTACTTCGCGTAAAGCCATTCGTTCATGTTGAAGGCGTTCACGTAGCTTGCGCCGAAGCCCCAGGACTTGAAGGAGGAGGAGCCGGGAGAAGCGCAGACGCTCATCAGAATGTCGGGCTCCGCCCATTCGACGCCCCTCGTCTTGCGGAAGGCCTCCGCGGCCTTGCGGGCCTCCTCGGGGGAGGAATACCAGAGCACGTTCCAATCGTTGTAACCGGAAACGGAGGCGAGAGCGCCCCTTGTGTCAAGCCTGCCGTGATACTTGACTATTATCCTGCAGAGCGCATAGGGATCGTCGCCGCGGACCTCCTGCGGGGAGGGGAAACGGGAAGCTGTTTCGACCAATCTGGAATTGAAATCCATGAGCTTCGAGAGCTTGGCGGTCTTCTGCGCTTCGGTCAGCGGCGCGCTCGTGCGCGTGCCGGAAGCGGAGACGGGGAGCATGGCGGCGAGCATAAGCATTACGAGCACCGCCGCTAATATCTTGTGCAGTTTTTTCATATGGGTCCTCCTCTTGGGATCAATTTTGCCTCAGCGCTTATCGAGAATACCCTTTATCACTATGCACGCCGCGCCGCAGAGCAGAAGGGCAAAGAACAAGCAAGTTATCAATACTAAACCATCGATCTCTAAACCATCTATACTGCCGCCGATGCACGAGGCAAGCACGAGGAATATTGCCATGAAGGCAATGGCCGCCGTCCACGTGACCTTTTTCATATAGAGCGCGGCGCCGGGGTATTCCTTGACCTCTGCGTCGTTCGCGGCGGCAACGGCTTTTATCGTGAAAATTATCTCACAGACGAGCCCGGCTGCAAGCAGCACGCTGCCCGCCAACGAGGAGACCGAAAAATAGATGTAGTTGTCCAGGCTGAAAAAGAGTATTGCCGAGAGGATAAAACCCAGCGCCGCAATGCTTACGGAGATGATGCTGTTTATCGTAAATTTGGTGAGGCTCCTTTTAAGCAGGCGCTCAAGCTCCCTTTCCGATCTTGCGGAGAAGGCATGCTCCTTTCCCTCGGTTTCCGCGTCACGCTTTTCCGCCGGCCTGCGTTCGCCGCGCAAAAGCTCGTCCGCCGTGACGCCGAAAACTTCCGCAATAACGGGTATTAGCGTAAGATCGGGCGCCGTTTCGTCACGCTCCCAGCGTGAAACGGACTTATCGGAAACGTTGAGCCTTTCGGCAAGCTCCTTCTGAGTCATGCCCGAAGCCTTTCGCAGAGCGGCGATGAACGCGCCCATCGTATTCTTTTCCATTAGAATCCCTCCGTTCGCTTTTATTCACTGCCCGAATTCTACCGCATTGGGAGTGAGAATAACACCCACAGGCCCGAAAAATCACTCTCGGAACCTGAGAATTGCCGTTATTCCCGGGGTTTTTGCGCTTCAGTCCAGCTCGAGCTGATAGGCGAAGCGCTTCGAGCCGTCAGTAACGCGGATGATGCCGCAGTAACGGAAGCCGTGCTTTAAAAGCAGGTGCTGAACGGGCTTATTATCGGCGTGGGTATCGGCCCTTAAGTCGAGCCCCATGCGCTTTGCCTCATTTTCCGCTGTTGACTGCCGATCTGAGGAAGGCGAGCAGCCCGCGATAGACCTCGTCACGGTTTATCTCGTTGTGCATCTCATGCCTGCCGCCCTCGTAAAGCTGGAGCACCACCTTTGTATGCCCGGTCTTTAAGAGATCCTCGCTGACCTCGACGACCCCCTTGCCGTAGGAGCCCACGGGGTCCTCCTTGCCGGCTATCAGGCAGATGGGCACGTTCGCGACCTTCTGCGCCCATTTTTTGCCCGCGATCTCGCCGAGGCCCTCGAACAGATCGCGGAACGCGGCGGAGGTGAACGTGAAGCCGCAGAGATCGTCCTTTATGTATTCATCGACTATGGCGTTATCGCGGGTGAGCCAGTCGAAGGGAGTCCTCGCGTTCTTTATGCGCTTCAAATACGCGCCGAAGGCCATACCGTTCAGCTTTTCATCGGGGACTTTGCCGCCGTTCCTTTTTGCGTTCGCGTTGGCCATTGCGTGCGCGATGCCAAGCACGGGGTTTTTCCCCGCGGTGCCGGAGAAAATGAGCGCGTCGAACTCGTTGGGGAAGCGGGAAGCGCAGGTGCGCGCAAGGAAGGAGCCCATCGAGTGCCCGTAGAGCACCATGGGCAGCCCGGGATGCCTTTCCTTTATAATGCCGTGGAGGGTCATTACGTCGTTCACGACGCAGTCCCAGCCGTGCTCGGGGGCGAAATAGCCCTTCACGCCCTCGCCGTTTATCGAATCGCCGTGACCCAAATGATCCTCGGCATATACGGCGTAACCCGCATCGGCAAAGCAGCGGGCTATATCGTCATACCTCGAGGCGTGCTCCGCCATGCCGTGCACTATCTGGATGACGGCGGCGGGCTTTCCTTCGGGCAGCCACACGTATGCGGCGATCTCGGAGGTCCCGGTGCAGGACCTGTAACTGAAGCGTTCCATGTTGTTTCCTTTCCCGGATTTAAATCCGAAGTCCTTTTAAGATCAGCGCAGAGCCATCGCTATTATCGCGTAAACGGTCGAGATCACGAAGAGCGCGGCGAGCACCAGAGCAACTATCCTTGCAGTCTTTTTCATCTTACCAATAATGCCTTTCTTATTATGGGAGGAGCGCTTATTCGCCATTCAGCCACGGGAAGAGGTCTAACGAGCCCCCCGAGCGGAACCACCACACGACGGCATAGGCGCAGGCGCCGGCGATCAGGAGCCCGAGCAGCGCCAAAGCAATGCTGCCCCATGGTATCTCGCGGTGCTTGACCCTGCGCATGGGATGCGACTTATCGTTGTAATGTATGCGGTAGTGACGGCGCTTCATGGGCGTTCCTTTCATTCATAAACAATATTATATCACATGAGAGCGGGGATTGAAAAGATGCGCGGCGCGGTTTTTGATAAAAAAAAGAGCGGGATGCATGCATCCCGCTCAAAGCGCTTTTGCTTGTTCAGAACAGTTCTATCTCCAGCCTGTCGAAATCAACCCTTTCGAGGAAGTCTCCGGGATAGAAGGCCGTGTGAGAGAACTGTTCGAGCTCCCTTTCGTGCTTCGTGAGTATCACGGGGCGCGAAAGATTGAGGTCGTGACAGAGGCGCGCCATAGGCTCTCCCCAGTCCTCGACTTCATAGGCGGATTTTACGTGCACGGTAACGGTCACGTCCTTCACCGTGCGGTTGTTTTTTCTTATTCTGCCCCAGATCTTCATAGCTTATTTGCCGAATACGACCGTCCTCGCAAGGTCGGGGCGGTTGGTGATGAGGCTCGTTACGCCCATCTTCACAAGGCGCTCCATCCAGGCGGATTCGTTGACCGTCCATACGTTCGTTTCCATCCCGAGCTCACGGCACTTCGACGCCATATCCGGAGTGCGGGAAAGGGTGATGTAGTGCGGATGCAGGCAGGCGGCGCCGATACGCGCGGCGTAATCCCAGGGCTCGCGGATTATGCTCATATAGAGCAGGCCGACCTTCGCCTCCGGGCATTTATGAAGCAGCTCGGAAACGGTGTAGTGGTTGAAGGAGGAATAGATTATCCTGCCCGTCATGCCGTATTCGCGCTCCAGCGCAAGGAGCTTATCGCAGACGCCGGGATAATCGATTATATCCGTCTTTATCTCCACGTTGATGAGCTTATCCGTGCTGTGGAAGAGCTCATAGACCTCGTCCAGAGTGGGGATCCTGACCCCGCGGAAACCGCCCATGCCGTTGCAGGCGTCGAACTCCTTCAGCTCCTCCAGATCGAAGTCCTTTATGAAGCCCGAAGCGTTGGTCGTGCGATCGACGCGCTCATCGTGCATGACGATCAGCCTGCCGTCCTTTGAAAGATGAACGTCAAGCTCGACTCCGTCCGCTCCCTGCTCGAGCGCGAGCTCGAACGCGGGGAGAGTGTTTTCGGGCGCGTAATGGGAAGCGCCCCTGTGCCCCAATATCCTTGTTTCCATGCTTTTCCCTTTCGTCAGCAGTATTTTTTCAGATAAGACCGCGGCGGGAGAGCGCGCGCATAACGTCATGGGCTATCTCCTCGCGCGGGCGCATGGAGGGACCCTCCATGCAGTTTATCATCTCAACGTCGCCGTAACGCTCCGCCGCTCTGATATACATATTGCGGGCGCGCTCCTGAATGCCGAGGCTCGCTTCGTAAACGTCGCGCCCTTCGCCCACGTAATCGCGGAAGCCCTTGCTGTCAACGTTGGAGCCCGCGCGCTTGGGGGTAACGTCAAAGAATATGTTGAGCGCGGGGCGGGGGAGGCCGAAATGCCCGTATTCGAGCTCGAACACCCAGTCGATAATATCGGGCTTGTCAAGATCGCGGTCGCGTATGCTCTGATAGACGGCGTTCGAAAGCACGTAGCGGTTGATTATGAGGAAATCGAAATCGCCCTCTTCACGGTTCTTGAACGCTTCCCAGCGGTCGAGCGCAAACCAGAGCGCCATGCTCTTCTGATCTATTTCAGTGGCGTAAACGCCCTCCTCCCCGGAAAGATACCGCCCTACCTGCCCGCCGAAAAATGAGGCGTAATCGGGAAAACCGAGCGTATCGACGGTGAAGCCGCGCTCTTCGAGATTGCGCTTGAGCAGCTCGAACTGAACCGTCTTGCCGCTTCCGTCAATGCCTTCGATGGTGATTATTTTCATAAACTCTCCTTTCCTTATTGCCTTTCCCGCCTTTAAGGAAGGCGCCGCCCGGGTTTGAGGCCCCGGGGATGAGGTGAACGGGAACGCTTACAGCAGTTTTTTGAGCTGCCCCGCATCCGCCTGCTCAAGATACGCTTTTATGCGCGTGCCTTCGGGCAGATGCTCCTCCTCGATCACCGCGCCGACGCTGTGGATGAAGCTCACCGCCTCATATTTGCTGTACGGGATCACTATATCGACCTCCGCCTTGCGGGAGTTGATAAGCGCTTCCACCGCGCTGAGCAGCTCGTCTGTGCCTTCGCCGTTCTTCGCGCTTATGAAAACGCGCTTCTGCGCCGTGCTGCGGCCGCCCTTGGGGACCTCTTCCAACAGGTCGCATTTATTGAATACCTCTATGCGGGGGGTGGAGCCGGCGCCGAGTTCGCCCAGCACCTCCTCAACTACGCGCATCTGCTTTTCATGATGCCCGGAGGAAACGTCTATAACGTGCAGGATCACGTCCGCCCGCGAGACCTCGTCCAAAGTGGAGCGGAACGCGTTTATCAGCTCATGCGGGAGCTTGTTTATAAAGCCGACCGTATCGGAAAGGATTATCTCCGAGCCGCCGGGGAGCTCGAGCTTGCGAACGACGGGATCGAGAGTCGCAAAAAGCTTATCCTCGGCCAATACGCCCGCGTCCGTCAGCGTGTTCAAAAGGGTGCTCTTGCCTGCGTTGGTGTAGCCGACGAGGGAAACGAGGGGCGCTCTGCCGCTCCTGCGGCTTTCCGATCGGAGCTCCCTCTGTTTCGCTATGCCGCGAAGCTCCTCCTCCAGCTCATACACCCTGCGGCGGATGCGCCTTCGGTCGATCTCGAGCTTCTTTTCGCCGGGGCCCCTCGTGCCGATGCCGCCGCCGAGCCTTGACAGTACGCGGCCCTGCCCAAGCAGGCGGGGGAGACGGTATTTGAGCTGAGCAAGCTCGACCTGCAGCTTTCCTTCGCGGCTCTGCGCACGGGAGGCGAATATGTCAAGTATGAGGGTCGTCCTGTCTATTACGGGAGCGCCGAGTATCTCTTCGAGGTTCCTCTGCTGGATCGCGGTGAGCTCATCGTCGAATATGAACAGATCCGCGTTTTTTTCGCTCCCGAGAAGGGATAATTCTTCCGCCTTGCCGGAGCCCACGTAGGTCGCGTTGTCTATCGGCCTGCGCGAGAGCACGACCTTCGCCGCTATCCGGGCGCCCGCGGTCAGTGCGAGCTCCTTCAGCTCCTCGACCGTATCATAGCCTTCGCCGCTCTCTATTCCCACAAGGATCGCCTTTTCCGGCTCCGTATCGCGCACCTCGCGCGTGACGGAGCGGAACCGGTCGTCCGATTCGAATATTTCCGCAACGAGCGCCGCATTGGGCAGCTTATAGGGGCGGAGCGGCCCGTAAACGAGCGCTTCACGCATTCCGTCCTCGTTTTCGTCGCCGAGGAAGGCGGCGTAAAGCTGGGTCGGCTTCCCATCCAGAACTCCCACGCTCGCCATCGAATCGAGCCGCATGGAGCGGAGCGTGCCGAGATCGACCCCGGAGGGGCGCCCGTCCCCGCCGGGATGGGTGTGCAGACAGCGCACGCCGCAGAGCCTGTCCTCATTGCGGACAAGGCGCATATCGGGCATATCCACCTTGCTGTCGCTCCCGACGGAAACATCAACGATATGCCCGTCGCGCGCGATATAGACGGAGATCTCCCTGCCTATTTCCCCCGTGAGGGCGGACATAGCCTCAATAAGCTCATAGGAGGCGAACTCCTTGAGCCCCATTCTTATATCGTATAACGCGCGTATCCTTTCCGCCACTGCGGAGCGGACGCCGTTAAGGTTTCCGTTGACCTTGTTTGCCATATTGCTCCTTATAATCGTATTACCCCTTATTATAACCCTTCCGCGGAGATTTTTCAAACAATTTATATTGGCGGACGAGCCCCGCCGCGGTTCCCGAAAGAAGAAGGAGCGCGATCGTGTTCGGCAGCGCCATGAGATAGTTGAAGAGCTCGCCGAGCAGCCACGCGATGCGGGGCTCCGCGGCGGCTCCAATGGGTATGAGCGCAAGGAACGCGAGGCGGAACAGGGCGGTGAAGCGGCCCCCCGTGAGGTAGGAGAGGCATTTTTCGCCGTAGAGCTCCCACCCCGTGAGCGATGTGAATGCGAACAGCAGCGATGAAACGGCTGTGAAAGCCGCCCCGCCGCGCGGGCCCATGACCGATGCGAACGCCTCTTCGGCGGCGGCGAGCCCCGCGGCTCCGGAGCTGCCGGCGCCGCTCGCAAGTATTGCGAGGGCGGTGAGCGTGCACATGACTATGGTATCGGCAAAGACTTCGAAAACGCCCATCATGCCCTGCTTTACGGGGTCGGTCTCCGATGAGCCCGCGTGCGCTATGGGCGCGGAGCCCACGCCCGCTTCGTTGGAATAGACGCCCCTTGCGACGCCCACCCTGAGGGCGTTAAGCGCACCGATGCCGCCTCCCGCCGCGGCGCGGGGGCTGAATGCGCCCGTAATAATGCTTTTGAAAGCGGGCAAGAGCATATCGCGGTGAGCGGCGGCAACACAGCAGGCGGCGATGACGTAAGCCCCTGCCATGAAGGGCACCGCGGCTTCCGAAAAGGCCGCAGTGCGGCGCGCCCCGCCGAAAATGACCGCGCCTGCGGCAAGCGCCGTCACGGCTCCGAAAAGGGGCTTGCAGGCGAACGCCGCGCCTGCGCAACGGGCGAGGGAGCAGGCCGCCTCCGCCGAGGTATTGCCTTGAACGAGGGCCGTGCCGATCATAGCCGCGCCGCAGCCCGCGGCCGAAAAAACGAGGGCGAACCCCCTGCCGAAGAGGGGAAGGGCCCTTTCCATATAATACATGGGGCCGCCGGCGTATCCCGTTCCCTCCCGGCGGCGGTATCTCATGGCGAGCGCGACCTCGGCAAGCTTCGTCGCCATGCCCAAAAGCCCCGCAGCCCACATCCAGAACACCGCGCCGGGGCCGCCTATCGCAAGCGCCCCCGCGACCCCCGCTATGTTCGCCGTGCCAACAGAGCTTCCGAGCGCCGTAGCCAAAGCCCCGAAGGGTGAAACGCCGCCCTTCTTATCGCTGCGGCGGAACGGCGAGCGGAGCGCCTTCCCCAAATGCGTGAACTGAAAAAAGCCCGTGCGGACTGTCAGGATCGCGCCCGCGCCGAGCATGAAAAAAGCCATTGCCGTGCCGAAAACATCCATAGGGAAGGATATGTGAAAAGGCCGTGAAAGATGATAAAAAGAGGCCGATCGAGCGCAGCGTAAAGCGATGCGCTCCGGCCTCTTTATCATGCTTCGGAAGACCTTTTATTCAGCGGTCCCGTTTTTCATACCACGCGGGTCCGCGGTAATCATCCCATTCGATCACGACCTCTTCGGCTTTGAAGGAAACGAAGAAATACGGTCCTTTGCCGGTGCCGTCGATCTCGAAGTGATCTGCTTCGACTATGCTGTGACAGATTATCATCGCTCCCTCTGAAAGGTCATCCTCAAATCTTGAATAGGCTTCCTTCCCGCGGAAGAGTATCTTCGGCCCCACGGGCGCGAAGTTTCCTTCTGCATCCCTTTCCCAGACCCTTCCCGGGTCGTAAACGAATTCGCTTACGCCGCGGAACACTATATGCGCCGTTTGTATTTCCATATCGCATTCATACGGGTTCTGCTCCGCGGCTTTGCTTATATTCAGCGCCTGAACGCAAACGGCGATCTCCGTATCGCCTACGCGGCCGAGCCTGAATACGGAATCGTGAAAATCAAACGATTCCGGATGGTTTACGGACGTATAACGGTATTGGCTCATATATGCCTCCTTATCGTGACAAAGGCGGCGGAGCGGTTATTTGCGCATCTCCACCTGCTGGACGGAGAACCTTATCCCGTTCTCCTGCAGGGCGCGCTTGCAGTCCTCCGCAAGGGAGTAGTAGAGCTCCCAATAATCGGAGGTCTTGCACCAGACCTTGACGTGGTATTTGACAAAGCTTTCGCCGTAGGAATCGAGCCTCGTTTCAACGGGCTTGACGGGATCGCGCTTGGCCTGCGCTTCGGCGGCAAGGCGCAGCGCAGAAACGACCGCGTCGCTGTCCGCATCGGGATCAACGCGGAAGAAAATATCCACGCGCCTCTCGTCAAAATGCGTCGCGTTGACGAGCACCGAATTGGAAAGCCCCGCGTTGGGCATTACCACCTGCCGGTTATCGACAGTGATGAGCTTGGTGGAGAACACGCCTATCTCCTCGACCGTGCCCTCCTGCCCGTTCGCCTGGATGTAATCGCCCACGCGGAAGGGCTTGAACAGCACCAGCATGAGCCCGCCCGCGAAATTGGAAAGACTTCCCTGCAGCGCGAGGCCTATCGCCACGCCGCAGCTTGCTATCACGGCTACTATCGAGGCCATGGGCACGCCCATTATCGCGATCGCGGTCACTATGACCATTACGGTGAGCGCTATCTTGATCGCGCTCTTAACGAACGCGCGCGCGTCCCTGTCTATTTTGCCGAACCATTTGGAGCGCTCGAGCAGCTTTACCGCGAGCTTCGTGAGCCACAGCCCCACCACTATCACGGCGACGGCCGCAAGCAGCTTCAAACCGTATTTTATCCCTATATCGCCTATCGTTTTCAAAACGCGCTCCGCCGCGGAGCCTTCCGAAGCCAACAGTATCATATCATCGTCTCCTTCCGTTTTTATCATTATACCACGATATTTCCGTCTTTCAACTTGAAAATGCTCGCTGCGGGCGGTATAATCACGGCATGAACAGATTGCTTGTAAGCCGCAGCGGGGACGGCCGGGTGAACCTCGCACAGGATGAATATTTGCTTGAACAGTACCGCGCGGGGACTATGGACGGCGTGACGCTGTATTTTTACGTGAACGAAAACGCCGTCATAATAGGCAGGAACCAGAACGCATGGCGGGAATGCGCCGTTGACCGTATGGAGAAGGACGGGGTTCAGCTCGTCCGCCGCCACACGGGCGGGGGAGCGGTCTATCACGACGGGGGGAACCTCAATTTCTCTTTCATCACGGATGAAAAGCATTATGATAAGGCGCTGTTCAACGGCATAATAATCCGCGCCGTGAAGAGCCTCGGGATAGACGCCGAGGTGAGCGGCAGGAACGATTTTACCGCGGAAGGACGCAAGTTTTCCGGCTGCGCCTACGCGCTTTCGGGGGTCGCCCGCGGCATGCACGGGACTCTGCTCGTGTCGGCGGAGCTCGATAAGCTCCCGAAATACCTTTCGCCCTCCAAGAAAAAGCTGATGGCAAAGGGCATCGCAAGCGTGAGATCGCGCGTGGTGAACCTTTCGGAGCTCGCCCCCGTGACGGTCGAAGCCCTGCGTGAGGCGGTCATACGCGAATTCTTGGGAACGCTCGGCGAAGCGGAGGAGCTTGTATTCGATGAAAGCGCGCTCGAAAGGATAGAGGCGCTCACCGAAAAACACCGCTCCTGGGAACATCTTTTCGGCGCTTCGCCCGTGTTCGACGTGGAGTATTCCGAACGCCTGAGTTTCGGCGAGATGCGGCTCATGCTTTCGCTTCGCGGCGGCCGCATTGCACGGGCGGAAATGTCCACGGACGCGCTTAACGCAGATCTGCCCGGGCAGATCGCTGCGCTGCTTCACGGAGTCCGCTATGATGCGAAGGAAATGGCCGCCGCCCTGAAACAGGGCGGGGAAGAGGCGCGCGAGCTTGCCGATTACATAGAAAGGATGGGGAACTGATGGAAAGGGACGAGGCCGTAAGGCTTATGACCGAGGCGAGGCGCCGCCTCCACGGAACGCCGGAGCCGGCGTTCTGCGAGCGCGCGACGAGGGAATACGTTATGAAGCTCCTGCGGGAGCACACCTCTCTTGAGCTGCACGATGAGGGCGAATACATTTATGCCGTTCACCGCGAGGGGGCGGAGGAGACCATAGCATTCCGCGCAGATCTCGACGCCGTTCCAACTGAAAACGGGGCCTGTCACCTCTGCGGGCACGACGGGCACACCGCCGCGCTCGTTGGGCTCGCGCTGCTGCTGGAAGGCCGCCGCGTGGGAAGGAACGTGATACTTCTTTTCCAGCCCGCCGAGGAAACGGGCTTCGGGGCGCCCGCCTGCATGGGTCTTTTCGATAAGGAGAACGTTTCCGCGATGTACGGCGCACACAATATCCCCGGAGAGGAGCTCGGCAGGGTCGTTTTGAGGAGGGGGACTTTTGCCTGCGCCTCCTGCGGGCTCGAGATCGCAATGCGCGGCGCGCCCGCGCACGCCGCATACCCCGAAAACGGCGTGAACCCCACCGAAGCGTTAGCCCGTCTTGCCGTCAGAATACCCGAATACGCCCGCGAACTCACGGCGAAATACGGGTGCATGACCCTTGCGACGGTGGTCGGAATGAGGGTTGGGGAGAAGGCCTTCGGAGTAGCCGCCTCCGCAGGGGAGCTCTGGGTGACGCTCAGGAGCGAGAATGAAAAAGCCTTTGAGGAGCTGAAAAACTTCGCCTGTTCGTACGCTCGTACGATGGCGTCGGACGAACGTACGAACGCATCGGACGAACGGCTGAAGGTCGCTTTCGCGGAATACGATCCCTTCCCCGCGACGGTGAACGACGACGGGCTCGTGACTTCGCTTGAAAAACTGCTGGCAAAGCGCGGGATACCATTCGGATATGCTCCCGTGCCCTTCCGCTGGTCGGAGGATTTCGGCCATTACGGGCGCAGGACGCGCGCCTGCTTCATGGGGATAGGCTCGGGAAAGGATACGCCGCCCCTCCACACCGCCCGCTATGAATACCCGGACGCGCTTGTGCCCGTCACCGCGGAGCTTTTCCTTGCGATAGCGGAAGGCGGAACGGAAGCATTGTAATAGGTTGGGGGGCGTCCCAAGCCTCCGCGAATGAACGGTTCGCCGCACAATATATTATTAAAAACTATTGACAGGAGCGAATATTACTGTATAATAATGCATGTCTTTTGACGAACCGAATATGCCTGGTTGGTCTAGTGGCCTAGGACGCTGCCCTCTCACGGCGGTAACAGGGGTTCGACTCCCCTACCAGGTACCACAAACAAAGACGATGCAGAATGCATCGTCTTTGTTTGTATTATCTGTAAGCGACTGTCGTACCCCTCGAAAATCCGCGCAAGCGGATTTTTTAGACGCAGCGGCATAGAAGAAGCTGATGCAAAAAACAAGCTCGCTGCGTGGGGGTTACGACTCCCCTACCAGGTACCAACAAAAAACAGCACCGCATCGCGGCGCTGTTTTTTGTTGGTCATAAGATAAGGGAGTCGAACCCCGAAAGGGCGACCGCCGTTAAAAAAACGCCAACTGCTTGGCTTTTTCAGCCGTGCGCCGCGGGAGAAAGCGTCATGCGCTCCCGCGGAACGCAAAAAAACAAGTCTGTCGCCGCGGGAGAAAGCGGAATGCGCTCCCGCGGAACGCTCATAATCAAGCCGTCCGCCGCGGGATCATTCGTCATGCGCTCCCGCGGAATACGATTTTGCCCACCGATCCGGGAGGAAAAACAAAAGACAGCCGAATATCCTTTTGCCATGATCCGCCCTCCGCTCCCCCTTGATTCTTTTTCCTCATCGGCGCTGCCGTTACCCGCTTGTTCGAAGCTCTCAAAATCTCCCGATAATCGGCGATTCCATCGCTGATTATTCGAAAAATCCCATGCTGTATCTGATTTTTTTAAGCCACGCGACCTTTTTTCCTCCCTTCCGCTCCGTTTTCACGCGCCTTTTCCCTCATAATTTTTTTTCATTTTTGCGTCATACCTATGGACAGAATGCGAATTTGATGTTACAATATACTTGTGTAAATGGATATAGGCAGTAGCTCGCCCTTTCGGGATAAAAGGGCGGGCGAAAGCCGCGTTCAAGTTTACAAATTATTAGATAGGAGGAAAAACCTATGACAAAGAGAATCCTCAGCATTCTCGTCGCGGTCCTTATGGTGATGGCTCTCATCCCCATGAGCGCACTCGCGAAGGAAGCGAGCAGGTCCGGCAAGGCTACCGTTGTTGACAACAAGACCGCCGGTTCGCTCAAGACCGCTGTGGTCACTTACGATTTCGAGACCGCTCCCAGCAACTGGTCTTTCATCGACAGTGACGGCGACGGTTACAACTGGGAGTGGCAGGGTGATTACAGCGTGACTCCTCATATGACTGCGTATGAGGGCGAAGGCCTCATCTACTCCGCTTCCTATGACAACGACAGCTACACTGCTCTGACCCCGGATAACTGGGCCATCATGCCTGCCGTTGAGCTTCCCGCCAATGCTACCACCCTTACCTTCTACGTAGCGGGCCAGGACGCCAGCTATGCCGCTGAGCATTATGCCGTCTATGCGGGCTACACCGCGGACATCGACGAGATGGACGTCATCATGCCCGAGGCTGTTGCTACCGGCACCTACACTCAGAAGACCGTTGACATCTCCGATTATGCGGGCGAGACCGTGTACTTCGCGATCCGTCATTTCAACGTAACGGATATGTTCTTCCTCAACATTGACCTCGTTGAGATCAATGCCGAGGGTGAGCCCGTAGATCCTACCGAGCCCGTCGATCCCACCGAGCCCGTTGATCCCACCGAGCCTCCCACTCCCCCCGCTGAGGGCTTTGCTACCGTAATCCTCAATGTTCCCGAAGATCATTGGGAGGACGGCACCGGCTATCAGATGCTCCTTGACGCGGATGCGACTGCTTACGGCACGATCATCCCCGCGACCGGCGGTCTGACTACCGGCGGCGACGCTGACGAGGCCATCTATGCCGAGTTCGAGTACAAGATCCCCGAGAACGCGGACGGCGTTCTTACCACCGCGAACATCGTAAGCTGCGCGAGCGTTGCTATCGAGGTCCCCGCGGGCGTCTATGACTGGTGCATCACCAACCCGACTCCCGGCGATCGTATGTGGATCGCTTCCGCTCAGGGCAACGTAGGCGGCAGGCAGAATGATTACGAGTTCCTCGCCGGCTACACCTATGAGTTCGTCGTGACCCTCCAGGGCTCGAATGACGCGGTCAACGTCACCATCACCGATCCTAACGGCGAGCCGCCCTACGTACCCTCCCTTGACGAGGCTCTGAACGTAGAGGGCGGCACTCTCCACTTCGAGACTGACGAGTCCTACTATCCCTGGGAAGTCTTCCAGGATGGTAATCGTTGGGCGGCCTGGTCCGGCAACAAGGGCGTTGGCGCCACCACCTCCACCCTCACCACCACCGTCAATGCTGTTGCGGGCGATGAGATCACCTTTGATTTCATGGCTTGGGGCGAAGGCTCTTACACCTACTGGGATCACTGCGACTTCTACGTAAACGATGAGCAGGTCCTCTATTACGGCGCTCTCGATAACGATTGGGAGTCCTACACCTACACCTTCGAAGCGGACGGCGAGTATGTTCTCACCTGGTCCTACACGAAGGACGGTTCCGTCAACCCCACCGGCGACTATTTCGCCATTGACGAAGTCGAATTCACCAGCGAAGTGATCGTAGAGCCCACCGAGCCTCCCGTAGAGCCCACCGAGCCTCCCGTGGAGCCCACCGAGCCTCCCGTAGAGCCCACCCCCGTTCCCACCGAGCCCGGCGAGGAGCAGATGGTTTACGGCAACTACTTCGAGACCGAGACCCAGTACAACGAGTTCACCTACGTTGATCTCGACGGCGACGGC
>JAFPXD010000062.1 GCA_017394835.1 Clostridia bacterium
ATCATTCCAAGGGCATGCAACCTGACACCATCCATTGGTGTAAACATCGTTGATGGTGCAGTAATCGCTCGTATAGATTCTTCCGGGGCTCGTTGCCAAATCGCGATTGTAACAGACAACATGATCTGATGTGCAAAGGTAACCCTTGAAGCCTTTGAAAGAGCTGTACTTGCTGTCAGAAACAAGTTCAGGATAAGAAATGGAATCAGCACCAAGTTTAATTCTTGCACCATTAGAATATCCCACATTTGTAAGATACTGATTGGCAAATGATCGATCGACGACCACTTTGCCAGTGACAGATGAAGTGTAAGTTGAACCTGCAGTTCCAGTCTGTCCAACGATTCCAACAGCTTGGATAAACCTTGCATATTCGCTGGCAGAAGAACTCGTGTTTGGTGTTACGCCTACAAGTAGACACCCAGCGCTATTCACCCATGAAGCACCTGATGGTGCAATGCTGTCAGAGCTTCTGCGATGAATGTTAATTCCGTAGGAAGTTCCGTCGTAATAATTTGTCTGAGAACTATGACGCAGAACTGGTGCAGCAGTTATGTTTAATGCAGCATATTGTCCCTTGTGATTTACAGTTGTGAAACTATGAACCCCTGACTTGATTGTGGGCATATCCGTTCCTTCATTTTTTGAGGGATCAAATGGATAGTCAGGGATTGTTGTGCTGTTGCGATTAACATATTTAATCTCCCCAGATTTAATCACCACACACATTGCATTCATTCTGGAATCCGATGATGAATTATTGCCTACTCCTTCGAAAAAGAATATCAAAGTTCCACTTAGATTCCCGCTTAGCTGATCATAATAAGTGTTTATTCTTTGAAGAGCAGAATAGGCTTCACTGCTTGATGAGATGCCATAAGCAGACGCCGCAGAGTCTATCTCAGACTGGGAAATAATAGAATTGCTGTTTGGATATATGATGCCATTGCTCCTCGTTACAACACTATACTGCTTATCAGAGTAAATAAAAAATCCATTATCGTCAGTATGAGAAGACCGGTCAAGAACAACTTTCCTTGCAACAGGAGGTGTCTGTTCATAAATCGTAATCTGTGTATCGGTAATATCGCCCACCCAGATTATATGCGATTTAGTAGTATCGCTTACTGCGTCACCAGCTTTAATCTCGGCAACCTTTTGCCCAGTAAGCGTCGTGGCATAGCTGCTGTTTCTAATGGCAGTTACATTATGATAACGAGGGCTGCTTCCACTCATGAAGCTTCCGCCGAAGACCTCGCAAACAAGATCAACGCAGCAAGAGCCGTAAACTGGGCCTGTTCTTGTTGCGCTCATCGAATTGCAGTATGCTGTTGCAGAGTAGTTGATAGAAGCCACATTTATATACTGTTCAAGTGAACACAGACTCCAAGAAACGACCTCGCTTGTGAAAAGTGTATACGGCACGCCAACGACTGTCGAACCCTGTTCAAAAACGGTTGAACCATTGTATTCATTTTCGTTCCATGTATCAATGTCAACAGACGGGGTCCATTGATAATTAACAAGAGCTTCTGCTCTTGCTGTCATTGCCTCAAGCGTCGTGATAGAATAATCGCCGCGTGATGCTTCTGGTGCATTAGAAACAGCAATCGTTGACTCTTCGCGACCGTCATCTGATGCCATTGCGTTTCCGGGTAGGACAGCAAGGATCATCGTAAATGAGAGCAATAGAGCCAGGGCAGCTTTTGCCTTGAATTGTTTCATTGTGTACAACCTCCATTTCCTTTGATTTTGGTAGCAAATGCTTGCCATAAAAGCGGTTCTTATGTCAAGCATTTGCTACCCGCGTTTGAAGCGAGGGTGCTGCTCTCTGTTTTGAGGGCAGCACCCTCTTCATTCACTAAATGATACCCAGACACTTACGCATAAGCATAAGCGCGTCGCTTGCATTAATGCTACCATCTTGGTTGTAATCAGCTGCTGCAATTTGTCTAGGCTCAAGTTCTATCATATCAAGCGCATAGCGCATGATAAGAATTACATCAGAAGCGTTCAACTGACCATCACCGTTGACGTCACCAGGAAGGCAATCCACACGTATCACGCCATTCGTTATTCTGAACGGTATTGGAATATCCTCTCCTCCAAGCGGTGATGTGAAGAACTCCAACACTTCAAGAGTTACCGGAATAGCTGTCCCGAGCTCGACATCATCAGCGATATGCAGATTCAACGTCAACAACTTGCCGCTTGAACTTATCGAACCAGATGGCAGAATCGCCATAAGCCTAACAATGCCTGGCGTGTTCGTGTTCTGCATGACGGTTGCATCAAGATCGAGCATCTCAAGCCAGAGTTCTCCCTTTGTAACACTGCTGAGTGTGACCTTTTCCGCATCAAAGATGATGGTTATGGTCAAGGCATTCGCTTCGTACTCACCATCAATATTAAGATCGACAGACGCATCCGAACCGGGCACGGCATCAACAGAAGAAAGTGAGAATGAAACCGCGCCTTCAGAACCTCTGAAATGAACCATCTCAGGGGTCATTTCAACCTCGTTACTTTCACGAGTATAGACATCTCCTTCAAGATAACCGAGAGTTACCTCATAGTTTCCTCCTGCCGCTTCCTCGCCAACCTTAAGCGGTATTGTGAATAGGACGCCATTCGACTGAATAGGTACCTCGCCAATCCAAGTGATCTTCCATCCGGTATCACCATAAGGAGAAACGTAGAATGTGCCAACAGTGGACGCTTCGCCAGGAATACAGACGGTCCCATCTTCTTCCGTATCAATATAGAAAACACTCTGGTCGCATTCAAGAATAAGAGAATAACCGATCAGCCCGAGATTGCAGTTGACCTCAACTTCTATCGGTACATCTGCTTCCGCTTCGGCTATAAGAATCGTGGTATCTAACGGAATGACGTTGCCTAACCAATCCTCAGCGGGTGTATCATCATAAACGAAGAAGACGCTTACAGCTTCGCTTTCGTTTTTACCATTAACCACTGCCATTGCGCTGATGACAGTAGTTTCTTCGAGATGGATAGCTCCGCTGTAGATTTCGCTTTCTGTTGTTGGCGTTGTACCATCAAGGGTATAGTAAATGACAGCGCCATCCTCGGAGGTGAATTCAACATCGGTTGCAAGCCCACTTTCGAACGAGCCAATATTAGCCATAGGAGCAATTGTAGTCTCCTCATAAGCCAGAATGGGGAAAACATCCATATCTTCTGTTACGTTCCACCACATCACGTCTGTGCTCCAACCGAGGAACACTTTGCCATTGGCTTCAATCGTTTCCGGAAGATTTGCCGTCCCTCCGTATTCAACCTGCTGGGATTCAACCACATTTCCATCACCATCCATAAAGCGAACAGTGCATGTTGCAACATCGTAAACAGCCGAAACCACCATGTTGTCAGTGACCGTAGCGTTATCGTTCAATATAGCATCCCAACCAACGAAGGATCGGCCTTCTGCTTCCGGAGTATACGGAGCAGTGATTGAGTCGCCGTAATAGTACATCTGGAAGCTTACGTTCTGGTTTGCCCAATCTACAAACGCAACCATATACTGGTTATTTTCAAATCGAGCAGTAATATCAATATTCCTATAGATATCTGTGCTCCTATCGCTCCAGCCTATAAAGTGATAGCCTTGTTTTTCTGGCGATGCCGGAACGACCGCATTGCCTCCTTCAACAACGGTTTGAGTTGAAAGCACGGTTCCGTCATCCGACAGGAATCTAACCGTGTATGTCGGTTTTGGAGCTTCGATAACGTCAACATTTATCAGCCCGGTTGTTCCCTGCACGCCAAGTGAAACAACATAATTGCCGCTTTCCGTCGTCGGCTCGTTAGAAGGAATAAAGCTGATACTGTATCTGTTGTCTGAAAGGATCGTGGTCTGACCAACATACTTCATTTGATATTGGTTCGGATCCATGTTGTTGGATTGATAAACCATTATCGTAGCTATCTTTCCTACGAGTTCTTGGTCGGAACTGATCGAACCTTCAAAATGGTAAACATTACCGCTTACATCCTCTGATCCGGCATCGGGATCATACACCGGGACCGCGTCTCTATAGCGATATACTGTCCTTGTCTGTACATTTACGTTGGAGTTTGCTGTCACAGGAGTATCACTCCACGCAGACCACTCGGTCCAATGATAGAAATAATAAGTCCATACCTGGCTTCTGGTCCTATAACGATAAACAGTTCTGGTTTCTACCTGTCTGTCGCTGGTCGCAGAAACACTATTATCACTCCAACTGCTCCAATCGCCCCACCTTTCATAGTCATAGTACGTTGTTGCAGTACGCGTCTGATAAACGTAGGTGTATTCATAACTATCGAAAAACCACACATAGAAGTTGCTGCTGCAACCTGGCGCTCCCGAACCGGAACCACCATAGGCTTGGTGTCCTCCCATGTCACCTATATTACAAGTAGGTAAAGCGGAAGTTGTGCGTATCGTATGATGATGCGTGCTGTTTGTATTTCCATAAGGGATTGAATCAACATTCCAACATCCATCATAATAGTTGCAGCAATAATGATAGTAATTGTAGCCGGTTATAGAGCTGCTTACAATTTGAAGCGTATTCGACTCTGTTGGCCTTGTTGTTGTGTATTGATAGCTGCCCCATGGACCGTATTCCACGTGAGAACCAACTCGTGTCCATCCGCTTAGTGACGAACTTGTAGAAGACGTATACTCTTTATCGCGGTACCTGTACTGTGTCTTTGTTTCAACTTGAGTTGAGTCATTGCTTGACTGGGCATTTGTGCTCCAACTGCTCCAGGATCCCCACGATCCCCATACCCAAGAAGAATCATAAAGTGTCCAACCGCTCATAGTGCTGCTCGAACTGGTCGTTGTTTCTTTAGTTTGATATCTGTATTGAGTTTTGCTTTCAATATCCCTGCCAGAAATCTCCTGCGGAGCTGTTGTGCTCCAATCTGACCAGTCAGTCCATGTAGTGCTGAAAACAATGCTCGCGGACGCTACCGTTGAGTAAGCACTTCCGGTAGTATCGTCTGCTTTTCGTTCAAGCGCAAATACTTCAACTCGTTTTGCAATTCCGCTATAATGAAGCGGTATTGTGACGGTTTTAGTTTCACTCGCTGCAAAATTAACGCTTACGCGATCAGCATACACTGTCTTATATACGCTGACAGCAGTATCCTGCGTTTTCAGGGCTGCAATAAAGTACACTTCACTTGCTGATGTCGGCCAGTTTGACGCATCTATAACAATGTTATAAACAGCCCCATTCCCTTCTGAGATCACATTCGCAGAGCTAACAGAAGCGCAAATTGGGAAGTTATCGTTTTCCCAACGAATAACCGCCTGAAGCTTTAAATCTGCGTCAACATGAGTATAGTCACACATGCTCTCCTTGTCGGAAGCCTCGATCACCGTCCAACCTGCAAACACATAGCCTCCGGGGACATATGATGAATAATCCGGCAGAGTCGCACTCTGCATGTAAGGTATCTTCTGTGTTTCGCCGAACCTTGCACCATTCACATCGTAAAACATTACGTTGTACTCGATGGGAGTATAGGTTGCAGTGTAGGTCACATCCTGCGTCACAGGAATCTCATAATAATTGTCTGCAGGATACCAGACTCTGAAAATATGACCCTTCTTAGCCGGATCAGTTTGAACTCCAACACAATCACCATAAGCCACAGTGTATTCTGCAAGTACTGATCCGTCATCATCACAAAACGTAACCGTGCTAGGGGCCATTGCGGTAACGGAAACCTTTTCGCTAGGACTGCTTTCTGTTATATTGTTCTTTGCCTTAACGGAGATCTCATAAACACCGGCAGATGACAACACCATGCTGTAAACATTACTCTGCTGCGTTTCCGTCCTTAACAGAGTCCCGTCTTTGTAAACAGATACAACGAATTCTTCTGCCGCCGTATCGTATCCCCAGCTGAATGATGCAGTCTTGCCGACGGCTATATTGCTGTCGGTATCAAGACGTTGGACAGTTGGCGTTTGGGGAATAATAGCCGATACATGAAAACTGGCAACCGCGCTGTCACGCATACCATTTTTAACAGCATAGGCATAAACGGTGCACTCATCTTCAACATTGAATGTACCGCAGTATTCTCCATGCTGAGTTCCATCAAAATAGTAGTAGATCTGTGCTCCGGGAGTTGATGTTATAGTGATCCTTGTGCCTCCATACCATTCAACAGCAGAAAACTGAGGTGCCTGAACCTGATCGACAGTAATCGTCTTCGTTAAAACATTGTTGGATCTTCCGCTCTTAGATGTTGTGATCGTAAAGGAAGTAGTATTGGTAATATAAGCTCTTACAGTACCCGTCCCGCTGCCGGTCATTTCAGTGTTTGTTGTGTAGCTAATATTAGCTCCAGGGCAACTCATTACAACATACTTGCCGCCGTTAGCATCTTCTGTTGTTACCGTTGCGGCTTCACAAGGAGACATTTCAGTATAAAACACCCTCGTCAATGTCGCCTTTCCGCCGTTTGAATCAGTTGCAACGATTTTGATGGTGTGCCTGCCGGAAGAAAGCGCGTTAAAGAGAAGCTGGTCATCAAAGGCAGGAGTGGAGAGATTGTAGCTCATGGTATTTATAGATACAACCGCATCCGCCTTAGTATGGCCGTCAAAGAAACCTTCTATTTTTTTAATCGGGTAACTGCTTGATGTAACGGTGCCCCCGATTCTATGCGCAAGCTTTGGAATCGTTTGGCTTTCGCTGGGCCACGTAATGCTGATGGACATATTGGAAGGTTTAGCATCCGGCTGAATCCAATCAGAATATGCATATCCTTTTGACGTCCCATTGTTGTATGAGATATAGTACCAGATGTTTCCATATGCATTCGTGTAGGAACCAAGAATGGTCACCGGGGATCCTGCTTTAAGCTTATGAAATACATGGTGTGATGCATCGTAGGGCATCTTGTCCCGCGGATAGAATCCGTCGGGCTTTAATACTGTGCCTGTGTTTGCACATGATGTATCATATGTTGCCTGCCAATTGAATACTTCACCGCACTCAGTGCAAACGCCAGTTCCTTGTGACGCATAATGGTGCTGATGCTCGCCGATGCTTACCTCATTTGCATGTGTTGTGTACATGACCGAACCTGCATGCGGCCTAAGCGAATTAATGTAACCAGTAGGGAAGCCTGCAGGGCTGTTAAGGGCGGGATTAGTAACAATTCGCCCCTCCTGAAGGCCGGGAGTTGTCACCCAACCTTTTCCATATTCAGAGTCTATGGCACTTCTTCCTTGTCCACTTCTTCCCAAAACAATTCCAAAGTGAAGATGCGGTTGGTAGTTCCCTCCAGTAGCGCCAGTTTTTCCAATCTCCTGACCAACAGTTACCGGAGTATTGTTTGAAATAATGAAATCGCTCAGGTGCTGGTAGTAGGAATAATACGACCATCCATTACCTAAATCATGTTCTATAACGATATAATAACCTCGTCCACCGTTTGACGATTTGTTAGACGTATAAGCTACTCCGCTAGCTGAAGCCTTAACGATCGTGCCTGGGGCAGCGCTAATATCGACACCATTATGCCCATGTGTCTGCCCGGTGTGAGGGTCGCCTTGTGCCCATTCAGGATGAGTTGTTTTGCAGAACTCACAAGTGCCCCATCCGGGACAACCTGCCCAATCAGTAAAGCGATTATAGTATTGTTCATCTAGCGGGAAAAGCCAAACACCATCACTACGCGTTGTTACCGTAGACTCAGCTGACTCTCCCTTTGTCGAATACTGAGGATTCTTCTCAAACTCAAATTGCTCCTCTGCTGTTTCAATCTGTTCCGCTTGCTGCATGATCAACGCATATACAGCATTAAAGGATAAACTCATCAGAAAACATACTGTCAGTAAAACCGCGATCAACTTTTTTCTCATCTTGGCACCTCTCTATAAATAGTTGATGTTTTATGGCTTTATAGGTCAGCAGTAGCTTCCTCTGCAAAACACAAAGGAAGCTACTGCTTTCAAACTGCTTAGATAATTCCCATTGCATGTCTGAGAATAAGCAGCGCATCAATAGAATCAACCACGCCGTCGTGATTGACGTCGGCAACACTGGAGTCGATCTCCGTTATAATCGCCATAGCGTAGCGCAGGACAATAAGAGCATCACAACTTGTTACTTCGCCATCGCGGTCAACATCGCCAAGCAGCCAATAAGTTGCCGTGACCGTGACATCCTCGGTAACATCAGTATAGTCACCGTTCCAACCATCGAAGACATACCACATGCCATGATCCGGAGCTTCAGGTGCTTCCGCGTCAGCGCCATACTCGACCTCGACCTCTGCAATGATATCACCGGTTACACCGTCAACGAAGGTGACAGTGAAGGTCATGATCTCGAGCGTTGCATCGATGGTCAGATCCTCCGCTGGCATGGTCTCGGGAACGGTCCAACCGCTGAAGGTGTAGCCTTCCTGCACGGTGTATTCGGGGGCGATGATCTCCGCACCGACCTCATAGGTCTGGGTGGTGTATTCCTCGCCGTTGATTGTGTAAGTGATCGTGTAGGAGCGGATATGCTGCTCGAATACAGCGGTGTAGGTAGCGTCGCCGGTTACCATCGCGAGCTCAGGAGCCCATCCTTCAAACGTGTAAGTGTACTCAGTCGTTTCGGGCTTTGCGGGAGTTCCGTTCTTGTAAGACGGCATCTCGCCGTACTCGTAAGTCTCGGTCTCGCTCTGACCTTCGATCACCCAAGTTACAGTGTATGTCCTGATCTGGCTGCTGAATGTCGCAGTATAGGCCACATCACCGGTCACCGGAGCAACCTCGGGAGTCCAACCCGTAAAGGTGTAGGTATACTGTGCAGTAGCAACTCTTTCAGGGGTTTCGCCGTTATAGGAAGGCGTAGTGCCGTAGGGGACTTCCGTGTCGGTCTCAAGCACTGTACCGTCCCAGTTCTTCCATGTAACAGTATACGTGTTGACCGTCTCATTGTAGGTCGCAGTATAGGTGACGTTGCCGGTTACGGGAGCGATCTCGGGATCCCAACCTGCGAAGGTATAGGAATACTGAGCCGTTCCGGGCCTTTCGGGGGTCATACCGTCATAAGAAGGAGTTGCGCCATATTCAACGTCATAGTCCGTTTCGAGGACCGTCCCGTCCCAGTTCACCCAAGTTACAGTGTACTTATTGGCAGCGGAAGTGAACATCGCAGTATAGGTCACGTCACCTTCAACAGGTGAGATCTCGGGAGTCCAACCAATGAATGTGTAGGTCTCCTGATCCGTTGCGGGTTTTGTAGGCTCCTCGCCATCGTAGGAGGGTGTGGTGCCGTAAGGAACGTCCGTATCGGTCTCAAGAACAGTACCGTCCCAGTTCACCCACATTACGGTGTACTTGTTAACGGTCTCGGTAAAGACTGCGGTATAAACTGCATCGCCCTCGACGGGAGTTATCTCGGGAGTCCACCCATTGAAGGTATAGGTGAACTGATCGGTAGCTTCACGCTCAGGAGCTGCACCGTCGTAGGAAGGCGCGGTGCCATAAGGCACATCTTCATCCGTCTCAAGTACGGAGCCGTCCCAGTTCTTCCAAGTAACGGTGTACTTGTTGACAGCAGAGGAATATGTCGCCACGTATTCAGCATCACCGGATACAGAGACGATTTCAGGCTCCCAACCTGTAAAGGTATAAGTGTACTGTGCGGTTGCCTCGCGCTCGGGTGTAGCGCCATCATATGAGGGCATCGTGCCATAAGGTACGTTTTCGTCTGTTTCAAGAACAGTGCCGTCCCAATTCTTCCACGTAACGGTGTACTTGTTCACGTTCTCCGTGTAGGTTGCGGTATAAGTCGCATTGCCGGTAACAGATGCTATAGCAGGAGTCCAGCCGGCAAACTCATAGGAATACTGAGCCGTAGCCTCACGTTCGGGAGTTGCACCGTCGTAGGAAGGAGTGGTCCCATAGGGAACATCGGTATCGGTCTCAAGGATCGTACCATCCCAATTCTTCCAAGTAACAGTGTACTTATTGACGGTTTCGGTGTAAGCAGCAGTATAGGTCGCATCGCCGGTTACTGAAGCAACAGCGGGCGTCCAACCGGAGAAGGTGTAGGTGTACTGCGCGGTAGCGGGTCTTACCGGAGTATTTCCATTGTAAACAGGGGTGGTGCCATAGGGGACTTCTTCGTCGGTTTCAAGGACCGTTCCATCCCAGTTCTTCCAGACGACGGTGTAAGTGTTCACGGTTTCCGTATAAACAGCGGTGTAAACAACATCACCGGTCACAGCGGCAACCTCAGGATTCCAACCATAGAATGTGTAGGAATACTGCGCGGTAGCAGGCCTTGTGGGCTCTGCACCATCGTAAGAAGGAGTTGTGCCATAGGGAACGTTGCTGTCGGTCTTAAGCAGCGAACCGTCCCAATTTTTCCACGTAACGGTGTACTTGTTGACTGTTTCGGTGTAAACAGCCGTATAAGTAACATTGCCAGTCACTGCGGAAACAGCAGGCGTCCATCCATCAAAAGTGTAGGTGAACTGAGCGGTAGCCGGCCTTACAGGAGTAGTTCCGTCATAGGAAGGTGTTGTACCGTACTCAACATCATAGTCGGTTTCAAGAACAGTGCCATCCCAGTTTACCCAAGTAACCGTGTATTTGTTTGTCGAAGACGAGAAGGTTGCAGTGTAGATCGCGTCACCTTCAACGGGAGCAATTTCGGGGGTCCAACCGATGAAGGTGTAGGTCTCCTGATCCGTTGCGGGTTTTGTGGGCTCATCACCATCGAATGTGGGAGTTGTGCCGCAGGGTACATCCGTATCGGTTTCGAGCACAGTGCCATCCCAGTTCTTCCAAATGACCGTGTACTTATTCACTGTCTCGGTGTAAGCGGCGGTGTAGACCACATCTCCGGTAACAGAAGAAATAGCGGGCGTCCAACCGGAGAAGGTGTAGGTGTATTGAGCAGTAGCGGGCCTTACGGGTGTCTCGCCATCATAGGAAGGGGTTGTTCCATAGGGAACATTGAGATCGGTCTCAAGAACGGAGCCGTCCCAATTCTTCCACGTAACAGTGTACTTGTTGGTTTCCTCGGAATAAGTAGCCGTATAAGTAGCATTCTCGGTTATTGCGGAAACAGAAGGCGTCCAACCGCTGAAAGTATAAGTGTACTGCTCAGTTGCCGGACGTGTGGGCTCGTCACCGTCGTAGGTGGGAACGGTTCCATAAGGCACATTCTCATCAGTTTCAAGTACTGTGCCGTCCCAATCCTGCCAAACAACTGTATAGGTGTTAATAGTAAGAGTGGCATCAAGAGTCAGGTTTTCAGCAGGCATCGTTGCGGGAATGTTCCAACCGCTGAAGGTATAACCCTCGGGTACAGAATACTCGGGAACAGTAATAACCGCACCGGCTGCATATTCAGCGGTAGTATAGACTTCTCCGTTGATTGTGAAGGTTACCGTATAAAGCTCAACCTCAGGGATTATAACCGCACCGTCGGTCTCATCATGCGGGAGCTGAATTACGTTTCCGCTAAGCTCATCATATGTGAACTGATCTATCGTCAACGTAAGCGGTATAGTCGTGCCCGGTTCAACATCAGCCGAAACATGGAATGTAATCGTGAAGACAGTTCCGGTCGAGCTGAACTCGCCATCAGGAACAATTGCCATGAAGCCTATCCTGCCTGCAGTGCCGGTGTTCTGCTGCACCATGCCGTCAACATCAAGAATGTCGTACCAGACTTCACCTTTCTTCAGGCTGCCTTTATTGGTGAGCTTCTCTGCATCATAATCGACAAAAACTGTCAAGGCGGTAGCGGCATACTCGCCATCCATTCTCAGAGAAATGCTGACATCGGAATCAGGCTCCGCCTCGACAGTGTCCAGAACGAATTCAACCGCATTAGGTTCAGGTGTAGGTGTACCGGGAATAATAACCGCACCGTTTTCTGCTGTATTAGGAAGCTGTATGACGTTACCGCTGAGCTCATCATAAGTGAACTGGTCGATAGTCAACGTAAGCGGTATGGTCGTGCCGGGCTCGACATCTGCAGAGACATGGAAGTTAATTGTGAACACAGTTCCGGTAGAACTGAACTCACCATCCGGCACAATCGCCATGAAGCCGATCCTGCCGGCGGTTCCGGTGTTCTGCTGCACCATGCCGTCAACATCGAGTATGTCATACCAAACATCACCCTTTTTAAGGCTGCCCTTATTAGTAAGCATCGTAGGATCATAATCGACGAAGACCGTCAATGCTGTTGCAGCGTATTCGCCTTCCATTGTCAGTGAAACGCTGACGTCGGTGTCTGGTTCCGCTTCGACACTGCTAAGTGCAAAAGTCACGGTGCCCCGATGGTTTCTTTCTGTCAAAGCCGAAACAGGCATAGCCACAACAGACAGAACCATCATCAGCACTACCAGAGCAGAAATGAACCTTTTCATAATGTCCTCCTGATTTGTGTGAAAGATTATCGGGATACTCAACTGCTCCAAGCAGTCCATAGAAACATTTTTCAGCAAATACTGGCTGAATGTTATTAACTTGTTTGCTGCAAAATGTTATTAAGACTGATGAAAGCATGTTTATGCATACACCCCGACGACTGTATACATAAGGTCATGCGTATCCAAATAGTGTGAGACGCATCCTCACATGCAGAAAAATCTATTTGGAGACATTGTACTGTCAAATGTTGGCTTTTCGTTGAGTTGAGAAATCAACGGGTAGCGACCAACACTCAACTTACGGATATTATACTAAAAGAGCAGACTATTTTCAAGGAAAATGGATAATGATTTTATGGACAAAACCGATATATTATTGACGAATGTGAAAAAGAATCCGCTGCTATCTCCTGTACGGCGACTATTCGCAGTCAAATACGTAGTCTTTGGCTTCCTATGTATTAGAATCAGTTGAGGTCAATTGCTTTGACCTCAAAAAACAGAGCTGACAGAATAGCGAAAGGAGCGCAAAATGGCTCGAAAAGGCGAAAACATTTTTAAACGGAAGGATGGTCGTTGGGAGGCACGTTATGAAAAAGGACGCGATCTGAACGGCAGAATCATTTATGGCTATTGCTATGCCGCAACATACCGAGATGCTCGACAAAAGGTTAACTCGCTTAAAGTGGCTGTTGCAAATGGGCAGGCTACAGAAAAGAGCAGCACCAAGACATACTTCAGCAATTATTGTGATGAATGGCTCCGTGAAAAGAGCACTTATGTTAAACAATCGACTTTTGTGAAGTACAACAGTGTAGTTGAGAACCATATCATGCCAGAGCTTGGAAACTATAGGCTCTCCGCTATAAACAGCGAGACTTGCTGTAGGCTCAAAGATAAGCTTGTCTCCTCCGGTCACTCACCTAAAATGGTCCGTGATGTTATTACGGTTCTTCGATCCATCCTTAAGTACGTGCATAAAACGAACCCCTCATTTCAATGTGAGGTGGATATTCCACTGCCGAAGGAGCAGCGAAAAGAAATGCGCGTCCTTTCACTCGAGGAGGAAATAAAGTTTATAAGCTTCCTGTCAGATGAAATGGATAACTGCAAGCTTGGAATACTGATCGCCATAATGACAGGCATGAGAATTGGTGAGATCTGCGCGTTAAAATGGGGCGCAGTCTCTTTCGCTGATGAATCGGTAAAGGTTGTATCGACAATGCAGAGGCTGAAATGCTTTGGTGGCAATACTTCCGCGAAAACTGCAGTTGTAGTAGGCATGCCCAAAAGCCAGACATCTTCAAGGACGATTCCTCTTACTGCAGAGTGCGTCGCTCTCTGTAAAAAGATGCGAAGCGACAACCCCGACGCCTTTATCCTAACAGGAACAACGGACTATATGGAGCCAAGAGCATTACAGTATCGTATGAGTAAGTACACGAAAGAATGCGGACTGTGCGGCGTGCACTTTCACACATTGAGGCATACCTTCGCGACAAGAGCAGTTGAAGTTGGCTTTGAGATCAAGAGTCTCAGCGAGATCCTAGGACACGCCAACACGACTGTCACTATGGACAGATATGTTCATTCTTCCATGTTGCTAAAGCGGCAAAACATGGAGAAAATGCCCGCTCTTATTGTATAAATTCGCAGTCGGATTTTCTGGTCAGTCCTTTGATTTGTCCAGCATTTCTCTGTTCTTTTCAATTCAACAAATTGATTTCTCAACTCAACGAAAAGCCAACCATTTAGGGCACGTTTGCAACGTGCTCTTTTTTGCCCTCAGCATGACTTCCACGGAAAGGAGTATAATGCTGTTGTGTTTTGTTGTTGAGGATGTCGATAAAAAAGTTCCCAAGCTGAATGAGGCTTGAGAACGGATGTCCTTTAATCAGAATGGTTTATGTGATCGATTCATCCCCACTTTTGCTTAATAGTCTGGCAAACCCGTTTTGAGTCATTATATCATTTGCCCTTTCTACGGATAAATCTTTGGTTTCAAAAAGCATAGCGTGAAACAACCTATCCTCTGCTATATCCCTAAACGCAAGCCCGGCAATTCTGACGAGCTCTTCTCCAATATCTGCTCTTACGTCAAGAGCTATGCATAACGCAATAATGTGTGTAAGCGTGACCTTACCTTTGCACCACTTCTGCATTGCAGAACGGGATATGCCGATCCGCCATGCAAGCTCATCCTGAGAAATACCCTTGGCGTCAAGAATGAACTGTACAGCCTTATAGAATGTATTAGGCAATTCCTTTTTCAGCCTGTCCCAAAGCATAGCGTCTTCCTGAAATTGCTTGTTTTGCAACATGCGCTCTTTTGTGTCCGGCTCGGAGTTGAAATTATGCCGCGTCTGATACTTATCTTTGACTTCCGTCTTCCTTGCTGCAATTCCCTTTGAATAGTCGGCTTTTGCATATCGGCCATATGCAGAAAAAGAAATGCAGCACTCGTCGATATGCGTTCTCGCATACTCTGTCAGCCGCTTGCTCCTGCCCGTGTCGGAGACATATTCGGGGCTGTTGAGGCAATAGTGACCCTCGACATACGAATAGCATCCGCTGTGTAGCGCGTCATTGAAATCATCAGACCGATTCAGCAGAGCCGCCGCTTCCATGCGGGATATGCTGTACGTGATGCCTTCCTCCCATTTATCGGAGCAGCCGTAGTCGGGGATCCTTTTACCATCAACGTAACAATAGACTCCCTCAGCTTCGGGAAAGCCGAGCTCGATCATCCTGTATTTTGCCATCGAGCGGGAAACGCCGAACTTCTCGGCAAGCTTCTCCACAATACGCATGACGTTTTCGGCCGACCTGTCCCACCGACAATCATCATATAGGTCCTCGATATAACGCCGTGTATTCGTCTCCTCCATGAGGATGTATGCGGGGAGCTTCTCCGCCTGCAGCTCCATCCACTCGACGGGGCTGTTTGTTCTCACATACTTTCGTGGTGACAAAGATCTGCCCATGCAGGCTTTATACGGCTCGCAGCTGAGCGACTGCAGCATGAAAAATCGATAGTCGAGGTAGGCATGCACGCACTCGTGCACGACGGTACTGTTTTTCATTTCGGGCGTCGGGCAGAGATCGGTATTGAGCAGTATTGTTAGCGGCGTCACATCGAGCGCTTTGAAACGGTCGTTGTCGTCTAAAACGGTGACTGTGGCTCTTGAAAAGTAGATCAGGCCTCTTACGTCGCTGCCCTTCGGGAGCCTTACGTGCTTTACCTTCAGCTTCATCCTGTGAGCAAGCTCTATTCCGTCTATCGCTGTAGGCTCGTCAAGAGCTTCCGGATAATAGGTCTTCAGCATCCTGTATGCCGTATCGGGATAATCATCCTCGTACATGATGGGCAGCAGATACCCGTTAACGCGAGGCCTACCGCAGTTTGATGCCGACGCGGCAGCGCATATACTCGGAGCGCTGCATTTTTTCCCTATAACATCGATAAGGTAGTTCATGTTGAAGGGGCGGATATAGTCAATACGTCTGCCATTGGCGTCCGCTCTCACTGTCCCGATGATAACGAGCTCTATCGCCATATGCCGAATATCGCTGTCATACACATCGGCGACGCGAGGTTCTCCAATACGAACGAGCCTAAGGTTCTGCGCCTCCTTGTTTCCGATGGCGGTCTTAACGTCATCGGGATATGCACGCACGTACATATCGAGCGCGGCTTTGAAATCCTCATTAAACAATTCTCTCAATATCTCGACCGCAGAGAACGGTCCCTTCCTGTTTCGGAGGGAGTTCTGTTCCTTGGCTGTGTAAAAGGGCATGCAGCACGGAACGCTGCCGTGTCCCGTCTTCGTCATCGCATATTCATAGCTTCTCATACGGCGTTCCTCCTTAGGTCTCGTATCGTGGCACCGATTATACACCGCCGAAAACACGATTGCAAGAAAAAATTGTAACTATTTTTGCAAATACCTCTTGCATCGCCAAATATGCTTGTGCTATAATGGATGCCATAAGGTATCCGCCCATGGAGTGCGGATAAACAGAGGAGGCGACAACATGGCCGAAAAGAATATCGATCAATTGAAATTCGGAAGCGTTTTGAAAAAGCATCGCTCGGAGGCAAAGCTCACTATGGGTGAATTTGCCAAGATGATGAACGTAACAAGGAACACAATAATAAATTGGGAGGCGGATAAGTCCAAGCCCGACTATCGATATATCCCCGAGATCTGCGCCTTATTGGGCATCAAGCTCCATGAGCTTTTCGGCATGGAGCCCGAGAACGGACTTGATCCCGTTGAGGAGAGGGTACTTAACTTCTTCCGTCAGCTTACCCCCGTAAGCCGCAGGGTCGTCGAAAAGATGATCTACGCCATGCTCAACGAGGAGATCGCTCAAAAGGACAGGCAAATGAAATCCACATTCCGCATATTCCTCGTTCGTCCCGGCATGGCGGCAGCGGGCGTCGGCGATTACGTTCCCGATTCTCCGCCCGAATACACCTTCCTCCGCAAGAATACGGTCAACGACAGAGCTGACGGCATAGTCAAGGTCGACGGCGACAGCATGGAGCCTGTTTATCACTCGGGCGATTATGTCTACTACGAGAACGCCGTGTCCGCTTTCCCCGGTGAGGACGTGATTGTCGATACCGACGACGGCGCGGTCATTAAACGTATGGCGGATGACAACACGCTCTATTCGGTCAATCCCGCTATTCCGTATCCGAAGAAGAACGAGCAGAACACGCTGGTGATAAGGGGCAGAGTGCTGGGGACGGTGCATTCCTCAGATATGCCCTCCGGCGATGAAGCGGACACGCTTGAGGAGCTGTTCTCCGATGAGATCCGCGAGTTCAACAGGAAGCACGGCTTGAAGTTCGGAGAGTAAGAAGATTATTTCAGAAGGGAGTTGATCACAATGGCATACGTGAAGCCGCTGCATCCGGAGCGGGTATATGTCAAGGTCAACTCCGATTTCGATTCGACGGGATACATGCAGCCTCGCTCCATTACATGGAAGGACGGCAGAGTATTCCCCATAGAAGCGGTCAAGGATTTCAGGCCGGCTTCATCAATAGAGCGCAGTCTCCCCGGGGACTGCTTTACCGTCGTTATCAAGGGCGAGGTCAAATACCTTTTCTTTGAGCGCTGTCAGGATCGCTTCGCGAGCCATTTCGGAAGATGGTTCGTCGAAAGCATGCGGAGGGACGATCGGAGTGAATAAGGTCTATATAGCGATAGACTTGAAGAGCTTCTATGCCAGCGTCGAGTGCGCCGACAGGAAGTTCGATCCGCTGGCCACAAATCTTGTTGTGGCGGACCTTTCGCGTACCGAAAAGACCATCTGCCTTGCTGTCTCTCCCTCGCTCAAAGCCCACGGCATATCCGGCAGAGCGAGGCTTTTTGAAGTGGTCCAACGGGTAAAAGAAGTCAATCAGGAGCGCTTCCGCAAAGCTATTAAGCTCGGCGTCCTCCCGAAGGACGAAAAGGGACATTATCATTTCGCCTCATCATCATTCGACGCCGAGGCGCTCGAGGAAGATCCGGCGCTTGAGCTCAATTACATAGTCGCCCCTCCGCGCATGATGCTGTACGAAAAGGTCAGCACACAGGTCTTCTCCATCTATTCAAAATACATTGCCCCTGAGGACATCCATGTTTACAGCATAGACGAGGTGTTCATGGATGTGACCAACTATCTTGCCACATACGCCGTAACTCCGCGGGAGCTTGCCATGCAGATGATCCGAGAGGTGCTTTATACGACAGGAATAACAGCTACGGCAGGTATCGGTACGAATATGTATCTTGCAAAGGTCGCCATGGATATAGTCGCAAAGCACGTTCCCGCAGATGAACAGGGCGTGAGAATAGCGGAGCTTAACGAGCAGACCTACAGGGAATTGCTCTGGTGCCACACCCCGATAACCGATTTCTGGAGAGTGGGTGGCGGCACGGCACGCAGGCTTGCCGCTCTTGGCTGCTATACCATGGGTGATATAGCGAGGCTGAGCGTTCATAACGAAGAGGCGCTCTATAAGGCGATGGGAATAAACGCGGAGCTCCTCATAGACCACGCTTGGGGTTGGGAGCCGACCGATATTGCGACGATAAAGAGCTACACACCGGAAGCGACCTCGCTCTCATCCGGGCAGGTGCTGAAAGAGCCTTACACCTGTGAGAAGGGTAAGCTCATAACCCGTGAGATGACCGAGCTTTTGGTGCTCGATATGGTCAGGAAAGCCGTCGTCACGAAGCAGGTCACGCTGACGATAGGCTATGACCGAGAGAGCTTGGAGCAGCGCGGGAAAGGATACATAGTCAAGACCACCGGAAAGCCATATACGGGCAAGGTCTCACCCGATCTGTACGGCAGACCCCACCCGAACCACGCTCACGGCACAGGCAACCTCGATCATTTCACGAGCTCTACGACAGCGATAATGGACGTCATGATGGCGCTCTATGACCGCATTGTCGATCCCGATCTGCTCATACGCAGGGTGGGCATTTCAACAGGAGCGCTCATCCCCGAAAACGAGATACCCGCGGAGGCACCGGAGCAGATGAGCCTCTTCGTCGATTACGAAGCCGTCGATAAGGCAAAAGCCGAAAGAGCCGCAGAGGAGGAAAAGGAGCGCAGGCTGCAAAGGGCTACGCTTTCATTGCAGGATCGCTTCGGTAAGAACGTGCTGCTCAAAGGAATGAACTTCTTTGAGGGCGGAACGACAAGGGAACGTAACGAGCAGATCGGCGGTCACAGAGCCGGGCGCGATGAGATAATGACCGGCAGAACGAAGAAAAAGGATGAACCGCGAAAGGAGGACGCCGAGGATGAGTAAGGGCATTAAGGGAAATGAACCAGATCCGCGCATAGTCTATGCGGATATTATAGGCCTTCCGCATTGGCAGTCTCCAACGCGACCGCATATGAGCCTCTATGATCGCTCGGCGCAGTTCGCGTCATATAAGGCGCTGTCCGGATATGAGGATATGGTAGCTGAGGAAGCCCGGCTCACGGACAGGAAGCTCGAGCTTGAGGATTACGAGCTTGAGCTGCTCAACCAGAAGCTTTCGCTCGTCAACGATGTTATCGCCGACGGGCATCATCCTGTGCTCACGTTCACCGTTTTCGAGCCGGATGAACTTAAAGAGGGCGGCAGATACGTCGAGATCACCGATACCGTCAAGCGTATCGACACGACCGGAAGAAAGGTCATCCTCACAAGCACGAGGGAAAGCGGGCTGCACAAGACCATTGACTTTGACAGGATCGCCGCGGTCCATGGAGAGCTCGTTGACTATATGGACGACTGTTGGGAATAAAGATGAATAATTCAGAGAGCATGACCTCGGCCTTCCCCTTCAATGGCGGGGCTTTTTCACGTTTAAGGCACACCATCTCCGAAAATGTAATTTGAATACGCCCCTTCTTTATGCTATAATCGAATAAAACCTGACTAAGGGTTCATATAACCGCCAGGAGGAGCAAAATGGGCGACGTTATTTATCTTAACGAATACAAAAAGCAGCATGGGATCCCACTTCCGCGATCCCCGTATTATACGCTGAAAGCTACGGACGCGCAGCTTTATGAGGCTTACCATGCCGCCGCCATGCTTCTTAACGAGTTCAGCGAAAACCATGATAATGCACCGTATGCTGTCTTGGTCGGATATGAGAACATAAAGACCGGTCATATCAAACTTTTGAAACAGCCGCCCATGTTTTCCACCAAGGAAGCTTTTGAGTCAATGTCCGGCATGAGAGGGCATAAAAGCATTGCCGTTGTTCGAAAAGCCGAGTAGAAGTTAAGCTTATTTAGAGGTAATATCGTATGAACGACATTCAGCAAAGAAAAGCGGCAAAGGATTTTGCAGCAAGATGGAAGGACAAGGGCTACGAGAAGGGCGAGAGCCAGCTTTTCTGGACGACGCTTCTGACCGACGTTTTCGGCGTGACGAACGTCGCCGATTTCATCGAATTCGAGGATCAAGTGCATCTCGATCACACCTCGTTCATCGACGGTTACATTCCCTCAACGAAGGTGCTGATCGAGCAGAAGGGCCTCGGCAAGGACCTCAATAAGCCCATCAAACAGTCCGACGGCTCCATGCTCAACCCCTTCCAGCAGGCAAAACGCTACATAACCGAGCTGCCGCTGTCCCGCCATCCGCGTTGGGTCGTTACCTGCAACTTCGCGGAATTCTATATCTACGATATGGAGCGCCCGGGCGGCGAGCCGGAGAAGATCAAGCTCTGCGACCTTGAAAAGGAATACTACCGCCTCTCCTTCCTGACCGAGACCGAGAGCGTGCATATCCAAAGGGAGATGGAGATCTCCATCAAGGCCGGCGAGGTAGTCGGGCTCCTTTACGATGCATTCTTAAAGCAGTACGGCTCTGCCGACGCCGAAACGCTGAAGAGCCTCAACAAGCTCTGCGTCCGTCTCGTATTCTGCCTCTATGCGGAGGACGCGGGCATATTCGGCAAGCATTTGATGTTCCACGATTATCTGTCGCAATTCTCAACAAGGGAGATGCGCAAGGGTCTGACCGCCCTTTTCAAGGTGCTTGACCAGAAGCCCGAGGAGCGCGACCGCTTCCTTGCGGACGACGATCCCTTGCTTGCGGCATTCCCATACGTCAACGGCGGGCTGTTCGCCGACGAGGATATAATCATTCCCCCGTTCACTGATGAGATACGCGAGCTGCTGCTCGTTAAGGCGAGCGCGGATTTTGACTGGTCGTCCATCAGTCCCACCATATTCGGCGCTGTGTTCGAGAGCACCCTGAACCCCGAAACACGCCGCTCCGGCGGCATGCACTATACCTCGATCGAGAACATCCACAAGGTTATCGACCCGCTGTTTTTGGACGAGCTCAAGGCAGAGCTTGAGGAGATCTCCGCTATTCAGATAGAAAAGACGAAGACGCGCAAGCTCCGTGAGTTTCAAGCGAAGCTCGCCTCGCTCGAGTTTTTGGACCCGGCGGCAGGCAGCGGCAATTTCCTCACGGAATCCTATCTCTGCATCCGCAGGCTGGAAAACGACGTGCTCCGTCTTTTGAGCGGCGGTCAGGTGAAATTGGGCGGCGAGATAATGAGCCCGATACAGGTGAGTATTTCACAGTTCCATGGCATCGAGATAAACGACTTTGCCGTAACGGTTGCAAAGACCGCGCTTTGGATCGCCGAAAGCCAGATGATGAAGGAGACTGAGGATATCATCTATGCGAACCTCGAGTTCCTGCCCCTGAAAACCAACGCAAATATAGTCGAGGGCAACGCCCTGCGGCTCGATTGGAACAAGGTCGTGCCGAAGGAAAGGCTGAATTATATCATGGGGAATCCACCGTTTGTGGGATCTTCTATCATGGCACAAGGGAGCCCACAAAAAGACGATGTGCATTTTGTTTTCCCCGATCTTGCCAAAAATGAAGTTCAGGATCTGGACTATGTTACATGCTGGTATAAACTTGCTGCAGATTATATGCAGGGAAGTCGCATGGAGTGCTGCTTTGTTTCAACAAATTCCATCTGTCAAGGATCGCAGGTCCCTATTCTTTGGAACATACTGTTAAATACGTACCAAAACCATATCAATTTTGCGTATCAAACATTCCGTTGGAATAGTGAGTCGGTGAATCAAGCAGCAGTTCATTGCGTTATTGTAGGGTTCTCTCCCATTGAGCGAAAAGTTAAGAAGCTGTTTACAAAGGGACAAAGAGGAATAGAAGTACCAAATATCAGCCCTTATCTTACTAATGGTTCTGATGTTTTTGTTGTAGCCACTAAGAATCCAATCTGCGACGCTCCTTCAATGAATTTCGGAAACCAGCCTAGGGATGGTGGGTTTCTTGTTATTCCTGTTGAGGAGAGAGACGAAATCCTCAAGAAAGAGCCCACTTTGGAGAAGTGGATTCGTGAGTATATAGGAGCAGTTGAATTCATCAATAACAAAAAGCGTTTTTGCCTTTGGCTAAAGCATGCCTCTCCGTCTGATATAAAGGCGAGTAAAATATTGTATTCGAAAGTTGAAGCAGTAAGGGCATTCAGACTGGATTCGAGGGCAAAAACGACTAACGGCTATGCAAAAGTGCCACACCTTTTTGCTCAGATAACCCAACCTGAAGGAGTTGACTTTTTGCTCATTCCGCGTGTGTCATCTGAAAGAAGAAGATACATCCCTATCGGCTTTATGAGCAAAGACATCATTGCTTCTGATGCTGTTCAAATTGTTCCGGATGCATCTTTGTATCATTTCGGAATCTTGACATCCAATATTCATATGGCATGGATGAGAACGGTTGCCGGCAGGCTAAAGAGCGACTATCGATATTCAAAGGAGGTAGTGTACAATACTTTCCCATGGCCTAATCCGACAGTTGAGCAAAAGGCAAAGATAGAACAGACTGCTCAAATGATACTCGATGCGAGAGCAAAATACCCTGATTCATCACTTGCGGATCTTTATGATGATAACACTATGCCCAACGAGCTCAGAACCGCACATCAGAAAAACGATCGGGCAGTTTGGGAAGCTTACGGAAAAGCATGGAGCATAAGCTCAGAAGCCGACTGCGTCGCAGAGCTCATGAAGCTGTATCAGAAGCTGACCGAGAAGGCATAAACCCACCGAAAACAACAAATATATTATTTCAAACTCGCAACCCACGGGGGTTGCGAGTTTTTTATCACATTTTAAACCTAAAAATCAATATATAGTGGCATACGCCTTATTTCTATCTACATCTTGTGCTTTTGCCCTCAAATTTTCGCAACCCCCGCGGGTTGCGGATTTTTTAGTTTGAATCGTGTATGATACCGCCATCGAAGCACCGCAAGAATCGCATCGACCGATCATCGATGGCTCAACGCACCATTGCGGAACTGTGGCAACAAGGGCAGACCATTGAGCAGAACGCCTGGCTATTATGAAAGGATATTGAGATGAGAAGAAAAAAACGTGAAATGACCCTTGCGGAAGTCGCCAGTGCCTTGGGACATCTATATTTGCTCGATCCCCGTGTTGCAGAATTGGATGCAAAAACACTTGGAGCAATGCTGAGGAATGAAAACAATGAGGATGGCCGTTATAGCTTCGACCGCTTCACAAAGGAAGACAAGGCAGCTTATAAAAAGTTCCTTGAAGGTTACCCCTATAAAGAGGATTTGAACTCTCTGTTTATCGAATTCAAATATGAAGCGGACAAAGAGCAAAGAAAAGATAAGAAGCACATGGTTGAGCTTTCGGACGAAGAGATTGAGCTTACGTTTCCTCCTGCACCGAGCTGCGAGGAAGAAGTGTTGGAGAGAGCGTGCATTGCTCGCATTAAAGCACTAATCGACACCATATTGCCCGACGATCAAGCTTCCCGCATCAAAAGATACTTTTATGAGAAAATGTCCGAAAGGGAAATCGCGGATGAAGACGGAACCTCGAAACAGTCAGTCTCACAATCCATTAGAGCGGCAATAAGGAGGTTGAGAAAAGCTCTAAGGGAGGAGGGTTACAATGTTCCGAACACATGAGGAGATCTACGAAGCCCTCCCGCCGGTCCTAAGGACAAAGGATATTGCAAGCGCTCTCGGTATTTCGGAGGACTTTGCCAGAATCCTCTTCAAGGTCGATTGGGGCTTGAAGACAATTACGAACACCTCCTTTAAGCTTGTGAGCAGAGAAAGCTTTCTTGCATGGCTTGATTCTCTGGAAGGAGCGTATCGTGACGCCTAGGATCGTATTATTTGTTTCTGATGTCGCCGACATCCTCAACATCTCGAAGCGCCTTGCTTATAATCTATTCAAGCAAGCGGACTTCCCCGGCATGAAGATCGGACAATTCTATTGCGTTCGAATGGATCGGCTCTACAGTTGGCTGCTAATGAAAACCAAAAAGGAGGTAGAAGATGCGTCGAAGAAGAATAAGCCCTCAAAGGCTGCCCGTCGTACTGACGGTTGAAGACATTATGGCGACATTGGGTGTAGGTGCAACCACAGCGAAAAACTTTTTCCATATCGAAGGGTTCCCGAAGTTGGACATAATGAAGCGAAATCTTGTGCTGAAGGAGAGCTTCTTCAAATGGATGGAAGGGAGAGAGCAGAATGAAACAGGCAAGCGTTAAGCGATTAAGGCCTCCGCACGAGCCTAAGCAGTTCACGAGTTTCGAAGAGATACCCGATTATCTTATGGTCAAGGACGTAGCGGATATTCTCAGGATCTCTGTTGCCTCAGCCTATCACTTGGTAAAGGCGGAAGGATTTCCGGTACTATTGCTTAACGGGCAGATGCGCGTTGAGAAAGAAGCTTTCATTTCATGGATGCGCGGAAAGGAGCGAAATAATGGCTAAGCACAAGAAAAGGGAAGACGGTCTGTACCTCAGGCAGTTTTCAACAGGGAAGAAAGCCGATGGCTCATATATCAGAAAGTCGGTTTACGCGAAAACGCAGAAGGAGCTCGAGGAAAAGTACTTCGAAGCCATTGAGGGCTATCATCTCGGGTTCAGTCACAATATCGGAAACACTACCTTTGCAAACCTTGCGGAGATCTGGCTCAACAATCAGGGAGCCGGCATGAGCGAGAAGTGGAATTACCGTCAAAAGCAGGTTATCGACAATCATCTTCTGCCGGCGATAGGTGCAGTAAAGCTCAAGGATCTCAAGGCGCTTCATCTTCAGGCGATCATAAGCGAAAAGGCGAAGGCAGGACTTGCGACTTCTACGATGAAGCAGATTAAACAGACCGCAACGAGGATCGTAGAAATGGCTGTGAACTCCGATCTGCTGCCGAAGAACGTGTTCAGCTGCGTTAAAGTCCCGAAGCTTGAGCCGAAGGAACGTGAAGCACTGGATGAGGAGCAGATCAAGATGGTCAACGAAACTTGGGCGACTCACTTTATGGGCTATCCGACTCTGATAATGCTCTACTGCGGGCTTCGCAGAGGTGAGATGCTTGCATTGCAGTGGAGGGACGTCGATCTTGAGCGAGATGTGATCTGCGTCACAAAGGCTGTTGAGTTTCTCTCAAACCAGACTACGATCAAACCGCCGAAATCCCGTGCCGGCAAGCGTGAAGTGCCTATTCCTCTCTTTCTCCACAACGTGTTGGAGCAGGTCAAGGGGGATCCGAATGCCGTTGTTTGCCCAAACTCTTCAGGCGGTTACATGACGGATTCAGCTTTCAGCAGCGCATGGCATTCCTACATGAATCATCTGAACCTTATATACGGCGGCAAGAATGCCTCTCGATCAAGGCCAAAGGTCGAGGTCATAAAACAGTTCACCCCGCATATGCTGCGGCATACATACGCGACCATGCTCTATGACGCAGGCGTTGATATAAAGTCTGCACAGAAGTTTCTCGGACATGCCAACATTGAAATGACACTTTCGGTTTATACCCACCTTACAAAGTTCAAGATCGATGGGGCTATCGAGAGCCTAAATACCCATATTGCTGAAATGGGATACAGCGGTTCTGCCGATGATGACGATTGATCACTTGCAGATGATAAAAGCCTTGGTGCATATGCATCGAGGCTTTTGTTATCCATCAGGTATGTGACGACACGGCGGTCTTATGTGCTTTTCTCTATGGCTTCCTCTTCTTCCGGATGGAACGAAGTCATAAACCGCTTCAGCAGGAAGGCGCAGAAATAGGGGAACGAATACACCTTGTTCGCATGGCCGATATTGCCTTGAGAAAGCTTGATCCCATATAATACATCGGGATATTTTTCCGATGCGATCAGCGTCTGCATCGATTTTGCCTTCCCGCTTTTTGCTTTGACTTCAACAGGGATCAGCGAGACTGCGGAACGGATAAAGAAATCCTCTTCCAACGTGGCGTCGGTGCGCTTATAGTAAAACAGCTTATAACCCTGCTTTATGAGAGCCCCCCCGATCATGTTTTCGCAAAGAGCGCCCTTATATACTCCAAGGTTTTTATTGGCACGAAGATCGTCCTGAGCCTCATCGTCAAGCATGGAAACAAGCAATCCGGTGTCGGCGAAATAAAGCTTGAACACATCAGGATCAAAATTGCCTCCGAGGGGCAGCTCGGGGAAATCCATGCAGTAGCATATGTTTACCATGCCTGCGTCCGAAAGCCATTCAGCGCATCCTCGATAGTCACGGAACCTCGCTCCGGGAGCGACCTTCGATATCTGGAACTTTTTATTCTCCCTTGCGAGCTGCGGAGCGATCCTGTTGAAAACGTTGATTATCCTTGCCTGATCCACGCCCTCAGCGTATTTGCGGATGTCCTCCTTGTAGTCGGCTATAAGCTGCCTTTGTACGTCCAGCGAGCCCTCAAAGGTGTTTCGTTTGATATACTCGACCACAACAGCCGGCATGCCCCCGAGGATACTGAAATCAAAGAACAAGGAATTGAACAACCCCATTTCAAGCTCATTAAACGGGCGAAGCTCACGCATATGCGTCAACAGTTCCTGCACGGTATCGTCGCCGTACCCTTTGGCCCACAGAAATTCCTCGAAGTCCATCGAGAACATCTCGTAGTCTTTTTTGTATCCTACGCTGTTGCTTTCGATCTTCTTGTAGTTCACTCCGAGCATAGACCCGCTGCATATTACATCGAACCGCTTGTCTGTGTGGAAGAATTTCAGGGACGCGGCTATCTCCGGAAACTCGGTGATCTCGTCAAAAAAGATCAGCGTCTTCCCGGGGATGAAGCGCTTTGATGGGTCTAATAGGGAGATGTTTTTGATAATGCTCGGCGCATCATATCCGTCGGCTATTATCCCTTTGTACTTTTCGTCCCGAACAAAATTGATCTCGATGATGCTCTGATAATTGGCCGCAGCAAAGTGAAGCACCGATTCGGTCTTGCCGACCTGCCTGCTGCCTTTGATGATAAGCGGCTTCCTTTCAGGATCCGCCTTCCATTCAGCCAGAAAAGCATCTATCTTTCTTTTCAAGTACATCAGAAAGCACCTCCAATCGCGCTGCCAATCCTATTATACACATTTTTGAAGCGAAAATCAACTGTTCTTCCACAAAAACGCAGCGAATATGTGGTGGTATTTCACAAAACAAGGTTCGTGATGCTCGTTCGACTTTTGAAAATCCAAGCCTCTGCTACTGACGATCATCTGTTGATCCGATACGGAACTGCCTCGGCAGTGGCTTGAACATGGCAATTTTGACTCTATTCGAACCATGGACCTTCCGCTATGGAAACAAAATTTACTGCATATTTACTGCACAAAATTTTAGAACAAACGGATATGAATCTCGGATTTTCTGCTTCGATTAGAAAGGGGCCTTTAAAAAAGCCTTATAAATCAAGCATTTTTGAAACGAATCTCGTAAACTCATCCCGCATTATGTTCGATTTCTCCTGCCTCCTAAGCGGAAGGTCTCGGGTTCGAATCCCGACAAGTGTGCCACGAAAAAGCCTTGAAAACATTAAGTTTTCAAGGCTTTTTCTTTTGCTGTTTTTGACCAGAAAACGACCGCATTAGAACCAAATCTCCACTCTTTCACAACTCAAATCAACTCAAAAATGCTCTCTTAGGCGACCGCATTAGAACACCTTTTGACGATTCTAATGCGGTCAGGCAAAGGCCACTTTACTACAATTTTACTACAATCGCTTCATTTTGACCGTATTTGAAACCAGTATTATACGTTTTGGCTTTTCGGTCTGATTTTTTAGCTTCAAATCATCGATTTGGGGCTTTTTTGTCGTTCGAGAGCATTTCTTATGATAGTCCCTCCGGGGATTCAAAAAAAAACGATACTCCGTCGAGAAGAAGCTCAAAAGAATGCAGGGACAGCTCGCCCCGCAGGGACGACCCCAAGGGCAGTAAGCCTTCTGTTGAAAAGAAGCTCGAAGAAAACAAGCGCAAGCTTGAACGCGAGAGCAAGAAGCAGAAGGACCGTACCCGCGATAAGAGCCGTTCTAAGCAGAAGTCCAAGCCCAAGACAAAGGAACGCTGATGGACAAACCGACCGCCAAATCCCGGGAGTGGGTATTCTTCCGTGATGAAAGCGGAAGGATCGCCTTCAACCCGAAGTGCAGCGAATGCGCCAAAGATTGCAAACAGAGTTTCAGGGCAACGCTCGTGCGCTGCCCTGTGTTTGTAAAGAGCAAGGGTAAGGACGGCAGTTTTGATAATCCCTGTGACGAGAGACGTTGATTATCGCTTCATGTTGTGGTAGACTTATCTCGACAAATCGAAGTTTGTGGAGGAGTACAGCCATGGATATAACACAGACCTTTTATGATAATATGGCAGCTCAGTATGACAAACTGTTCCTTGATTGGCAATCGACAACACATGAGCAAGCTTTGATCCTGAGCAAACTCTTTTCAGACAGCGGTTTCGACAAAACAGCGAGGATCCTTGATTGCGCTTGCGGGATAGGAACACAGGCAATCGGTTTGGCTGCCATTGGTTATACTGTGACCGCATCGGATATCAGTGACGGAGAGCTAACAGAGGCTGCCGCCCGTGCCGAAAAAAACGGTGTGAATATACGTTTCATGCATGCTGATTTCTGTGCATTATCCGATACCTTTTCAGAAAAGTTTGACATAGTGATCGCAATGGACAACGCTCTGCCGCATATGCTTACACCCGATGCTTTGGAATTCGCTGTCAGAAGCATAATCGGTCAAATAAGATCCGGCGGTATCTTTGCGGCCAGCATCCGGGATTATGATAGTCTTTTGGCCACGAAGCCGCCGTACTCTCCGCCCTATATTCATAAGACCGATAAGGGACAGCGCGTTTCATTCCAAACGTGGGTGTGGAACGGAGACAACTATCGGCTGACGCAGTACATCATCGATGATGAAGCTGAGCTTGGGATCAGCAAATTTGAATGCGAATACAGGGCAACGCGCAGGGACGAGCTTACGCAGAAACTTCTTGATAACGGCTGCTGTGAAGTGGTTTGGAAATTCCCTGAGGAAACAGGCTTTTATCAGCCGATTCTCGTAGCGAGAAAACGAAAAATTCAAGTTTGTGAGGGAAACGGATGATAACTCTGCGCAAAATGACAGAAGATGAGTTTCGTGCTTTCAAAAAGTTCAGTGTCGTCGATTACGCGTCGGATCTGATGAAAGGACGAGACATGAACCCGGAGCAGGCGCTGATGGAAGCGGAAGAGGAATTCGACGCGGATCTACCCGACGGGCTTGATACAGAATACAGCTTCATGATGAACATCGAAGACGAGAACGAGAATAGAGTTGGATGGATCTATTTCAAATACTATGCTCGTGAAGACGACGATCAATGTTATGTGTTCCTCGAAGATCTGCTGATATTCGAATCGGAAAGAAGAAAAGGTTTTGCGTCTGCGGCAATCCATGAGATGAATATACTGGCGAAACAGGACGGCTGTTCATCAAGTGTACTCTTTGTGTGGGATCATAATCCGGAAGGGATGAGCTTGTATGAAAAATGCGGGTATGCGCCTTATTACCGTGCGGAAGGCGGAACATACATGGTGAAGGAATTGTGATCCGACACAAAGAGATCATCAAATCCCCGTTTGTCGGGATGGACGGAGAAACAAACATTTCTGGGTTTATGGAGGTTAAAATGGAACTGCATTTAGAAAAAATAACTTACCTCAACTGGCATGATGTTGAAGACCTGTGCGTGAACGAGGAGCAAAGAGATTATGTCGCGGACAACGTCTCGAGCCTTGCCCTTGCGGGCGTTATTCGCGAGGCGGGGTTCCACGTTTTCTCGTTCGGCGTATACTTGGGGGAAGAGCCGATCGGTTTTGCGATGATCGGCTACGATATCCCATTGGATACGGATGACGACGTCAACGAAAAATACTGGTTCACAAGAAGCAGCTATTTCATCTGGCGTTTTATGATCGACAAGCGCTGGCAGGGCAAAGGCTACGGAAAGGAAGCGCTGAGGCTGCTTATCGATTTCATTCGTTCTGCACCGTGCAGAGAGGCAAAATACGCCTGGCTTTGCTATAATACGGCTAACACGGTCGCAAGGAACATGTATGCTTCGGCCGGATTCGAAGAAGTCCCCGAGGTATATGACGAAGAAGACGACGAAATGCCTGCCGTGCTAAAGCTGTAGGAGTATCAGATAAATTCCCGTTTGCGGACGAAAGAATAGAAGACAAAATGATCGGCATTGGAGAGAAAACATATTTTTAAGAACGGAATGAAACAATAATGCAAGACCTTGACAAGTGACCTTTCGTTCACTATAATTGGTGAACGAGAGGTCACTCTGTTATTTGCGGAGGTTATTATGGCGAACGACACAAAAGAGAGAATACTGGAAGCTGCGCTTTTGATGTTTTCACAAAACGGCTATGCGGGGACAAACATTCGGGAACTCAGCGCGTCTCTCGGGCTTGTGAAGTCCGGGGTCTATAAGCATTTTGAGAGCAAGGAAGCGATCTGGAATGCGCTGCTGGATCAGATGATCGCCTATTACGCAGAGCATTTCGGTTCACCTGAGCACTTGCCGCCTGTACCGGATTCGCCGGAAGGGCTTGTCACGTTGACGATGCAGATGGTGAACTTCACCGTGCATGATGAGAAGATCGTCATGACGCGCAAGGTGCTGACGCTTGAGCAGTTCCGCGACGACCGCGCCAGAGATCTTGCCACAAAGCATTTTCTCACCGGTCTTACGGAGATGTTCACGCACATCTTTTCAGGCATGATGGACAAGGGATCGCTCCGCCGTGACGATCCCGCCATGCTGGCCTTTGCCTATACTGCGCCGATCTCCGCTCTGATCCATTTATGCGACCGTGAGCCGGAGAAGACGGATGAGGCCATGGCACAGGTCGAAGCGTTCAGCCGATACTATATCAAGACATACGGGGTGACAGACAATGCATAAAAAGGCGCTTGTCGTGATCGACATTCAAAACGACATCACAAAACACTATCGGGATATCATTGACAAGCTCAACGCCGCCATTGACTGGGCAGCGGAACGGGAGATGGACGTCGTTTACATCAAGCACAACAACCTCTCCCCCGGCACCCGGACCTTCAAGCCTGACTCAAAAGGCGCGGAGCTTGTGCCGGAATTGAAGATCGTGTCGAATAAGGTCTTTGTCAAGACAAAGGCCAACGCGCTGACGAGCGAGGAGTTTTCCGCGTATATCCGGGAAAACGGGATCGATGAGTTTTTCATCTCCGGAGCGGACGCCACCGGCTGCGTGAAATCCACCTGCTTTAATATGACGAAAGCCGGGTACGCCGTCCACGTCATCTCCGATTGCGTTACCAGTTACGATCCGAAGAAGCTGCCGGAAATGCTCAGCTATTATGCGGACAAAGGCTGTGAGGTCAGAACATTGGAGGAGTATCGAAACGATGTTTGATTTGGATCGTTATTTGAATGCTTTGATCCTGTCCTGCCGGACAGCCTTCGGTGATCGGCTGCTGTATGTGGGGCTGCAGGGCAGCCAGCTGCGCGGAGAAGCTCACGAAGGCAGCGATATTGATGTGATGGTGATCCTGGATCGGTTTTCTGTTCAGGACATGGATCGGTATCGGGAGATCCTGAATAGGATCGGTTTCTATGAGAGCTCCTGCGGGTTTATCTGCGGCAGAGACGAGCTGCTTCGCTGGAATCCGCTGGAGGTCTGCCAGCTGCGTCATACGACAAAAGACCTTTTTGGCGATTTGACGGATTATCTTCCGCTCGCGGCACGGGAGGACGAAGTCAACTATGTCAAGCTCAGTTTGGGGAATCTGTACCATGAGCTCTGCCATCGCTATATCCATGCAGACAGAGATAAAAACATCGCGAAGTTCCGCGGCGCCTGCAAAGGAGTGTTTTTCCTGATGCAGAATCTGCACTATCTTGAGACCGGCCATTTTATCCTCACAAAAAAGGAACTCAAGGCGGCTGTTTCGGCGGAAGACCGGCGGGTGCTGGAGCTTACCGAGCTGCCGGACGGATTTGATTTCGATCAGGCGTTTTCCGTCCTGTTTGCCTGGTGCCAATCGGCTTTTCTGCGTGTGGAACAACTCGCGAAAAAAGGATCCGCTTTCCCCCGATGGAATACAAGTGAGGCTTTACAGTTTTTAAAAGCGGATACATCGGATGCCTTGACATTGAACGGAATTTCAAGGCGTGCATTTGACAGCGATGTTCTCTTAGGCGGGCCGTCGGCAGGAGGTCCGCCCGGGTATGCGTCGGTTTCATTTCATACGGAGATGGCAAGACAAGGGCATCTCTTCAAATTGACAGATGAAGGCCTGATCGTCGGCGGAGCGATTCTGTTTTTGCAGGGAGACGCGCTGAACGTCGGCAGGATCTTTGTTGCGCCGGAGCATTTCCGTAAGGGTTACGGAGCTTTTATGATGCGGGAAATAGAATCAATGTTTCCCGAAGTAAAAGAGTTTACCCTGGACACACCCGACTGGAATAGCAGAACAAATTCATTTTATACAAAGCTGGGATATACGGAAATAAAACGGGACAGTAGTTTGGTATATTATTCAAAGAGAAAAGCGGATGGATAGTGAGGTCATGAAATAATGCGTATCTATGTTGATTTTGACGATTGCCTGTGCGAAACGGCAATAAGAATTCAAGTTTATCGAGCTCGTTCATTATAGAATTAAAACGATCTGCTGAGGAGACCAGACAATGAAGATAAAGTTCAATACAGAAACATTGCAGCCAATGTCGCAGTGGTTGATAAATAGAAAAAGCCATGGATACGGCGATGAAAAGGAACTGAGGGCTATTTTAAGCCTTCCGGATTATAAAGTGGAATTTGACAGATATTCCGATCCGTCCCTTCCCGTCTGCGGTATCAGTTTTGAAGAAGCGGTGGACTTCTTTATGAATTTTGATAAAAAGGACTTTGAAAACCCCCGGCTGCATTATAAAAAAGATTCTTTTACGGCATTTTATAACGAAATCGAGCAGCGGATGAAAATGATAGGCAGATTTACCGCACTCGACGCAGAAGATCTCAAGCTAATGGAAACGCTTCTGCAAAACGGTCTGCCCGATCGTATGACCGACGAGGTGCAGGAGTTAAACATAATCCTGATAATATCGATCGGCAATTCAATGGGATGGCCGTACGGTCATTTCATCGATTACGACGCGGCTAATCTCGATCTGTTTGAAAGCAAGGACGATTTTCTGCATCTTACCGCGCACGAAATACACCATTTGCTTGCGGGGCAAATCCTGTTTCCCGACGGTATTACGCCTCAGGATCTGTTTTTACAGAATTTCGCATACGAAGGTCTTGCCGTACATTACTGCAACAATCTGGCCACAGTAAACAAAACGGCAAAATACGCGGGACCTGCTTATATGATGGATAAAGACGACATGGCTTTTTATGGATCCCACTTTGATGAAATATTCAACATGATCCGGGAAGATCATAAAGCCTGCGCTGCAAAAACTTTTGACGAGGTAAAAGACATCGTATCAAAATACGAGCAGTTTGAGTTTATGGGAAAAGGTATAAGGCAGTATCCAACCTATTATTTCGGCTGTTATATGTGGGGCTTAGTCGACCTGTACTATGGAAAAGAAGAATTATACAGATCCTTGAGCAGTCCGGGGAGGTTCGTGGAACTATATAACGCTATAGCGGACAAGAAATATTCGTTTTATTAGTTTAGCAAATAGTAAAGAAAAGGATTTCAACAGTAACCCAATGAAACATAAATCCCATCTTCGATCATTCGGCGCAGAGTATATAGAGCTTGTTCCCGCTAAACCGGCTGTACGGTTTTATATCCGCATTGGGTTTGAATTCTCCCGTACGTCTTCAGACGGAGAACGAGTTTTTCGCAAGGCGTTGTAATGAACATGCAATCATTCCATTGACAGTTTTTATCCGCACAGTATATAATGCTTTGTGATAAGAGCCGAAGGCGCGCAGGGCGGATACGAGACCCGCGTGCGCGAAAAAGAAGGACGATACCAAACAGCCGGAAGGAGAGGCGACAACGTGGACGGGATAAACGAGGATTTTTGGAACGCGATGGATGAATTGGTGAACAGTTCGGAGATAGTGATCGACAGGCCTAAGGGAACCGCGCACCCCAGGTATCCCGATTTCATCTATAAGGTGGATTACGGATACCTGAAAAACACGTCGTCCATGGACGGCGGCGGGATCGACGTATGGGTCGGGAGCGGCGAAAAAAGGGTCGACGCCGTAATGTGCATAGTCGACCTCGTCAAAAAGGATTCGGAGATCAAAATACTGATTGGATGCACCGAAGAGGAAAAGGCGATCGTTTACGAAACGCACAACGAGACGCCGTTCATGAAGGGCATTTTAATAAGCAGGTAAGCTCCCGTTTGCCGGGATGTGCTAAATACAAATAAACCTCTTTTGTCTGCCGGGGCAAGGGAGGTTTTTTCGTTGCCTGACACGCTACGCTGTGGTATAATCAGCTCGACAAATCGGTATTTGGAGAGCTGTTTATGAAGAATGCAACAACATCGAAATCGAAAAAAGTTCAATTAAGCAAATTATGGTGGTATCTGCTGCTGGTGATCGCGCTGTCTGCTTTTTGCTATATCACCCTTAACGTATGGCTGCAGCCGTATTCGATCGAATACAGCGAAACGGGGAAGATGACCGCCGGCTATTTCCTATATGCGGCGATAGGACTGTTATTCTCAACCCCGACGCCCTTTTTGGCGGTTTTGATGATCTCTCTGTTCATAGAGAAAATCGGCGTCAAGCAATTGTTCCGCAACATTTTCCGCACGGAAAACAAGCTGAAGACCTTCTTGATCACAGGCGGGTTTTGTTTGCTTGCTTTTGTTTACGCAATACTGTTCGGGACGCCCAACGGCTCTCCGTGGTATATGTTCCCTCTCGGTTTCCTGATCATGATACCGTTTGTCGGTATCGCGGAAGAGACCGGCTGGCGGGGTTTGCTGCAGCCTGAATTGGATAAAAGAATGAAGTATCCGTTTTCGGTCCTTCTTACCGCGGCCATTTGGTTCGTCTGGCATTTTCCCGTGTTCATAGACCCGACCTCAAATCATTACGGAGACAGCGTGATCGGATTCGGGATCACGATCTTCATCTGGGCGTTTGCCTTGGCCGCGATCTATAGATCCACTAAAAGCGTGATCGCCTGTGCGCTGTATCATACGTTCATTGACGCGATCGGCGCGGTTTATGATTGGAACGCATTATTTGACGGTTTCCCGGGAAGCGTATCGGCAAACGTTTACCGCGGCGTCTGGCTTATAGCGGCTGTTGTCCTATGGATCTATGCGGATAAGAAAGAGACCGGGCCCGATAATACCGTTTTGGATCAATTGAACGGAAACCTTACGAGGGGAGCATAACGGGGAACTGAAATGAAAAAGATCATCGCTGCAATACTTATCTCACTGACGCTGATTTCCATGGCGTCGGCCTGCACGCATAGGCCGGCGGACAACGGCGAGGCGGCGAACACCGCGGAAGCAACGCAGATCCCGACCGCGAAACCGACGGAAGCTTCGACCGAGGCTCCGACGGAAGCTCCCACGCCCGCGCCGACGGAGGATCCCGCGGCGGCAGAAGCAAAGCGCATGGCCGCGGAGCACGGGCTTGCCGCGGATGACCTCAGGGGCGAATACGCGCTGTTCATCAGGTTCTGCGAAGCCGTGGAGGGCAACGAAGGACTCGATGAATACGGCGAGTTCGTTTACAGGATATTCCCCGTTATAGCGGACAACGCCGATCTTGTTGACGAAGAGCGTCTTTTTTCGCGTTTGAGCAGGCTCAGCATCACCGTCGAGGAGCTTGGCGAGGACGGCAACGCGGGAGAATTCGACCCATCAGACGTTTCCATACTGCTTGACAAAAGAACGACGGACAGGGACCATTACAGGGCCCCGTCCACGCTGTTCCACGAGCTTATGCACTTCCTCGATTATACGTTTGCCGGAGAGATGATTCCCATTTATCTGCTTGACGGGCGGCGCCTGACCCCCGCCGACACCGCGGAATTGAGTCCTGAGGATTTCGAGCGAAAGCTGTGCTGCGAGGATACCAGCTTCGTGACGGAGGGCGGCGCGGAGCTTTACACCTGCAAGTATTATTCCGGCACGGTGGGCAGCTACCATAAAGACTGCGGTTTTCTGACGGGTCTTGAATACCTGTACGGGGAGGATACCGTCCGCAGGCTGTTCTTCGGCTGGGATTCGGACGCTATTTTTGCCGAACTGCTTTTGGACGCGGGTTTTTCCGAGGAGGAATACGTTTCCGCCTGTGAAACGCTCAACTGGTTCTCCCGCCCGTCCGTTTACGACGAGCCCGAGACCTTCTTCGCTCCGGAGGACGTACTCATCCGCCTTTATGAATATAAGCTCGGCGGCGGCTGGAGGGAGGACGCGCGCTTTATCTACATCCTCAAGTGCCTGGACGGGATAGAGCTTCCCGATTACCTAAGGTCCGAGCACGCGGAGTTTTTGAGCACGGTGCTGTTCACCACGTGGGGCAAGTACGATCGGTTCGAGAAGGAGCTTCTGGCCTGCGCGCCGGAGGGCACGAGCCTTATGATCAAGCCTCCGGTGCCGTTCTTCCGCGGAGGGGAGCTTTATATCGGCTCTTACGCGACTATTACGGACGGCGAGACCGGTAAAGACGTTTCGGGAGTGCTGATCTTCGATTTTGATTTCGATCAGAATAAACCGTTGAGCTGCGAGTTTACGAATACCGAAGAGGTGTTTGAACGGTATTTCGGGTAGGTCATACGGATATGCTCGCCGCTTCATTTCGTTTGGTGCGAAAACAGCTTGAAGTGCATACTGGTCTTTCTCGGACTGTATGCTTTCGGCATACTCCTCTATCTCGGAAGCAGGGGCAATACCCGTGACGGCGAGGAGCACGGCTCGGCCAAATGGGGCACTCCGCAGGAGCTCAACAAGGAGCTGAAGCAGAAAACGAACTTCCCGCTCTCGAAGGAGATACGCTTGGGGATGGACACGCATAAGCACAGGCGAAACCTTAACGTGTTCGTTCTCGGCGGCTCCGGTGCGGGCAAAACGAGGTTCGTTGCTTTGCCGAACATTTTGGAAGCAAACTGCAGCTACGTTATTACCGACCCGAAGGGAGAGATACTCGCCAACACCGGCTACTTCCTCAAGGAACACGGTTACGACGTTCATGTGTTCAACCTTGTCGATTTCAATGCCTCGGATGGGTATAACCCATTTAGGTATCTGCGGGATGACAAGGACGTGCTGAAGCTCATAACCAACCTCATTCGGAACACCACGCCGAAGACCGCGGGCAACTCCGATCCCTTCTGGGAGAAGGCGGAAACGGCTTTGCTGGAAGCACTGATGTTCTATCTTATGTACGAGGCCCCTCCCGAGGAGCAGAACTTCGGTATGATAATGAAGATGATCTCCTACGCCGACGTCCGCGAGGAGGATTCCGCTCATATCTCACCGTTGGATCTCTTATTCCAACAGCTGAGTTATCAGAGCCCCGGACATATCGCGGCAAAGCAGTACGCGGTGTATAAGCAGGCAGCAGGCAAAACGGCAAAGAGCATAAACATATCGCTCGCCGTAAGGCTCGCCGCTTTCAACATGAAGCAGCTGCAGAGGATCACCAATACCGATAATATGGACTTCGGCAGTCTGGGAGAAAAGAAGACCGCTATCTTCGCGGTCATTCCCGATAACGATACCTCTCTCTCATACCTTGTCGGTATGCTCTATACGCAGATCATACAGGAGCTCTACTACATTGCCGACCACAAGTATCAAGACGCGCTGCCCGTGCACGTCCGTTTTGTCCTCGACGAGTTTGCGAATGTGAACCCCTTATTTTGATAATTACATTGTGATGTGGTTATAATATGGAGACTGAATCAAAAATATCTGAAGGAAGGAAGCAAGAATGCAGAATGTCTCAATCATTCTATAGCAAAGCAGGATAGCGTGGTATTCTATACACCCGAATCATTCCCCTGCAGAATCTTTCCAATCTCATATTTTAACACGAATATCCCGCATTCCTTGGCAATATCATTTGCATATTCAAACCTTCGGATTGCACCAACTAAATAGGTTAGGTAATGATCTAATTCGTTGTAATAATAATGCGTTAGTTTTCCGCTCACGCTGTCCCGGAAAATCCATTCCGATGCTTTTCCTTCCTCGCTCATGAATTCGATTGCTTCTTCATTCTCATAATCCCATCCATCAACCGCGTATCCCCGATTTGGGCACTTTATTTCGCAATCAAATTCCCAGGTTTTTGGGAAGGTACACTGAAACTGCAACGTTTGCTTCAGCAATTCCGTTCGGCTTTCATAAAAACGCTCCAAATTACTGAAATTAGGCAGTTCAACTGGAGCAAGGCCCTTTTGCCGCATTGCTGCCCTAATTGGCAACATAAGGGCAATTGACAACGAATCTCCACCAAACTCATTGTATTCCCCTTTACCAGCGCTTTCTCGAACATGTTGATATAACTCATTTATCTCTTCTAGGAACTGACGGCCAAAAACTGCTATAATAACATTTTCAAACTGTTCATGTGCTTTCATTATCCTCGCCCCCATTGTATAATTCTTACCATTCATCTTATCATTAAAAATGAATGTTATCAATCATAATTTGTACGAGTGAGCACACATTTGCAAAGTGGAGCAGAAATAAATACAATGAAGCCGTGAGAATAAACGAGGAGCGAACATGATGTTAGAGTTGACCTATCACTGGGAGGGTGATTACTTGATTCCTGATCTGGAGCCCCCGGAGGCCCCGAAGATCGGCAAGTACGGAACCCTGCGCCACAAGTACCTGCGGAACAATCACCGGGGAATCTTCGACGGGATGCTCCTGGAGGGAAGTCTGAACCCCCATCTGGAGCAGATCGACCGGCAGGCCAACGAGATGATGGAGCGCTTGACGGCGCAAATGGCCCAGGCCGAGGGCGTCACTGAGCAGCTCAAGGCCCAGGATCAAATGGCTTGGGTCGCAGCTATGAACAGTATCAAGAACCGGGCGGAAGAGATCGTGCTGCACGATCTGATCTTCGCATGAGCGCCGGGAAGATCAAGCTGGGTGACTATGACCTACGGGTCATAGTCACCGGCATGATGAAGTACCGGGATACAACTCCGGCTGAAGTGCTGGAGATCATAGACCCAATGTTGCTTCGGCTGTTCGACACCATCAAGGCATTGAAGCCCGGCAAAAGCACGAAGTGCCTCTTCAGCCCAGAAGAAAAGCGTCTCGTCCGCTTCTATCTGAACGAATGGCGCAACCAGCTTATCCAGGAGAACAACCTCGGCGGCATGGATGGTGTTTCCGATGTCATGATCAAATTTATATAAGGATTTCAAACAGAACCGCCCCAATCTCACACGAGACTGGAGCGGTTCTATGCGTGATTTCGTTGATCTGTGATGAGAACCTAGCCGATGGATTAAAAAAATAATAACGATACCTTCATTATTCTGCCCTCCGTTTTTTCGTTTATTGTCAGGATAAATACCCTTCTCTTGCCTTTACGCCGAAGCGCTTTTCGAGAAGGTGCATCTCGTCGTCAGTGATGGTATTGAGTATCGGCAAGTGCGCGATCTTCAAGTAGATCTCCGCGGCCTTTTCGGCGGTCTCGATAAGCCCGAATGTCTCGTCAAGGTCGCGTCCCGCGCCGTATATGCCGTGCTGTGCCCAGACTACGAGGCGTGCAGTCTCCATCTTTTGTGCTGTGGCTTCGCCGATCTCGATGGTGCCGCAGAGCATCCACGGGAGGACGTTCACGCCGTCGGGGAAGACGACTATGCACTCGGTGCACATCTGCCACAGGGTGCGGGTGAACTCGCGCTCGTCGAGAGAATGGACGAACGTCATGGCGAGCAGGTTCGCAGGATGGCAGTGCATCACGACGCGGTTTTCGGGATCGGCCTTCTGCCGCGCGATATGGCTCATCATGTGCGCGGGGAATTCGCTCGTGAACCTGCCGCCGTCCGAAAAGCCCCAAAGCATCTCGGCTTCCGTGCCTCGATTCGCCAGGCGGACTATGCCGAGATTATTTGCGGGATCGTACTGCACGTTCTTGAAATACTTGCCCGTGCCCGTGACGAGGAAGTACTTGCCGTCGAGCTCCGGGGCCGTAAATCCCGTGGGGATAACGCGCACGATCGCGGGGATGTTCAGATAGTTTTTCACCTCGGCTTCGTCAAGGAGCATGCTGATATTGCCGCCGTTTCGCTCGTCCCAGCCGTGGGCGTACATATTGGTCGTCGTCCTTATCATTTCGATCATGAATGGCGCATCAAGTACGTTTTTCATTTTCTTGCCTCCAGCACTTGTTCTTCGTATTCTTCGATCTCTTTATACCATTCGCCGTCGACGGGTTTCCCGCAAGCTCTGCAGTACTCGTCCCATATCTCGCCGAAGGGCAGGGTCTTTAGCTCCTCCTGCATCACCATCAGCCTTGTGAATTCGCCTGAGTCCTGCATAGCTTTCAGTTCATCGACCGGCTGAAGCAGGGCGAACAGCAGCGCCTTCTGCATGTTCCTGTAACCGGTCACCCAAGCGGAAATGCGGTTGATCGAAGCGTCGAAATAGTCGAGCGCGATATGCACGCGACCAAAACCGCAGCGCACGATCTCTTTCGCTATCTCCTTTGTTTCGTCGTCGAACAATACTACGTGATCGCTGTCCCAGCGGATGGGGCGCGTGACGTGCAGCGCGATCTCCGGGAAGAAAGTGAGCAGCGCGGGGATCTTATCGCTGACCACCTCGGTCGGGTGATAGTGCCCGTTGTCCATAAGGGGTATGCACTTATCGCGGTTCATGGCTGCGTAAGAAAGCGCGAATTCGCCGGAGCCTACGGTGTACGCCTCAACGCCTATTCCGAAGACCTTGCTTTCCACGCAGGGCTTGACCTTATTAAAGTCGAAAGGCTCGGAAAGAATTGCGTCGATCGCTTCGCGGTATCTCTCGCGCGGGCCCATGCGGTCGGCGGGGATGTCTTTGAAGCCGTCGCCCGTCCAGATGTTCATCACGCAGGGCTCGCCGAGCTCCTCCGAAAGATAGCTTGAGATGCGGATACACGCCTTGCCGTGCTCTATCCAGAATTTGCGGGTCGCTTCATTTGAAGAAGATAGCGTCAGCGGATCGCACATGGGATGCGAGAAGAAGGTCGGGTTAAAGTCACAGCCGAGGCCCCTTTCCTTGCAGAAATCGACCCATTTTTTGAAATGCTTCGGTTCAAGCTTGTCGCGGTCGGCCCACTCTCCGTTTTCAAATATCGCGTAGGAAGCGTGCAGATTCAGCTTGGGCTTGCCGGGGATGAGGGAAAGTACTTCGTCGATATCCGCTATCAGCTCTTCGGGCGTGCGGGCGCGGCCGGGGTAGTTGCCTGTCGTCTGTATGCCTCCGGTCAGTGGTTTATTGGGGTCGGTATCGAACCCGCGCACGTCATCGCCCTGCCAGCAGTGCAGGGAGACGGGAACTGTCTTCAATTTCTCTATTGCCTTCTCAACGTCCACGCCGTACGCGGCGTATTTTGCCTTTGCTTCACAATAACTCATATATCTGCCTCCATTTGTATTTTCAGATTCCCAAGCGCCGTCGCCTCGATGGGCAGGGCGACAACTCTCTTTCCGGTCGCTTCCTCGGTCAGACGGTTGAGGAATGCGTTTTTCGCTCCGCCGCCGACGATATAGATGCTGTCATAATGACAGCCGGTGTTGTGCTGCAGCTCCTGTACCGCGTTCATATAGGAGAGAGCAAGCGAGCGGTAAGCGCAGCGGAAGTAATCGCCGGCCGTCTGAGGCCGCATGGCGAGCGCCGCGTCGAACGCGGCCTTCATGCTCTCAGGGGCAAGGAACGCCGCCGCGTTTGCGTCGACAGTCTCCGAGAATTCGCTCGCCTCGGCTTCTGCCGTGATCTGATCCCAAGGCTTATCCGGGCAAAGCTCTCTCCGCAGACGGTTCACGAGCCACATCCCCATAATGTTCTTCTGGTAACGGTTATAGCCCACTCCACCCTCATTTGACCAATTGGCGAGCTCCGAGCTCACGTTCGTGATGGGTTTATCCGTCTTCACGCCGAGAAGAGACCAAGTCCCGCTCGAGATGTACGGCGCGTTCTTAACCATCGGGATCCCCTCGACAGCGGAACCGGTGTCGTGCGTGGCGCAGAGAACGACCTTCATTCCCTCGTATTCGCCGATGACCGTGCCGGGCTTTTGAAGAGTGTTGAATAAATGCCTTGGCAGATCCAGCGCCTCGATTATCGCTTCGTCGTATTCGCCCCTTTCGGCGTTCACCATGCCGGTCGTGGTGGCATTGGTGTACTCGTGGGACTTTACGCCGGTGAGCTTATACATCAGATACTCCGGTATCATCAGGAAGCCCGTCACGCCTTCGAGCCTGCCCGCGAGCTTGTCGGCATAGATCTGATAGACCGTGTTGAACGGCTGGAACTGGATGCCGGTGTGCCTGTAAAGCCGCGTGAAGGAGATACGCTCATGCACTTTCGGGATGATCTCCTCCGTGCGTCTGTCGCGATAGGCGAAGCAGGGCAGGACCTCCTCATCGCCTTTCATAAGCACGTAGTCCACGCCCCATGTGTCGATAGAGAGGCTGACGATATCGTGAAACTCTGCCTTGGCTTTTTCGATGCCCTCATTAACGCAGCCGACAAGGGCTTCGATATCCCAGACGAGGTGCCCGTCAAGCTCACGAACTCCGTTCGGGAATCGGCAGACCTCTTTTGTCCGGAGCTTGCCGTCCTTCATCCAGCCGACTATGTGGCGCCCGGATGACGCACCTATGTCTATTGCGAGATAATACTTCATAGCCTTACGCCTCTATAATGTAGCTGCCAGCGCTGACCGTTTCCGGCCTTCTTTCGGGGATAACGAGCTCCGCCGTGCAGTTTGCGGGTATTGTGATCGTATAGACCGTTTTGCCGTTTTTGCGTTCCCAGCGGCTTTCGACGAGACCGAAGATACTGTTGTAGCTCGCCTCGGCATGGGTGAAATGCCCGCCGGGCTGCGGAGCAACGGTGAAATGATTATTGCCCGTGACATTTATGCCGCACATGGTCTTGAAAAGCCATTCGACCATCGCGCCCTTTGAATAATGGTTCAAAGAGCCGATGCCGCCCTGAGTGCTGTTTGGACCCTCCCATGCTTCCCAGATGGTGGTCGCGCCGTTCTTCGGCATGGAGAGCCAGCCCGGAAGCTCCTCGTTTTCAAGCAGACGATATGCCGCCTCGATATTATAGGATGAGAGCACGTAGAGTATCAGCGGCGTGGACAGGAAGCCCGTGCCGAGCCTCCAGCCGTAGTTTTCAAGTGCCTTTATCAGCCGCTTTTTTGCAAATTCGGTCTGTTTATCATCAAGAAGGCCGAAATACAGAGGCCGCACGAGCCGTGCCTGCCGGTCGGTGTCGAGCGTGTACTCATCGGTTTTGACAAGCTCGCGGTAAGCCGCCCTGCATCCGTCCGAATAAGTGCGGAACTCCTCCGCGTCCTTCTTGTGTCCGAGCTTCTCCGCGACATCCGCCATCAGCCCGAGCACATGGCAGGTATATGCAGTGCTGACTTCCGGATGCGGCGCGACGAAATCCTGCCACCGGAAGCCCCCGTCCACGTCGGCTGGCTCAACCCACTCTCCGTAGCTCTGACCCCGGTTTACAAAATACGGCTTCGCTTCATTCGGAAGCTTCACGTGCTTTCCGAAGAACGGCATCGTTTTCCCGCAGCGGGTCTCCATAAAGCGCGCGTACTTCGCCATGCCGTCGTAGAACTCGTTAAGGACGGAATCGTCCCGGTTTATCTCGCTGTATCGATGGGGCATCAGCACACCAACATCCGACCAGCCCACGGAGCCGTTCATGGTCCACATATAGAAATCAGCGCCGCCGTCCGGAGCGATATGCGGAAGGCGTCCGTTCTTTTTCTGCCAATCGAAAACGTCGTGAAGGTATTTCTTTGCAAACGGCGCGAAGTCAAACAGGTATGACGCCGTCGTGAAGAAGAGCTGCGCGTCGCCCGTCCAGCCGTGGCGCTCGCGTGTCGGACAGTCGGTCGGGATATCGAGGTGATTGCCCTTCGCGGACCAGACCGCAGCGTCGACAAAGCGATTCAAAAGCTCATTGGAGCACGAAAACCATCCCGTGCGTTCGAGGTCGGAATAGACCGCGATCGCTTCTGTCTCCTTCGGATCGAGCTCTAAATCCGTCTCGACCTCTGCATAGCGGAAGCCGAATACCGCAAAGCGTGTTTTATATTCGTTTATGCCCTCACCGCAGGTGTAGTCGATCCTCTGAAGAGGCGTTGTAAAGCCCTTCCTCGAGAGCTGTATGTTCTTCTGGGTGAGGTTTCCTTCGTTATCAAGCATCTCGCCGAAGCGCCAGATCATCCGCTGCCCGACGCGCGCGTTCACACGGAAAGCTGCGTAGCCCGCGATATTCTGCCCGAAATCCAGAAGCTTTTTTCCGTTGGGCGAAGTCGTAATCACGGGATGAAAACGCTCGTGCTCGCGGACGGGATCATTGTTGGACGCGGAAGGCGTAACATTGTGGCTTGTTTCCTTCGCCTTTCCCCTGTACGACGGCTCGCGGAACGCCTCGACGATCTCGCCGTCCTTGTTGTCGGCCTCACGAATGGGGCCGTCGTTCGACCAAGCCCATGTGCCGTCCGTGCAGACCGAATCAATAGTGCCGTCGGCGTAGGCTATCTCGAGCTGCATGAGGAGCTTGGTCTCCGTACCGTACTGGTTCCTTCTGCCCCACGCGCCGCAGCTGCCGCGATACCAGCCGTCGGCAAGAAGCGCGGTCAGCTCGTGTTCGCCCTCCGTGAGCATTTCGGTCACGTCATAAGTCTGGTACTGCACGCGCTTCGTGTAGTCCGTATAGCCGGGTGTGAATACGAGATCGCCGATCTTCTTCCCGTCGAGCGAGGCCTCGTAAAGCCCGCAGGCGGTGGCGTACAGTCTCGCTTTCGCGACGTGTTTTTCTATTGTCAGAGATTTTTTGAAGCAGTCGACCGGGTAGCGGTTCTTTTTATTTACGGAATGATCGCCCGTGATCCACTTGGCCTTCCAATCGGAAGGTTCCATTAACCCCATCTCGAAGAACGCGCTTTGCGGTTCGCCCGCTTCGCCATGTTCGTCCCAGAGTGTGACCGTCCAGTTGACACGCTCGCGGGAAAAAAGCTCAAGCGGATACTCAGCTCTCATCGAATCGCTTTCGACCTTGCCGGAATCCCAGCTTTCGGTGACGATCCGATACGCCGTCTGCTTCTTCCCGCCCTCACAGTTCCACATAAGGCGGGGCTTTTTTATGTCGATGCCGAGGGGGTCATAAAGGTATTCGGTCCTTAACCTTATCGCTTTCATTCGTTATCTCCTTCAACCGTATTCGCATCGCGGCGCGCCTTGATCTCCGCCTGCTTTCTCGGCAGGTCCTTTTCGACGTTCAGGAAGAACAGGATCACGACGAGCGCGATTCCGGTAAAGACTTCCAGTCCGACAAACGCGAACGAAATGACCCAGTTGACGCTTGATGGCTGCTGCATTGCCACGGTCAGCACGCCGTCGGCAGCAGGCTTTATGCTGTCGAGCGCGATCTGCGGCGCCCAGCCGTTGGCGGCAAGCGTACTCGCGGCTTCCGATACGGTTTTTGCCGTGAACGGCGCAAGATAGCCCGCCTTAGAAAGCATCCAGTTGAACACGCCCGTCATGATGCCCACCATCGCGACCGCAATGATGTTGTAGATGGACATAGCCGCGCCGTCGATGCGGAGATCGGTTTTCCACTCGAGGTGGTCAAGACAGTCCGCAAACAGCGCCATAAAGACATAAGCGCAGGGCAGGCCGCCTATATTCTTGATGAACTGTCCGATCAGAACCATGACAAGGTTGGTCTGGAATATCCAGCAGATCAAAGAGCCCACCGCATAGAGGATGAAGCCTATCATCGTGACGTTGCGTTTGCCGAACTTCTTTGCGAGCGGCCATACAGCAAAGATGCCGATGCCCATCGGAATGCCGCCAATGACGGAGACAAGCATCTGCGTTATGCCGTCGTTATAAGTGCCGAGCACGTAGTTGCAGTAGTAAACGAGGCCGAGATTCTTGAGTGTCATACCGATCGTATAGATGAGGAAATAAGCATACATGAGTATCATGTATTTGTCCGTAAACAGAAGCTTCAGCTGCTGTCCGAAGGGAAGCCCTCTCTTCTCGCCCGCTTCCGCCGCTTCCTCGGTCACGCGCTCCTTGGTGAAGAAGTACTCCATCAGCGTCAGCGGCAGAGCGATTATCGAAAGGATCGACATCAAAAGGATCCATTTGGACTTGTCCACGCCGATCGCAGGCATGACGACCATCGGAAAGACGAGTGCAACAAGGATGCCGCTCATCATGATCGTGGTGATCTGGTTAAATACCGAAAGCCCGCCGCGCGCCTTGCTGTCGCGGGTAGAAAGCGGTACCATGAGGTTGTGGCTCATGTTGAATATGGTGTAGGCGAACGAATAAAACAGGTTGTAGCTGAGCATGACCCAGATCGCCTTTACCGTGTCGGACGCGTTCGGAACCGTGAAGAGCAGAATGCCGGTAACAGGCACGAGGATCGCCGAAAGCAAAAGCCACGGACGAGCCTTGCCCTCCTTGGTCTTCGTGCGGTCTATAATCTGTCCCATGATCACGTTGGTGATCGCGTCGATGACCTTACTTGCGATCGGGAAGACCGTCAGAAAGATCCCTCCCCAGAGCGGCGTCAGGTTCAGCACGTCGGTGTAATACACGTTGAGGTATGTCGCGAGCACCGCGTTCAGAAGCAGCGCACCGGCGGGTCCAAGCAAATACCCAAGCCATTTCTCTTTTGCAGTGACGGTTTCGCTCGTTACAAGACTTCTCGGCAGTTTCATGGTGTCATTCCTGCGGCTTTGCTTTGCAAAGTCATCCTTTCATGTGATATTTGACGGTTTCGCGTTAGCGAAATTGACGCGTCGTCTGCGGCAAAGTCAAATTCATAAAGTTTGAAAACCTTGTTTTCAAACTTGGTTCTCCTTCGGAAGTTTAGGTGCGTTTATCTTTTTTATAAAACATCCGATCCCTTTGAAAAGATGCCGGTTGGTAAGCTCAACAAAGCCCTCGGCAAAGTTATATGGCATCTGACTGCCTGCGCACATCGAGAGTGACCGCGGCGAATTGCTGTCCATGATACGCTTCATAAAGAACGCGCCTTTGATCGCATTGTCTCTTTCGGGACCTTCCGGCAGCTTTTCAGCGTGCTTCCTCTGTTTCTTTAACACAGACATAACAGCGTTATAAAGGATGCGCCCCATAAACGTCTGATTGAAATCGGTAAAGCGCGATTCGAGCGTGACCGGAAAACGCGGAGGCTCGGGAGTTACGACAAGCTCGTCGGGATAATCGTTTTCGTCCGCGGGCTCAGGCACGATCGAGACCGTTACGCTCTCGCCCGGCGCAAGATACACCTTTTTGAATCCGCGAAGCTCGCCGTCAATAAATAACCGGGCCACCTCGCCGCCGAAGCGGGAGCCGGTGTTTGTGATCGCCTGCTCGAAGGCTTCGCCGTTTTGCTTCCATTCTGTCTTTTCGAAGGTCGTGTAGGAGAGCCCGAAACCGAACGGAAAGCGCACCGGAATGTTGTGTTTGTTGTAGTACCGATAGCCGACCTCGGTACCCTCGGCATAGACCTCATTGATGCTTTTTCCGAATGTTTCGTGCGAGGGAACGTCCTCATATCGGATCGGCCACGTTTCTGCAAGCTTGCCGGACGGGTTCTTTTCTCCAAACAGCAGTTCATAGACCGCTGTACCGCCGTTCTGCCCGGGGAGGTACATATTAAGGATCGCATCGACCTTGTCGCAGAACGGGAGCTCTACCGGCGAGCCGCCGAACAGCACTGCGATGACCGGCTTGCCTGTCTTTGTCATTTCGTCTATCAGCCTTAGATGGCTTTCCGGGAGCCGCATATCATCGCGGTCGCAGCCCTCCGATTCGTATTCGTCGGTAAGCCCAATAAAAACGATTATCTTGTCGCATTCCTCTATCGGAACGGAGCTTATGCCGTGCGCCGTAAAAGCATCCTTCGGCGTAGTGAGGCGAGCGGGATTTATCATAGAGCTGCCCGCGCCCTGATAACGCATGTTTTCAAACAGCTCGCCGCAGATATGGAGTTTGTCTTCGCCGGAAAGAGGGAGAGCTCCTTCGTTCTTCATGAGCACTGCCGAGTCCGCCGCGATCTCGGCGGCGAGCGCGTGATGCGCGTCCCAATCCACCGGAGCGGGATCGGCTTGCCTTACATATTTTTCGATCCAGTTGAGGATATTCCGGCAGGCATTGTCAAGGTCTTCCATCGGGAGAGTCCCGTCCTTGATCCCGTCCAGGATCCATCTGCGGCAGATCGCCGTATCGCCGGGCATTTCCAGATCGAGTCCGGATTTAAGGCTTGCGACGCGGTCGTGCATTGCGCCCCAGTCGGTCATCACCACGCCCTCAAATCCCCATTCCTTGCGGAGCACGTCGGTCAAAAGCCACTTGTGCTCGGAGCAGTACGTGCCGTTGATCTGATTGTATGCGCACATGACAGTTGCCGGATGCGCATGCTTTACGATGTGCTCGAAAGGCTTCAGATACAGCCTGCGCATCGTGTTTTCAGAGGCGATAGAATTGCCCATGAAACGGTAATTTTCGGAATTGTTCAGCGCAAAGTGTTTGACAGAAACGCCGACGCCCTTCGACTGTACGCCGTCTATCTCCGCCGCGCCCATCACGCCCGCAAGAAGCGGATCCTCGGAAAAATACTCGAAGTTCCTGCCGCACAGCGGATTTCGCTTGATATTAACGCCCGGACCAAGCAGGGTGTGCACACCGTAATACCTGCACTCCTCGGCTATCGCTTCGCCCATACGCCGTGTGTTCTCGGGATTCCAGCTCGAGGCGGTTGCCGCCGCCGTCGGGAACGCTGTCGCGGGCTCGGATTCCGAAACGCCGTTGTCACCGCCCTCCTTCTGCACCCTTAGGCCGTGCGGTCCGTCCGACATGCGTAAAGACGGAATGCCGAGCCTCGGTATGGGATTGGTGTACATGAAGTCCGTTCCGGCGACCAGCGCCGCCTTTTCCTCCGCCGTCATTTCGAAGATCAGCTTTTCAATATCCATATCGGGTCCTCCGCAAGCTATTTCACAATGGTATTATATAAAAACGCGTTGTTGATGTATTGCATTATTGTAACATTTTTCGTATAATTGTAATGACTCGGGAGGTGGTTTGATGAGCGAATTCGACATGACCTATATCGTCAGCTCCATGGCGGCGCTTTCCTGCATACCCGTCAGGCTGTATGCGAACGGCAAATGTGTTTATTCGAGGTTCCCGACGCCGCTGCCGAAGGATCCGTTTTCGCTCTATTCCGACGAGGTACTGTCGATTTCTTACCACGTCGGCTATTTCGTTACGCCGCTTTTTCACTACTACGGCGTGATAAACGCGAAAGGGACGAAGATCGTTATCGGCCCGACCTCGCAGATAATGGCGAACGAACAGGAGCTCAAGGAGCTCGCGTTCCTTGCGGGAGTATCCAAAGAAGACGTGCCGGCATTCGTAAACGGTATGAACGGGATCCTGCGAATGCCGGTGGAAACGCTCCTTCAGATGCTCTGCACCATGAACCATTTCCTGAATGACGGCGAGAAGCTCGGGCTTTCCGACATCGCCATTTTCAGCGATGAGCAGGAAGCGCTTAAGAGCCATGTCGAGGAGCGCCGCACAAAGCGCGTTTATGAGGAAGACAGGAGCGGGATGCCGCACAACGTACTGGCTCTCGAAAACGCACTTATGGATCTCGTAAGGAAGGGCGACGTCGCCGCGCTAAGAAGCTGGCTTGCCGAAACACCCGCGGTACGCGGAGGCGCCATCGCGCCGAATCAGCTTCGTCAGCTCAGGAACACCTTTATCGTCGCCGCTACGCTCGCGTCCCGTGCGGCCATCCGCGGAGGTATGCGCGAGGACGACGCATTTACACTTTCCGACGGTTACATTCAGCGTGTCGAGCTTCTGAGCGATCACAGCAAGATCATCAATCTGCAGTACAATATGATCCTCGAATTCACCGAACAGGTGGAAAAGCTGAAAAGAGGTGCTCACTCGTCGAAGCTCGTTTCGGACGTCGCAAACTATATCCGTCATCATCTGTCCGAACCTATAAGCACGGAACGAATGGCGGATGAGCTGTATATGAGCAGGCCATATCTTTCCGCAAGGTTCAAAAAGGAGACGGGCGAAACCCTGACCGATTTCATCCTCCGCGAAAAAACGCAGGAGGCAAAACGCCTCCTGCGCTGGTCGGACAGATCCGCCTCCGCCGTCGCCGCCTACCTCGGCTTCTCCTCCCACAGCCACTTCATCCGCGTGTTCAAAAAGTACGCCGGCGTCACCCCGAACGAGTGGCGTGAGCGGCAGTAAAGCCAAAGTCTAAAACAACTGCGTTCTCAGCAGGGTCATCTGCATTTTTGCCTTTAATCGGCGGCATCCTCGATTTCAGTGCTCAAATACGACGGTTTTTTGACCGCCGTTTTTTCGTTTTAATACACCTCATCCGACCTCGGGCAAAGGCCCTCGGCCACCTTCCCCTCGAGGGGAAGGCATAACTCTACTTAAGGCGAAGGCATAAACCCCTCATTTACCCAAAAAATTGCATCTTATCGCCCGAAAATGCATCTTGCGTGCCGGGGTGTTGCAATGGCGCGGCGGAGCGGTTACAATACAAACGACACGAAGAAGGAAGGTGATAACCATGACGAATACGAAAGTTATCATTCATGATCTGGGCGGCGAATACGACGCGGTGTTTGAGGCCAAATGCGACCGCGTCATCTCCGCGGACGGCAAATACGCCCCCTGCAAGGGCTGCTTCGGCTGCTGGACCAAGCATCCGGCGGAGTGCTCGATGAAGGACGCGCTCCATCAGGCCTGCCGCGTCATCGGGCGGGCGGACGAGCTGGTGATCGTCACCCGCAGCCTCTACGGCGAATACAGCCCCGCCGTCAAGAACGTGCTGGACCGCGCGATCGGCACTTCCACGCCGTTCTCCACCTACCGCGGACGACAGATGCACCACACGCTGCGCTACGGCAAACACGAGCTCTGGAAGGTGATCGTCTGCGGCGATATCACCGATGAGGAGAAGGAGACCTTCCGCTATCGTGCGGAGCGCAACGCCGTCAACGACGGATATGAGCGTTCGGAAGTCGTTTTTATCCGGGATATTTCGGAATTGGAGGAATTGCTGTGAAGACTCTGTTTATAAATTGCAGTCCCAAAAAGAGCTTCAGCGCTTCGAGCTGGTTCCTGGCCATGCTGCGCCTGTTCACCGCCGGCAAAAAGGTCAGTGAGAAGCTGCGCACCCCCGCGGATCATGCCCGCATACTGGAGCAGCTCCGCGGCGCCGACGCCGTCGTGTTCTGCCTCCCGCTTTACGTGGACGGCATACCCTCCCACGTGCTCCGCTTCATGGAGAAGATGGAGGCCTTCTGCAAGGAGAACGCGCTAACGCCGAAGGTGTACTGCGTGGCCAACAACGGCTTCATCGAGGGGAAGCAGAACGAGCCGCTGATGCGGAGCTTCGAGCATTTCTGCGCCCGCGCCGGCCTCGGCTGGGGCGGCGGCGTCGGGATCGGCGGCGGCGTTATGCTGAACGTGACCCGCATACTGTTCCTCGTGGATATCGGCCTGCTGCTGCTCAACACCGTGCTCAGCGCCGCCCGGACCGGGAACTTCTTCCCCGGGGGCGCGTGGATCAGCTTCACGGAGAACGCCGCGATCCTGCTGTATTTCAACCTCGGCGCGCTCGTTTACCTGATCCGTATGGCGCATTTCATCCGCAAAGGAACCTGCAGCGGCAAAAAATACACCCGGATCCTGATCCCGTCGTTCATATTCATACTGTTCGCGGATATCTTTTTCATCATCGTCTCCGCTTTCGAGGGCGGCCTCTTCCGGGGCTGGCTCGCGAAAAAGGAGTATCAGGAATAAAGGCGATAGCGCCCGCCAAACCGTTTGAATCATCATTAGGAGGCCCACAATGAGTTCTGTATTCGAAAAGCTTCTCAATCGCATTCTGTTCAGCAATTACAACGGCCTGCCCGTCAGCGGCAGCTATGCTGTCAAGGAGGCCGAGGTCATCCTGATCGATCGGAAGAGGAACGATCCCTTCGAGAAGGCCGGCGCCCCCCGCGAGGTTCCGGTGCATCTCTATTATCCGGAAACGGAGGGGACGGAGCGCTTCCCGCTCGTGATCTTCTCCCACGGGGCCTTCGGATTCTATAAGAGCAACGGCTCCACCTATGAGGAGCTGGCCTCCAACGGTTACGTCGTCGCCGCCCTCGATCATCCGCATCACGCGATGTTCACGAAGAATTCCCGCGGGAAGCGCGTGATCGTTTCCGGCGCGTTCATGAAGAGCATCCGCGAGATGCGCCCCGACCTCAAGGCCGAAAGGCAGTATGAGCGCTACGTCGAATGGATGGGCATCCGCACCCCGGATATCTGCTTCGTGATAGACGAGCTCAAGGCCGCCGCCGGAAAAGGCGAGGCGGGAGAGAACTGGCACGTCGAAAAGGAAAATGCCGGGGCGATCCCGACCGTGCTTCGCCTGATCGACGCCGCCAGCATCGGCGTTATGGGCCACTCTATGGGCGGAGCCGCGGCGGTCGAGACCGGCAGGGTGCGGAGCGACGTTTCCGCCGTCATCGACCTGGACGGCACCATGCTTGGGGAATACACCGGCGTTGAAAACGATACCCTCACCGTCCGCGAGGAGCCATATACCGTTCCGGTGCTTGAATTTGTGAACTGGGAACAGTATAATGAGCTTAAGAAGGACCTGTCGGAGGGCTTGCGCTATCCCAACGACGTGCTGATCCGCAGCGCGGCCGAGGGGTTCACGACGACCCTGCGAGATACGAAGCATATGGACTTCACCGATCTGCCCCTGGCCTCCCCCTTCCTGGGGAAGAAGCTCGGAACGGGCGAGCGCGATACCGCGGAGGCGCTGACGATCGTCAATTCGCTGGTGCTGGGGTTCTTTGATACTTATCTGAAAGGCGAGGGTGAGTTCAGGGTCGATGAAATTTACTGACCGCCCCGAAGCAAAATGAACGTACGGATCGAACAGACCGGGAAAGAGCAGGAGGAGCTGGTCCTCATCCGCTGCCACGCAGTAACGGAGGAGGTGCGGGATATCGCGGCCTTCGCCAAATCCCGCTCCGGCAGCCTGACCGCCTCCGCCGACGAAAGGCAGTACGAGGTCGCCGTGACGGACGTCTGCTACATCGAATCGGTGGACGGCAAGACCTTTCTCTATACGAAAAAACGGGTCTATGAGACCTCATACCGCATATACGAGTTGGAGGAGATGCTCAAGGCGAAGCATTTCCTCCGGGTATCCAAGCCCATGCTCGTCAACCTGATGAAGATCCGCTCGATCCAGCCCGCGCTGAACGGAAGGTTCACGGCGGTGCTGAGCTCCGGCGAGAAGATCATCATCTCCCGCAATTACGTTAAAGCGCTGAAGGAAGCGCTGAAAGGCTGAGGACCATGGATATCAAACGCTTTATTATCAATAAACTGATCCTGTTCTTCATGCTTTCGACGCTGATCACCGTCGCGGTGGCGCTGATCGGCTCCGCCTTCGCCGGCGAAGAGAGCATCGGCTACAAAACGATGCTGATGCCAATCGGCTACGCCGCGCTCTGCATGCTGCCGACCTTCGTGACATATTCCAAACGCGAGCTCTCGCTCAAGGAACTGCTGCTGCGCAAGGCGCTGATGCTCGTGCTGCTGGAGGGCGTGATGATGCTGATCGTTTTCACGAGCCCCGTTATCGACAGCAGCGATATCCGCGCCGTGCTGACCATCGCCGCGAGCGTGCTGGTGATCTTCGTGCTGGTGAACCTCTTCCTCTGGCTCAAGGACTCCGCCGAAGCGAAGAAAATGAACCGCGACCTGGAAAAATTCCTGCAGCAGCATGAGGAGTAACGAGCCCATGGCTTCCACTGGAGCTCGCATGGCTTCCCCTGGAGGGGAAGCCGGCTGCCGAGTTATGCGAGGCAGACTGATGAGATGAACAAAATCGAAGGGGCTGCTGCACTAAGCCCCATCAAAAACAAGACCGGGTAGCCCGCAAGGGTTGCCCGGTTTGCTGCTTTCATGTATAATCAATTTGCTGAAAAACCACACAGAAAGCGAGAAGATCGTACAATGAAAGCGCGTGAAAAAAAGTAGTATTGCTTATAGTATTCTTCGTTATCGTCTTCCTCGACAGGAAGCTTTCCGCGCTCCACGGGCAGAACACGGCGATCAGGCCGCTGATACGCGGCGCTTCTCCCGAGGAGGTCGACCGAAACATCGACCGCCTCTATAATGAAAGACACGAAAAATACGCGGCCTCGTCCGGATCTCACCGTCGATCCGGACGAGGACGGCGCCGCGGAAAAGGTGCTGGAGTTCTTTTTGGAGAACCGCTGATCCGACGGCCGTTTTACTCAGAAAAATATATTATGCTTTTTACCGCTTTCGGCGCAACCTTTCACGGGCGGGGGCGGTATTATATGTGAACGGCGATAAAAAGGGAAGGAGAATGCGAGCATGAACGTTCGTCGGGCGGAAACTGCGGCAGAAGCCGCAAAGGCGGAGGGCTGCGTTATTTCTTTGCCTCCGCTTGTTGACCCGGAGGACGTCTACCGCAGATATTCGGGCATGGTGTTCAGGCTCGCGCTGGCAAGATGCCGAAGCCGGGCCGACGCCGAGGACGTCATGCAGGAGGTCTTCCTGCGGTACGTCCGCAGGGATCCGAAGCTCGATACCGCGGAGCATCAGCGCGCGTGGCTCATAAAAGCGACGATCAACTGTACGAACACGCTGCTGTCGAGCGCATGGAACAAGCGCACGGCGCTATACAGCGAACTCACGCAGCTTGCGCCGACCTTCCCGGATGAAAGCGCCGCCGATATTTACGCCGCCGTACTGCGCCTGCCGAAAAAGCAGAGGACGGCTGTACACCTCTATTACTATGAGGGTTACCGCGTAAAGGAGATCGCTTCTCTCATGGACGTCAGCGAAAGCGGGGTAAAATCCCTGCTGCACCGCGCAAGAGAGGGGCTTGAAAAGGACCTGAAAGGAGATTATTTCGATGTTTGAAGATGATTACAAGGCCGCAAACGACGCGCTCGCGCCTTCCTCTGAGGCGGAGCAGCGCACGCTTGCCTCCATGCGCCGCGCGGATCGCTCCGGGAAAAAGCCCCGCAGGATCTCCGTGGGCCTTCGAAACGCCATCACGGCCTGCCTTTGCCTGCTTTTAGCCGCGCCCGCGGTGTTCGGCGCCGTGAAGCTCGCCTCCAAGCCCTCCGAAAGGACAAATCCGGCCGAGCCGACGGAATACAGCGCCGCAGTTCCCAATGCCGAACCCGCCGGCGATTATTCCGAGGTTTTCGCTTGGCTGCGTCCCACCCTCTCCGACACCGCAAGCTTCAGAGACGGTTATTTTTGGTATGATGCATCGAATGGGGGCGAGATCGAGAAGAGCGCATACGAAGGCGTGAGAGCGATCGGAGCGCCGACTGCGATGGACGGCGTTAAGGCATGTTCGGGAGATCATTCCGATACCAACGTCCAGGTTGAAGGCGTCGACGAATCCGACATTGTAAAGACCGACGGCAGATACATATACGTGCTCAATAACGAGGGCGTCGCAGTGCTCAAAGCCGAAGGCGCCGATACCCGCGCTGTCGCCCATATCTACGAAAGCGAAATGCCCCTTCACAACGAGGAGGCCGGCAGGAGCTTCTGCGGCATGTACCTTGCGAACGGCAAGCTCATCGTCATCGCGCAGGAGTATAAGCATCTGCCCATCTATTTCAGGGACCCGATCGTCTATGGGAAGGAAGCCGATACCGAAACGAACGACGCGAACGAAAGCGCCGAGCCCGAGAGCACCGAGGAGTGCTATTATTGCTTCGGCTGGTTCCGCGGCGATACCATGGTCTACGTATTCGATGTCGGGGATCCGGAAAGGCCCGAGCGAATCTCCGCGCTCTGCGTTGAGGGCAGCTTCAACGATTCCCGCGTGACCGACGGCAGGCTGTACGTTATCACCTCGTATAGTCCCGATACCGAGGTCTATCCCGACGATCCCTCGACGTTTATCCCCGGCTGCTTCGATAACGACGGCAAGTGCGAACTGACCTCCGTTTCCAACATCGCGCGCATAGGAGAGGGCGGAAGCTACACCTATATCGCCGCGCTGGACGTTTCGGATCCCTCCGCGTTCTCGGACACTCTCGCTCTGCTCGGATCAACGGACACGATCTACTGCAGCGGGACCTCGATATACCTTACCATGTCAAATTATGAGGAGAAGAAGGAGATCGTCCGCTTCTTCACAGACGATGACTGCGAATGTACCATCGACGCCAATGGCGACCATGAGGGGACCCTCATTACATGGTATGAAAAGACCGGGATTTGCCGCGTATCGCTTGCGGGAGGGAAACCCGTACTCGCCGCGCAGGGCTTAGTTGACGGCACGTGTCTCAACCAATTCTCGCTGGACGAATACGACGGGCATCTTCGCATTGCAGTTACGAAAAGCGTTTCCCATTGGGTAGAGCAGGCGCTTGAAGACGGAGGCGAGATCAGTTACTTCGTCGATGATGAAGACGAGGTCAACGCCGTCTACGTACTTAACTCCGACCTCGTCACAGTCGGCAGGCTCGAGGGCCTTGCCAAAGGCGAGCTTATCAAGTCCGTCAGGTTTATGGGCGATATCGGTTACGTCGTCACCTTCCGCCAGACCGATCCTCTGTTCAGCATCGACCTTTCCGTTCCCGCTTCGCCCAAGGTGATGGGCAAGCTCAAGATCCCCGGCTTCTCGGAGTATCTGCACGGCTGGGGCGACGGTCTGCTCTTCGGATTCGGGCAGATGGCCGATACCGAGACCGGCGGCACGCAGGGCATAAAGCTGTCCATGTTCGATATTTCCGACCCGACCAACGTAAAAGAGCGCGCCAGCCTTCATATTGAAAACATAGATTATTCCGCAGCGGAATACGACCATAAGGCGATACTGGTCGCTCCCGAGCGCGGGCTCATAGGCTTCCCCGCGGAGTACGACAGCTATGCGATCTACTCCTACGGCGAGGATGGCTTTGCGGAAAAGGCCCGTATAGTATTCGGCGATTCCGATTGGTGCGGCGCCGAAGGAAAGGGCCTCTACATTGGCTCCTGCTTCTACGTGATAGACGTTGCCGGCACGGTGTACGTCATCGATCTTAACGCCTTCGAGCTCACCGCGACGGTGAAATTCTGAAAGACGTAAAAGCAGAAAAAGCCCCATTCCCATGATACGAAAGCCGCTGCGGAGCTGCTTTTCAGCTCTGCGGCGGCTTGCTTTATATAGCTGCGGGGATCATGATCCGCTTCGCGGATGACCCCTCTCTTGGTTTTTCGCCTTCGGCTCAAAACCACTCCCCCACCACTGGGGAAGCGCGCTGACCCGCGCGGCTCGCTTCGCTCGTAACGGTACTTCCTTATCAGGAAGACCAACGTCTTCCACAAGGATAATATGCGGTATGACGAAGAGACCGACAGCTTCACCTGCCCGAACCGCAAGCGTCTCATTCACTCATACGACAGGGAAGTAAAGACCGATAACGGCTATACAGTCAAGAAGAGCTATTACGTCTGTGAGAGCTGCGAAGGATGTCCTTACAGGGAAAAGTGCTTCAAGGGTCAATACGAAAACCGAAAGATAGAGCTCTCCAAAACAATGCGCCGCCAAACGGAAGAGGCCGAGGAGCGCATCTCGACCCCCAAAGGAATAATTCTCCGCGTGAACCGATCGATACAGGTAGAGGGAGTTTTCGGGGTATTGAAGCAGGACTAACCGAATCCGTAAACGGCGCTATGAACGCCGAGTGACAGACATGAAAAGGAGCGTAAAGCAAATGAAGAAGTACGACGATCCCGAGATAGAGCTCGTAAGCTTTGACGTTGAAGACGAGACCGATTTCGGAGGCGACAATGAGATCTCCGCCGGCGAGCTGTTCCCGGACAGGCAGATCGATTGGTAAGGAGCCGCCGCCTTGAACACACAAACATGGGCTGCCCCGTATACGCGGGGCGGCCCGAATTTGTTTTTGGCCGCCTTGAGCATAGAGCGTACCCTCAAGCTGCGGTGATCTTGAAGAAAGCAGGCGTCCGGCCGCCGAATGTCCTTATGCCAAAATCCGTTGATTATCGCTTCATATTATGGTAAACTTATTTCGACCGATCGTATACTGACTTTTATAAGGGACAGCGGGATCGGATCCCCGATAATCGAGGTGAGGATATGTTCATCGTTGATCACAAGAGCCTCAGGCTTTCTTTTAACGAGTTTTATGAATTTTCGGAAAAGGATCTGCCGCAGTACGGAGAATACTGCCTTCTGGAGCTGAAAGACGGAGCCTATACCGCGGGAGGCTGGCATCCTTCCGGGGACGACCACGCCGCGGCGGGTTATTTCCTGCGCGGGACCGCGGATACGGTCGATGCGGAGGAGGTGGCAAGATGGCACTCTCTCGATCGCTACGATCTTACGGCATGTCTTGAGGAAGAAGATATCAACTGGATAAACATCGGCCGCGAGGAGGAAGAGGGCGACCGCAACGTTCAGTTTGAAGGCTTCAAGTCGTTTGCCGACAAAAAGTACCCGAAGGAAGAGCAGTTCTGCCTTCTCATCATGAAGGACGGAGGTCTGGCGGCGGGCAGATGGAACAAGTGGAGGGGTGAAGCCGGAGGGTCGTTCATTTACTCTTCGGCGCTGGCGAGCCACAGCTGGGACGAGGTGTGGGCTTGGACGCCGCTCAGTATCGACAAGTTCTTTGCGATGGAGCTGGAGCGGGAAAACGAGAAAAAGCGCGAAAAGAGGCTGAACAGGAATCCTATCGCCGATCCCGAGCTCTTCAAATACGGAACGGATATCGATACGTATTACGAAAAAGCGCTTGAAAAGCTGCGCGGGGAGTTTAGCTGGGCGACCGTTACGATGATGAGGAAGAAAACCCCGGTGTGGCAGATCGCGCCTCTTCACGGCAAATATGTTTTCGGGCAGATCAGCAAGAACTATTATGACGATTCGGATATCGTGACGCCCTGGACGGAGGGCGCCACTGCGGACGAATTCATCGATTATCTGGTCAGATATACGCACGATACGGTCGAGCGCTCCGATCCGGAAGTGAAATTCAAGTTCGGCACGGATATAAACGTATATCTCGATAAGGCTTTCGAGAACGTCAAGAAGGATTATCGCTGGATCGATAAAAAGATGCTCGGGAAGACCTGGCAGTATGATATCAGAACAGTCGACGGAGACCTGGAATTCGTCAGAAAATGCTGGAACGAAAGCGAGTTTTCGGTGTACGACGTCGAAAGCGCCGAACGTTTCATCGAGAGTGTGGAGTACGATTATCAGAACGAGGCGCTTCGGGAAAACAAGACCGTGGGCAGCTACGCCCCCTCGTTCGGACATATCGAGATCCACGGCTGGAATCTTGAAAGATACGTTTTCTATAAGCTGAAGTCGGGCGATTACAAGGTGAGCGTAACGGCCGGAGACCGCGTGACCGGCGGCAGCAGGGAGTTTTTCATTACCCCGTACTGCTTCGAGGCAAAGACCTACGAGGAGTTCCTTGACAGGTATCTTGAGATCGTTCCGGGCTATTCATTCGGGCTCGGCAAGGAGGAGCTCCTTCCCGACAATGACCTTAAAAAATTCCTTGGGTATTGAAGCCTTAAGACGACGCCGCGGGAAAAGAAAAGTTGAGTTCATAATATGAAGTCCAAAAGGATGTGAAGACATGCCCGTTATTCAATTATTGCTTTCTCTGATCGTGCTGGGGATCCTGTATTTCAGAATGATCCGCAGAGAGATCCCCGGCCCGATCGCAAAAATCCAGGCCGCAGTTCCGGTCGTTCTGGGCGTGGTCTCTGTGATCCTTTCTTTTCTGATGTTCCTCGCCTTAGGCTATTTGCTCGATAAAGCCGGTTTTTCCGTGCGGCGTCTTCCCGCCCTTCTCCATTCTATATGCTCGGCCTTTATCGCGGCCGGTCTGCCGGAGGAGATCGCAAAGCTCTTGATGATCCTGCTGACCCTGCTGATATTCCGCCGCAGGATCCGGAACGTCTATGAATACATACTGATCGGCGCTGCCGTCGGCTTTGGATTTACGCTTCTGGAGGAATTCGTTTACGGCTCCCAGGCGGGGATCATAGCGATCGTAAGACTGGCCACCGTTGCGAGCCACATGGTGTTCGGGATCATCATGGCGAAGCACCTTGGAACGGCAAAGCACAACAGAATAAAGGGAAGCGGACCGGTAACGCGGGAATACGCGCTGGCCTTGCTTGTTCCCATATTGCTCCACACCTTGTTTGACGCCGGCACGGGTGCCAACGCCTATTTGAGCAGCGGCAATGAAGATGATGAACTGATCGGCATCGCGTTCGGCCTGGCCGTTGCGGTCGTCCTGTTCATTGTGCAGATCGTCGTGCTGGTCAGACTGAAAAAGAATACGGAGAAATACTGCGGGATGGCAATAAGCAGCCCGAATAAGCAGGACGCATAAAAGGGGCCGCTGCACATCCCTCGCTGACGACCGTTTCCATTCAGAGCGTCGAGATAGGCAAGCTTTCGGCAGACGTGCTCAACAACAGGATAATGAATCCGAACAGCCCCTACAGGCGCGTGTTCTCGGTCTCAACCCCGGTATTCGCCGAAAGCACAAACAGGAAATGACAGGCGGGCTCAAAAGACGTACTTTCTCAAGCCTCACGTGGAGCGAAGGGTTTTCTCTTCGCTCCCTTTTCAGATAAGAAGCGGGCCGTATGTCCCGAAAGACCAGACCGATATTACCCGGAGGAAACCCTATGTCCGTATCCGAATCTTCCGGCATGGCGGAATACATAAAAGCCAACCGTCTTGCACTGAAAGAAAAAAAGGCCCTTGAGGCCCGCGGGCTCTGCCCCAACCCCGCCGTGCTCGACGCCCTGTTCCCCGAGGCGGCGCACCTTTCCGGCGTGGATCTGCCCGTGATCGAAATACCCGCCGACCGTATCGCAGGCGCAGTCTCGGCGGGCAGGGTGAGCGCGTTTTCCGCTTCGTTCCTGCCGCTGCCCGAGCCCAATACCGAGTTCGGCTCGAAATGGATCGCGCTGTGCGAGGCGCATCTTTCCGACACGGGCATACGCGAGCCGGTCGACTGCGTCGAATACTTGGGCAGCTTCTACGTGAAGGAGGGCAACAAGCGCGTGAGCGTGCTCAGGTATTTCGGCGCGGTAAGGATCTCGGCAAGGGTGAGAAGGCTGCTGCCGCCGCGCACGGGCGCGCCCCGAACGGAGGCGTATTACGAGTTCCTCGATTTTTACGGGCAGACCGGGATATACGACATACAGTTCACAAGGCCCGGCGAATACGCGCGCCTTGCGGCTGCCCTGGGGAAAAAGCCGGACGCGGAATGGACCGAAAGGGAGAGCAGGCAGCTTGCTTCCGTATTCCACGGCTTCAAGGAAGCGTTCGCCTCGCTCACGGAAAACGACCGGACGGCGGACGCGGAGGACGCGTTCATGCTGTTTTTGAAGGCCTACTCCTATGAGCAGCTTGCCGATATGTCCCCGCAGGAGCTTAAAAAAGCGCTCGCGGCCATTTGGAACGACGTAAAGACCTCCTCCGAGCCGGAGAGCCTCACAGTAAAAACGGCGGCGGAGGACGGCGAGAAGAAGGGCGTCATATCGAAGCTCATATCCATACTGCCGAAGCATCTCGATATCGCGTTCATCTATCAGGGCGACGCGCAGAGCAGCGCGTGGACGCGCGGCCATGCGGAGGGCGCCGCTTATCTTAAAAACGCGCTCGCGGGGAGCGTGACCGTTAAGGAATACTGCCATGCGGACACGCCGGAGGACGCGGACGCCGTTATAGCCGAGGCCGTGCGGGAAGGCTCCGACCTCGTTTTCACCACCACTCCCCCGCTGCTCGGCACCTCGCTCAAGGCGGCGGTCAAATACCCGAAGACCGCCTTCTACAACTGCTCCGCCTGCCAGCCGCTTTCAAGCATCAAAAGCTATTACTGCCGCACCTACGAGGGCAAATTCATAACGGGCGTTATCGCGGGCGCTTTGGCGGAAAACGATCTCGTGGGCTATATAGGCTCCTACCCGATAATGGGCGTGCCCGCTTCGATAAACGCGTTCGCTCTCGGAGTCGGCATGACAAATCCGAGGGCAAAAATACTGCTCGAGTGGAGCTGTACGGAGATCGACTGCGTGAAGAAGCTGCGCGGCAGGGGCGTTCGGGTGATATCGAACCGCGATATCCCCACCCCCGACGCGAGCTATCTCAGTCACGGCTATTACGGCACCTTTGTTTTGGACGAAAACGGAGAGCCCCTGCCCGCGGCCTCGCCCGTATGGATGTGGGGCAGGCTTTATGAAAGCATAGTGCGCCAGATACTCTCCGGCGCCGCCGATAAAAAGGAGCTTGCCGTAAACTACTGGCTCGGGATGGATTCCGGCGTCATCGACGCCGCGGTATCGGAGAACGTGCCGGAGGGCGTGAGAAGGCTTGCCGGCATCCTTGCGGAAAGGCTCCGCGCGGGTAAGCTCGACATATTCGCCCAAAGGCTCGCCGCGCAGGACGGAAGCCTTATTTCGGACGGAGCCGCCCCGCTCACCTCGCTGGAGATACTGAAGATGGATAAGCTCGCGGCTTCCGTAGAGGGGCATATCCCCGGATACGACGAGCTGCTCCCCCTCTCCCGCCCGCTCGTGCGCTCGCTCGGGATCTACAGGGAAAAGCTGCCGCCCGAGCTTCGGGAGTGACCGATCTTATGAAAATACTTGCCGTTTCCGATCACGAAGCTCCCGCTCTCTGGGATCACTACATCCCCGGCAGGCTCGACAGCTACGACTTGATCCTTGCCTGCGGAGACTTGAAGGCGGAGTATCTCACCTTTCTCGTCACCATGAGCCATGCGCGCCTCCTGTACGTGCACGGGAATCACGACGGCGGTTATGCCCTGCGCCCGCCGGAGGGCTGCGACGATATCGACGGCAGGCTCGTCGTGTATAACGGCGTGCGCATACTCGGCCTCGGCGGCTGCCTTTGGTACCGCGAGGGACCGCATCAATACACCGAAAAGCAGATGCGGCGGCGGATCCGGCGCCTGAAGCGTTCCATAAGGCGTGTGGGCGTCAGCGCATCTCGATCGCCCGTGCGCTCTTAAAAGACGCGTCGATCGTGCTTTTAGACGAGGCGACGGCTTCGCTTGACGTGGAAAACGAAACCAAGGTGCAGGGCGCGCTTTCGCATCTGCTCGCGGGCAAGACCGTTCTTGTCATCGCCCACCGTATGCGCACCGTCGAGGCGGCGGACAAGATCGTCGTGCTGAAGGACGGTAAAGTCGCGGAAGAGGGTTCGCCGAAAGAGCTTTACGAAAACGAGGACGGCATTTTCCGCCGCATGGCGGATCTCCAGTCCGCAAGCGCCTCGTGGAGCGTGTAACGATCCGGGACTGTTAATTCAATAAACTGCGGAGGATTTGTAAATTGGAAAAGATCACGGTAAAGATCGAAGGCATGATGTGCGGCATGTGCGAGGCGCATATTCAGGACACGATAAGGACTGCGTTCCCTTCCGCGAAGAAGGTTAAGGCCTCAAGGGCGCGCGGAGAAGCGACTTTCCTAATAGAAGGCGGCTTCGACGAAGCAAAGCTCAAAAAAGCCGTGGAGGACACGGGCTATACCTTTGTTTCCGTAACTTCGGAGGAATACAAAAAGCGCGGGCTGTTCGGGATGTAATAATGGCAAGGAAGGATTCCGATAATCAAAAGAAGTTTCGGTTCCAAATACGGCGGGCGGAGGTTCCTCCGCCCGCCGAAGGGCTTTCAAGCCGGGATCACAGATCGCCCATGCCGAGCGCATAGCGGAACACCATGAGCGCGTCGGCGGCGTCGACGAGTCCGTCGCCCGTCACGTCGGCGTTATCGAACGCGGGCAGGGAATCCTCGAGCCCGAGCGCGTAACGGAATATGAGCAGCGCGTCCACCGAATCCACAGCGCCGCTGCCGTTCGCGTCGCCGGGGAGCCCGGGCAGAGCGTCCCCGCTGTAGCTCACGTTGTCAACGTATCCGCAGTCGTCAAGGGCGTGGACGCTGGCGTCCTTCTTGTAGCGCCACTCAAAGGTGTAGGTGCCGCTGCTCGGGGCGGTGAAAACCTTGGTCTCCCAATCCGGAGCGCCGGAGATCTGGCTGCCCTGGAGCTGATTGTTCACATAGAAGCCGAGCTTATCGTAGTTTTCGCTCGATACCTTCCAATCGAAGGTAAGGGTCTCGCCCGCCTCCATATCGAGGACGAGCTTGAGCGTAGAGGTCGAATTGTTGACCCCCTTGTTGCCGGACTTTGCCGCGAGCCTGCCCTCGACAAGCACCGTCTGCCAGGGCGTGCCCGAGGAGGTGAATGCAAGGCTCCCGCCCTCGACGTTAAGCGCATCGCTTATGGGCGGCAGGGGTATTATGTTGACGGAGCAGTATGCGCGGCCGGCGTTCGCGCCGTTTACAAGCACGTCGCAGAAGACCCTTGTCGAGCCTATCGTCTCGCCCGTTATGCGGACAACGTTGTCATTGCCTATGACCGTCGCCGTGCTCTCGTTTTCGCTGTGCCATACGAGATCGTAGTTGTTGGCGTTTTCGGGCACGCGCTCAAAGCGCACGGCGGAGGAGGTGCCCACATAGATATCGATGTCGGAGGGGGCAAGGCTGTAGCTCTGAAGCTCAACGGGATCGACCTCCGCGCCGAAGAGCTTCCAGTCGCAGTGAACGGTCTGGTGACTGTCGGGATTGGAGGGATAGGGATCGACGGGACTCATCACAATGGGGTAAGCCGCACCGCTCGAGGAGCTCATGAGGGGGTCCCAGTTGCCGAGCTCCGCCGTCATTGCGTTGAAAGCCTCCGCGACGGTCGTGTCGTTATACTTCATGTTGTTCCAGAAATGCGTTTCGTAGCGGTATTCGCCGCCGAAGGTCACGGTCTGGGAATAGCCGTAAACACAGCCCGCGCCCGCGCGCAGCAGCGCCGCGCCCGTCTCGCCGTGATTGCTCCTTATCATGCCCTCACAGAAGGCCATCCAAACTATGCTGTTGGGCAGACTGCGGGCAACGTGATGCTCGATGTATCTTCCGTCAATATAAGCGGAATTGCTGCCGGAGCTGGAGGCCCAGCCGTTCTGATAATCCTCGGAGGTGATGCCCGCGTCCGTCGTCAGCGCAAGATACCCGTCCGCGCCGTGCGAATCCATGAGCACAACGCCCGCGTCGGGCATTGCCGCCGCTATGTTGGGCCCGGTCGCGTTGGAGGTGGAGAGGATAGTGCACCTGCCGCCCGTCGCCTCGGCTATGGAAGCGGCTTCATTGGGATACTGATTGGTGAAGTTTGCGTCCTGCCCGTAAAACGGCCCTATGAGCAGAACGTTCAGCTCCTCCGCGCCGTTCATCGCCGCGAAGGCCTCCGTGATATCGGCGAGCAGCTCGTGATCGACAGCGGATACGTGCGGCGTATTGCGGTTTTTATAGTTGTAATTGCAGAGCATCCCGCTGACTCTGAACGTGAAGCCGTCTTTGCGGATGGAGCTCACGCTCCCCGCGTCCACGAGCGGGCTCGATACGGCGGCGCTGCGGACGGCTTCCGTGACCTCGCCTTTGTCGGCGCCGGAGCTCATGCGCTCGCTCTCGACCGCGTCAAGCTCATACCAGACCTTGTCGAGCAGGCCGAGCATGGCCTTTTCACGCGCAGAGTCGGCGATCCCCTTCGCAAGCCCCGAAGGCGCCGTCAGCACAAGCAGAAGAACGGTCAAAAGGATACAGATAATGCGTTTTGTTTTCATTGCGAGACACCTCCCGAAACGGAAAAAACCGTTTGATTTTATATATTCTCATACGGATAGTTTAGCACACAACCGATGCCCTGTCAAGATTTGCGCCGCGGTGCAGCCCGCGCGCGGTGTTTTGGTACAATAGATAGGTAACAGAAAATGATACAAAAAGGGGATCTCAGCCACGCTTCATTCACGGTCTATATCGAAGCCGTGAACGAGGTATTCCGGAAGCGTGCGGACTGCGGCCGTCCGTAAAGCCGGCAGCGAAAAGGGTCTTTCAAAACAGCGTATAACGGAACGAAACTGCGCGATTTACGAAAAGCTCACGAAGGCTTTCGTATGGATCGCCGCAGTTTTTTGCCTTTTTGGCCGTTGAAACGGGAGTAAAAACCCGATATAATAATACCCGGAAAAAGCTCATGGAGGAGCGGCGGTATGAGTCCCGAAAAGAAACGCATCTATATAGCGGACGATGATGAAAGCATAAGGCAGGTCATAAGGACCTTCCTCAAAAACGACGGCTATCTGACAGAGGACTTCCCCACGGGGGACGCCCTTTACGAAAGGTTTGAAGCCGAGCCCTGCGATCTTGTGATACTGGACGTAATGATGCCCGGTTCGGACGGCTTTGCGATCCTCACGAAGCTCCGTAAGATCAGTACGGTCCCCGTGATAATGCTGACGGCAAGGGATTCGGAAAACGATCTTGCCATGGGTCTGGGCCTCGGCAGCGACGATTACATCACGAAGCCCTTTTCCGCAATGGCGCTGCTCATGCGCGTACGGGCGATATTCAGAAGGATCGAATTCGAAAGCGCGAAATTCAGACCCGTTCAAAGCGAAACGCGCTTCGGAAGGCTGAACCTCGACGAAGCCTCCCGCTCTGTACTGCTCGATAAGGAGCCCCTGCCCCTCACCCCCACGGAATACGGCGTGCTGCGCGACCTCATGCTGCACCCGGGCGAGGCGGTCTCACGCGAGGAGCTGCTGAACCGCATCTGGGGCTTTGAATCCGCAGTGGAAACTCGCGCGACGGACGATACCGTAAGGAGGCTCCGCCAAAAGCTGGAAGGGAGCGGCGTAAGGATCGCGGCGGTCTGGGGCTACGGCTTCCGCCTTGAGGAAGACAAATGAAGAAGCATACGCTGAAAACAAGACTGCTGATAACGCTCGTCGGCGTCACCTGCGCGGCGCTCGTTATAGTCGCGCTCGCATTCAATCTTTCGGTGCGCGGATACATAGACGCGCGCGTCAGATCGCAGCTTGAAGCAATATCGTCCTCCGTATCGGACGAGCGGCAGGGCGGCCCCTTAAGCCCTTCCTTTGACGACCGCCCCGACAGAGTGACCGGCGCCCGCGGCAACGCGCTCATATTGAGCTCGGAAGGCGAGCTCATAGTCGTGCTGCACGGCGACGCGGATACCGCCGCCTTCATTGCCGAAAGCCTCGGCTCCGGCAAGCTGACCGTCGGCGGCAAATACACCGTGCTCACCGCCGAAAACGGCACCTACGCCGTGACTCTTTCGGAAGATCCGGTGCTCAAAAACGCATATATCGCCTCGTTCATTGACATAACCGCCATAACGGGGCTCGCCTCGCGCATGAATATAATACTGATCGCGGTGATAGCCGCGGCGATAATAATATGCTTTGTATTGAGCCGCCTGTTCGCAAAGTCGCTCGCAAAGCCCGTGCAGAGCCTTTCGGAATACGCGAAGGACATTGGCGAGGGCGATCTCGAGCCGAGGGAATTCGATTATAAGGAGGCGGAATTCGCCGGTCTTGCCGATTCCATGAACCGCATGGCTGCAGCCCTTAAGGAATCGAAGAGCCGCCAGGAGGTGTTCTTCCAGAACGTATCGCACGAGCTGCGCACGCCGCTCACCTCCATACGCGGCAACGCCGAGGGCATAGTTTGCGGCGTGATGGAGCCGCAGGCCGCAGGCCGGACAATTATCCGCGAATCCGACCGCCTCACCTCCATGGTGGAGGATATTCTTTATATCTCGCGCATTGAAAAGACGAGCGGCGCTGAAAACGCCGAGCCCGCAGACCTGAGGGACGTGCTCTCGCTCTGCGTTTCGGAGCACAGGACGGAGGCGGAGAGCCGCGGGTTGGCCTTCTCCTTCGATTTTGACGAGGAGCCCGCGATGGTGCGCATACCCGAAAAGGACGCGGAGCGCATATTCGGGAACATCATTTCAAACGCTGTGCGCTATGCGAATGAAAGGATCTGCCTTTCCTGCCACGATACGGGCGAGGGCGTGACGATCCGCATTTGCGACGACGGCCCCGGCATACCCGAAAAGGATCTTCCGCACGTATTCGAAAGGTTCTATAAGGGCGAGGGCGGCAAGCACGGCATAGGACTTTCCATCGCGAAGGAAGCGGCGGAGGCCTACGGCGGGAGCCTCACGGCGGAAAACGGCCCCGGAGCGGTGTTCACCGCGGTATTCCCGAAAGCGTTATAAACGAATATGAAGCCCTGAGCCTTGGCGGCGCCGCCAAGGCTCTTTTCGTATTTTTTGCGTATTTTTCGCAATAGTTTTTCGGAGATGCGGCGCCCGGGATCGGCTATAATGGGCTCAACAAAAAGAAACAGGAGGCGTTCAAAATGAAACTCACGAATAAAAGGATCCTTCCCATTCTGATCGCATTGGCGGTCATGTTCTCGCTGCTTATGCTCACCGCGTGCAGCGGCACGGCGGGAAGCGCCGCAAGCGTTTCATTCGGCTCCGGAACGGCGCTGGCCGCTCCCGCGGAAAACGGCTCCTCCGCCGTATCGTCCGCAGCTTCAGCCGATACCGAAAGCATTGCGGAAGACGCCTTTTCAAAGAGAGACCTTTCGGGCGATTACGATACCGAAGAAGCAGTTTCGATCTCTCTTGATGAAGCGGGCTCCGACGTTGTCATATCGGAGGCCGGCGTCTATATCCTGACGGGCTCCCTCGCAAACGGCAGCGTGATAGTTGACGCGGCCGATGAGGATAAGATACAGCTCGTGCTCGACGGAGCAAGCATCAGCTCCGATACCTACGCCGCGATATACGTCAAGCAGGCCGATAAGGTGTTCATCACATTGGCGGAAGGCTCCGAAAACGAGCTTTCAAACAGCGGATCGTTCGTGCAGAGGGACGATAACAACGTGGATGGAGTTATATTCTCAAAGGACGATCTCACGATAAACGGCACGGGCCGGCTCACGATAACGTCCCCTTCGGAGCACGGCATAGTCTGCAAGGATGAGCTCGTGATCGCAGGCGGCACGATCTCCGTCACGGCGGGGGCTCACGGCATACAGGCAAAGGACGGCATCGCGGTTTCGGACGGAAGCATCACCATCCGCGCCGGCAAGGACGGCCTGCACGCGGAAAACGACGAGGACGATACCCTCGGCACGATCTATATCACCGGCGGCAGCTATAACGTAAACGTCGGGGACGACGGCTTCCACGCGGAGTCCCTGCTCAGAATAGACGGAGGCTCCTTCGAGATCACCGCGGCAGAGGGGCTTGAAGCGACCTACGTGCTCATAAACGACGGCAAGATCACTATCTCCGCCTCGGACGACGGCATAAACGCGGCGAGAAGATCCACCGCCTATACTCCCACGGTCGAGATAAACGGCGGCAGCCTCAATATCTCGATGGGTCAGGGCGATACCGACGGCGTCGACGCCAACGGCAGCCTGATCATCATGGGCGGCGAGATCAGCATCACAGGCAATTCGGCCTTCGATTACGACGGCTCCGTGACCTGGACGGGCGGCACAATAACAGTAAACGGTCAGCAGCAGACCGAGATCACTAACCAGATGATGGGCGGCCCCGGCGGCATGGGCGGTCAGCCCGGCTTCGGCGGAAGGCGCCGCTGAAGACAAAGACCCGCAGCGAATAAAAGAAAATAAAGGAGGACAAAACCATGTACGATAATGATATTTACCCCGAATTCAGCGCCGCCGAAGCGGCAAACGATACCCTCGCCGAAAGCACAAACACCCCCGCGAAAAAGCGCGGCAGAGGCAGAAAATTCCTCTCGATGCTGCTCTGCGGCCTCATATTCGGGGCCGCGGCGGCGGGAGCGTTCAAGGGAACGAGCTCGTTTCTGAACAGAGGGAGCGAGGCTCCGGCGGCGGTATCCGCAGAGACCGCCGCAGGCAGTTCCGAAAAGGAAACAGTTTCGAGCATCACCCCTGTCTCCTACACTTCGGCAGCCGCCAAAGCCTCGCAGACGCTTGACGTAAGCGAGATCGCCGAAGGCGCTATGCCCTCCATGGTCTCCATCACGAACATAAGCGTGCAGGAGGTCGAAAGCTATTTCGGCTTCTTCGGCAGAGGCGGGACCCAAACCCGCGAGATCACGAGCAGCGGCACGGGCATAATAATAGGCGAAAACGAAAGCGAGCTGCTTATAGTCACCAACAACCACGTGATCGAGGGCGCGGAGACCCTCACCGTCTGCTTCATAGATAACGAGGCCTGCGAAGCCGTTGTAAAGGGCGCCGATCCCGATAACGACCTTGCGGTGATAGCCGTCAAGCTCTCCGATATAAAGGAGGCGACCGCGGCAGTCATAAAGGCCGCCGTACTCGGCAATTCCGATGAGCTCAAGGTCGGTCAGCAAGTCGTGGCGATAGGCAACGCGCTGGGCTGCGGACAGTCCGTAACAACGGGCATAGTCAGCGCGCTCGGCAGAACGATAGATACCGCCGAGGCCGAAATGATCCAGACCGACGCCGCCATAAACCCCGGCAATTCCGGCGGCGCGCTGCTCAATATGAAAGGCGAGGTCGTGGGCATCAACTCCGCCAAGTTCAGCTCCACCGAGGTCGAGGGCATGGGCTACGCGATCTCCATCACCGACGCGCTCCCCATCATCGAGAGCCTCATGGACCGCGCCGCCCGCGAGATCGTATCGGATGAAAACGCCTCTTGGCTCGGGGTGAGCGGCGAGGACATAACCTCCTCCGTCTCCTCCGCCTACGGCGTCCCGCAGGGCGTATATCTGACCTATATAGACGGCGAAAGCCCTTTAGGCAAGCTCGGCGTTACGGCAAAGAGCATCATCACCCACTTTGACGGGATCCGCGTGACGAGCATGGACGATCTCAAGAGCCTCATGAAATACTATGCCGCGGGCGAAACGGTGAATATCACGCTGCAGGCGCCCGAAGCAAACGGATACGCCGAAAAAACCGTTGAAGTCACGCTCGGGAGAGCCTCGGAGCACACCCGGACGGCAGAAGGATACGATCCCTTCGGCAATCACTGAAAACATATATCCCACACCCCGATCATCCCTCCCGGAAAGGGGCCCGAAGCGCAGCGCTTCGGGCCTCTTTCATTTGTTTACGGCTTTTGCATTATTAATGATAGTATATTGACCCCCTCCGGCGGATGGGGTATAATTATCTTATTATAAAAAAACAGGGATGGAGGTAACCCATTATGAGCAAACGACTTCTCGCCTTGATACTCGCGGCGCTGATGGCATTCACGGCAATGCCGCCGGCGTTCGCATCCGGCTCTTCGGAGAAGCCGGCGGAGGCCGCTCCCGGGCAGACCGCTCCCGAGCAGGCCGCTCCCGAAAAGCCGGCGGAGGCTCCCCTCAGGACGGTGGATTCCGGCTCCTGCGGAGAGAGCGTCACGTGGGCCTTCGATACCGATACCGGGGAGCTGACGATCTCCGGCACGGGCGCGATGGCGCATTACAATACCGAAGACAACCGTCCGCCGTGGTTCATGTATTCGCAGCAGATAGTCTATGCCGTCATAGGCGAAAGCGTGACCTCTCTGGGCAACTGCGCTTTCGCATACTGCTCCGCGTTAAGGGAGATCTTCATTCCCGCAAGCGTGGTCAGCATCGGCGACTACTGCTTCCGGGAATGCACCTCGCTCACGGGCGTGGGCATGAAGGAGGGCCTTCAGACCATAGGCTACGCGGCATTCTATAGCTGCACCGCGCTGAATTACGTGACATTCCCCGCGACTCTCACCTCAATAGGCGATTACGCGTTCTATGAGTCCGGCCTCGTGAGCATGTGGTTCCTCGGCAACGCGCCGACCTTCAACGACACGGTATTCAACTACACCACCATTCTCAACAGGTACTCGAATACCACGGGCTGGGGCACTACCTGGCCGTGGAACAACTGTTATATTTACGATTACGATCCCGGCTACGCCGGCAGCGACACCACCTGGAGCTACGATCCCGCAACGCATACCCTCACCTTCAGCGGCACGGGCAAGGTCAATGCGAACGGGCTCGATCACTCCTTCATGCCCTGGTACGGCTACACGCACGACGTGACCTCGATAGTGTTCGAGGAGGGCGTTACCGGCTGCGATCATTACGACTTCATCTGGTTCGACAATCTCACTTCCATATCGATCCCCTCCACTATGACGAGCTGGGGCACGCTCCCGTTCCTCGGCTGCACCTCGCTTGAAAACATCACGGTCGATCCCGCGAGCACGTACTGCACCGTCACGGACGGCGTGCTTTACAGGCTCTCCTCCGGCACTCCCGACAGGGTGATGTTCTGCCCCGCTTCGAAGACGGGCGCTTTCACGATCCCCTCGACCGTTCAGGGAATACACTCGGGCGCGTTCCAGTCAACGGGGCTCACCTCTATCACGATCCCCGCGAACTGCCGCTATATTGACGATGGCGCTTTCATCGGGAACAAGCAGCTCACCGAATTCATAGTCGATTCCGGCAATCCTTACTATTCGACCGCAGACGGAGCTCTGCTCTACTACGGCAACGCAGTAAGGGCTTATGCCCAGGGTCTTGCGGGCGAATACACCGTGCCCGCCAATATAACTCAGATCGCTCCCTATGCTTTCTACGGAGCTCAGGGCGTCACAAAGCTTTCCGCCGGCCCCAAGCTCACCCAGATAGGAGATTACGCTTTCAAGGGCTGCAAAACGATAGAGGAGATCACCGTCGTCAAGCCCGCGCTCCTCACCTCCTGCTTCGAGGGCTGCGAAAGCCTGCGCACGGCGACCTTCCTTTCCTCAAAGCCCTCGTTCTACGCCGACTGCTTCAAGGGCGTCGCTCCCGATTTCAAGATAAGGTACGGCGAGGCCTTCGCTTCGAGCTGGGCTCCCAACGGAGAGACCTCCATCACGCTTTCCGGCGTTTCCTACCCGCTCGAGATGATACCCCTTGAAACGAGCCCCTGCGGCGACACGCTCGGCTGGTGTTACGATCCCCTGAATAATCTGCTCGTGTTCTCCGGAACGGGCGATATGTACGATTACAACGATACGGATAACCTCCCCCCGTGGCATCAGTACGCTTCCGAAATACTGAGCATAAACTTCTCCGTGGGAATGACGGGCCTCGGCGCTTACGCGCTTTACGAGTGCTCGAACGTGCAGACGCTGAACCTGCCCAACACGCTGGAGCGCATAGGCCTGCACGCCTTCCGCGGATGCTCGAAGGTGTATTCGGTATCCATGCCCTCCGGCGGCTCGACCTATAAGGTCATGAACAGCAATCTTTTCACTGCGGACGGTTCGACCCTCGTTTACGCGCACGCCTACAGCGCAGGCCAGCCCACAACCTCCGGTCTTACGACGATAGGCGCTTACGCATTCGAGGGCGCGGACTTCACCTCCGTGACGATACCCTCCACCGTCACCACCGTCTGCGAGGGCGCGTATTCCGACTGCCCGAAGCTCACCACGGTGACCATCCCCGCAAGCGTTGCCGTGATGGGCGCCTATGCCTTCGGTCATGACCCGAAGCTCGCCACGGTCAACCTTACCGAGGGGCTCGCTTCCGTAGGCGCTTACGCCTTTGCCGATGACCCGCAGCTCGTTTCCATCACATTCAACCCCGGCATGAACACGATAGGCGATCACGCCTTCGACGGCTGCACGGCGATGACGGAAGCCGTGTTCCTCTGCGATCCGCCCGCTGATTTCGGTACGGACGTGTTTACGGGCTGCGCTTCCGGCTTTACCGTCAGGTATCTGCGCGACCTCGCCTCCTCCTGGGCGCCGAACGGCGAGACCACTTGGCAGGGCTACCCCATCGAAAGCTACCGCCTGCCCAACCCCACCGGCACGCAGGGCTCCTGGATCACCTGGGAATACGATTACGAGACTCACATCCTCTATATCGACGCGAGACAGAGCAGCACTTCCATCGGCTCCTTCAGCACCTCCTCCCACCCCTCCTGGTGGACTTACAAGGATGAGTGCGTGGGCGTGGAATTCACGAGCAACATATCGAGCATAGGCAAATACGCCTTCTATCAGTTCTCGGCGCTTCAGTGGGTCCGTCATCAGCCCGCCTCCTCCTCGACCATCACGATCGATCAGTACGCGTTCGCCGAATGCTCGAGCCTTACGGAATTCACGAGCAACGACCGTCTGACCAAGATAAACGCATACGCGTTCAAGAACTGCACCTCGCTGACCTCGTTCTTCATCCCGAAGGGCGTGAGCACGCTTGAGACGTTCGCGTTCAGCGGCTGTTCTAACCTGACGGAGATAAACGTCGCTTACAACAACACCACCTTCTCCTCCTGTGACGGAGTCGTTTATATCGCCGCTATGACCGCGAGCGTTATGACTCCTCCGGGCAAGACGGGGACCTTGCAGATGCCCGCCTCCGTAACGACCGTAAACGGTTCGAGCGTGAGGAGCTCCGCGATCTCGGGCCTCATACTGCCGGCTTCCGTAACGAGCCTCGGAAACGGCGCCGTAATGGGCGACCCGAACCTTACCTCCGTGCTTTTCCTCGGCGCGCCGCCCTCCTCGGTGGGATCCAATCTGTTCAACACCTGCAATGCGGAGCTCACCGTCTATTACCTGCCCGAAAACGCCTCTCTTTGGGCTCCCGCGGGCGAGACGACATGGCAGGGCTTCCCCATCGCCGAATGGCAGGGCTCCGTTCCCGATCAGTACGGCATATTCTGCAGCAACCTCATGTACAGCTACAACGCCGCGGCTCACACCATCACCATTACGGCGGAGCCCGGCTACACGGATACTTCCAACAGCCAGTCGAGCTTCACAAGCTATTCATGGTATTCCTTCCGCGAGGAGATCGAGCACGTTGTGATAGACGCCTCCGTCCCCTGCGTGCCCGAGGAGATATTCGCCGGCTGGAGCTCGCTTGAGGATTTCTCGGTCGATCCCGCGAGCGAATACCTTGCCTCCCCCGGCGGAGTGCTTTACAAGAAGGATATGTCCCTGCTCTACGCTTACCCCATGGCAAAGACCGATACGGAATACACCGTTGAGGACGGCTGCACCGCCATTGGCAAGAGCGCTTTCAAGGGCAATACCTATTTGGAGAACGTGACCTTCCCCGCGACGGTCACGAACCTCAGGTATGAGGCCTTCCGCGGCTGCTCCTCATTGAAGGAAGCGGCCTTCCTCGGCAACCCGCCCACCCTCGGCTACGACGTCTTCACCGGCGCATGGCGCTACTTCCGCGTGGCGTACGCCGCTGAAAACGAAGCCGCGTGGGCGCCGAACGGCGAGACCACTTGGCAGGGCTACACCCTCGTTCCGATAGGCACCGCCCCGTTCGATCCCACACAGTGCGGCGAAAACGTCCACTGGTCGTTCGATGAAGTGACCGGCGAGCTCCGCGTTTTCGGCTCCGGCCCCATGTATGATTACGACAACGCCGAAAACAAGGCTCCCTGGCGCTACGACTACACGGATCTGATAACCTGTGTCACGGTAGAGGACGGCGTCACCTCCGTCTGCGCGCACGCCTTCCGCGAATGCCCGAACCTCGTTTCCGTGACCATAGGAAACGATGTTTCGGCCATAGGCGATCACGCCTTCCGCGGCTGTTCGCAGCTTGCCTCCGTCACTTTGGGCGGCGCTGTGCAGTCGATAGGCTCCTACGCCTTCTACGGCGCCTGCTTCACGAGCTTCGCCCTGCCCGCCTCGGTAACGGCGCTCGACGGGACCGCCCTGGGCGGCAACGATCTGCTCGCCGCGATAAACGTCGATCCCGCGAACGGCGTTTACGCTTCGCAGAGCGGCGTGCTGTTTGACAAGGCAATGAACAGGCTCCTGCTCTTCCCCGTGGGCAAGGCGGGCGAATACACCGTGCCCTACGGCGTGACGGAGATAGCCGAAAGCGCCTTCCGCGAGGCGAAGAACGTGACGAAGGTCACCTTAGCCTCCACAGTCGAAAGCGTCGGCGACTATGCCTTCTATAGCTGCCCGCAGCTTGCGGAGCTTGATATGAGCCCCGCGACGATCGCCTCTCTGCCCTACGGTTTGTGCGCATACTGCGATCAGCTCGAGTCGGTATCGTTCCCCTCTGGGCTCGTCAGCACCGGCGATCACGCATTCTACTACTGCTCGGCGCTTGAGTCGGTAATACTGCCCAATACGGTCGAGACCGTCAGCGAGGCCTCCTTCTGCGGCTGTTCCTCGCTCGTTACGGTGCACATCCCCGCGAGCGTACAGACGATCGACAAGAACGCTTTCAACAGCTGCTCCTCCATTACGAACCTTACCATCGCGGAGGGCGTCGTTTCCATCGGTTACTACGCCTTCTCGGACTGTTCGAGCCTTGAGAGCGTCACGTTCCCCGCCTCGGTCGATTCCTTCGGCTTGGCGGCGTTCTCCGACTGCGCCTCGCTCCACAGCGTCACATTCCGCGGCGGGCATCCCTCCTCGTTCGAAGGATACGTGTTCTCGAACGCAGCGGAGGATTTCTGCATATTCTACACCCACGCCTACGCGGATGAGTGGAACCCCGACGGCACCTATACCTTCTGGGAGGGGTATCCCATCCATGAGGAGCTCCCCGGCCCCACGAGCGGCTCCTGCGGAAACGGCGTCGTGTGGCATTATGATTTCGCAAACCGCATCCTCTATATCTCGGGCGACGGCGCGATGGACGATTGCTCCTCCGCTTCCCCCGCTCCGTGGTACATATACGCGGGCGAGATAACGCAGGTCGTTGTGGAGGACGGCGTGACCGCGCTCGGGCAGAACGCTTTCAGCGGCTGCACGGCGCTGTGGAGCGTCGAGCTGCCCTACGGCATTTCCCTCATACCCCGGGGCTGCTTCTCCGGCTGCGTGCTGCTCAGCGATATCAATATCCCCGAAAGCGTGACCGAGATAGGCGCCGAGGCGTTCCTGGGCTGTCTTGAGATATTCGAATTCGATTTTTCAAGCTCGATCACCGTGATAGGCGACCGCGCGTTCTATGGCTCCGGCCTTACCGTCGCGCGGTTCGAGAGCGTTCCCCCGACCTATTTCGGCACGGACGCCTTCGAATCGGAAAACGCCGCCAACCTGCACATCGAGGCGAACGCCGATTACATGAGCGACTGGAACGTTGGCTCCGACCTCACGTGGCACGGCTATACGGTCTGCTTCTTCGGCGGCGATTTCTGCGGCCCGCAGGCGCACTGGCTGTATGACGACGCCACCCGCACCCTCTACATATCGGGTTCGGGCGATATGTACGATTTCATCACGAGCTCGGGCGACAACCTCTGGCCCAGCACATCGCCGTGGTTCGGGTATGCTCACGAGATCGAGCACGTCATCATCTCCTACGGAATAACCTATATAGGCGCGGGCTCCTTCAAGCACTGCGATTCATTCCGCGAGATCACGATACCCAGCAGCGTCGTAGGCATAGGCTTCCACGCGTTCTATGAATGCTGCCTCGATTCCATAACCATTGAGGAGGGCCTTGAATGGATCTCCTGGCAGGCGTTCTGTGCGATGAGCGTTCCCGTGATCGTGTTCCCCGAAAGCTTCCTGCTCCTCCCCAACGAGGGCGTGGACTGCTCCGACGTTCAGGAGGTCTATTTCCTCGGCGACTGTCCCTTCCAGGATGAAGCCGATTATCAGCCCTTCCGCGGCACGGGCTGCACCGTTTACTACTACGCTTCCCACAAGGAGAGCTGGTATGCGGCTTTCGACGCGGGGCTCGGCTGCAACAAGCCCTGCTACATGGTGTTCGATCCCAATGACAACTCCTGCGGCGAAAACCTCTTCTGGTCATTTGATGAGAATACCGGCGCTCTCACCATCACGGGCTACGGCGCTATGGACGATTACCGCACCAACGCTCCGTGGTATGAGCACGTTGATGAAATAACCTCCGTCAGCCTGCCCGCCGGCATCACCCATATCGGCGCGGCGGCGTTCGCGGGATGCTCGGGCCTTACCTCGATCGACCTGCCGAACGGCCTTGAGTCCATAGGTTACGCCGCATTTGCCCAAACGGGACTCACCGAGATCGCCTTCCCCGCCTCCCTCACCGCGATCGGCGGCAGCGCATTTGGCGAGACGCAGCTTACCGAGGTCACGATACCCGGAAGCGTCGGCATGATCGAAGATGCCGTATTTGAAGACTGTCTGTCGCTCGAAACCGTTGTGATAGGCGAGGGCGTCACCGCCATAGGCGCTTACGCGTTCGCATGGTGCGATTCGCTTTCGAGCGTGACTCTTCCCTCCACATTGGAGGCGATAGGCTGCAACGCGTTCTACTGCTGTTCGAGTCTTGCCGCGATAGATCTGCCCGCGGGGCTCGAGGCCATCGGCTGCGAAGCGTTTGGCAGCTGTTATTCCCTCGAAAGCATAGTGATACCCGCCTCCGTGACTGAGCTCGGCGCATATGCGTTCAATTACTGCGAAGCCTTGGCCTCCGCCGTTATAAACGCGCAGATCGACGAGATCCCCGAAAGGGCGTTCTGCTCCTGCTATGCTCTGACTTCGATCACCATACCCGAGGGCATTACAAGGATCGGCGAATACGCATTCTACTGCTGTTACGGGCTCACGCGCGTTTCGCTGCCCTCCACGCTGACCGAGATCGCCGAGCACGCCTTCTGCGAAACCGGCCTCAGGCGCGTCATAATCCCCGCTAACTGCCGCACGTTCGGAGCGGGCGTGTTCAGCAGCTGCAGCAGCCTCGGCATGATAATCGTCGAAGGCGCGGTCATCACCGATGAGGAGAACATTTACAACCTCCTCGAGTACGTTGACAGCGACGCTGCGATCGGCTATTATCCCGATCACGCCTCGAGCTGGGCGCCGAACGGCGAGACCACCTGGTACGATCATCCCCTCGTCATGATCGAGAACGACAACGAGCCCTGCGGCGACGCCATGTTCTGGTCGATCTCCGGCAGCACGCTCACCATCACGGGCTCCGGCCAGATGTATAATTACTCCCCCGTTTCCCCCGCTCCCTGGGCTGAATACAAGGACGGCATAACCTCCATTGTGTTCGCCGAAGGCATTGATACAGTTGGCGAATACGCGTTTGCCGGCTTCACGAGGATCACGGAACTCTTCCTGCCCGACGGGCTCGAAGCGGTGTTCGCCCACGCGTTCGAAGGATGCACGGCGCTTGTTTCCGTCTCCTTCCCCGCAAGCTGCACCGGCGTTGACGAATACGCCTTCTGCAACTGCTCCGAACTCATCACCCTCACCTTCCGCGATGGCGAGACCGGCGGAGGCAGCGCACCCATCAGTAAGGGGCTTTACGACTATTCCGAATTCTACTACGTGGGCGCTTACGCATTCTACGGCACGGGCCTCACCCGAGTAGTGCTGCCCGCTTCCGTGGGCTACATAGGCGAGCACGCCTTCGGCAACTGCGAAGACCTCGTCTGCGTCACCTTCGAGGGCAACCCGCCCAATACGAACGGCGAGGTCTTCGACGGCGCCGCAGAGGGCTTCCATATCGAGTATCTGCCCGAAAACGCGGATTCCTGGGCGCCCGACGGCGAGACCGCTTGGGAAGGCTACCCCATTTCCGAGCAGGGCGCGGTAGTTTATTGGACGGTCACCTTCGTCGATCACGACGGCACGGTACTTTCAACTCAGACCGTTGTAAACGGCGAGGCGGCCACCGCTCCCGCGGATCCCATCCGCGAGGGTTACACCTTCACCGGCTGGGACGTTGATTTCTCGAACGTCACGGGCGATCTCACCGTTACCGCGCAGTATGAGCAGAACGCGCCCTCCCAGTATCTGAAGGGCGACGTCAACTGCGACGGCCTCGTCGATTCCGCCGACATCACCCTTGCGGCGGCCTATTCCATGAGCGCCGGCAGCGTCACTGCTCAGGGCGTTGCGAACGGCGACATGAACGGCGACGGTCTTCTCACCGCAGCCGACCTCTCCGCTCTGTACGGCTATATCCAGGGCTAATAGAAAATAAGGGCTTCGCCCTTGAACTTGCAGCAAGGCGGCTCCGCGAAAGCGGAGCCGCCCTGTTTTTGCAAGCAATGCGCCGCGCCTGTGTTCCTTCCCCTATGAGGGGAAGGCTATAACAAAGGCTTCCCTTGGGGGAAGCTCTGCGCGGCAAAGCCGCTATGTGATGAGGGAAAACCCGTGATCCTGACTTGTTTGGTAAGGTCATTTCCTTCCCCCTCATCCTTCAGCCAAATTTTTAGTTTCTTCACCGCACAAAGGGAAAAGCTCTTGACAAAATTGACGATTCGTGCTATACTTCATAATTCCCGGCAGGGGCTGCGGCCCCGAATAAACCCGCGCCGCCGCAATGCAGGCGGATCCGTTTGAAAAAAGCCGCGCCGCGGCGGAAAGGCTCTGCGTTTGGAAGACCTCAGCTTAACAAGATCATTGCTCTCCCCTTCGGAAGCGCTCGAGCTTTCGCTCTTTTTGCGCGGGCGCGTGGATCTGCACCTCATCTGCGAGAGGACGGGGCTTTCTTCCGCGGAGGTCTATGATAAACTCGTGGGGTTCGTCTATTACGACCCCGATCAGGATGCGCTCGTTTCCTCATCGGAATACCTTTCCGGAAACGTATTGAAAAAGCTCAACCACGCCAAAAAGTTCCAGCAGAGCGACAGGGAATTCGGCGCGCCGGAACGCGGCTTCACAGTCGATTGGAACGTCAACATAAACGCGCTCGATAAGATAATGCCCCCCTTCGTTCCCGCGGAGGATATAAAGGCCGCTATCGGCAGCCCGTGGATCCCCTCCTGGGTATATAGGGATTTCCTCATAGCGCTTATCGGCATAAAGCCCGTCAGCGGCAAAAAGCCCCGCCTCATAGTCGAATACGTGAAGGCGGCGAACCACTACATAATCCACGGCAAGAAGCATTATATGGGCTTTACGCGCGCCCGCCTTACCTACGGCACGGAGCGCATGAACGCCTTTGATATAATGGAAAGGCTTTTGAATTCGGGCGAGGTGGTCGTTTACGATACCTCCTATTCCTCCGGCAAGGCGGCGCCCACCCGCCGCATAAACCGCCCCGAAACGCTCATCGCGCAAGAGCGCATGCGCATGATAGAAGAAAAATTTCGCCTTTGGCTCTTCCGTGACGAGCCGAGGCGCAGCCGTCTTCTCAATCATTATAACGAAGCTTTCGGTGCCATCCGTCCCCGCATTTACAGCGGGAAGGGGCTCGTTCTGCCGGGCAAAAACCCCGATATAAAGCTGCAGGATTATCAGCTTGCCGCCGTCGCAAGGATAGTCCATTCAAAAAACACCCTTCTCGCCCATCAGGTCGGCGCAGGCAAGACCTACGCAATGGCCGCCGCCGCGATGGAACTGCGCCGCACGGGCATTTCCCGCCGCAATCTTTTCGTCGTGCCGAACAACATTCTGGATCAGTGGCATTCCGAATTCTTAAAGCTCTATCCGGAAGCGAAGCTGATCGTGATAGAGCCCAAGGATTTCACCCCCGCCAAACGGCAGGCTATGCTCAGCCGTATCGCCGCAAGCGACGTTGACGCTATAATAATGGGCTACGGTTCCTTCTCGCTCATACCGCTTTCCCGCAGGGAGCGCGAGCGTGAGCTGACCCAGAGGATGGCGGATATTTCCGTTTCGATGCACAACGCCGTCTATAACGACGCCTACATGGTGCTGAACCGCTATTCGGCAAGGCTCGAACGCAAGCTCCGCAAGCTCTGGGACGACGAGGACCCCGTGAGCGAGGACGAGATCTGCTTTGACGATCTCGGGATCGACACGCTCTTCGTTGACGAGGCGCACAATTTCAAAAACATAAGCATTGAAACGAAGCACGGCACGCTGCCCGGCCTTAATACGAAGGGCTCCAAGCGGTGCGACGATCTGCTTGCTAAGGTCCGCTTCATCCAGAGCACCCACGGCGGCCGCGGCGCGGTTTTCGCAACGGGCACGCCCATCACGAACTCCGTGTCCGATCTTTACACAATGCTCCTCTATTTGGCTTACGAGCGGCTCGAGGAGATGAACCTCGTCGAATTCGATAACTGGGTAAAGCTCTTTTCCGAGGTCACTGAGGAGTTCGAGGTGGAGGCCAACGGCATAGGCTACCGCCTGCGCAGACGCCTCAGCCGCTACCATAACCTGCCGGAGCTTTCACTGCTGCTTTCCGAAATAGCGGATCTGCATTTCACCCGCGATGAGGAAAAGAAGCTGCCCTCCAACGTCAATTACGTCAACTGCACCGTGCCCGCCTCCAAGGCGCTGCGCGACTATATAAACGAGCTTGCCGACCGTGCGGAGACCGTAAAAGCCGGCCTCGTCCCCCGAACGGAGGACAATATGCTCAAGATCACCACCGACGGACGAAAGGCGGCGCTCGATATGCGCCTTGTCGATCCCAAGGCGGAGGATCTGCCCACCTCGAAGCTCAACACCTGCGTTGAAAAGGTGTTTGAGATATGGAAAAACGACAGGGACGCGACCCAGCTCGTGTTCCTCGATCAGTCCACCCCGAAGGACGGCTTCAATCTTTACGACGATATGAAGCGCAAGCTCGTGAAAAAGGGCGTCCCCGCAAAGGAGATCGCCTTCGTGCACGACGCCGTGAACGACGCGATGCGCACCGCGCTCTTCGTAAAGGTCCGCCGCGGCGAGGTGAGGATACTCATAGGCTCCACGTTCAAGCTGGGCATCGGCGCAAACGTGCAGGACAGGCTTTGGGCGGTGCACCATCTCGATATCCCCTGGCGCCCCTCGGACGTTACCCAGCGCGAGGGCCGAATGCTCCGTCAGGGCAACCGCAACGACGAGGTGGCCATCTACCGCTACATAACCAACGGCAGCTTCGACGCCTATTCCTGGCAGCTCCTCGAAAACAAGCAGCGCTTCACCTCGCAGATAGTTTCCGGCGACCATTCCTCAAGGAGCGGCGACGAGGTGGATGAGATCGTTCTGACATACAGCGAGGTCAAATCCCTTGCCGTGGGCGATCCGCTCATCAAGCGCAGGATAGAGCTCGAAACGGAACTCCAGCGCAAGGGCACGCTCCGTTCCCGCATAGAGCGCGCAAAGGATGCGGCGAAGGAGCAGCTCCTTCAGCTTCCCGGCAGGGAGGCCGCGCTTCACGATTCGGAGGAGCGTTTCCTGAAGGATATGAGCACCGCGGCCGAAAACGCCCCCGCTTCCGGCTATGCGATCGAGATCGAGGGCGAGCTCTTCACCCGCAGGCGCGACGCGGGCGAAAGGCTGTTGGAGCTCCTTTCGGAGAACGCTTACGTCCGCTCGCCCATCCGGATAGGGCGCTTCCGCGGGTTCGAGCTGTTCATCACGGACGATCCCTCACGCCTGCACAGGGTGTTCATGCTTGCGGGCGCCATGCCCATGACCGTTGAGATAAGCGACAGCCCGCAGGGTCAGGCGCAGAGGCTCGACAACGCGGTAAACGGCATACCGAAGAAGCTTGAGGACGTTCGCCGCGCGCTGGAGCAGCTCGAAGCGGACAGAGCGGCGCTCGAAGCGGAGGCCGCAAGGCCCAACCCCTACGACCGCGAGATACGCGAGCTCACGCAGGAGCTGAGGGCTGTGTCAAAGAAGCTCGGGCTGGATATGTGATCGAATAAAAGCCTTTAAGGGCGGGAGTTTTCGGCTCCCGCCTTTTTATCGGGATGCGAAAACCGCCGCTTGCGGTAAGTCCTCTGCCGCAAAGGGATCGGGCTCGTCGGCTCCCCTTGCGAAGGGGAGATGTCAGCCGTGCAAAGTGCCGCGGAGCGTTGGCTTCCCTTGGGGGAAGCTCTGCGCGGCACAGCCGCTATGTGATGAGGGAAAACCCGTAGTCCTAACTTGCTTGGTAAGGTCACTTGCTTTTCCCTCATCCGTCGTCTTCGCCTACGGCTCAGCCGCCACCTTCCCCCGAGGGAAGGCTTTTGGTCGGCCGCATCCGATGAAGCAATGCGCCGCGCAAGCGTCCTTCCCCTACTGAGGGGAAGGTGGCGCGGAGCGCCGGATGAGGTGGTGGATGTTAACGATCGCCCCTTCATCCGGCACAGCGGCTTTGCCGCGGAACGTTGGCTTCTCCCCCCCCCCGGCAGAGAAGCTGGCGAACTGCTGTGAGCGATGACCGATGATACGCCTCTTTTTACCTCAACTCCCCGCTGACAATGTAAATATAAGGTAAAATCAAACCCAAACGCATTGAAAGGTATTGACAAAGCGGGCAAAATATCGGATAATATAGAATAATAACAGTGTCCATACTGTGTGATCAACCGAAAGGAGAAAAAAACATGGGTCTTATAAAAGCGATCGCCGGCACCGTCGGCGGAGTCCTTGCCGATCAGTGGCTTGAGTATTTCTACTGTGAGGCGATCCCCGAGAACGTTCTGGCCGTCAAGGGCAAGAAGCGCATCTCCGGCCGCTCCAGCAATTACAAGGGTGAGGATAACATCATCTCCAACGGCTCCAAGATCGCCGTTGCGGACGGTCAGTGCATGATCATCGTCGATCAGGGCGCCGTCGTTGAGATGTGCGCCGAGCCCGGCGAGTTCATCTACGACACCTCCACTTCCCCCTCCCTCTTCGCGGGCAAGTTCGGCGAGAGCCTTGCCGCGACCTTTAAGGAGATCTGGGACAGGTTCAAGCACGGCGGCAGCCCCGCGAAGGATCAGCGTGTTTACTACATCAACACCAAGGAGATCTTCGGCAATAAGTACGGCACCGCGAACCCCGTTCCCTTCCACGTATTCTATAAGAACATCAATCTCGAGACCGATGTTTCCATCAAGTGCTTCGGCGAGTATTCCTATGAGATCAGCAACCCCATAGTGTTCTACCAGAACGTTTGCGGCAACTTCGGCGATTCCTTCACCCGTGACAGGATCGATTCTCAGCTCAAGACCGAGCTTCTGACCGCTCTGCAGCCCGCGCTTTACAGGGTCTCCGAGCAGGGCATCATGTACAGCGCGCTTCCCGGCCACACCACCGAGATCGCAGACGCCCTCAATATCGAGCTTTCCGAAAAGTGGGGCGCGCTCCGCGGCATTTCCGTCGTTTCCTTCGGCGTAAGCTCCGTCACCGCCGATAAGGAGGATGAGGACAGGATCAAGGAGCTCCAGACCCATGCGGCGCTGCGCGATCCTTCCATGGCGATCGCTCACCTTGCGGGCGCTCAGGCTTCCGCTATGCAGACTGCCGCGGGCAATGAGGGCGGCGCGTTCCTCGGCTTTGCGGGTCTTAACGCGGCGGCAGGCGCCGGCGGCGTGAACGTACAGGGCCTCTATCAGATGCAGCAGCAACAGCAGCAGGCGGCGGCAGCCGGCGCGTGGACCTGCTCCTGCGGCTCTGTCAACACCGGCAACTTCTGCGGCGGCTGCGGCAAGCCCAAGCCCGCTCCCGAAGGCGCGTGGACCTGCTCCTGCGGCGCTCAGAGCAACGGCAATTTCTGCTCCGCCTGCGGCAAGGCGAAGCCTTCCTCCGAAGTGGGCTGGACCTGTGAGTGCGGCACCAAGAACGGCGGCAAGTTCTGCGCTGCCTGCGGCAAGCCCAAGCCCGCCGACGCTCCCCTCTATCGCTGCGATAAGTGCGGCTGGGAGCCCGAGGATCCCGCCAATCCCCCCAAGTTCTGCCCCGAGTGCGGCGATCCCTTCGATGAGAACGATCTCAAGAAGGACTAAAGAATAAGCGCGATAAGCGCATACGAAAAACAGCCGCGGGCGTTTGCCCGCGGCTGTTTGCTTGTTTGCTTTTGTTTTTTAGGTTTACGCCACCACTGCAAGCCTCATAAGGTCGCCCACGGTGTGCACGTCGGATTCGGGAATGAGCACGTCGAACATGTTTTCAACGTCAAGAATGAGCTCCTCCCTGTCAAAGGGATCGGAGAGTATCTCCGAAATGTCGGTATCGGGAGCGATGCTCTCGATCTCAGTCCCCGCAAGCTCGTTTATGATGCTGCGGATCGCCTCGGGAATTTCCATATTGCCTCCATTTATAATGCCGGATAAACAGCTTTTCATAAAAATATGCGGCACCCTCTTCGGATACCGCATCATATTATAGTCTTTTTTTCGGAATTGTCAAGCTTTTTGTTGTTTTTGGGCAAGCCCGCCCGCTTTTTGTCAGAGCAGGGGCTTTATGAACTCGGGGCATTCCTCGCCCGCGTTCATCTCAATAATGAAATCGATGGAGAAACGCTCCGCAAATTCCTTGAGGAAGGAGAACAGCCCCTCGAGCGAAGCGACGCTGTGCTTCACTATCTTGACGAAGCTGCAGATATAGATCGCCTCAACGTCGCGATCCATTGCGGAGATACCCGAAAGGAAGCCCGTGAGCATCTTCGGGCCCTCGATCCCGTATTCGGAAGCATTAACGAGCCTGATATTCCTGTCGAGATCGTAAATATGCTTATCGTCCTTATCAATGAATACAATGCTGCCATTAGCCGCCGCCATTCTTTCGTTGGCAAGATCGCAAAGCTCGCGGGACATTCCTTCGCCCCTTCCGCCATACAGCACCTTTATCATTTCATCACCTCCATATTTCGGTATAACCATGATACCACATTTCGGGGAGCAAATCAACATGAAAGGTCGGAATTCCCCATGAGAATTCCGGAATAAATACATACCCCCCATTCGTCACGGCGTCATGGAGCCTTCATCCTAATACCAAAGCGATTGACAAACGCCCCCGTCTTTGGTATCATCGCAGCATGAAAAGGCAAAAAGCAAAAAAGCACAGCGGGCTCCCGCGTGCGCTGTTCATAGTTTCCGGGCTCCTGCTCACGGCGGATACACTGTTTGCAATGACTCGCGCCACGAGCGGCCTCGGCGTGGTGATGCCCGCGATCATCGGTCTGCCCCTCCTCCTTGTGGGGCTGTTCCTGCCCGCTCTGCGAAAGGGCTGTGCGAAAAGCCGCCTTATACGCGCGGGGGCGTTCTTGCTCTCCCTTGCTTACGCGCTGTTTTTCGCGGTCTTTGCGCTTACAACGACGCTTATCCTTGCCTGCTCGACCGAGCCCGAGGACGGCGCGGACGTGCTGATAGTGCTCGGCGGGGGCATAAGGGGCGATCAGCCGACCCTGATCTTGAAACGCAGGCTCGACGCGGCTTACGATTATCTCGAGCGCAGCCCCGAAACGCTCTGCATCGTGAGCGGCGGCATGGGCGGCGACGAGACGCAAACCGAAGCTTCCGTAATGCGCGGCTATCTCATCCGGCGCGGGCTTGACGCCGGGAGGATAGTCGAGGAGGATGCTTCCCTCAGCACCGAGGAGAATTTCATCTTTTCCAAACGGATCATAGACGAGCTGCTGCCGGACGGGGTGAATACGGTGTTCGTCACCACGCGTTTCCACGTGTTCAGATCCGAGCGAGTCGCCGCACGGGCGGGGCTGCCCTCCGAGGGAGTGTCCGCGCGCGGGGTATGGTATCTGGCCCCGAACGATTACCTGAGGGAATGCGCCGCAATAGTGAGCTATTTCCTTATGGGGAAGATATAAACGCAGCAAACAAGCCATAAAAAGAAGCGGGGACCC
>JAFPXD010000063.1 GCA_017394835.1 Clostridia bacterium
CCTGCCGCTGCGGCACAGCCGCATCGGCGCTCGGCTGAAAAAGCCAAGCCGTTTGGCTTTTTCTTACGCCTCGCGCCCCACCGGAGGGGAGAAGGCTTTTGGTAGTGCTCTCCCGAGTAATGCTCCGCGGAGCGCAGGCTTCTCCCTTGAGTGGAGAAGCTGTCATCAAGCCCGCAGGGCGCAGATGACTGATGAGGGGGGAGGGCTATTGCACAAAACCGGATTGGTAATGGTAATTACTTCTCCCTCATCCGTCGTCTTCGCCTTGCGGCTCAGCCGCCACCTTCCCCCAAGGGAAGGCTTTTGGTTGGCCGCTTCCAATCAAGCAGCGAGCCGCGCAAGCGCAGGCTTCTCCCTTGGGCGGAGAAGCTGTCATCAAGCCCGCAGGGCGCAGATGACTGATGAGGGGGGAGGCTATTGTACAAAAACGGGTTGGTAACGGTAATTACTTTCCCCTCATCCCACATGATAAAAGAGCCCGCCTATTCAATGCGAGCCCCCATTCTTAAGATCCGCCGCCCACGGCGGTTTCATCATTCCTCCTCTTCTCCCGCTTCGAGCTTTGCGACTCTTTCCTCGTAGTCGGCGCGCAGGAGCCTTGCCGTCAGCACGTCGTTGGTCTGCGCGGCCTCGCCCAGCTCCTGGGAGATGCGGAATTTAAGCACCTCTATCGTATTTGAGAGCCTGTCGAACTCCCTTATGACCTCATCCAAAAACGCATCCACGGCAACGGGATCGTAGCCGAAGAGCGAATGCGGAAAAACCTTGTTTATAATATCTTCTCTATCCATGATTTCCTCGTTAAAAATGGGCTTTGGGGGCCGCTTTTCTCAAGCGGCCCCTTTCAAGGCATTACTCTTTGATACCGTCGGAATTCTCAACGATATCGTAGTCGGCGGGCACTACTGCGAAGATCTTGGAAGAGATCTTCCTTATGTCCCCTCCCAATGCGCTGACGGCGCCCGACATGAAATCCAGAATCCTCTGGGCGATGTCGATGTCGATGCTCTCCATGTTGAGGACGATGGGCTTGCGGGCTTTAAGGCTGCCTATTATGCTCATGGTGTCCTCGTAGCTCTCGGGACGGTAAACGATCAGCTTGTTGTGAACGCCGGGCATGGGCAGATCGACGACCTTGCCCCTGCCGCGCTCGCGGCGCTTTTCCCCGTAAGAGGAAATGGGCTCGAGCTCCTGCTCCTCAACAAACTCTTCGGCTTCGATATCGTCATCCTCTTCGAGAACGTCGATGCCGAGCCAATTCTTGATCCTGGCTGCTACTTTTGACATAGTCTTTTTCCTCCAATAAGTATTGTCGGCACTTGGAAGATAAAGGTTTTGCCTTTCGGCTTTCCGCACGGCAATTCTGTTTATACCGCCGCGCGGGGTCTTTCGGCTGTCAAAGCTTCGGGGTCTCCCCCGAAAAAAGTCAATGCCTTGCCCTCGGGCCGAATATGGCGGAGCCAACCCTGACCATATCGGCTCCCTCGGCTATCGCCGAGGTATAATCCCCGCTCATGCCCATGGAGAGTATGCTCATCTCGACCTTCGGGAGCGCAAGCCCCTTCATGCTTTCGAAAAGCTCCTTCATGCGCGCAAAGTAATATGCAGAGCCCTTACCGCCCGCCGCGGGAGGGATGCACATCAGCCCCCTGCAGCGCACTCCGGGCATGTCGGAAATCCTTGTTAAAAGCTCCCCGAGGCAGCTCGGCTCCACGCCCGATTTCTGGGGCTCGGAACCTATGTTCACCTCTGCGAGAGTATCCTGCACGAGACCCCTTTTCGAGGCGAGCCTCGAGATCTCGGCAAAGGCTTCGGGCCTGTCCGCGGATTGGATAAGATCCGCTTTGCCCACAAGGTACTTGACCTTATTGAGCTGCAGCGCCCCTATAAAATGGATCGTTTGACCGTGCTCACGGAAAAAATCGTATTTATCGGTGAGCTCCTGCGCGCGGTTTTCGCCCACTTCGAGGGCGCCCGCCGCTATCGCCTGCGCGATGCGGTCCGTTTCGACGAATTTTGTCACGGCAACGAGGCGCACGGAGCCCGGCTGCCTGCCCGCCTTATACTCCGCTTCCGCTATCCTTTCCTTCACTATTCGGAAGTTTTCGGCTGCGGAAAGCATCATTTCTTCCTGTTCCAATACCTTACCCCCTCGCTTAATACGTCGCCCGGGTCGTGCGGCCTCACTATAACGGAGCCGTCCTCCGTCTCGCAGAGGATATCGACCCTGATCCTGTAATGTGAATCCTTCAGCATGAGCTCAAGATAAGTCTCTCCCTCGCTCACGTCTATCGCGGTGTTTTTGACGGTAATTCCATCGACAGCCGCCGTTATGTTGAGCTTGACGGAACGCAGCTCCATCAAAAGCCCTATATCCTCGCTGAATTCGAGCACGTTCACCATCTGCTTGCCGGAAAGGAAGGGCTCCCTCGCAACTCCCGTGAACTTGCCCACGCCTATCACCTCCACCTCGTAGGTAACGCCCTCGGCAAGCCTCGCAAGGCTGTTTTCGGGGGTGTTGAAGGCGATGTACCACCTGCCGCGGTTCACTATGCGGCAGACGCGGGTCTTATCATCCGTCTTCCATCTTGCGGAGCCCGTCATGCTGATGGCCCTTTCGATGAGGTCGGAGGAGAGCATATCGAGCTTTTCGGCGTTCATCGCCTGCTCGTACCCGTCGAAATAGTAGCTGACCGAGCCCGCCTGCGTTGCGCTGACGGGATCCGTCCAAGCTTCGATCAGCGCCTTCCGGCTGTCAACGGCGGCATAAAGGCGGCGGAGCGTTTCCGTTTCCTGCACCTTGCCGCGGAGGTATTCCATGCGGGCTTCGAGCTCCGTATCGAGCTCGCGGCAGAGCGCTTCGAGATCCTCGCCCGTACCCTTCTGCAGCGCCGCGGCGACGCGCGCCTTTATGGCTTCTATTCGCTCGTTCATTTCCTCGAGCCGCTGATCCTTGGTGGAGCCTATGCGTTCGAGCTGGGCGGAATAGACCTCCTCGCGAGCGTTCAAAAGGGACTGCATGAGCTCGTCGTTATAGCCGAGCTTATAGACGGTGGCAAGCGCATCCCCCTCCTCCACCATATCGCCCTCGGCGCGGAGACAATCGACCCGCGCATGCTCGGCGGAGGTATAGGTGATCTCATCCCTTATCACTATTGCGGAGACCTTTTCCATGCGGAACACGCCCGCCGCGCGGGAGGTGACCTCCTCCCCGCCCCTGTAAAGGATCAGGAAGAGCACGGCGCCTATGACGGCTATTATGCCGCCCGCGGCGAGGAACACGCTCGGGCTGATGCGCCTGCGAACGCCCCTCTTCTTTGCATTCTTCTTTTTTTTGCTCCTCTTTTTACGGATTATCATGCCCCGTATCTTCCTTTTCGTTCACGTCGTAGCCCTTCTTTTGGGAGCGGCCGTACTGCCTGTCGAAATTCTCGCGGTTCTTCGCTATATACCCTTCGTAAAGGGATTCGGGGCTCATCCCCGCCCTTATGCACATGCTGATGAAGAAGTGGAGAATATCCACAAGCTCGCCGTGAAGCGACTCCTCGTTTATGGGCTTGGGGTTCTTCCACCATTTGAAATTGACCTCGTCCAAAAGCTCCGCAAGCTCCGAGACCATCGCCAGCACGTCCATGCGGATCCACTCTTCGGGGGTGTGATCCAGATTTCTTCTTGCTGCTATATCTTCATCAAGGCTCTTCTGGAGCTCGAAAATAACGTCGAGCTTGTCCCTTACGATGCTTTCATTGGTTTCCATAAAGGTTCTCCCTTGTTTTATTCGTTGATGATGAGCCTTTTCAGCTCCCTTTCCCGGCCGCGGTCCCTTCCCACGACGCAGGCGGCGATATCCTCCGCGGAACAGAGCCGCGGCAGCACCGCCTCTATCCCCGCCATATCGACGGCGTTGATTTTGGAAATTACCTCCTCCTCGGAGAGCACGTTCCTGCCTATGAGCTCCGCGCGGCCCAGGGCCGAAGCCCTTGCCGAATTCGACTCGCGGGACATGAGGTAGCTCGATATGAGCTGGTTCTTCGCCCTTTCGAGCTCTTCGGGAGTCAGGCCATCCCTGCCCGCCCTGTAAAGCTCTTCGAGCATCATTTCGGTGACGACCGCCGCGTTTTCCGCGCCCGTGCCCGCGTAAAGGGTCATAAAGCCGGAATTCGCAAATACGGTCGGGTATGAATAGACGGAATACGCAAGCCCGCGCTCCTCCCTTATCCTTTGGAAGAGCCTTGAGCTCATTGTCCCGCCGAACGCATTTGAAAACAGGAGCTGCGCGTAGCTTTCGGGCGTATCCTTTTTGAAGCCCGGCAGGCAGATGCAGATATGCGCCTGCTCTATATCCTTCCTTATGAAGCGGAAGCGCTTCCCCGGGACGTGGTTCGCAAAATCGGCGGGAGGCTCCGGCTCGCCCCTTCCGCCGCCGAAGCTGCGCGAAACGAGCGAAACGAGCTCATCCTCATCGAAATTCCCCGCCGCGGCAACGACCGTCGCCGCAGGCTTATAATGCCTTTCCATATAGGCCCTGAGCCCCGAGCGGGTGAACGCGCGGACGCTCTCCTGGGTGCCGAGTATGGGCCTTGCAAGAGGATCCCCCTCGTAATATGAGGAAATGGCCGTTTCGGTAACGAGATCCTCGGGAGTATCCTCCGCCATTGCGATCTCCTCGCATACTACGCCCTTTTCGCGCTCTATATCCCCCTCGTCCAGCAGGGAGTTTTCAAGCATATCCGCAAGCGCCTCGGTCAGCACGCCGAGATGCTTGGTCAGCACGCGCCCGTAAAAGCAGGTGCATTCCTTTGCGGTGAACGCATTGAGATTGCCGCCTATCGCGTCCATCTCCTCCGCAAGGCGCGAAGCGGAGCGGGTCTTGGTCCCTTTGAAGAGCATGTGCTCTATAAAATGCGCCGCGCCGAGCTCCCCATCCCTTTCATATACGGAGCCCGCGTTTATCCATACGCCGAGCGACACGGAGCTCATGCCGGGCATTCTTTCGCCGATCACGCGCATCCCGCTCTCAAGCTTAGTCTTGAACATCGAATTCTCTTTCTGCATGGGGTCAGTCTGCGGCGTTTCGCGGCCGGCTATTCATGAAAGCGCCTTTTCGAGCCTTCCGCCCCATCGTCATATAAGTAACCAAACTAATTATACAACATTTTGTGGGTCGGCACAATATCCGCGCCCATATTTTTTACAAAATCGACGATTTTTGCCGCGGCTTCCGCAAATGCGCGGGTGGGTTCGGCAATGAATATGCATCCGTCGAACGCCTGCTCCCGCACGGCCCTTTCAAGCCCGGCGGGGTCGTCGCCTATGGGGCGCAGATCGACCGACCCCACGACCGCCCTGAGTCCCGCCTCCTCCGCCCGGGCGGTCAAGCCTTCCGCCGCGCCGCTCGGGCAGAGGAGCGTCACGGGGGGCTCGCCTGTCAGCTCCTCCACGCGCCCCGAAAGATAAGCGAGCTCCTCGCCCGTTTCGTGCCCGTTCTCCGCGATGAGCGCCGTTTCGTGCCCCCTTGCCGCAGTTTCGCGGACGGTCTGCGGCGCGGACTCGATCACCTCCTTTGAAAAGGCGAATGTGACCTTGATACCCTTCTCATCCAGTTTTTCGAGCAGCGCCGGCAGCGCGGAGCTGTCCCACCTTACGGCAAATATGAACGCGGCTCCCGTGCCGTCGCCCCCTCGGTAAAGGGGTCGGCCCGTCCTGCCCGCCATGGCGGTCACGCCCGCGCGCGAAAGCAGCGCCGCCCAAACGAGCGCCGCAGCCGCAAGCACGCCGATGCAGTATAGGGGTACGCACGCGCAGCGCTCCCGCCTTCCGCGGCTCCCGCCCGCCGGAACGCCCCTTCCTTTGAACGCCGCATTATCCGCGGCCGCATCCGAGATCCTCCCCGCCATAGCCCGCTTCCTCCTTCGTTTTTCAAAAAGCTATGCGGCGGCGCCCGCGGTTATGAAGGGGGACGGCCGCACAACGATAATATATTTCATCCGTCCCCCGCCTTTCACCCCGCCGCGCTTGATTATTTGCGCGCAAGATGTTATATTGTGTGTGCAAATCTGCGCGATCAAAGCGCATTCTGAAAGGTGTTTTATTATGGAAAGAGAAAACGCATGGAAGAAGTACGATAAGAAGGCTCTGAAGGAACTCGAAGCCCTCTCCGTACGCTACAGGAATTTCCTTGACAACGGCAAGACCGAGCGCGAGTGCGCCGACCTCGCCGTGGAGCTCGCCAAAAAGAACGGCTACGTCTCCCTTGAGGAGGCCATCAAGGCCGGTGAGAAGCTCAAGCCCGGCGCGAAGCTCTGGTCAGCCCCCATGGGCAAGGCGATAATGCTCTTCATCATAGGCAAGGAGCCCATGGAAAACGGCATCAATATCGTCGGCGCTCATATCGACAGCCCCCGTATCGACGTCAAGCAGAACCCCCTTTATGAGGATTCCGATCTCGTCTATCTCGATACCCATTATTACGGCGGCATCAAGAAGTATCAGTGGGTCACCCTTCCCCTTGCCATCCACGGCGTAGTCGTCAAAAAGGACGGCACTAAGATCAACGTCGTCATCGGCGAGGACGATAAGGATCCCGTCCTCTGCATCTCCGATCTGCTCATCCACCTTTCCCAGGAGCAGATGCAGAAGAAGGCGGCGGAGGTCATCGGCGGTGAGGAGCTGAACCTCATCATCGGCGGCAGGCCCCTTGCCGACACCGAGGAAAAGGAAGCCGCAAAGGCGAATATCCTCGGCATCATAAAGGAAAAGTACGACTTTGAGGAAGAGGATCTGCTCTCCGCGGAGCTCGAGATAGTCCCCGCCGGCCGCGCGCGCGACATGGGCCTTGACAGGAGCATGATATTGGGCTACGGCCATGACGACCGCGTATGCGCCTTTGCCGAGATGGAGGCCATATTCGCCATGAAGGGCACCCCCCGCCGCACCGTTTGCTGTCTCTTCGCCGATAAGGAAGAGATCGGCTCCGTCGGCGCAACCGGCATGCAGGCCAAGTATTTCGAGAACGCGTTTGCCGAGCTCATGGCTCTGACCGGCGATTACTGCGATCTTAAGCTCCGCCGCGGTCTTGCCAATTCCAAGATGCTCTCCTGCGACGTTTCCGCCGGCTACGATCCCAACTTCGCCTCCGCCTTCGAGAGGAAGAACGCGGCGTTCCTGGGCCGCGGCGTGTGCTTCAACAAGTACACCGGCTCCAGGGGCAAGGGCGGCTCCAACGACGCCAACGCCGAATACATGGCTGAGGTCCGCAAGATAATGGACGATGCGAAGGTCAATTTCCAGACCGCTGAGCTGGGCCGCGTGGATCTCGGCGGCGGCGGCACCATCGCCTACATCTGCGCCCTCTACTGCATGAACGTCATAGACTCCGGCGTTGCCGTGCTCTCCATGCACGCGCCCTGGGAGATAATCTCCAAGGCCGACCTCTATGAGGCGATGCGCGGCTACAAGGCGTTCCTTGAGAATGCGTGATCGAACGTAACGGAATAAACGAAACAGGCGGGGCCGCGGCTTCGCCTGTTTTTTGTCGATGGGGTTCTGACCGATCGGAGAATATATTTTGAACGGGCCGCTCCGGGGGGTTCCATTTATCGAACATTTGTGCTATACTTATAATATAATAATATTATTGATATGGATATCGTTATAGGATCTATAGAATCTATAGAATCTATAGATTTAACAGATAAAAACGACATCCCCAATGTCGGTTTTTATCTGTGTTATTATTTCTGTTATTTTATTTTTATAGGATCTATAGTATAAATATAAATCTATAGTATAAATATAAACGGATGAGATCGACTTTGGGGAGTCTCTCATCCGTTTGAAAACACAGATACGATATACCTTCCGCGCTTCAGTTCCAATCCTTCGGAACGAACAGGCGCATATAGTCGTCCACGGCGTAGCGGTCGGTCATGCAGGCGATATGATCGGCGACGGAGCGCTCGTACCCGTCCGTTTCGACGTTCTTTACGAACTCGGCGGGCATATCGTCAACGTGATCGAGGTAATAATAGTAAAGCGCGCGGATTATGCCCTCCGCCTTGCCCTCCTCGGATTTGGCGGTCTTATCGTGGTATAGGTTTTCGAAAAGGAAATCGCGCAGCTTGTTGAATTCGCGCCACATCCCGTCGCTCATGCGGATCGCGGGCTGCTCCGCGCTTTCACGCAGAACGTCGATTATGAGGTTGTTGATCCTCTGCCCGTGGGAGGCGCCTATGACCCTTCTGCAGGAATCGGGGAGCATCTCCTCGGAGAGGATGCCCGCGCGGATCGCGTCGTCAATATCGTGATTGATGTACGCTATGCGGTCGGAAAGGGATACGACGCAGCCCTCAAGGGTCGCGGGCTTGCCGCGGGAGGTGTGGTTCACGATGCCGTCGCGCACCTCGAACGTGAGATTGAGGCCCCGCCCGTCGTTTTCGAGCTTTTCCACCACGCGCAGGCTCTGCTCGTTATGTTCGAAGCCGCCGGGGACGAGATCGTTCAGCACACTTTCGCCCGAGTGGCCGAAGGGCGTGTGCCCCAGATCGTGCCCCAGGGCGATGGCTTCCGTCAGATCCTCGTTCAAGCGAAGCGCGCGGGAGATGGTCCTTGCGATCTGGCTGACCTCAAGGGTGTGGGTGAGGCGCGTCCTGTAATGATCGCCCACGGGCGAAAAGAACACCTGCGTTTTATGCTTCAGGCGGCGGAAGCTCTTGCAGTGGAGGATGCGGTCGCGGTCGCGCACGAAATCCGTCCTTATGGGGCAGGGCTCTATGGGCTTTTCACGCCCGCGGGTGTTTTCCGAAAGCGCGGCATAGGGGGAAAGCAGCTCCCTTTCGCGCCTCTCTATTGTTTTTCTGAAATCATCCTGCATAGCTCAATCCAAACTGATCCTGAATATTTTTGCGAGCTTGCGTCTTGCGGGCATGAAGGAAAGATCGTCCTTGTTGAAGGCCTTTACGATCCACAGGCAGGCGGCATAGACGGCGACCCCCGCGAAGAGAGCGGCGAACACCGCGGCGGTCGGGTGCCCCATCTTGTAAACGAGGTTATAGACGAGATAGACGAACACGCCCATCACGAGCGCGGAGCCGAGCGGCTTAACGAACACGTCGATCCAGTCGAGCTTTATATCCGCATGGCCTATCACGTAAGCCGTATCGCCTATTCCGGCCACGACGTAGCAGAGCACGGTGGATATGGCGGCGCCGAGTATGCCGAGCTTTGTGAATTTCATAAGTACGACCATCGAAACGACCTTCACGATGCCGCCCGCAAGCAGGAACATAACGGGCACGTTCTGCTTGCCCATGCCCTGGATAACGCCCGTCAAGGTCTGCACGAGCGAAAGGAACAGCACGCCTATCGCGGAGATCTGCATTATGCCGCCCGCAAGGGTATAGACCGAGACCTCCTTGCCGGGAGCCATTGCGAGTATCTGCGGGATGAAGCCCTTTATCGCCCAGTAATCGGTGCTTGCGCGGACCTTGGTATAGAGCAGCGCCATTACGGGGGCGCCTATCAGGAAGAGCCCCACCGCGCAGGGGGCGCCGATGAGCATCGCAAGCTTCAAGCCCGTCGTTCCGACCTTCCTTATGCCCCGCCTGTCACGCGCGGCGCGCATGGGCGCTATCGCGGGGACGAGGCTCATCGAGAGCGCAAGGGTCAGCACCGCGGGCATATTGATGAGCGGAGTTACGTACGAGCGCAGCGATACGAAGCCCGTTTCGGCCATGCCGGAAACGACCTCGTTCGAAAAGCCCCTTGCAAGATAGCCCGCCTGAAGGAGCCTCTTTATGAATATGGTGTCCGCAATGCCGGTGATGGGCATTATTGAAGCGCCGAGGGTGATGGGAACGGCTATCGTGAGAAGGCTCAAGCCCACGTTTCGGAACGTCTTTTTGGAAATGACCATATCCTCCAGCTTGTAGGAGGGGAGCTGCCTGCGGCTCTTTTTGTAGATGAGCCATATGACGATGAGGCCCAGCACCTCCGAAATGCTTATGCCGATGAGCGTGCCCATCGCCCAAAGCTCCGGCCTGCCGGGATAGAGCTTGACGAACAGTATAGCGAGTGTGTAGCTTGCGATGAGCTTGCCCACCTGCTCGGTTATCTGGGAAAGCGCGGTGCCCGTCATCATCTGCATGCCCTGCAGATACCCGCGGTACGCGCACATTATCGAAACGAAGAAGAGCGAGGGTGCGAGCGCCATGAGCGAAAGGTTCGCGGCGGGAACGTCCGCAAGCTTCGCAATGAGGCCGGACCCAAGGAACAGCAGCGCCGTTGTAATGACGCCTATTATGCAAAGCAGGCGGAAGGCCGTTTTGAATACCGCCGTCGCGCCCTTCTTATCGCCCACCGCGACGCGCTCCGAAACGAGCTTTGAGATCGCAGTCGGGAAGCCCGCGGACGATATGACGAGCAGCCACGAATAATAGGGGTATGCGGTGGCATAATAGACCATGCCGTCATAGCCGCCGCGCTGCAGGATATTTGTCAGCGGTATGCGGTAGAAAGCGCCGATTATTTTGACTATAAGGCCCGCGGCGCCGAGTATCGCCGCGCCTTTTATGAAGGATTTTTTGTTTTTCTCCATAGCAGCTCCATGGCAGATGTTTTTATTCACGCTATATTATAACTCCAAACCGATAAATATGCACGGGTTTTTTTCCGAAAATGCGAATTTGGCTCACGCTTCGGAAAAGACGGGCTGTTTTCCCTCTTTTTTGCATGAAAAAAGGGAAGCGCCGCCCCTTGGGAACGCTTCCCTCACCTTTACTTGTTGTTCCTTATCGGTTCTTTCCGCCCTCGAGTATCGCTCCCTCGGATATCGGGCTTGCGGTGAAAAGCTTGGGCTCGGCGATGCAGCGGCTTACCGTATCCTCGATGAGCATATTTGCCCGCTCGTCGGAAACGGAGGCCGGGGCGCCGTTTGCATCGATAAATTCAACAGCCTTTACGATGGAACAGCAATCGCAGCACGGCCCTATGTTGTGCCACAGCGCGGCGACCGCATAGCCTACGGCTTCGCCGTTTTTGCGGAATATCATCCTTACGACCGCGTTATCCGCGCCGATATGACCGTAAGGCTTTTTGCCCCCGTCCTGCTTCTCTTCAAAGAGCATGAGGTTATGATAATTTTCGCATTCGAACCGGATATGCGAGTCGTATTCCTCCCTATGCTCGAGATCGTCATATACGCAGAGGCTCCCCTTATCCGTCCATGCGTCTATCTCGTATCCGGGAAGATCGAATATGAACACCATATCGCCGGGATAATTGTTGTTTACGGTGGGATACAGCCTGAATCGCTCTATATCAACAGACCTTTCGGCTATATCGCCCTTTGAGCCCGGAGCTCCTCCGAAGAGCGCGGGGCCGGTAATGTATTCCTCGACCGCTTCCCTGAGGAGCTTCCTTACCCGGCTGTCGGAAACGGGCTTGAGCGCGCCTTCCTCATCCACGAGCACAACGGCCTTCAAAAGCTTGCGGGAGGTAAAATCGTTCCCGTCGTTGCCCCATGCGGCGGCGAGAGCATAGCCCACGGCCCTTCCTTCACTGCGCAGGATCATCTTAACGGTCACGTTTTCCGCCTTGATATGTCCGAACGGGGTTGCAGAACCTTCGGCAGTATCCGGCTCGCAAATGCAGAACGAGGCGCCCTCCGCGGCGTCAAAGCTCAACTTATCGGTGAAGCTCGGGGCTTTTTCAAGGGTAATGTCGTTCCCGTCGGTGACATGGAAGTTGCCCGCGGTGGTCTCCGCCTCTATCTCGAAGCGGTTCACTCCAATGGCAAGATCCCCGCGATAGGGGGCGTGCTCACGGTCGGAACCGTCGAATGCCATGATCACGTTCTCCGGCAGGGGCCTTTCAAAAAGCTTATCCTTCGGTACGGAAGCGAAGCCGATCGCCGCAGCGGCGGCAAGCACGACCGCAATAATAATTATAACGAACTTTTTCATGATACTTCTCCTTTTTTATTGACAGATATGTTTTTCCCCCCCGAGCAGTTATGCAATAACGTTTTCGGCATACACTTCCTTGCCGCATATATTATATTATCTCAACGGCGTTCTGTCAACTATGCTTTATTCATCTTATTGACGTTTTATCGATCTTTGGTTTTTCACCCTTGTGTTATACGGCGGGGCATGATAGAATAGAAAGTCCCCGCCTCACGGCTTGAGCGCCGTCTCCGGGGGGCTATCAAATGAAAGAGGAAACCCAAATGAAAAAACTCACCGCCATTCTCCTTTCCGTGCTGATGCTTTTAGCCGCCGCCGGCCACGCCTCTCCCTCGGAAAACGAGCCCCTTGACAAGCCCGTCACGTTCTTCGGCTACGTCATGGGCGATTTCGAGGGCTCCCACACCGCCGACTGGGTAAGCTTTTCAAGCTCCGATCCCTCCACTGTCACCTCTTACGACCCCCTCGTCTCCACCTACGCCGCGGCCTATTACGAAGGGCGCGTTTACGGCTATAATTACGGCTACACCGAGGAAGGCGTCCTCATCGACAGCTTCTACGTGATGGACTGCAAGGATCATTCGATAGAGTTCGTCGAGGGCGCGGGCTCCGGCGGCGAGTTCGTTTACGGCATGGCGTACAACTATGCCGATAATACCATGTACGCCCTCTGCGATGAGGACCGCCCCTATATCGCCTCCGTCGATCTTGAGACCGGCGCGCTCACCGAAAAGGTCGAGATCGCTTTGGGGAGCCTGCTGGGCGTGCAGACCCTTGCGATAGACGGCGAGGGCAATTTCTATCTTTTGAGCTTCTCCGCGGTCAATTCCGTGCTTTACAGGCTGAACGTGACTACCGGCGCGATGACGGCCGTCATGCAGACCAATATGCCCTGCTTCTACGGCCAGTCGATGACCTGGGATCACGTGACCGATAAGCTTTACTGGGCGCACGTCAACGAGCGCTCGAGCGTGACCAACGGCCTCTACGAATTCGATCTTGAGGCGGGCTCTCTTTCCTATCTCGGCATGATAGGCGGCGGCATGGAGATCATGTGCCTCTTTACCGAGAGCGCTCCCGAAAGCGCATTCCTCCGCGGCGATATAAACGGCGACGGCTCCGTCGATTCGGCGGACGCCCTGCTCGCCCTGCGTCTTGCGATGGGTACGGTCGCCTCCGAAGGCCTCTGCATCGAGGCGGGCGATCTTGACGGCGACGGCTCCGTTACGAGCGAGGAAGCTCTGCTCATACTGAGATACGCCATGGGGCTTTCCGATACGCTGTAAACAAGGCTCGATCCAAACGGCCGCGCAGTAAAAATATACTTCTGCGCGGCCCTTTTATTTATTGAACTTTCATTTGGGAAAGGCTATAATTACAGCGTATGCGAAGCGGGCGATCCCGCGAACAATATCTCTCATCATTGGAGGCAAAAATGAAGATCTCGCAAAAGGCGCAGTCGTGCGGGCTTTCCCCCATGCGCAAATTTCATCCCTATGCGGTAGAGGCCGAGGCCAAGGGCAAGACCATCTATCACCTCAACATCGGTCAGCCCGATATCGAGACCCCGCCCAACTATTATTATGCTATCCACAATTTTGACGAGCCCGTCCTCGCCTATGCCGCTTCCCCCGGCATGCCCGTGCTTATCAAGGCGGTGCAGAACTATTACGACAGGCTCGGCATCCACTTTGAGGAAAACGAGATCCTCATCACCACCGGCGGCAGCGAGGCGCTGCAGATGCTCATGCTCTCCATCCTCGATCCCGGCAGCGAGGTCATCATCCCCGAGCCCTTCTACCCCAATTACAACACCTTCGTGAAGAGCGCGGGCGGCGTCATACACCCCATCACCACCACTCCCGAGGGCGGCTACCGCTATGCCTTCCGCAAGAAGCTCGAGGACGCCTATAACGAGAACACCCGCGCCATCATGTTCACGAACCCCGGCAACCCCACCGGCGTCGTGCTGACTCCCAAGGAGCTGCGCACCATCGCCGACTTTGCCAAGGAGCACGATCTCTTCGTCATCGGCGACGAGGTTTACCGTGAGTTCATCTACGGCGCCGAGGATCTTGCCACCATCGGCCAGTTCGACGACATCCGCGAGAACGCCGTTATTATCGACTCCGTCTCCAAGCGCTTCTCCGCCTGCGGCGCGCGCATCGGCGCCATCATCACCCGCAACAAGGAGCTCCAGCAGAACCTGCTGAAGTTCTGCCAGGCAAGGCTCTCCGTCGCCACCCTCGACCAGATCGCCTCCGCCGCGCTCTACAACGTCGGCCCCGAGTATTTCGAGGCAGTCCGCAAGGAGTACAAGCTCCGCCGCGATACCTGCTACAAGAAGCTGCTCGAGATCCCCGGCGTCGTCGTCAAGGAGCCTCAGGGCGCGTTCTACATGATGGCGGCTCTGCCCGTTGATAACGCCGATACCTTCCAGAAGTGGCTGCTCACCGACTTTGACGACAACGGCGATACCGTAATGTTCGCCCCCGGCGAAGGCTTCTACGCCACCCCCGGCAAGGGCGTGAACGAGATCCGAATCGCCTACGTCCTCAAGCAGGATAAGCTCGAAAGGGCGATGGATCTGCTCGCCCTCGGCATCAAGAAGTATAACGAGACTCATAATAACTGAGCTTGAAGCGAATAAAGCCCGCGTGGATAAGGCGGATGCTCCTTAAGGAGCATCCGCCTTTAGCGTGCAAAGCGAGCGTCGCCCAACGTGCAGCACAAAACCTTCGGCTTTTCTCCCTCCCGGTCGAAGATCCACCTCCCCTCGTCAAGGGGAGGCAGAACGCGCCGTTATCGGCTCACCCTGCGAAGGGTGCAAAGCGCGGATGCGCTTGCCGCATCGGCAGACCGGGCGAAGCGGGGATGGCCGAGGAGTCGGCGGCGCATGGACCGCCTTTTAATAAAAGTTTTTTCTCTTTTATAAGGAATCCGCCCCTTCCCGGGTGTATAATAGGTGAAGAGCTTCACGCGTGAAAGTTTCGGGGAGGCATCCCCGGCAAAAGGAGCAAGGATGGACAGAGCGACCGAATTATACCGCGAATATCTGAACGGGAACGAAGACGCCGCGCACGGCATACTGGACGAGCTGTTTTACGGCCTCGTGTTCTTTATCGACCGCATCATAAGGGACGTGCACGCTTCGGAGGATATAGCCCTCGACGTAATATCCGATCTGTTCGTGGGAAAGCCGAAATACGATTTCCGCGCCTCCCTCAAAACCTACGTCTATATGCGGGCAAAGAGCCGCGCGCTCAATCACCTGCGCCGCAGGAAGCGGCTTGCGGCGAGCGAGCTTTCCGAAGCGGAAGCCTGCCCCGACGAACGTGCGGAGCTTGAGGCCGCGGTGCTCAAAAGCGAGAGGCGGCGGGAGGTCGATCGGGCGGTCGAAGCGCTCCCCCGCGACCTGCGCGAGGCGGTGCATCTCGTCTATTTTGAGGAAATGACCTACGAGGAGGCCGCCCGCGTAATGGGAAAGAGCCGCAAGCAGGTCGATAACCTTCTGTTCCGCGCGAAGAAGCAGCTCAAGGTATCGCTCGCACGGGAATGACTCCTTCAAATCAATCGGAAAGGACGGCTATGCACGGCAGGGCCTTGGGATAACGGATATGAAGACGATGGAAGAATATCATGCGGAGCTCGACCGCCGCGTGGAAAGCAAAAGGATCGGTTTGGGAAAGAGACGCCGCGCGGCGAGGGCGGCGCTTGCGGGGCTTGCGGCCTGTTTGTGCCTCATTGGGATATGGCTTGCGTTAAAGCCCGGCGGCTCCGCGAGCACCGAGATGATCCCCGGGGTGACGATCGAACTCCCGCGCGACAGGGCGGATAAGTTCATGGGCAAGCGCGCTTACCGCTTCGGCGGGGACGTTGACTCGAGCCCAGATATATTCGCCTTTTACGGGCTTTTCGCCTTTGAAAAGGGGGAAGAGATAATGTTCTCGGCCGCAAACCGCAGCCCCCTGTTTTCATTGAAAAACGGGAGCGTATCGGCCCTCCCCGGCTTTTTCCCCGAAGCCTCCGGGTGGGGCGCGGCCTATCTCGAAGGCGGCGTATATATGCCCGTCTCGAAGGAGGTCATCTGCGGATTAGAGCACGGGCACGGGATCTGCCGCTATGACGTCGAAACGCAGGAGACCGAATGCGTCGTATTCACCCACGATACGGTAAGCTCCATCATCGCATTGGGCGATAAGCTCATCTATTCCGCCGACAACGAAAAGAAGTCCGCGATAAAGCTCTGCGACCTTTCAAACGGCAGTATCCTGAAGCTTGCGGAATTCACGTATTCCACCCCCGAGAACGGATACCCCGAGGAAGCGAAGCTCGCGCTCGTCGATAACGGCGTCGCGGTGCTTTACGATAAAAAGGTCTATATGATCGCGTTCACGGGAGAGGTCGAGACCGTTGCCGAGAACGCGGAGGCCATGGCCGCCGGCGGGGACCGCATATACGTGTTCCGCGGAGTCGAAAGGCTGAAGCTCGGCAGTGATGAAGCGCCCACGTTCCGCCTTGACGCGGGCAGTGTGGAGGCGTTTACCGCCGCGGGCGAGCGGCTCGGGGAAAGCCCCGTTTCCGAATACGCCCTCTCCTGCTGTATGACGCGCTTCCAAATGACATTCACCGTGCACAAAGGGAAGCTCGTGGGCCTCACGGAAGGCGCGGCGTATCTTTGGGATCCCGTGACGGGCGAAGCGGAGCTGCTTGCGGAGGGCCTTCCCGAATACGCGGCGGCTGCGAGCCTCGGCGAAAGGCTGCTCATGGCCTATGAGCTTGAGTATTCGTCGGACGGCTGCCACGGGAACGTCTGCCTCATAAACGGGGAGGGCTCCGTGACCCGCGGGAGCTTTTGATACGAAAGCCGCGGTAAACGCAAAGAGGGGCGGCCCGTTGGGCGCATTCACTTAAGGATATACAGCCTCAAAAGGTATCTTTTTGCGCCGTGCCGCGTTAAAAATGCTCGAAAGACTTTCCAATGTATTCTTGAAAAACTCTTCGAGTTTTTCTGCGCTTTTTGCCTTGCACGGCACA
>JAFPXD010000064.1 GCA_017394835.1 Clostridia bacterium
CGTACCCAAAAACAATTCCAACCCGATAAAAACCGCTGCTTTCCGAATGGTTCAAGATCGCTTTCAAAGACAAACTCGGAAAGGGCGTAAAGAAAGAGGCTGTTGCCTGCAATTTTCTTGCATTTGCAACAGCCCCTTTTTGCTTGCTCCGTTCAAAAAGCCCTTTACACGGTTTTGTTTTAATGATATAATATTCTTTGGCCGAGAAGGCTCTTTCGGCGCACCTTTATTATTGTTTTTATTCTGCGCGGGGGAGTGTATTTCGAGCGGCCAAATCCATATTCATAGGGGAATCATATGATCAAAATTTCTTGCGACAGTACGGCGGATCTTTCGCCGGAGCTGTATGAGCGCTACAACATCGCAAAGCTCCCGCTCTACATAAACATTGCGGGCAGGGAGTACATGGATGGCGTGGATCTCACATCCGAAGAGCTCTTCAAGCTGGTGGATGAAACGGGCGAGCTGCCCTCCACCGCCGCTCAGAGCATCGACGATTTCTTGAAATATCTCGGCGGCATAAGGGAGCAGAACCCCGGCGCGGAGATAATCCACTTCACCATCTCCTCCGCGTTTTCCACGACCTATAACGTGGCGTGCCTCGCGGCAAAGGAGATGGAGGGAGTCTATATAATCGACTCCCGCAACCTTTCCTCCGGGATAGGCCAGTCGGTCATAGAGGCCTGCGAGATGGCGGCGCGCGGCATGGAGGCCGCCGAGATCAAGCGCGTGATCGAGGAGGAGATAATCCCCAAGGTCGATACGAGCTTCACTCTGGATACCCTGAAATACATGGCAAAGGGCGGGCGCTGCTCCACCGTGGCGGCGCTCGGCGCGAACCTTCTGCAGCTCAAGCCCTGCATAGAGGTGGTTGACGGCGCGATGCGCGTCGGCAAGAAGTACAAGGGCAAGTACGGCAGGGTGGTGCGCCAGTACGTCTGCGACAGGCTCGCCGATATAGAAAACATCCGTCCCGACAGGATATTCATTACGAGCGCACACTGCAGCCGGGAGTACATCGACGCGGCTTACGAGGAGGTCTCCAAGCTCAATTATTTCAAGGAGATCCTCATTACAGAGGCTGCCTGCACCGTTTCTTCCCACTGCGGACCGAACACGCTGGGCGTGCTCTTCATCCGCAAATAACCTAAGTCAACCCTGAGAAAAATACATATTTCAAAAGGAGAAAAACATGAAGAACTATCTCGAAGCCATGGGCATCACGGAGCTTTCCGCGATCTTCCGCAATCTCACTCCCGCCGAGCTGACCGAAAGGGCTCTCGCGAGGGGCGAAGGCAAGCTTGCCAACAACGGCGCGCTCGTCATCAAGACCGGCAAATACACCGGCCGCTCCCCTAACGACCGCTTCATAGTCGATACTCCCGACGTGCACGACAAGGTCGATTGGGGCAAGATCAATATGCCCATCGAAAGGCAGAAGGCCGACGCCATTTACGGCAAGATGTGCGCCTACATGCAGAACCGCGAGGCGTTCGTGGTGGATGCTTTCGTTGGCGCCGATACCACCTACTCCCTGCCCATCCGCGTAGTGTGCGAGAACGCCGCTTCCGCGCTCTTCGCGACTCAGGCGTTCGTCCGCCCCACCAAGGAGCAGCTTGCGGATTTCAAGCCCGAGTTCACCGTGCTCTGCTGCCCCGGCTTCAAGTGCATACCCGAGCGTGACGGCACCAATTCCGAGGCCGCGATAATCCTCGATTTCGAGTATCACCGCGTCACCGTCGCCTGCTCCATGTACTCCGGCGAGATCAAGAAGGGCATGTTCTCCGTTATGAATTACCTCATGCCCGAGCGCGGCGTGTTCCCCATGCACTGCTCCGCGAACGTCGGCAAGGACGGCGATACCGCTATATTCTTCGGCCTTTCCGGCACCGGCAAGACCACCCTTTCCGCCGATCCCAACCGCTTCCTCGTCGGCGACGACGAGCACGGCTGGTCCGATGACGGCGTGTTCAATTTCGAGGGCGGCTGCTACGCCAAGTGCATCAACCTTTCCAAGGAGAATGAGCCCGAGATCTGGAACGCCATCAGGTTCGGCTCCCTCGTCGAAAACGTCATTATGGATGACGAGACCCGCGAGCTCGACTTCAACGACGGCTCCATCACCGAGAACACCCGCGTGGCATATCCCGTCGAGTACATCCCCAACGCCCTCATTCCCGGCGTGGCGGGTCAGCCCAAGACGGTCATTTTCCTCACCGCGGACGCGTTCGGCGTGCTGCCCCCCGTCTCCAAGCTCGATAAGAACATGGCGATGTACCACTTCGTCACCGGCTATACCGCGAAGCTCGCGGGCACCGAGCGCGGCGTAAAGGAGCCCCAGGCGACCTTCTCCACGCTCTTCGGCGCGCCCTTCTTCATCAAGCACCCCTCCATCTATGCCGAGATGCTGGGCCGCCGCATGGATGAGCACAACGCGAACGCCTTCCTCATCAACACCGGCTGGTCGGGCGGCCCCTACGGAGTCGGCTCCCGCATGAAGCTGAAGTACACCCGCGCGATGGTCACCGCCGCCCTGAACGGCGACCTCAACGACGTTGAGTACGTCCGTCACCCCATTTTCAACGTGATGGTTCCCAAGACCTGCCCCAACGTGCCCGACGAGGTGCTCGATCCCCGCGAGATGTGGGCGGATAAGGAGGCCTACGATAAGCAGGCGAAGGAGCTGGCAATGCTCTTCATCAACAACTTCAAGAAGTATAAGAACATGCCGCAGCATATCATCGACGCCGGCCCCAAGGTGGACTGACGCGAAGTGAAAAGTGAAGGAGAGGAGTCCCGCGGGGCTCCTCTTTTTTTGCCTCCCCTTGTCAAGGGGAGGTGGCTTTTCGACCAACGGGAGAAAAGACGAAAGGGTCGTAATTATTCATTATTCATTATTCATTCTTCAGTATTCATTACCTTAATCAGCCCGACCGTATGGCCGCATTTCTCGGGCAGTATCCGCGACCACCTCATCCACCGCCGCCTTTGACCCTGCGGGGGCGGCGGTCCCCCTTCCCCAAAGCGACTGCGTCGGCGAGAGCGACTGCGTCGGCGAGGGGAAGGAGCGGAACACAGTTGCTGCTTGCGGATTAATAGGCTCTACTGTTTAAGGGAAGCCGGACGCCCCTGCCTCCCCTTGTCAAGGGGAGGTGGCTTTTCGACCAACGGGAGAAAAGACGGAAGGGTCGTAATTGAAACTTGTCAATGTTTTCGGACACAACGAAGAGTGAAAACTTCGTTGGGTATTAAGTAATTAATACCGGAATGAATCCTATGTGAGTTGTAATACAACTCTATGTAGGACACGATTGCACGGCTTGCTTCCTGGA
>JAFPXD010000003.1 GCA_017394835.1 Clostridia bacterium
ATGAATATTCGAGTATTGTAAAACACGGCTTCGGCAAAGCTATCCGAAGCATCCGTGCGTTCCTACGGCCCCTGCGAATGCGTCATCATGCCTGCAAAGGAAAACAAGCCGAAGCTCTTTCCGGGAAAACGACTGCAATTGCAACCGGGTAAAAACAAAGCCCCGAAACCATAAGGCTTCGGGGATTTATGGAGCTGGTGAGCAGATTCGGACTGCCTACCTCTTCATTACCAACGCACCCTGGGGGCTTTTTTCTTGACGTGTTTTTTCGTATTTTTTTGCAGTTTTATCAGTTATTTATTAGGTTTTTAAGAACTGCCTGTTGCGGTGTGACGTGGCTTGTTGCAACCCGTTTTTGCCTGTTTTTTCATGCCCGTTTGGGTAAATGTTTGGGTAAATTTGTTTGCGATTATTTTTTCTGCATAGTCTCGTGGTCAATATGAGAACTATAATGCCTGCTGCCGTCTATAATAACCCTCGGCTCGTCCAAGAGCGAGAAGGGCGCCATGATTTCCGGGATATACGCCGCGTCGATATGCGGACTCATGAATACGACCGGGCAGCCATGAGCGTCGATCTCCACGCGCCCGCGGGGATAGAAGGTGAATGGCTTATTGCAGCCCTTCGGGCGAACGTGCTCCCATAGGAGCTTATGGTTATACGTATTCCCGGATTTGGCAACGCCGTGTTCGGCGCTCTTGTCAAACGGGAAGCAATAGAGCTTCCCGTCTATCAGCCAGAAGACGCCGCGCTTTGCTTCGTTCATTCCACTTCCTCCTTCAGAGTGTCCTTCCCCATGGAATAGCCCACTTCGAGCAGCCAGTTGAGTATGACCGCTAGGAGACCGTCTTCGGTCAGGGAGACATCCCGGTCGGTAATGATCTCCTTCAGCACTCTTTCTTCGATTTTCAATAATGCGATAGGTGTTTTTTGTTTATTGTATATGGCATAATGCTTGCATTCAATAAAGTAAAGATCAAAGAAAAAATCCTTTAGCGGAACAGAAAACAGTTCTGTCAATTCCTCTGACGTTCGTTCAGACCCTATCCTTTCAAACGAATAATCACCTATTATGCGGTCGTCACGGTGACGGTCTAAGCCGTAAACAGGAGATGAAACACGTGTGCCGAAAAAGATCTGCTCCACCGACTCATGTGAATGCTCCCTTTTTATGCGCTCCAAAGCGCGTTGCTTAGCACTATCGCTCAGCGCCCAATAGTAAATCGCAGCGCTCAGCGGGAACCATCCCTCGTCGGTGTTTAGCATATCGAAAAACGCATCTTCACCTAACGCATCGCGAAAAAGCTTCAACGAAATAAAGACAAGTTCATAAAAATGCAGATCGTGCATTAGCGCGGACAGAGGTATCTGATCTTTCAGCGCTTTAAGAAAATGCCGCTTATCATCAAGCAATTCCCACACTTTTTTTAGCTCCGGCGCGTAGAACAGCAGCTCCGGGTGCGCAAGTATGAAGCCGCGGATCTCATCGTCATCAGGCAGGCCGTATTCTTCGTAGACCTTTGCATTGTTCTTTTGAAAAAGGAGCTTCGACGCGATCTCAACGAACGAGGGCTCTATCGCCCATCTCTGAGGATACGGATCCTCGTTGGGACCCGGTTCGACCTTGACGTAAGGTATCGCGTCGTAAAAGTCCTTGTCGTAGCCGATGAATAGCTGTTCCATATGTGCCTCCTGCCGTTTTTCTTAATGATACAACACCCGATGGGGCAAAATCGGCGCATAGAATATGGTATTTATAATAGGGGCGGTTGACAGGCCAGTGTCGGCATTATATACTATCGTTGATATTACAAGAGGAGGAAAAGAAAATGAGTGATGTAAGTGAACTGTTTTATAAAGTCAATGGTAAGACAATAGAGGGTTATTTAAATGACATCAACCGTAATCCATTTATTCTTTTTGTACTTAGAGAGCCAAACAGCGGTGGCTATGACAAACCATCCAATGAGTTTTGGATGAAGCGCGTCATCGATCCCCGAAATAATGTGAGTCGCAGTGGCAAGTATTTGCGAACATTAGGAACCTTAGCTGCAAAGCTCAAGGGAGAGGAAATCAATAGCGGAGTTGATTATACTCATAAGTTTAAAGAACTGCTTAACGAATGCGCGTACATAAATATTTACCCTTTTTCAGGATCTGGAAAAGCAGGGGTTCATTATTATAAAACAGAAACTGCTCTTTTTGATGTTCAAAAAGGTGGCGCAAGCTTTTTTTCAGATTCTCCACTAACTGTTGCAGACAAAGAGAATTATGACGCAATTGCAAAAAACCGACTTCAGATAATCAAAGATATTCAATGTAAATATGTTGTTACTGTCTGCGGTGCTTATGAAGCTATTGTTCAAACAGCAGACGCTGGCAAACTTCCAAAGGGAATACATATTGATGGTAAAGATTTCCGCATCACAACTCACCTCGGAAAGCCAATCCTTTCATATTATCATCCTGGCGCACGCCATATTCAACATGAAACGATGAATATAGATAGGGTTTCAGACTACTACATATTCCATTGCGAAGCAAAGGATGATCAGTGAGCACCTACGCCATCTCCGATCTTCACGGATATCCGCTTGAAAAGCTAAAGGCTCTGCTTGACAGGGTGGGTTTTACCGATGAGGATACGCTATACGTAATAGGCGACGTCATCGACCGCAACGGCGACGGCGGCGTCGACCTTTTGCGCTGGATCATGGCGCAGCCGAACGTCGAGTTTATTCTCGGCAATCACGAGGACATGCTCTTAAACTGCGCCTTCCTCTTCGATGAGATCACTGACGAAAGAATCGCGGGGCTCTCCCCCGACAGTCTAAAGCATTACGACCGCTGGATGCGCAACGGCGGCGGGGTGACTCTCGAAAGTCTGAGAAAGCTTATGAGAGAGGAGCCCGGGGAGTTCGGCGATCTGATGCAGTTTCTTAAGGATTCGCCCGCTTACGGAGCCGACACGGTGAATGGCCGGGACTTCCTGTTAATCCACGGCGGTTGGACGGACTTCTCTCCCGAAAAGAAGATAACCGACTATAACTATTATGACGTGCTCTGGGAGCGGCCGAAGCTGACCGACGAATACTTCGACGACATCATCACCGTATTCGGGCACACGCCCACGCTGTATTACGGCGACGAGTACGCAGGCCGGGTGATAAAGACGCGCACGTGGATAAATATTGACGTCGGCTGCTCGCAGGGGTATCCGCCCGCGCTGTTGCGGCTTAATGATCTTGAAGTGTATTACGGGGAATGATGGGATGTTTTTATCCCATCTTTTCTTGTATTATAGCATCGGATAGAGTATAATGACTCTGTGGAGGTGCAAGTTTGAAAACGAGTTTTCAAACTTTATGAATTTGACTTTGCCGCAGACAGCGCGGCAATTTTGCGGGCAAAACCGTCAAATATCATGTGAAAGGATGACTTTGCACGGCAAAGTCTCAAGAAGAGAAAATGTCCGAACAGCCGAAAAAGCTTTTGATACTGAACATACTGGACATTCTCAGGAAGTACACCGATAAGGATCACACCTTGAGCCAGAAGGAGATCGGGGATATCCTGAAAAAGGAATACGGCATGACCGCCGACCGCAAGGCCATCCGCAGGAACATCCTGGGCCTTATGGAATGCGGGTATGATATCGAGCATCCGCAGGATCCGCCCGTCCGCATGGTGCAGAACCCGAAGACCGGCGAGCTTGAAGAGAGCGAGATATGGTCGGATTTCTGGCTCGTGCGCGAGTTCACCGACTCAGAGCTTAGGCTGCTCATCGACAGCGTCACCTTCTCCAACCACATCCCCTACGGTCAGCGGAAGCAGCTCATCGGGAAGCTTGAAGGACTTTCGAGCAAGTATTTCAGGGCTCACATGAAGCACGTTCACGCCGTGCCGGACGTACTGCCGCAGAACGGCGAGCTCTTCTCCACCATCGACAAGCTAGACGAGGCGATCGGCCGAGGCTGCAAGGTGGTCTTCAACTACCTTGAATACGGCACGGACAAGAAACTGCACGTGAAACGCCGCGAAGACGGCTCCGTGCGCGAATACCTCGTCAGCCCCTACCAAATGGCGGCGAAGGAGGGAAAGTACTACCTCATCTGCAATTACGATAAGTACGACGATATCTCCAATTATCGCATCGACCGCATAACGAAGGTGCGCGTGCTGGAGGACGATCCCGTGAAGCCCTTTGAGTCGCTTCCGTGGGCAAAGAACCGACGGCTCGATCTTACCGAGTACATGCGCCGCCACGTCTATATGTTCTCGAGCGAGGACGTGTTCGCGAAGTTCCGGGTTACAAAGGCGATGATATCAGACGTCATCGACATGTTCGGCCTTGACGTGCGCTTTTCGGACGAGACGGACGAGACCGTTACCGTCTCCGTCACGGTGAACGAGATGGCGATGCTCCAGTTCGCAAGAAGCTTCGCGCCTGACGTGGTGCTCTTGGAGCCGGAATTCCTGGCAAAAAAGGTGAAGGATACCGCCGAGAGGACGGTTGAAGCGTATAAAGATATTTGAGGAGGATATAAAAATGGAAACCAACAACATCGTAAAGAACGCCGTGGAGTTTTTGCTCTTTTATTACTTCGGACTCGACCGTAAGGACGGAAACGATCTCGATGCGATACTCGACAGCGCGATAGAGCGCGCGTATATCGACGCAACGAATCAGGGCGCGTTTAACGCGCTGTTCACAAGCAACGTATTTCCCGACAGGGAAGCTGTCGAGGAGCTCAAGACCAGTGTCAAGGGTATGTTCAAAATCGTCAAGAACGAGGTGAAGACGCTCTATTTCTCCTATGTAAAAGTCGACTTCAACGAATGGCACAAGCGGATCTGCACCGAGCTTATCACGAGATACCGCGAGATCTGCGACGAGCTCGACAGTCCGACTTTCCACGCGTCCGAAAAGGCCGGCGAATTCTTCACCTACGGCAACGCTCAGAAATGGGTGAATATGACGATCAAGAACCTCTACGTCATCAGCGGCGCTTATCTCGCGATGGGCGGCACGGAGAACGAGGCCTTCTTCAACGCCGTCGCCGAGCGCGCGAACGAGTATCATATCCCGCTCGATAACCTCATCCTCGGTGCGGTTTATAAGCAAAAGCTCATCGGCAGCGATAAGGAATACTTTGTGATGAAGTACGGCAAGAAAGACCCCTCCTACCATATCGTTAACGACGATGACGGCACCGGCGATTCGTACCCGTGGAGCGGGATCGATTATCCGAGCATCTATGAGATCTTCCGGGAGGAGCTCGAAGCCGCGATCGACGAGCCGCCCATCGAATGGGAGTGCAGAAATTGGATATCAAGGAAGAAACAGATCAGAGCACTGAAGGGCGATTTGACAACTATTGATGATTAAGGAGGGAAAGGTAATGGAAACCAATACCGCTTTGAGGAATTCTGTTGAATTCCTGCTGTTCAGCTACTTTAGATTATGCTTTGAAGACGATGCCAAAAGTATCGTAGAAAAAGCTATCGATCTAGGGTACAAAGACGCTACCAACCAAGGCGCATATAATACATTGGACAAGAACGATGATAGCGAAAGCAAAAAGAACGCACGTGAACTGATTAAGAATCAAGTTGACTCCTTCTTTTCTGGCAATAATACAGATGCGTATGATGTTTGGCATTCAAGATTATGTAACTCTTTGGTAGAAAACTATAAAGAAATTCTTGTTAGCGGCAAAACGCAAGCGTTTTCATATGGCAACGCTCAGAAATGGGTAAACATGACGATGAAATACCTATTCATACTTAGAACTATTTACGAGACATTTGCTCCTAATAGTGAATTCTGTAAAGAAGAATTTGCGAGAATAAAAGGTATTGCTCATAGTCTTCATGCTCCTGTAGACAGATTCATCATTAATGCTGCTGTAAGCGAGTTTGATAATGATGTAAAGCTACCCTTATGTGCAAACAATAGAAAAGAAATAAAGGAATATTCAAACCCTGCTGATCATGTTGTTCCATGGAGTTCATGGAACAACATTGGCACCTTCGAGGATAATAACGATGGAGATTATAATTCTTTCCAGGAATCCTTAAAAGCTGCATTGGTCAAGAAAGACTTGTCACGTATTGATTGGGAGGGGCCTGCGTGGATTAGCCAAGCAAAGAAAAAATAATGAAGAATTATGATTGAGATTAAAGGCACTAACGCCACCGCAAAAATCTACACCGACATTCTCGAGCCCTCCGCGGAGGGTCAGATAAAAGCGCTCTGCGATCAGCCGTTCGCGGCGGGATCGAAGATAAGGATAATGCCCGACGTGCACACGGGCAAGGGCTGCACCATCGGCACGACGATGACGGTCGGCGAATACGTCGTCCCAAACCTCGTCGGCGTCGATATCGGCTGCGGCATGGACGTCGTGCGCCTCAAAGAGAAGCGCCTGAACCTGCCCGAGCTCGATTCGTTCATCCGCAAGAACATCCCCCACGGGCGCGACGTGCGCGAGCGGCCGCACCGCAGCCACGGGCGGATCGATATCGAGGAGCTAAACTGCATCAAAAAAGTCGACACGCGCCGTGCGAAGGAGAGCCTCGGCACGCTCGGCGGCGGCAACCACTTCATCGAGATCGACCGCGACGACGAGGAGAACCTCTACCTTGTCATCCATACCGGCAGCCGCAATCTCGGCCTGCAGGTCGCGGAGCACTATCAGAACAAGGCCTATGCGAACGTCGGCGGCAGGAAGCAGACGGAGATACCCTTCGAGCTTGCGTACCTGACCGGCTCCGACCGCGGCGCGTACCTTGAGGACATGGCACTGATGCAGCGCTTTGCCGCGCTCAACAGGCAGATAATCAAGGAGTGCATTCTGGACGCGCTCAAGCTGCACGAAGAGGAGTTCTTCACGACCATCCACAACTACATCGACCTCGACCATATGATCCTGCGCAAGGGCGCGGTCTCGGCGCGCGAGGGCGAGCGGCTGCTGATCCCCCTCAACATGCGCGACGGCGCGCTTATCTGCACAGGACTCGGCAACGACAACTGGAACCAAAGCGCGCCCCACGGTGCGGGCCGCCTTTACAGCCGCACGCAGGCCGAGCAAAGCTTCACACTCGCCGATTTCAAGAAGAGTATGGAGGGCATTTTCACCAGTTCCGTCGGCGCGGACACGCTCGACGAATGCCCGATGGCATACAAGGACCCGCAGACGATAATCGATTCGATCGGCGATACCGTCCGCATCGAAAAACAGATACGCCCGATCTACAATTTCAAATCGAGCGATCGATTCTTCACGAAAAAGAGGAAGTGATTTAAGAGTATGATCTGGAACGCGTTAGGCGTACTAGCCGTACTGGCCGTTATTATCCTCATAGCCGTTCTGATAAGCAGGACGGATCTTCCCGCATTTCAGCCCGGGGAGCGCAGAGCCGGTCATCAAGGCGAAATAGCAGCCACGGAGATCATTCGGAGCGCTTTGCATGAAGGCGATCGTTTGTTCACGAACTTAAGCATTGAATATGACGGCAGACCGGCTGAGCTCGATAACGTGATCGTAAATAAGTATGGCGTTTTCATAATCGAGGTCAAGAATTATAGGGGCAGGATCGTCGGGGACGAGGATGACTATGAATGGCGTAAATACAAAACGACCTCCGCGGGCAAAGTTTATGAAAAAACCGTGAAAAACCCGATCAGGCAGGTGAAGCGGCAGACATACATACTCGCGCATTATCTTGAGGAGAACGGAACCCGTGTCTGGATCAGAGGGTATGCTATGCTCCTTTACGGAAACAGCCCCGTCGAGAGTGAATATGTACTTAATGGCCGGGAGGAGGCAGAGCGCGCCCTCCACACGAAGGACCGTGATATCCTCGACGCCAATACCGTTGAGCGTATCGCCGCAATCCTGAGTTCCGTATAGGGAGGGGAAACCATGCCCAAATTCATCCCATACAAAAAGCTCTCCAAGCGCAAACGGCGCGAGCTGGATAACGAGCAGCGCGGCTCGTGGGGCGCGGTCAATCCCGTCACCCGCGCGATAAAGAGCAAGAAGGTTTACGACCGAAAGAAGAACCGCGGGATCGAACGGCTGGAGGAATGATATGCCCAAGCTTTTTCTCTCCAAATCCAAATACTGCGCTCTCCGCCAGTGCCCGAAGCTGGCGTGGCTCCAGAAGTACAAGCCAGAGGAGCAGACGATAACGCCCGATCTGCAGGCGCGTTTCGACGCCGGCAATGAGGTCGGAGACCTTGCCATGGGGCTCTTCGGAGATTTCGTCGAGGTCACGGTGAAGGACGGCGACAAGCTCGACCTCGCCCGCATGATAGAGCGGACGAAAGAGGAGATGGACCGCGGCACGGAGGTCATCTGCGAGGCTTCATTCTCGTACGACGGGCTCTACTGCGCCGTCGATATCCTCAAGAAGGAGAACGGGGGCTGGGCGATCTATGAGGTCAAGAGCTCGACCCACGCGAACAAGGACGTCTACGCCGCCGACGTCGCCTACCAGAAATACGTGCTCACGCATTGCGGCGTGAACGTGGTCGGGACTTACGTCGTCGTGCTCAACAGCGATTATGTCTTCGACGGCACGCTCGATTTAAACGGGCTGTTCCGCACAGAGGACGTTTCAAAAGCAGTCGAGTCCGAGAGCCAAGAGATAGAGCGCGTGCTTGCCCTCGGTGAAAAGTACCTCCTCTCCCCCGCCGAGCCGGATATCGACCTCTCCGAGGCCTGCCATCATCCGTATGACTGCGCCTACTGGGAGTACTGCACGCGCCATCTTCCCAAACCGAACGTGTTCGACCTCTACCGCATGGACTTTGCGACGAAGATACGGTATTATCTCGCCGGGGCGGTTTCTTACCAAGAGGTGTGGGATTTCAACACGGTCACGAACAGGAAGCAGATAATGCAGATGGACTTTGTGCTGCACGACCGCGGGGACTATATCGACCGTGAGGGCATACGTGAGTTCCTTTCGGAACTCTCATACCCGCTGTATTTTCTCGACTTCGAGACGGTTCAATACCCCGTGCCGCGCTATATCGGCACGAAGCCGTTTCAGCAGATACCGTTCCAGTACTCGCTCCACTATATCGAGCGCGAGGACGTGGAGCTAAAGCACCGCGAGTTCCTTGCCGAGCCAGGAACGGATCCACGATGGGCGATAGCCGAGCGGCTCTGCGAGGACATCCCCATGGGCGTCTGCGTCACGGCGTATAACAAAAGCTTCGAGTGTGGGAAGCTAAAGGAGCTCGCCGAGCTGTTCCCCGACCCTGCTGAGCATCTTCTCGATATCAGCGAGAACATAGTAGATCTGATCACGCCGTTCCAGTCCGGTCTGTATTACAACCGCGCGATGGGCGGGAGCTTTTCTATCAAGTCCGTGCTGCCCGCGCTGTTCCCGGACGAGACCTCGCTCGATTATCACAACCTCGAGGATATTCATAACGGATCCGAGGCGATGAGCGCATTCCCCGCCATGGAGCATATGCCGCCGGATGAGCTCGAGCGCACGAGAAGGAATCTCCTCAAATACTGCGAGCTCGACACCTATGCCATGGTAAAGATTTGGGAGAAGCTGAAAGAAGCTGCGAAGTAAATAGAATTACGATTACTGCCCGGAGGGAAACCTTCGGGCTTTTTATGTCCCGAAAAAGGCTCATGCCATGTGCTATTATAGGGGCATAGGAGGTGAAACCTTATGGAATTCTTTTTCGGCTTCTATGAGAAGATCAATGAAGCGGTCATCAAGCGCTGTCACGAGCTGTACGGAGATACTCTTCCCAAGGAGGTAACGGAAAGACTCGAAGTTGAATGGGCGGTGCTTGAGGAACGGGATTGGGCGGTAACGCTTAGGGCGCTGACGGAGGTCAAACGCATTTGTAACGACAAAGGGGGAAGATTTTTCATTAGCGGTCCTTTGGAATCTTCGTTCATCGCTTATCTTTTGGGGATTTCGCACATCGATCCCCTCCCCCCGCATTATCTTTGCCCCGAATGCAAACATAACGAATTTCCAAAAGATCCGCCTGCTTTGTGCGGTCCGGATCTTCCGGACAGGCTTTGCTCCGTATGCAGAACTCCCATGCTCAAAAGCGGATACGACATTCAGATGGAATTCCTTTTCCCAGACCGGATATGGCCTTATACCGAGATTCATTGCGAGGGCAGCTGTCTGTCCGTGATCTGCAGAGCGCTGAGAGATACGCTGGGTTTTATACCCGTATCAAAGCCGGAGTACGGTATGCTCGCGTTTGAGTTTCCCGGTGAGGATACTCCGCTTATCAACCTTTATGAGAACATATCGCTTGAACAAGAGTCCTTGCTCTGTAGTATTACAGGCGTTGATCCTTCCGTTATCCAACCTGACGGCGGTCAGATCGACAGCCTGAGAATCGAGCTGGCCGCTGAAATCAAACGCAGGAGACCGCTGATCGATCCGATACTCTCCTCCGCGCCAATCAATTGTATTGAAGATATCATACATATTATCGGGCTTGACCTGTCAATGATGACTTGGGAATCGAGCGGAGAAAAGCTTTTGCGTGAATTGATGTTTGCACCGAAAGATACAGTTTCAAGCAGAGATGACGTCTTTAACAAGCTCGTGCGTCACGGGATGGGCAGAGATAAAGCATACACCATCGCCTCTGCCGTCCGCAAAGGGCGATGCCTGCATGGAGAACACCGAAGATGGCAGGAATGGGAAAAAGAGATGCACGAGATCGGCATCCCGGATTGGTACACCGAATCGATGAAGGAAGTCCATTATCTGCCCCCGCGCGCAAAATGCGTCGCCTGTGCGATCCGTGCTTATAAAGACGCATGGATCAAAAAGCATTATCCGGAGGCGTTTTCATAAACCATTTCAAAGGATCAACTGCCTTATAAAACTGTCGAGCAAACGGGGCTGCGAACGATGCGTGCCCCGTTTTTGGAGCATCGTTTATGGTATCTTTATGGTACACCAAGAGAAGGAGATGCGGATATGCTTTACTACCAGTTTACGGGAAAGCTTAAGAATAACGATACGGAAAACAGCCAGATGACCAGGCAGGAGCGCCGCTCGATGGCGGCAGGGATCTGTGAAAGGTCTCAGAAGTATTCGGACGGATTCAAGGACGGTTCCTACTGGTTCGTCTCGAACATTTCCGGCGATGAAGTTATATGCGGCGCTATCGGCAGCGAGAAGCTCGATATAAACGCATGCGCGCAACAGTTTTTCTCCGCTATAGGTCTCGACGCGGAGCATGACTCCTCCGATCAGATCTCCTTCCGCAAGCTCCTGGACATGCTCGAAACGGCAGAACGGCAGGACTACGTCGGGTGCAGCTCGGACGTGCTTTCGCGTTACGGAATCAAAGATATAGACTGCGGCGACCTCAGGCGCATGATGCTTCGCGACGGCGTCATAGACGACGGCGTGGAGACCGAAAAACTTTACGATGCAGCCCGCCGCGAGCTTGCAGCCGGGACGCTGACGCCGGAGCTGGACAGGATATTCGCAGGCACGGCAGCGGAGAAGCATTACGGTCACCCCGTGCATTACATCATAGAAGCCGACAGCGAATCCTCCGCGGCGAACATAACGGGCGTACTTCTGAGCGCGCTTTACAAGAAGGAAAGGATACTCAGCCGCTGTTATTATGAGATCGACAGCACGAACGGGCGGATGAGCGAAGACGGGATCAAGAGCGTTTACGAGGCCGCTACAGGAGGGGCGTTCGTCATTTCCCTCATCGACGAATGGAGCGAGAGCGGAGACGAGCTGGAATCTTTCGGCAAAGATGTTTTCGATGCGCTCTGCCGCGAGATAAAAGCATACAGTAACCGGATACTGTTCATATTCCGGCTGCCGAAGGAATGCACCGCTATCAAGAAAAGGATCGCGGAATACATGGGCGGGCTGTCGTTCGTCGAACTCAAGGAGGACAACGTCGGTATCGAAGAAGCGAAGAGCTGGCTCGAAGCCAAAGCCAAGCAGCGCGGCGTCGACGCCGATGAAATGCTCTTTACCCAGCTTGACGAGGCCAAAACCTACAACGTCAGCGAACTCGGCAGGATCTATGAGCGCTGGTACAACACTAAGCTCAAAACCGTGATATTCCCTCAGTACAGCCAGATCTCCGAGTGCGGGATCAAGCAGGAAAAGGAGAAGCAGATGGGCGACGCGTATAACGAGCTTGCCTCCATGATCGGTCTCGCCGAGGCGAAGGCCGTCATAGACAAGGCGCTGAACTTCTATAAGCTGCAGCGGATGTATAAGGACCGCGGCATCGATCAGGCTCGGCCGGCGATGCACATGGTATTCACCGGCAACCCGGGAACGGCGAAGACGACCGTCGCCCGCCTCTTCGCCCGCATTATGAAGGAAAACGAGCTCCTCTCCCGCGGGCATCTAGTGGAGGTCGGCAGGGGCGATCTCGTCGGAAGGTTCGTTGGTTGGACTGCAAAAACGGTCGAAGCGAAGTTCCGCGAGGCTGACGGCGGCGTGTTGTTCATCGACGAGGCGTATTCCCTTGTCGACGACCGCGACGGCTCCTTCGGCGACGAGGCGATCAACACGATAGTCCAGCAGATGGAGAACCGACGTGACAGCATGGTCGTCATATTTGCCGGATACCCCGATAAGATGGAGGCGTTCCTTGACAAGAACCCCGGGCTGCGCTCCCGCATCGCCTTCCACGTCCCGTTCAGCGATTATTCAGCGGGTGAGCTTTGCGATATTGCGAAGCACTTAGGCCGCGCCCGTGGCCTGAAGCTCTCCGACGGAGCGATCGAAAAGCTCGGGGGCGTTTTCGAGGCGGCAAGACTTTCGCCCGATTTCGGCAATGGCCGTTACGTTAGGAATCTCCTTGAAAAGACCGAAATGAACATGGCTGGCAGGCTCCTCTCGATCGAACCGGACGCCATTACCGCCGAATCCCTGACCTTGATAATGCCGGAGGATATTGAAGTCCCCGCTGCAAAGCCCGAAATGCATGAAAAGCGGATAGGTTTTGGGGCGTAAAAAAATTAGGTTGTATTTCACCTAATCTTGTGATATAATAGTACCACAAGAATGAAAGGAGGCAGATCAATATGAAAGTGAATACCAATAATCTTGTCTCGATAACCGAAGCGAATCAGAATTTCTCCCGCGTTGCGCGCATGGTCGATGAAAACGGCGCAGTCGTGATACTCAAAAATAACACGCCGCGATACCTGCTTATAGAGTTCGGCAAGGCCGAAAGTGAACAGATCGCTGCGGATGAGGACGTTATGGCAGTATCGATGCGTCTTATCGCCAAGAACAAGAAGGCGTATGAGGTGCTTGCGGAATGATAGTCCTTTCTAAGGAGCAGGTGATCTCGCTTCACTCCCAGCTAATTGAGGAAACGGGCGGCGTCGGCGGACTTCGTGACGAAGGTCTGCTCGATTCCGCGCTTAACGCGCCGTTCCAGTCATTCGGGAACGTCGAGCCCTTCCCTTCCATTCAGCAAAAAGCCGCAAGGCTGGGCTTTGGGCTCATCATGAATCACCCCTTCGTAGACGGCAACAAGCGCATCGGAGCGCACGTTATGCTCGTATTCCTTGCGCTGAACGGCATCGAGCTCGACTATACTCAGGATGAGCTTTCGGGCGTGATACTCGGCGTCGCCTCGGGTGAAACCGGTTTTGATGAGTTGCTGAAATGGATAATAGAGCGCCAGCTCTAGCAGGTCGAAAGGCCTGCTTTTTTTGCCCCGTTTGGGTAAATGTTTGGGTAAATTTGATTTCAGACAAAAAGCAAAAAAAGAGCAACCCCGAAAAGCCAAAGGTTTTCCGGGGTTTTTGTGGAGCTGGTGAGCAGATTCGGACTGCCTACCTCTTCATTACCAATGAAGTGCTCTACCTACTGAGCTACACCAGCACGCCGTCAAGCGACGGGAATTATTATAGCGAATACCCGACAAAAAAGCAACCCCTTTTTCGGCCCTCGGTGCAATATATTTTAATCTGCTGTGCCGAGGGACTGCTTCGGGGGGCGTTATTCCCCGCCGCACCGCTGTTTTTGCGACGATTATACAAAATATTTACATACGGCGTATTGCATTCAACCGTCCGATGTTGTAAAATCTTATAGATAACTACCGAAAGGAGATAATAATCATGGACGAAGAAAGAGATTTCGTCGTATTTACCGACGAGGACGGCAACGAGTTCGAGCTCGACGTCATCACCTACTTCGATTATAAGGACAACGAGTACGCCATCCTTGCCGACTGCAACCCCGAGTGCGGCTGTGAGGACGAGGAGTGCGAGGACGAGGGCCTTTACATCATGCGCATAATCGTCAGCGAAGACGGTCAGACCGAGGAATTCGTTCCCCCCGAGGATGAGGACATGGACGCTCTTGTTGAGCTTGCCGAGAAGGTCCTTTCCGAGGATTGCTGCTGCGATTGTGAAGACTGCGACTGTGAAGAGGGCGACTGCGGGTGCGAAGAGCACGAGCATGACTGCCACTGCGGCTGCAAGCACGACTGATCAAGGTTTAACACGCAAACACGGCGCGGGGTCCCGCGCCGTGTTTTTTGATGCAAAATCATTTATTTTTCCTTTTCGAATACGAGCGCGCCTTCTATTTTATCTATGCCGGCGGAGGCGGCCTCGTCCCAAGTGAACAGGGAATACTGCCAATCGCTGACCGTATCGAGATAATTGAATATCCTTTCCAATATCTCGTTCTGCTTTTCCCATTCCGTGCCCTTTTCGAACTTCACGACGTAAGCGCTCGTGAAAAAGCCGTTTGGGATAGTCTTTCTTACAAGATAAAGCTTTTCTATCAGGCCTTCGCCCGCTTTCAGGATAAAGCTCACGTCCCTGCCGAGCGCACCTTCGGGAAGCTGCTCAGCACGCAGATCGTCGCCGCGCTTAAGATCGGCGATCATGTCGTACTCGTCGGCATGCTTCTGCATAAGCTCCATGCTTTTCTCACGGTAACGCGTAAGCTCCTCATCGTTTCCAACACGGCAGCAGTAGGAGCCGATCTCATCGAGAGCCAAATCTATGTAATTCTGGTTATGCTCCATTGCGCAGTAAAGCAGCTCTATGCCCGCCTCGTCGTAGCGGTGCAGGAGCATACGGCCTTTGGTAAAGCAGGCAAAGCCCCGCGCTTCTTCGGGAAGCGCGTTCATCGCTCTGTCGCAAAGGGCTTCCGCCTCGTCCGTCATGCCGAGATCGGTCATCGCTTCAACTATTACGCGATAACCCTCGGGAGTCAGGGGCTCCCCCTCCTCCTTCCATTTTTCCAAGGTCTCAAGAGGTTTTTCGTGTTGGATCCTGCGGGCTTCGCCGTAGTTTTCAAGGCGTTCATCGCGGATCGATACATCGCAGTGCTTTATAGCCTTCGCCTGTTCCGCGGCAAGATCGGCTCCCGCAGGGACGTCTGAGGTCTCGATATTGCTCACACCGAGCGCTTCAAGACGCATGGCGAGAGTGGGATGCGTAGCCGTACGCGAAAGGATCTCCTTTGGAATGAGTGTGTTCCAGAACTCCTTTCTTTCGGCAACTGTTTTGATGAAGCTCTCGATCTCTTTTGTCGCCTCGTCGTGAGCGGGCTCATCCCCCGCGTAACGGTCGCAGCCGCGGCTGAATGCTTCTTCATAGAGATAATAGTCTGTATAAGCGACCTTTATGAGTGCGGAAGCCGCAGTCCCCTTATCTGTCAGTTCGGTCATCGCCCTGTCGGCCTCCTGCTCGAAAAGCAGCGATGAGGCGAAGCGATACATCTCATGCTTAAAGCTGTAATCGGAATCGATCTTGGCAAATAGCATTCCCGATGGCGCGGCAAGGATGCTGTCGATAAATGAGGAATACCGAGTCAGATAGGGCTTTTCGGGATCGTTCTTTTCTTCATTGATGACATGAGAAAACTCATGGCAGAATATGCTTTTGAGCTCGTCTTCGTTCATCTGCACGAGCGAATAAAGCCCCACGCCGAGCAGCACGGCGTCATGCATCTTTATAACGCCTACGTTCCCATTCGGAAGTATCGCAATGCGGAGCGGGCATTTCAGCCCCATTGCAGCCGCAGCTTCCTCCGCCAAAGAACAGAGCTTCGGATAATCGGCATTTTTAATGAAGTTCCTGTCATCAGTTATTAAATCGAGGGGCATTTCCATGGGGATGCGGATAAGGACGCTTGCGAAGAGCGCCGCGGGATACAGGCAGATGAGGACCCCGGGGAACTTACCTTCCGTGAGCACTCCGCAGAGGAACGCAGTCCCCGCCGCGATCAAAAAGAGGAACGCCGCAAGCATGGTCCCCTTCCTTCTGAGGCGCCTCATTTCGGATTTGGTCTCCTCCATCCTTTCCGATGCGCCGTTCCGCTCCTTGATAATGAGATCGCGCACCTCTGTTATGCGCATGGAGCCGATCCTGTTATTCGTTTTTTTATAGGCGAGCATGCTCCACATTCCCACGGCGATGGGGATGAGGCAAAGCGCAGCAAATACGGCGATGAATACGCCTCGGCGCTCGGAATAATGCATCGCATCCCGAGCGGCAATGCCGAGAATACATAACCCCATTGCAAGCAGCAATGACAGGACGGTTATCAGAAACCCTCTTCTTCCTATCTTTCTTTGGGTCTTATCGGGCTTCCCCTTATGGCTTTCGGCGTTCTTGATCTCTTTTGACATTTCGCTTCCCTTTCTTGACCTGCTGTGCTTTTACATTATAGCATCCGCTTACGGACAAATCAACTTTTTCAAATGTCGCAGACCGGTTTTATACTATGGGTAGGGTTGACAAGCGGGCAAAATATCAATATAATGTATTTGGTGTATTGTACGCATAATATGATCATCAAGGTGAAACATGGAACACAATTATTCGGTAAGCGACATAAAGGTAATGGAAGGGCTTGAGGCCGTAAGGGTAAGGCCCGGCATGTATATCGGTTCAACGGGCACGCGCGGCCTTCATCATCTGCTTTGGGAGATAGTCGATAACTCCGTTGACGAGGCGGCGAACGGCTTTGCCGATACCGTCACCGTCACATTGGAGCGGGACGGCTCCGTGACAGTTGAAGACAACGGCCGAGGCATCCCCGTCGGCATCCACGAAAAGCTCGGCGTTTCGGGCGTCGAGGTGGTTTTCACTCAGCTCCACGCGGGCGGCAAATTCGGGAACGCCAGCTATTCATATTCCGGCGGTCTGCACGGCGTGGGCGCTTCCGTTGTGAACGCGCTTTCGACCGAGGTAAAGGTAGAGGTAGCGACGGGCGGCAAGCTTTACGAAATGAGCTTCCACAGCTACCGTGATGAAAAGGGCGAGATGCATTCGGGCGTCCCCGTAAAGCCCTTGGAGGAGGTCGGCCGCACGCGCCGCCAGGGCACGAAGGTCAATTTCAAGCCCGATCCCGAGGTGTTCGAGACGGTCGAAATGAATTTCGGCATTATAGCGAGGCGCCTGCGCGAGCTTGCTTATCTTAACAAATCCGTAAGGTTCAAGCTTACGGATCTTCGTGAGCGCGGCAACGCGAAGGAGCTCGAATACTATTTCGAAGGCGGTATCTGCGATTTCGTCAAATATCTGAACGATGATAAGGTGCCCCTCTATCCCGAGCCCATCTATATCTCGGGAAAGAAGGATAATATAGTCGTTGAGATCGCCATGCAGCATACCGACGGCTATTCCGAAAACGTATTCTCTTACGTCAACAACATTCCCACCACGGAGGGCGGCACCCATGAAACGGGCTTCCGCGCTTCGCTTACGAAGGTGATGAACGATTACTGCCGCAAGATCGGGCTTTTGAAGGAGAAGGACGCTTCGCTTTCCGGCGACGATTTCCGCGAAGGTCTTACCGCCGTTATATCGCTCCGGATGCAGAACATACAGTTCGAGGGGCAGACAAAGACCAAGCTCGGCAATACCGAGGCTCGCCCCGCAGTGGAATCCGTTATGGCGGATATGCTCCCGCCCATATTGGAGGATCTGAAGAACGCGGAGCTTTCCGCAATGATAGCGGATAAGGCCGTGAAGGCCGCCAAGGCGCGCGAGGCGGCAAGGCGGGCGAAGAACATGGCGCGCGAAAAGTCAAAGCTCGAAAACGCGCCCCTTGTCGGCAAGCTTTCAAGCTGCACGGGGCGCGATCCCAAACAGAACGAATTGTTCATAGTCGAGGGTGATTCCGCGGGCGGCTCGGCAAAATCCGGGCGCGACCGCCGCTTCCAGGCTATCCTTCCCCTGCGCGGAAAGGTCCTTAACGTAGAGAAAAAGCGTATCGAACAGGTATTGGAAAACGAGGAGCTGCGCTCGCTCATAACCGCTCTCGGCACAGGCATTGGCGAGGATTTCAATATCGACAACCTGAAGTACGATAAGGTCATTATCCTTTCCGATGCCGATCAGGACGGCGGGCACATAAGGGCGCTGCTTCTGACCTTCTTCTACCGCTACACGAAGGGGCTCATCACCGACGGGCACATTTATATAGGTCAGCCGCCCCTCTACAAGGTGCAGAAGGGCAACGACGCCATTTACTGCATGGACGATAAGAAGCTTGCCGAGGTCACGAAGGGGCTTCGCGGCTACACCCTGCAGAGATACAAGGGCCTTGGCGAGATGAATCCCGAGCAGCTTTGGGAGACCACAATGGATCCCAAAAACCGCACGCTCGTACGCGTCTCGATAGATGACGCCGCAAACGTGGAGCATCTTGTAACTCTGCTGATGGGCGATAAGGTCGGCCCCCGCAAGGAATACATTTCCGAATTTGCCGATTTCAACAAGAGCGATTCCTTCACCGATAAGGCGAAGCTCGATCAGAAGGATTGATCCTCTATCCTCTCCAGCGCGGAGATGCTGATCTCATAGGCCGTACGCTGCTCGACTGAACCGTCGGGCAGCGTTTTTTGATACTCGCGCGACTGCATTCGCCCTCTTATGAGGAGCATATCGTTCACCGAAAGCTCTCCCGCATAGCGGGCGTTCCTCCCCCATGCTATGCAGGGAAGATAATCGCTCTTGCCGTAGCGCCGGCCGACGGCAAGCAGTATATCCGCTATCTCGCGTGAAAAGGGAGTCGTGCGGTAGATCACGGGCTTGCAGATCCTGCCTATGAGCTCCGTCTCGTTAACGTCCTCTTCTGCATATTGAGCTTCGCATTCTTCGGGCTCCGCCGCCGGAGGCGCTTCCGGGAATTCTATCTCCCTTGCGAATACCGTTATAATGAGATGGCTGCCCGTTTCGTCATGCCTGTTATAGGAGCGGATCTGCCCCGTTATACTCACGCGGGTCCCCGGCTCCGTGGGGTGTTCCTCCGCCGTGCCCAAAAGGCGCTCCGATACCGTGACCGGGAGCTCGTCGCATACGCCGGAAAGCCTTACGGCCTTGACCGTCATGCGGTAAAACGCTTCGCCAAGCAGGGTGTGATCGTAAACGGGCGGCTCCGAAACGGTGCCCGTAAGCTTCATCGTGTTGACGCCGGAATTCATTTCTTTCCCATTCCTTTCCAAATCGGGATGTTTCATCAGTAAATAGTATTCGCGTTTCGCGCAGTTAGAATAACGAAAAAGGCGCCCCACAAAGACTTGGGGCGCCGCTTGGGCTCAATCCTCTTCTTCCCTATCGTTTCTGTTCGCAAAGAACACGGCGGCAAGGAGCGGGTCTTCCTTCATTTTGGCAAGCTCTTCACGGCTCATCACCGAATCGGTGCCAAGGCAGTCGCGGCACCGCGAAAAGCACTCGGGACATATACAGCCGAGCTTGCCATCCTCCGCCTGGACCATATAGGTCCCGCATTCACGACACATACAACGCATGAGATCACTCCTTAAAAACCGATTCTATTATCGCGGGAAGCTCGTAAAAGGAGCTTATCGCGCGTTCCGCGGCGAATTCGCCGCCGAAGCCGTATGCGGCTCTTATGAATGGGACTCCCGCCTCACGGGCAGCCCGCCCGTCCCTTTCGGTATCGCCGACGTAAACGGCTTTTTTTAAGCCGTCTCGCTCAACCACGAGCCTTATGTTATCGCCCTTATGGAGCCCCGTGCGGCCTATGCACTCAATATCCTTTATCAGCGCGGAAAGGCCGTAAAAGTTTATGAAGGACTGGATATACCCATCCTGACAGTTGGAAACGATGAATAGAGGGTATTCTTCCGCGAGCACGGGCAAAAGCTCTAGCACGCCGGGGAAAACCTCGCCGCCGTAAAGATTCAAAAGGCGGTTTTCCTCCTCACAGCATTCATCGAGTATCCTTGCGCGGCGCACAGGCTCGATAAACGGGATCAGCGCCTCCCCTATCTCCGGCACCGTCCGGCCCATCATGACGGCCATGCGCTCGGGCGTAAGCTCGAGATCGACGCCGTTCCTTTTGAACACGGTGTTCCATGCGATACCGACCTGATAGGATGAATCCCACAGGGTGCCGTCGAGATCGAAAATAATTCCGCAGTCTTTTTTCATATCACTGATCCATGAATTTGAGCAGCGCCTCGTTCTGGAAATCGAGCCCGCGGCGATTTAAGCGGAGGCTTTCCTCCGTCACCTCTATCATCCCGTCAAGCTCCAGCTCCGCTATCGCGGGGGCGTATTCCGTGACGGGATCGACGTTAAAGCGCGCTTGGAATTCGGAGCGGCTTATACCATTTATCTTGCGTAAGCCGAGCATCACCGTTTCAAACATTTCCTCTTGCTTCTCGATCTTCTGAGTATTGCGGACGGGCAGCTTCCCCTCGCCCACCTCGTTTATGTATTCCGAAAGGTTTTCCGTATTATTGAAGCGGGTCCAGTCGCCCTTTAAGCGGAGCGCTGAATGGGAATTGAGGCCGAGCCCCAGATACTCGCCGTTATCCCAATAATTGAGGTTGTGGCGGCACTCAAAGCCGGGCTTTGCGAAATTGCTTATCTCATAGCGCGCGAACCCGTTTTCTTCGAGGAAGGCGATGCCATCGTCCTGCATATCGGCCGCATCGTCGGGATCGGGAAGGGTCTCCCTGCCCGCGTTCACGTCATCAAACAGGGGCGTGCCTTCCTCCAAAATGAGCGAATAGGAGGAGATATGCGGAATGCCGAGCGAAACGAGGAGCCGAAGGGTATCCATATAGTCCTCCCGCTTCTGTCCGGGGAGGGCATGCATGACGTCGGCGTTTATGTTGGTAAAGCCGACCTTCCGCGCCGTATTTACGGCCTTCATGAAGTCCGCCTTGGTATGAACGCGGCCAAGCCTTCTGAGCAGCGCGTCGGAAGCGGACTGGAGGCCGATCGAAAGGCGGTTCACGCCCGCTTCGATGAGCTCGCGGAGCTTTTCTTCCGATGCGGATTCGGGATTCGCTTCGCAGGTGATCTCCGCATCCGGCGCTATATCAAAGCGGTTTTTAAGCTCCGAAAGGAGGTGCCCGAGCTTGCCTTCCGATAATACGGTGGGCGTGCCTCCGCCGATGAATACCGTATCGAAGCGTTTATCCTTCATAAGAGGCGCGTAAAGGCGCATCTCGCTTATGAGGGCGAGATAGTACAGATCCTCGCGGGAAGAATCCGCAAAGCTCACAAAATCGCAGTAGCGGCACTTTTTCCTGCAAAAGGGTATGTGGATATAGAGCCCCGCCATCAGTTTATCCTCAGAACGCTCATGAACGCATCGGAGGGAACGGAGACCGTGCCGACCTGCCTCATGCGCTTTTTGCCTTCCTTCTGCTTTTCGAGCAGCTTCTTTTTACGGGTTATATCGCCGCCGTAGCATTTGGCAAGAACATCCTTCCTGACGGCGCGCACCGTTTCGCGCGCGATTATCTTGCCGCCTATGGCCGCCTGGATGGGGATCTCGAACTGCTGACGCGGAATGACCTCCTGCAGCTTTTCGGCAACGGCGCGGCCCTTGGCATACGCCTTGTCGCGGTGGACGATCGTGGAGAGCGCGTCGCACATATCGCCGTTCAACAGGAAATCGAGCTTTACAAGATCGCTCTGCTCATAGTCGCCGAGCTCGTAATCGAAGGACGCATAGCCGCGGCTCCTTGATTTGAGGCCGTCGAAGAAATCGAATATGATCTCATTGAGGGGCATCCTGTACTGGAGTTTAACACGGTTTTCCTCAAGATAGGTCATATCGAGGAACACGCCGCGCTTATCCTGACAAAGCTCCATGATCGAGCCCACGAATTCCGGCGGAGTCATTATATTCGCCATTACCATAGGCTCCTCCATGCATTCTATCTCCATGGGAGAGGGAAGATTGGAGGGGTTGTCTATCATGCGGATGGAGCCGTCCATCATCTTTACGCGGTATATGACGGAGGGAGCGGTGGTGACGAGATCCAGATCGAATTCGCGCTCGAGCCTCTCCTCCGCTATCTCCATGTGCAGGAGCCCAAGGAAGCCGCAGCGGAAACCGTAGCCCAAAGCCTGCGAGGTCTCCGGTTCATAGGAGATGGAAGCGTCGTTTAATATGAGCTTGTCGAGCGCCTCCTTGAGCGCCTCGTAATCCGCGCCGTCCGCGGGATAGATGCCGCAGAACACCATCGGATTCGCCTGCTTGTAGCCGTGGAGGGGCTCCTTTGCGGGGTTGCCCGCCAGAGTGATCGTATCGCCGACCTTCGTTTCGGCGACCGACTTTATGGAAGCCGAAATATAGCCGACCTCGCCCGCGGTAAGCTCCTTGACGGGGAGCCAGCCCGGATCGAATACGCCGACCTCGGTAACGTCGAACTCATTGCCGGAATGCATGAACCTTATCCTGTCGCCGGGGCGGACAGTCCCATCCATTACGCGGACGTATGAGAGGGCGCCCTTGTAATTATCATAGAAGCTGTCGAAAATAAGCGCTTTCAAGGGAGCTTCGGGATCGCCCTTGGGGGCGGGAACGTCCGTCACGATGCATTCCAATACCTCTTCCACGTTAAGGCCCGTCTTTGCGGAAACGCGGGGAGCATCCTCCGCGGGGAGGCCTATAATATCCTCGATCTCGCGGATCGCGTTATCGGGATCGGCCGAGACGAGATCTATCTTGTTTATGACGGGGATTATCTCAAGCTCGTTATCAAGCGCAAGATAGACGTTCGCAAGGGTCTGCGCCTCTATGCCCTGGGTCGCGTCAACGACGAGCACCGCCCCTTCGCACGCGGCGAGAGCGCGGCTGACCTCATAGGTAAAGTCCACGTGGCCCGGAGTGTCGATAAGGTTCAGCATATAGGTCTTGCCGTCGCGCGCGGTATAAAACATGCGCACTGCGGTGGATTTGATGGTGATGCCCCTCTCGCGCTCTATATCCATGGAGTCGAGCAGCTGCTCCTCCATATCCCTGTCCGCAACGGTCTGAGTAAGCTGCATGAGCCTGTCCGCCAAGGTGGATTTGCCATGATCGATATGGGCGATTATACTGAAATTGCGTATGAGTTCTTTGGGAAAAGCCATAGTTTTATTCCCCCGTGGGGTCTCCTTATGTAAATGGCGGGGATCCGACTTCGGTTTGCCGGATCCCCGGATGATCGTTATTCTATCATGCTCCTTGCGGCGTCTTCGACGGCCTCCGCGGTGACGCCGAACTTTTCAAAGAGCTTGCCGCCCGGAGCGGAAGCGCCGAAGCCCTTCATGCCGATTATTTTGCCGTCTATGCCGACGTACTTATACCAGCTCATGCCGCCAAGCGCCTCAACGGCGACCCTGTTGCGGCACTCGATGGGAAGAACGCTCATGCGGTATTCCTCGGGCTGCTCCTCGAAGAGCTCCATGCAGGGCATCGAAACGACTCTGACGCGGATGCGGTCCGCCGCCATCCTTTCGGCAGCCTTCATCGCAAGCTCCACCTCGGAGCCCGTGGCGATGATTATAACAAGGGGCATGCCCTCGCAGTCGCGCAGGATATAGCCGCCGCGCATTGCTTCCTTGCCCGTGCCGGGGAGCTGGGGCAGGTTCTGCCTTGAAAGCGCGAGCACGGCGGGAGCCTTAAGCTCCATTGCCGCAAGATAGCAAGCGGCAGTCTCGCGGCCGTCTGCGGGACGCATGACGTATGTATTGGGGGTGGCCCTCAGCATATCGAGCTGTTCTATGGGCTGATGGGTGGGGCCGTCCTCGCCTACGCCTATTGAATCGTGGGTCATAACGTAAAGGACGTTAAGGCCCATGAGCGCGGAAAGGCGCAGAGCGGGCTTCATATAATCGACGAATACGAGGAAGGTCGCGCAGTAGGGGCGCAGTCCGCCGTAAAGCGCCATGCCGTTTGCGATGGCGCCCATCGCAAATTCCCTTATGCCGAAGCGGAAATTGCGCCCGGCGTAATTATCCTTAGAGAAATCCTCATAAGCCTTCATATAGGTGAGGTTCGAGGGGCCGAGATCCGCTGAGCCGCCTACGAGGTTGGGCACGCGCCCGGTAAGCCTTGTCAGCATCATTTCGGAGCACTTGCGGGTGGCGAGCTTGGCGTCATCGTCGAATTCCCATATCGCGGGATCGTTCATGAGGTCGGGAAGCTTGCCCGCGAGCCAATCGTTGAGCTCCGCGTAAAGCTCGGGATAGGCGGCCTTATAGGCTTGCATAAGGGAGTCGTGCTCCTCGTGAGCCTGTTTGAAGCCTCGGCGAAGCTCCGCCATATGCGCATAGACCTCTTCGGGAACGGTGAAATCGGGGTATTCCCAGCCGAGGGATCTCTTGTAGGCGGCTATGTTTTCTTCGCCCAGAGGCGAACCGTGGCTGGAAGCGGAACCCTGCTTGGGAGTGCCTTCCGCAATGTTGGTATGAACGATTATGAGCGAGGGCTTATTCGCTTCCTTCTTCGCTTCGCAAAGGGCCTTGGCTACGGCTTCGGTATCCTCGCCGGAGGCTACCTCAAGCACCTGCCAGCCGTATGCCTCGAAGCGCATTTTCACGTCCTCGGTGAAGGCAAGGTCGGTGGAACCTTCGATGGTGATGCGGTTGGAATCGTAAAGCGCGATGAGCCTGCCCAGGCCGAGCGTGCCGGCAAAGGAAGCGGCCTCCGCGGCGACGCCCTCCATCATGCAGCCGTCGCCCATGAGGGTGTAAGTATAATTGTCGATCACGTTATAGCCTTCGCGGTTGAAGCGGGCGGCCATGTGACGCTCCGCCATCGCCATGCCGACTGCCATCGCGAAGCCCTGCCCCAAGGGGCCGGTAGTGGCTTCTATGCCGGGGATATTGCCGTATTCGGGATGGCCCGCGGTCTTCGCGCCGAGCTGGCGGAAATCCTTTATATCATCCATGCTCACAGGGTAACCGAAAATATGCATGAGGGAATAGAGCAGCATGGAAGCATGACCTGCGCTCAGAACGAAGCGGTCACGCCCGATCCATTCGGGATCCTTGGGGTCGTGGCGCATGTTTTTCCAAAGGGTGTAAGCCATGGGCGCGGAGCCGATGGCAAGGCCGGGATGCCCGCTCTTCGCCTTCTGAATGGCGTCGGCGGTGAGCATCCTCATTGAAGTGATGGCAAGACGGTCGATGTTCTGCATTTTCTGTTCCTCCCAATATGCTTTTTGCGAAGCGATCTTATCGCCCCATTCATATCCATACTAATTATACATAAAACTGTTCGTGATTTCAATGGGTTATATGTATATAAAAACGGTTATGCCCGCTCCGCGGCGCGTTGAAGCAAAGCAAAAAGCACCCCGCCTATGAAAGGCGGGATACGAACCGGAAAGAATTGGCCGGGTCATTCGGGGAGTTGTTCCTCTTTTCTGCGCTTGGAAAGGTTTTTTCCGTCAACGCAGTGCTCGATGGGCTTCCATTCGGGCTTTGTGAAGAGCGAAACGAACGCGATGGGCGTATATGCTATCATAAAAATGGGCGAAGTGAACACGGCGAGTATCTTTTTTACGGGCGTGGTGCGAATGCGCTTCCACTCGGTAAGCGCGGTGATGAGGGCGATCGCAAAGAGCGGCGCGTACATCGCGAGCACGTATTTGAGCACCGACAGCATAGAAGCCGCAAACGTACGGCCGACGGTAAACCCCATTATGCTCAGAATTATGTCAACAACGAGAGAAAACACCGTCACGAGGAACGCGGGCATTATGCACATATTGAGGTCATAGCAGGAGAAATCGCCCTTAAGCGATTTTTTGAGCAGGCTTCCGCCGTACTTTTTGAGCACCTGAATATAGCCCTGCGCCCAGCGGAGGCGCTGCCTGCAGGAAAGCCTGAAGGTCACGGGCTGTTCATCGTAAAACTCCGCGTCGCAGCAGTAGCCGACTATCCGCCCCTTAAGTATCTGATCGGCGGAAAACTCAATGTCTTCCGTAAGCATGTGATATGGCCAGCCTTCCTGCTCCTCCGCGATCTTTCTTGTGAACAGGTAGCCCGTTCCCGCAGCGTAACAGCTTGTCCCAAGCATACTGCGGGTATGATTAAGGTATCTGCTCGAACGCATGAACATGAGCCCGTATGCGGAAGAAACCCAGCTGTCGCCAAAGTTTTTGCTGTTGCGGCAGCTTGTGACAATATCGAAGCCCTCCTCCGCCTTTGCGACCATTTTTTCAAAGTAGTCACGGCAGAGAAGATTATCCGCGTCGAATACGAAATAGAGGTCGAAGCCTTCGGGATAATCGGCTTTTATGCGCCTCATCAGAAAATCGAGCGCATAGCCCTTCCCCACCTCTTCGGTGTTGGTGCGCTCATAGACAACAGCTCCGAGCTCCGACGCCGCCTTCGCCGTGCCGTCAGAACAGTTATCGGCGACGACGAAGACCTTTATGAGCTCATTATCATAAGTCTGCCTCGTAATGCTCTTTATGAGGTCGCCAATGACGCGCTCTTCATTTCGGGCGGAAATCAGCACGGCGCAGGTCTTCCGCGGTACGGAAAAAAGTGCGGCGTCCCTTTGTTTTTTCCTTGCGGAGAGTATCCATTGAAGCGGGATGAACGCGAATTGGTAGGCATATAATACGGCGGAAAGACCCGCGAGAATTACAGCTATCAGCTTAACGGTTTCCATCAAGAGACCTTTCGGAGCGATCTGCCTGTAAGCGGCAACAGTGTATTAATTAGATTAATACACTTGTCGTTATTTGTCAATAGTCCGACGCCCATTTACAGCAATATATAAGGGAGCGCATTTGGGCGCATTCACTTAACGACATCTCCTTAAGTGAATGCACCCTCCTGCGCCCCCCATTTTTTATACAGTGAGCTATTATATTCTTGCTACGCCGGACTTCCTTGCCGCTTCGGCAACGGCCGCGGCGACGGTCTTGCCGACGCGCGGATCGAAAGCCTTGGGGATGATGTAATCCTCGGAAAGCTCTTCATCGGAGATGAGCCCCGCAAGCGCGTTCGCGGCGGCGATCTTCATCTCGTCGTTGATATCGGAGGCGCGAACGTCGAAGGTGCCGCGGAATATGCCCGGGAACGCCAGTACGTTGTTGATCTGGTTGGGGAAATCGCTCCTGCCCGTTGCGATGACGCGCGCGCCGCCCGCCTTCGCGTCGTCGGGGAATATCTCGGGAGTGGGGTTCGCACAGGCGAATACGATGGCGTCCTTCGCCATGGACCTCACCATATCGACGGAAACGGTGTTCGGCGCGGAAACGCCAATGAACACGTCGGCGCCTGCAAGCGCGTCGGCAAGCGTACCCTGCCTGCCCTCGAGATTGGTGACGAGCGCCATCTCCTCCTTGATGGGGTTCATGCCCTTTTCACGTCCCTTATAGATGATGCCCGTGCGGTCGCAGAGGGTGATGTTCTTAATGCCCGAGGAGAGCAGCAGGCGGCAGATAGCGATGGAAGCGGCGCCCGCGCCGTTTATAACGACCTTGAGGGAGTCAAATTCCTTCCCCACCACCTTCGCTGCGTTCATAAGGCCGGCGAGGGTGATGACGGCGGTGCCGTGCTGATCGTCATGGAAAATGGGGATATCGCATTTTTCCTTGAGCTTCTTTTCTATCTCGAAGCAGCGGGGAGCGGCTATATCCTCGAGATTGACGCCGCCGAAGGAGCCCGAGATGAGATAGATGGTGTTTACGATCTCGTCAACGTCCTTGCTCTTTATGCAGAGAGGGAACGCATCGACTCCGCCGAAAGCCTTGAAGAGCACGCATTTGCCCTCCATAACGGGCATGCCGGCTTCGGGGCCTATATCGCCGAGACCCAGCACAGCGGTGCCGTCGGTTACGACAAGGCAGAGGTTGTGGCGGCGGGTAAGCTCATAGCTCTTCGAGATATCCTTCTGTATCTCGAGGCAGGGCTGCGCTACGCCGGGGGTGTATGCAAGGGAGAGGTCTTCCTTGGTCTTGACGGGGACGGTGGCGACGACCTCTATCTTGCCCTTCCATTCGCCGTGAAGGCGGAGAGATTCTTTGGCGTAATCCATTATGTTGACTTCCTTTCGGTTCAAATTATAGTGTCATTTCTCGAAATCGAATTTGAAGGGGAGCTCGTACCAATCGCGGACGGTGGTAAGATCCTTCTGAACGCCCTCGCCTACGGGGACTCCCTTATCCTTCCTGTCGAGCCAGCAGAGGTATTCCTTCTCGCCCGCGGTATAGATGCGCTCGCGGCCGGGCGCCTTTTCAGAAGCGCGGAGCTCGCGGAGGATATTGCCGCAGATCTTTTTGAAGGTCTCCTGCCCCATGAACGCGTCGGGATCCACTACGAGGAACCAGTGACCGAGATGATACGGCCTGCGGTTGCCGTTCTCGTCAAAGCCGGTGAGCATCTTAAGATAGCTGCCCGCCTGAAGCGCCGCGGAAAGCACCTCGACCACCGTTGCGTAGCCGTAGCCCTTGTAACCGGCAAGATCGTCGTTTATGCCGCCCAGAGGAGCGAGCGCCGCGGTGCCCTTTGTGAGATCGACGAGGATCTGTTCGCTGTCGGTCAAAGCCTCGCCGTTTTTGCCTATTACCATGCCCGCGGGGGTATCCTTGCCGTTTCTCGCAAAATACTCGATCTTGCCGCGCTGGGTGATGGAGGTCGCGCAGTCGATCACGAAGGGGAATTCCTCATCGGTGGGAAGGCCGATGGTGAGCGGGTTCGTGCCGAGCATATTCTCAACGCCGAAGGTGGGCGCTATGGAGGGGCGGGCGTTGGTGCCCGTCATGCCTATCATGCCCTGCTTGGTCGCCATGGTCACCCAATAGCCCGCGATGCCGTAATGGGAAGAATTCCTTATCGCGCCCATCGCAAGGCCGTAGGTCTTCGCCTTTTCAATGAGCTTCTCCATCATGTGATAAGAGGCGACCATGCCCATGCCGTCGTGAGCGTCCGTCACCATGGTGGTGGGGGTCTCCTTGAGGACCTCTATCTCAGTTACGGGGTTTAAGATGCCCGCGCGGATGCGGTCGATATAGATGGGCTTGAAGCGGTTGCAGCCGTGGCTCTCGATGCCGCGGCGGTCGCTTTCCATAAGGACGTCGGCGCAGATGGCGGCGTCATCCTCGGGGATGCCGCATGCCTTGAACGCTGTGCGCATGAAATCGCCGATGAGTTCCCATTTTACATAAGGTCTGGTTTCCATTTTTATGATTCCTTTCGTGTTGATATTTGATTATAGTGTCACCATAAAAGCTCTTTATTCAGGATCGCTTTTATGCTTTGTCAGCAATCTCTTGAGCCGTGCAAATATGCCGGGCTTTACCGCAAGCCCGTTCCACGGGGAAACAAATACCCTTTCATAAAGCAGAGCCTCAAGGCTTTCCCTAAAATGATTCTCAGGCAAAATGCCGTCTTCTACCAATGAATAATAATCACCGACGGCATCTAGGTGATTTATTAAAGCGTTTTCTTCGCGAAGCCCCGAATTAACAGCTGTCCGATACATCATATCGGAAAGGTCTTTCAAATCCTTTGGATCGTTTTCATACTTTTCCCTGAAGAATCCAATGACCCTCTCTGCGACTGAGTCCGTATCGATCCTATCCATCGGGACGGCCGATAAATACTTATTGAGCGCCTTAAGCTGCGCATTGGGATCATCCCTGCTGTACGCGAGCTCCAAGGTCACGTTGCGGAGCGGATCCTCTTCCGCTAAAGCCTGCTCCAATTCTTTGTCAAGCGCACCGGAAACGCCCGCTTCCAGCATCAGTTTGCCGAATAAAGCATCTTCAAAAGAGATCATCTGTTTCCTCCGCCTAAGTTTTCTGCTTTATTGGTTTTATTTACTCCAGTTTCTCGATCTCTCGACAGCCCTCTGCCACTCCGAATAGCGGTGCTTTCTTTCCGCCTCATCGACAGAGGGAGTGAATATCCTTTCGACCTTGCGGTTCGATTCGATATCGTCAAGGTCCTTCCAGAAGCCGACGTACAGTCCCGCAAGATACGCCGCGCCGAGAGCGGTAGTCTCAACTACTGCGGGACGGTTTATTGCGACGCCCAGCATATCGGACTGCGTCTGCATGAGGATATTCGATACGGAAGCGCCGCCGTCCACACGAAGCTCGCTGAGGCGGAAGCCCACGTCGTCCTCCATTGCGGAGATGAGATCCTTGACCTGATAGGCGATGGAATCGAGCACCGCTCTCGCGATATGGGCGGCTGTGGTGCCGCGCGTTATGCCGACCATGGTGCCGCGGGCGTACATATCCCAATACGGCGCGCCGAGCCCCGTGAAGGCGGGAACGAGTATCACTCCGCCCGCGTCGGGAACGGATTCGGCAAGTATGTTGACTTCGGGAGCGGATTTGATAAGTCCCAGCCCGTCGCGCAGCCACTTTATCACGCTGCCCGCGTTGAATACCGAGCCTTCGAGGGCGTACTCGACCTTGCCGTTCAAGCCCCATGCGACTGTTGCGACGAGTCCGTTGCGGCTCCTCATGGAGCTTTCGCCCGTGTTCATCATGAGGAAGCAGCCCGTGCCGTAGGTGTTCTTCGCCTGACCTTTGGAGAAGCATGCCTGCCCGAAGAGCGCCGCCTGCTGATCGCCCGCAACGCCCGAAATGGGTATGCCGGCTAATGACTCGAGCCCGGTGATGCCCGGAGCCACCCTGCCGAAATCGCCCGAGGAGGGCTTGGCTTCCGGCATCATGCAGGCGGGGATCCCGAGGGCTTTCATTATCTTTTCATCCCAGCAGAGCTTGTCTATATCGAAGAGCATCGTGCGGGAGGCGTTGGAATAATCCGTCGCGTGGACACGCCCGCCCGTGAGCTGCCAAATAAGCCATGTATCAATGGTGCCGAACAGGAGCTCGCCCTTTTCGGCGCGTTCCCTCGCCCCCTCGACGTTATCGAGTATCCACTTTATCTTCGTGGCGGAAAAATAAGCGTCGATCAAAAGGCCCGTGTGTTCGGTCACGTAATCGGAAAGGCCATCCGCAATCAGCTTTTCGCAGATCTCCGCAGTCCTGCGGCACTGCCAGACTATCGCGTTATAGACGGGAACGCCCGTGTTTTTATCCCAAACGACGGTCGTCTCACGCTGATTGGTGATGCCTATCGCGGCGATCATATCGGGGGTTATCTCGCCCGATTCCATGGCGGCGGTTATGGCGAGCTTCTGACTGCGCCATATTTCCATCGGGTCGTGCTCCACCCATCCTTCATGGGGATAATACTGTTTGAATTCGAGCTGAGCGGTGCCGTGGACGCCGCCGCTCTTGTCAAAAAAAATAACTCTTGAGCTTGTGGTGCCCTGATCGAGGGCGAGAACGTATTTTTCCATATCCATCCTCCCATATCATTTTAATTATAGAATAAGCCCCCGCGTTTTGCAAGAAGATTTTTGCATCCTCACGCGCATTATGAAGTCTCGTCCCGCCGTTATTTTGCGTATTGGGCTTGCCAACGGAAGCGTTAGCGGTTATAATGTAAATGTAGAGATTTACGTATTGGGAGGCCCCGTTTGAAAAAGACCGGATCCAACAAGCCAGTTATCATAATGATAGCCGCGGTGGTGCTGCTGCTCGTTATCGCGTTTTTCAGCGCGGGCTCACGCACTATACCGTGGGTCGAGAACGCTGTCGGGAGTGTGATACGCCCCATACAGACTTTCGCGTTCAAGGCTTCCAACGGGATCTCGGATTTTGTCAGGAACCTTTTTAACACCACCGACGAGGATCTTGAAATATCGAGGCTCAATCAGGAGCTTGCTCATTACGAGCAGCTCAAGCTCGACGTTGAGGAGCTGAAGCAGGAAAACGAGCGTCTTCGCAGGATGCTGGATTACGCCGGCTCTTTGGGCGATTATTCCTGCACCGCAGGCAGGGTCATAGGCAGGTCGAACGGCATTTGGTTCGATACTCTTACGATCAACATAGGCAGGAGCAGCGGCATAGAACCCGGGATGCCCGTTATCTGCGGCGATGGGCTCATAGGCAAGGTAACGGACGTGGGCTCCGGCTGGAGCAAGGTTACTGCAATGATAGATTCCTCCGTCACCGTGGCTGCGACCGTCGAAAGGACGCGCGATAACTGCATGGTGCGCGGCATGTTCTCCACATCCGATACAGCCGGCAAGCTCGAGCTTTACTATCTTCCCACAGGTCTTACGGATCTCGTTCCCGGCGATATAATAATGACGAGCGGCATCGGCGGCGTTTATCCCAAGGGGATCAAGATCGGCACCGTCACCGAAGTCATGCTCGATTCCGACCAGGCCGGCATAAACGCGATAGTCGAACCCTCCGTCGATTTCCTTCATATCGAGGAAGTGCTCGTCATTACGGGAAGCGGAGGTGAAGCGCAATGAGGAAATGGCTCCTTGCCGTTTCTATAATAGTCGTATTTTATCTCGACAACGTGCTCGTGACTTCCCTGCCGCTGCGCGGTCTGCGCCCCGATCTGACGCTTGCCTTCGTCGTATCGCTCGGAGTGCTCACGGGCTCCGTTCCCGCCGCCGCGATAGGCTTCGGGATGGGGCTTGCCGCCGATATTTTTTTCAACAAGATCGTAGGGCTCACCGCGCTTACCTATATGCTTTCGGGCGCGGCGGCCGGCCTCTTTTACCGCAAATACTATGCGGATAATCTCATAATCCCCGCCGCGGCCTGCGTCGTATGCTCCTTCATAAAGGAACACGTATTCATGTTCGCAGCGCTGCTCAAGGGTTCGCGGCCGCCCTACTTCAAAACGCTTATAAGCTTTATAGTGCCCTGCCTTGTTTTGACCGGAGCATTCTGCATTCTCATGCACCTTTACTGCAAGCACGCGCTCTTCAAGCCCCTTTGGAGGAAGGAAGCCATAAAGCTCGAAGAACAGGTATGATTTATGTCCGTCAATAAAAACGAGATAGCAAAAAAGCCGCTTTCGAGGCTCATAATAATATCCGGGATACTTCTTGCGATGATGTTCACGCTCGTATTCCAGCTTTTCCGCGTGACTATCGCTCAGGGCGAATCCTTTGCGGAGGAAGCGAGTTCGAAGGCGAGCAGGGTCGTAATAACCAAGGGCAAGCGCGGCCAGATACTTGACCGGAACGGCTTGGTGCTTGCGTATGACGAGGCGTGCTTCAACGTGGAATTCTACCGCAACCCCAACAGGCGCACGAATTATGACCGCGCGCTCTATACCGAGGCGCTTATAAAGGCGATAGGGATAATCGAAGAGGGCGGCAGCTCGGTCATAGACACCTCCTACATAAAGATGGATGAAAACGGCGGGATCTATTATGATTTCGGCGTTACGAGCGAGACCTACGTTAAGGCCCGATACAGGAATTTCTGCAACGTGATGGGCTTCAACATGCCCGATGAGGACGATATGACCACCTGGATCTCCGCGCAGGATGCGTATCTCCGCCTCCGCAAGCTCTGGTTCATACCCGACGAGCTCTCTTTCGAGGAGGCGCGCAAGGTCATCTCGATATGGCAGGAGGTACTTCTCAACAATTACCGCTCCTATATGCCCGTCACGATAGCGTACAACGTAAACCTTGACGTTGTTGCGAAGATCGAGATGATGGCGGATGAGCTGCCCGGGCTCCAGACCTCGCAGAGCACCATGCGCCGCTACCCCTATGGGCAGATCGCCGCGCATATAGTGGGCTACTGCCAGAAGATGAGCGCCGAAAACGCAGAAGCGCTTATGGAAAAGGGCTATTCCTACGATGATTACATCGGCGTTTCGGGCGTTGAGGCCACAATGGAAAACTATCTGACCGGCGCCACCAAGGAGCATCAGGGCTCCATCAGCCTTGAGGTCAATTCCAACGGAGCCGTTATTAACACGCTCGGCATCACCCCCGCGACCGACGGCAACGACGTTACGCTCACCATCGACATGCCCATGCAGGCCGTCGCATATCAGGCGCTGCACGATATAATAGAGCATATCCACGAAAAGGAGCTCAAAAAGATCTACCCCAACGGGGATGGCGAAAAAGCCGAGCAATATCTTGAATATGAGGATATCCACCTTGCGGAGACCGGCGCTCTCATAGTCATGAAGGTCAACACGGGCGAGGTGCTCGCCCTTGCGAGCTACCCCTCCTACGATCCCAACTGGTTCATACGCGGCCTTTCCGAGGAGCAGGCGAAATACCTCTACGGCGATCCCGAAGTCGAAGGCGATTTTGCCGAAAGGACTACTCCGACGAGGAACAAGGCAATTTCAATGACCCTCGCTCCCGGCTCCATATTCAAGATGTGCACCGGCCTTGCGGGGCTCATGGAGGGCGTGATAGGCCTTAACGAGACGATAAGCGATCAATCGCCCTATATCTATTTTGATGAGGAATCCGGCAAGGAAGTCGATACCAAAGCCAAATGCTGGACAAAAAACCCCGCCAAGCATTCCGATCAGGATATAATCAAGGCGCTGACCAATTCCTGCAACTATTATTTCTATGAGGTAAGCTACCGCCTCGGCATAGACCGCCTCGTTTCCTGGGCGGAAAGGCTGGGCTTCACCTCCAAAACCGGCATAGAGCTCACGGGCGAAGCGAAGGGCATCGTAGGCGGGCAGGCTTCCATGTATGACAATACCCGCGCCTACAACGATCAGGATACCTCCATACCTCTGCTGGTTTACAGGAGCTTATGCAGGCTTTTGAAGAGCTATCAGACTATGCGCGGCGTCGATATTGACGATGAGGATATCTCACTCTGCGCGCAGGATCTTATGGCCCTGCAGGACGGCACCCTCAAGGGCAAGGGTTCCGAGGTGCGCCAGATACTTTCCAACTATTTGGGCATACCGGACGGTATTTCGAGGGCGCAGAGCTGGGACAGCCAGATAACCTCGCTCCTTTCCGAGCTGCAGTGGAAGGCTTCCCACACGATCCGAACCGGCATAGGCCAGGGCATAATGCTCGTCACGCCCATAGAGGCGGTCCGCTACGTTTCCGCGATAGCCAACGGCGGCACCGTCTATAACGCCCATATAGTCTCCTCAGTCGCCGATCCTGACGGCGTGAAGCTCATGCAGACGGAGCCCACAGTATTCAACAGGATAGAAGCTCCCGAATCCTATTGGGATGCTCTTCAGCAGGGCATGAAGGGCGTTGTTTCGCCGGAGGACGGCGGTACGGCGGGCGCGGCGTTTTCAAAGGATTACGATAATTCCGGCTACCTTGCGCTGACGAGCGGCAAGACTGGTACGGCTCAGGTCGGCGGCGTGACCATAGATATTCAGAATACGAGCTGGTTCATCGCCTTCGCTCCCAACGACGATCCGGATATAGCGATCGTCGTATGCGTGCCCAACGGCCTTTCGGGCTCCTCCTCCGCCGGCGCGGTAGAGGACGTGCTCACCTATTACTTCACAAAAAAGTATTCGCTCGCTTCCGAAACGCTTGCGGGCATAAACGAGCTTACGCCTTAAGCTCTTACTGATTCAGGTATAAAATGTTTGTTGTTATCCCCGCCTACCGCCCGGACGTTAGGCTCCACAGTTTAATAGAGGGATTGAATGATGAAGGCGTTCGCTTCGTTATAGTTGACGACGGGAGCGGCGTTTCCTATGCCTCGATATTCAGGAGCGCGGAAAAGGATCACGATAACGTGACCGTTATCCGTCACAGCCTTAACCGCGGCAAGGGAAGCGCGCTCAAGACCGCTTTCGAATACGTGAGCAGGATGTGCAGGCCCGGCGAATGCATACTCACCATTGACGCGGACGGCGAGCGTTTCACGGAATGCGCGAAAGGCGTCGTTTCCGCCTGGCGCGAGGATCCTTCGCGCCTTGTTATAGGCAGCCGCAAATACCGCGAAAAACCGCCCTTCAAGAGCCGCTTCATTACCGGAGTAACGAGGAGCGTCTTTGCCGTTACGACGGGCGTTCGCGTCAACGATATCCTTTCCGGGATAAGAGCTTTTTCTGCGGATCTCATACCTGAGCTCTTGAAGGTCAAGGGCGACCGATACGATTTCGAGATAGCGGAGCTCCTTTACGCGGCGCAGCACCATATCGAGATAAAGGAGATCGCTTTCGAGACCGAATACGTCCCCGACAGCCGAAGCGAGCATTTCCGCCTCTTCCGCGATTCGTGGCTCATCTATAAGATGATATTCGTGTTCATGCTTTCTTCGTTCAGCTGCTTCGTTATCGATTACAGCCTGCTCCTGATACTTGCGGGGGTGTTCAAAAGTCTGCGCTCCGCGGTCGAGACAGCGCCGGGCGAATTCGGTCTTCCCATGTTCGGAAGGCTCGTGGATACCCACCTCATCGCCCTCATAATAGCAAGGACGGTGAGCTCGTTCGTCAACTTCCTGCTGAATAGAAAGGTCGTATTCAAGACGGGCAGCAAGGCGGCGATAGTGCGCTTCTACGTAGTGATCGTCGGGCTGCTGCTTGCGAATTACGGCCTGCTCGCACTCGTTGTAAGGGATAACAGACTGCCTCTTTGGATCGCACAGCTCGTTGTTCAGGCGGTGCTCTACCCCTTCAGCTTTATACTGCAAAGAAAGTTCGTGTTCCCGGACAGGTATAAAAAAACGCCTGCGGGCCTGGAGAAAAAGGAGAACTGATGGTTCAAGGTTTCGCATTTATTCTCGAAAGCGCGCTGCTCGGCGTAGGTCTTGCTATGGACGCGTTTTCCGTTTCGCTTGCCAACGGCTTGAACGAGCCTAACATGAAGCCCCTTCGCATGAGCGGTATTGCGGGCGTTTTTGCGGGTTTTCAGGCGCTCATGCCCATGATAGGCTGGATATGCGTCCATACGATAGTAAGCAAATTCACCAAGCTGCAGGCTTACGTACCGATAGCCGCGCTCGTGCTCTTGCTTTTCATCGGGGGCAAGATGATTTACGAGGGGATCAAAAACCGCAATTCGGGCCTTGAAAAGCCCGCCGTGGGCTTCGGAGCGCTGCTGCTGCAGGGGATCGCGACTTCGATAGACGCGCTCTCCGTTGGCTTCACGATCGCCGAATACGACCTCATGCACGCCTTGCTCTGCGCCGTTATAATCGCCGCCGTCACCTTTGTGATCTGCATGATAGGGCTTTTCCTCGGGAAGAAGGTCGGCACGAAGCTTTCGTGGAAGGCGTCTGTCCTCGGCGGTTTGATCCTCATAGGCATAGGGATCGAGATATTCGTTTCCTCCCTCATCCACTAAACAAAAACTCAATACACGGCGCGAAAAAAGGCGGTTCCCGCAGGAACCGCCTTTAGGTTTGTCATTCGGATCGATTACGCGATCTCTTCCTTCTCATAAACGCTTACGCACTTATAACCGCCATGCTTGGTCTCGAAACGGACTACGCCGTCGATCTTGGCGAAAAGGGTATCATCCTTGCCGATACCGACATTGGTGCCGGGATGGAAGTGAGTGCCGCGCTGGCGAACGAGGATGTTGCCCGCGAGGACAAACTGACCGTCAGCACGCTTGGGCCCCAGACGCTTGGATTCGCTTTCACGACCGTTGCGGGAGCTACCAACGCCCTTTTTATGTGCAAAAAGCTGCAGATCGAACCTGAACATTAAGCCTTTACCTCCCTCTTGATAACTTTGAGATAGTCACTGTAATTTTCTTCAACGGAACGAAGCCCCAAAAGCATCGTTCCAAGTATCAGCTCCGCCTTTTCGCTATGCTCCGAGGTCATCCCTTCGGGAAGCATCATGCGAAGCTCGCCGTCGTTCTGTGAGATATCGGACTCGACTCCGACAAGCTCGAGCACGCCGAGATACGCCGTTTGAGTTAGGGCCGATACCGCCGCGCAGACGATATCCTCACCTCTTTCGGCATAACCCGAATGCCCCTTCGCCCGGAAACCGCGGATCCGATCCCCGTTATAATAGACGGTAATCGTGGTCATATCGCGACCTCTCTCAGCCAATAGAAAGGACCTTGACCTTAGTGTACGGCTGGCGATGGCCCTGCTTCTTGCGAATGTTCTTCTTGGGCTTATACTTGAAGACGATGACCTTCCTGCCCTTGCCGTGCTCGACGACTTCAGCCTTCGCGCAAACGCCCTCAACATAGGGCTTGCCGACCTTAACGGCTTCGCCATCCGCCATCATCAGTACATCGAAATTGACGGTTTCGCCAACTTCGGCATCGAGCTTTTCGACAAGGATCTCATCGCCCTGCTCGACCTTGTACTGCTTACCGCCGGTTACGATAATAGCGTACATCAGAAACTCCTCCTTGACAGATCTCGCCCGCAGCTTCGGTGCGCGCCTTTGATCACGGCACAGCTTAAGAACCGACTCGGAGCGGCTTACCGAACTATGTTACCACTTTCTTCGGGCTTTGTCAATCACTTTTTCAGCGAAAACCCTATATATTTTGCGGGATCATGCGCCCTCCGGGCACGATGCGCATAAATTTTCCGCTTGACCTTTTTCGCCAAAATGCTACAATCAAGGCATGGACATTCGTTTGACTGAAAACGCCGTCGCATTCGGCGGCATAGATTGCTTCGATCTTGAAAAAAGCTGCTCCTGCGGGCAGGCTTTCCGGTGGCGGCCTTATGCGGGCGGCCAACTCGGCATAGTACGCGGCGAAGCGGCGCTTCTTATGCAGGATGAAAACGGCGTAACGGTGCACGGCGCCTCCCCCGCCTCCGCAGGTATGTGGGCGCATTATCTCGATCTCGGACGCGATTATTCCGCGATAGAGCGGGCGGTATCGAAGGACCCCCGTCTTGCGGTCTGCTTCCCGGAAGCGCACGGCATACGCGTATTCAATCAGGAGCCTTTCGAAGCGCTGATCTCGTTCATAATTTCGCAGAACAACAACATAAAACGCATATCGGGCATAGTGGAAAGGCTGTGCGCGTTATGCGGCGAGCCCGTCGAATTCATGGGCGAAAGGCTCAATGCGTTCCCCTCCCCCGAAAGGCTCGCAGCCGTTTCGGAGGATGCGCTCACCGCGATCGGCACGGGCTACCGTGCGCCTTTCATAAAGGCGGCGGCAGAAAGGGTCGCTTCGGGCTATGACCTTGAAAAGCTCCGCGATATGAGTCTTTCGGAAGCAAGGCAGGAGCTTTTGAGCTTTTACGGCATAGGGCCCAAGGTCGCGGACTGCGTGCTGCTCTTTTCGCTTCAGCACAGCGACGCGTTCCCCATAGACGTATGGATCGACCGAGCGATGAAGGCAATGTTCTTCGAGGGCAGCAAGGCGAAAAAAGCGGAGCTTTACGAAGCGGTCTCCTCCCTCGGGGAGTATTCGGGCATTATCCAGCAATACATATTCCAATACGCACGGAAGCTGGGCAAGGACGGACTCGAAAAGCGCTGAAGATCGGCGGCGCGGAGGGCGTCGGCGCCCGGAGCCGTTCTTGACGCGAATATACTTGCCACCGCGTTCCGCGTGATGTATAATAATCAATTGATGATAATAACTATCCGAAAGGAGTTTTTTGCAATGGAAAAGAACTATCGCGTGCTTGCTATCAACCCCGGCTCGACCTCCACGAAGGTCGGCGTCTATGATGGCTACGAGATGCTTTATGAGGGCACCGTCCGCCACAGCCAGGAGGAGCTGGCCAAGTTTGCCGCTATCCACGATCAGAAGAATATGCGTATGGAACTTGTTGAGGAGCTCGTTGAAGAAAACGGCTACAAGCTTTCCGAAATGGATGCTTTCGTCGGCCGCGGCGGCATTGTAAGGCCCTTGAAGAGCGGCGTTTATACCATCAACGAAAAGCTGATGGACGACCTTAAGAACCTTCCCAGCGCACAGCGTCACGCTTCCATGCTGGGCGGCGTTATCGCAAGGGCTTACGGCGATAAGTACGGCAAGCCCAGCTTTATAGTTGATCCCGTCACCGTTGACGAGCGTGACGAGGTGGCGACCGTTACCGGTCTTCCCATGATAAAGCGCGGCTGCATTTTCCATTGCCTCAACCAGAAATCCGTCTGCCGCTATCACTGCAGGCTCAACGGCATGAAGTATGAGGAGCACAACTTCGTTGTGGCTCACCTCGGCGGCGGAATCTCCGTTGCGGCTCACAGGAAAGGCGTCATAGTTGACGTTACCGACGCCATAGAAGGCGAAGGTCCCTTCACCCCCGAGCGCTGCGGCGCCCTCCCCGCAAAGCAGCTTGCCGACCTCATCTATGACGGCGGCTATTCCCGCGAAGAGATCTATAAGCTCATCGCAGGCAAGGGCGGCTTCATGGCCTACTTCAACACCAATTCCGCCATTGACATTGAGAAGATGATCGAAGCGGGCGACGAGAAGGCGAAGCTCGTTTACGAGGCGATGGCTTATAATATCGCAAAGAGCCTCGGCGCTATGGCGGCGGTCCTCAAGGGCGAGGTTGACGCCGTTCTTATCACCGGAGGCATAGCTTACAGCAAGATGCTCACCGAATACCTTGTTGAGCACACAAAGTTCATCGCTCCCGTTGCCGTTTATCCCGGCGAAGGCGAGCTTTCGGCGCTTGCCGCGGGCGCTGTCCGCGTCCTTTCCGGCGAGGAGGATCCCAAAGAATACCTCGGCTGATCGGCTGAATGATAGTCGGACGGTCGGCTGAGAATATCGGTCGGTCGTCCGAATTTTGTTATATGAAGCTTTTATCCCGTTTTTTTAACCTTTTTAAGAGGGAAAGGAGCGGCGAGATCCGCTTCTCCCCCGAGGAGTACGAAGGTATGTACGTGATCGTAGGGCTCGGCAATCCCGGGCGCGAATACGCAAACACCCGCCATAACGCAGGCTATATGGTGCTCGACATATTGGCCGAAAGGTTCAATATAGATATAAAGCGCCATAATTTCCGTTCCGTATTCGGCGAAGGGCGCATCGGTTCGCAGAAGGTGGTGCTCGCCAAGCCGGAGACCTTCATGAACAATTCAGGCTTTGCCGTTCGCGATCTTCTTAATTGGTATAAGGTCGAGCACGATCACCTTATAATCGTGTATGACGACGCGGATATTCCCGTCGGCACGCTCCGCATGCGCGAAAAGGGCTCCGCCGGCACCCATAACGGGATGAAGAGCATAGTCTATCAGTTGGGCTTTGACGATTTCCCCCGTGTGAGAGTCGGCATAGGCGGCGCGGCGCACGGCATGATAGGGCATGTTTTGGGCGCTTTTTCCGACGAGGAGGCCCCCGAGGTCAAAAAGGCGCTTTCCGATGCGGCTTCCGCAGTGGAGCTCACAGTATCGGGCAGTATGCAGGAGGCGCAGGCCAAATACAACCACAAGGGCAAAAACAATCCCAAGCCCAAGGCGCCGGACTCGCCCGAGGTCAAGGATTGAGCTGATCATAAAATAAGAGCGGGTGCTTTATAAAGCATCCGCTTTTTTTATTTATTCTCCGTAAAAAACCTCAAGATCGTCGAGCCGCAGCAGCGCGGGAGGCAGGCCGCCCGACGCGCCCGTGTCGATATTGATCCAAGTGCGGGTCTTTATTACCCTGCCGCGGTATTCATCGCCGTAAAAGAGTGTGGGCGTATGCCCGAAGACGGTAATAACGTCGTCAAAATAATCGGTCACCAAGGTCGGCCTCGCCCAGAGCAGATCCGAATCGGAATACTCGGAAAGCTTCTTTTCCGGTTCAAAGCCGCCGAAGCCCGCGTGAACGAGCAGAAAATCCCTCCCGTTCACCGTATCGGCCCCTATAAGCGGCGCGTCGCGCAGGAAATCGAGCACGTCGTGCACGTTGAACTCAGAGGTATCGCGCAGTCTTTTCAGGCTTTTCAGAGTCACTCCCCCGCCGTTCATCAGATAATCGTTCAGCAGGTTTATCCGCATAGAGCCGAAGCCTTGAATGCTCTCTTCGCTGATCTCGTCAAAAAGGAAATCGCAGGAAAGAAGCATCTGCTCATGATTGCCGAGTATGAATTCAAAATTCGGCTGCTGCATCATGTAGGTGAGCAGGGATACGCCGCCGTCGCCGTTGCGGTCTATGACGTCGCCCAGAATATAGAGATAATCCTCATCGGAGAAGCCGACTTTTTCAAGCAGAGCCTTGAATTTTTCAAGCGGATAGCCGTGCAGGTCGGATATGGCGTAGGTGCTCACTTCGGTGTTCCTTTCGATTTCGTTCTTTTACCTTCTTATTATACCATTTCGGACAGCTCTTTTCAACGCATGGGAAGGATCCGCTGTGGATAACGCGGTTTTCGGCCTTCCCGAGGGTTGAAGAACGACTGTGAATATGTTAAAATATAAGGTGGGTATATGTATTATGGCACACGTAAGCATTCGTGAAAAACTGCATATTTCGACCATTGACGCAAGGGCCCGTGAGCTTGCGCTTCAATACGGAATCGGCATTGAAGTCGCCGAATTCTGCTGGGCGCAGTACCTTGACGAAGGGTATGAGGAGCATCTTCGCGCGGCAAAAGACGCCGTTCGGGGCATGGGGAGCCTTTGGTTCCACGCGCCTTTTGCGGAGCTTTCGCCCTGTGCGATAGATCCGAAGGTTTTGAAACTCACCCGCGAAAGATACCTTTCCTCCGTCCGCACCGCGCGGGCGCTGGGAATCAACAGGCTCGTCTTTCACAGCGGGTACATCCCGAACGTCTATTTCCCCGAGTATTTCACGGAACGCTCGATCGAATTCTGGCGCGGTTTCATGAGCGAATTGCCCGAGGACTTCCTTATCGTGCTCGAAAACGTGATGGATACCCAGCCCGACGGACTCATTGAAATAGCAGATTCAGTGGGCGACAGGCGGCTCGGGATTTGCCTCGACGCGGGGCATGCGAACTGCGTCTCCCCCGCCGCGCCCGCCGAATGGGCACGCCGGATGGGAGGACGCATCCGTCACGTGCACATCCACAATAATCACGGTGAGCGGGATACCCACAACAGTCTGTTCGACGGGAGCATACCCATGGAGGAATTCCTGGGCATTGTAACGGAAAACTGCCCCGAAGCCACTTTCACGATAGAGAATATGGACGCCGAGCCCTCGCTTGTTTGGCTCGCTGAAAAAGGTTATTTGCTATGAACGATACGAATCTTAAGGAACTCATTTCGGAAATATCCCCCGCGTATGGAAGCGCTGCCGAAGCCGCGAGAATGCGTCAGGCGTCGCTTGCAAAGCCTCCGCACAGCCTCGGAAAGCTCGAGGATATTTCCGTAAAGCTCGCGGGCATAACGGGCAGGGTAAACAACCTGCTCGGCGAATGCCGCGTGCTCGTTTTCGCGGCGGATAACGGCGTTGCGCTTGAGGGCGTCGCCGTAACGCCCCAGTCCGTGACCGCATTGCAGGCCGTCAATATGACGAGGCACAAAACGGGAATGTCCGTGCTCGCCGCGCATTTCGGAAACTCCGTAAGGGTCTTCGACGTGGGCGTGAACAGCGAAAACAAGCTCCCCGGCGTGATCGACCGCCGCATTCGCCGCGGTACGGCAAGCATACTGCGCGGCCCCGCAATGAGCCGTGAAGAATGCCTCCGCGCGGCAGAGGCGGGTATTGAGGCCGTTTATGACGCCCGGCGGGACGGCGTTTCCGCTATCGGAATAGGCGAAATGGGTATCGGCAATACGACCACCTCCGCCGCGGTGCTCTCGGCGCTCACCGGGCTTTCGCCCGAGGCGGTAACGGGGCGCGGGAGCGGGCTCACAGACGAGGCGTTCGAGCTTAAAAAGCGGGTCATAGCTGAGGCTGTTTTGCTTAACTCTCCCGATAAAGACGACGTGATCGGCGTTATTTCAAAGGTCGGAGGGCTCGACATAGCAGCTATGACGGGCGCTTATCTCGGGGCCGCAAGGGCGCGCATCCCCGCAGTTGCCGATGGGTTCATTTCGATAGTCGCGGCGCTCTGCGCTTACCGTCTCTGCCCCGCCGTCAGGGATTTCATATTTCTTTCGCACGCCTCAATGGAAACGGGCTACCGCAGAGCCGCCGAAGAATTGGGGCTCGAGCCCTTCCTTCTGCTCGATATGCGCCTTGGCGAGGGCAGCGGATGCCCCATCGCGTTTGCCGTCATGAAGGCCGCCTGCGCCGTGATGAACGATATGGCGACTTTTGATGAAGCGGCGATAAACGACGGGTATCTCGATACCATAAGGGATATTGACGCCTTCGGTGTTGAACGCGGAGGCCGCGCATGAGGATATTGCTTTTGGGTGGGAGCAAGAGCGGAAAAAGCGGCCTTGCGCAGGAGCTTTCATCAATGCTTGCTTCGGGCGGAAGGAAGATCTATTGGGCTACAATGGAGCCCGTTGACGGCGAAGACGAGGCAAGGATAGAAAAGCACATCGAAGACCGCCTCGGCATGGGTTTTGAGACGATCGAATGCGGAAAAAGCTTGCTTGCAAGAGCCGATGAAGCAGAGGGAGCCACGGTGCTCTTTGACAGTGTGACGGCTTATCTTGCAAACGAGATGTTCGGCGGCGGATTTGATGAAAACGCTCCCGAAAGGGCCGCCGGGGAGCTCCTTGAACTGAGCCTTTCATGCGATAATTTCGTCTGCGTATGCGACGAGCTTTTCCGCGGAGGCGAAGATCACGAGGGGCTGACTGAGGATTACGTTCGCGGGCTTGCCATGATATGCAGGACGCTTGCCGCGCATTTCGATACCGTCTGCGAGGTCGTATGCGGCGTCCCTCACACAGTCAAGGGAAGCCTCGATCCTTTGGGAATTACAGCCGGCACGGCGTAAAGCAAAGAAAGCGGCGGAAAGGGTTTGCTTATGAAGAAATGGTTCACGGGATTATTCATGTCGTGGGGGATGTTTCTTTCGATCCCCTGCCCCGTCCTCAAATGGGATGAGGAGGCGCGGAGCGAAATGCTCGCCTGCATGCCCTTCACGGGCTGTATCATAGGCGGGCTTTGGGCGCTCGCGGCATATCTTTTGGGGCTGATCTCCTGCCCCTTGCCTATCGCCGCCGCGGTGCTTTTGGCTTTGCCGTGGGTATTGAGCGGCTTTATTCATCTTGACGGGTTCATGGACGTTTGCGACGCGGTATTGTCCCGCCGCGATCTCGATACAAAACGGAGGATACTGAAGGACTCGCACTGCGGCTCGTTTGCCGTCATTTCGATGGTTCTTCTCGCCCTGTTCGGCGCGGCGTTATTCGCTTCCGTCCCGGCCAAAGAGCTGCCCCTGCTTCCGCTTGCGGCGATACCCGTTTCCGTCCGTGCGACGGCGGGGCTTGCGGTCACCTGCATAAAGCCCATGGAAACGAGCCAGTATTCGGGCGCGGTAACAAAAAAGCCCGCCTGCATCGCCGTGCTTTGCATTTGGCTTGCGGCGGCGGCTGCGCTTCCCATCATTACGAACGGCCTTCGCGGGCTTGCTCCTGCGGCGGCGGCCGCGGGATATGCCGCTTTTGCGGCGTTGGCGGGCAGATCATTAAAGGGCATGAACGGGGACGTTTCGGGCTTTGCGCTGACTCTGGGCGAGCTCATCGGCGCCGCGGTGCTTATACTTGTGAGGTGACGGTATGGAATTGATCTTAGGAGGAGCGTTTCAGGGAAAGCTCACATATGCTTCTGAAAAATACGGACTTTCGGGGGAAGCTCTCTGCGACCTCGTAACGGGCCTTCCCGACGCCGGGACGAAATGTGTTTACCATCTTGAAGCGTTCACGAAGCAAGCCGCAAAAAAGGGCTTGACGGCTTTGGAGGCTTTGGAGCTTCTCATGCCCGTTTCCCGTTTTTGCGCCGTCGTTTCAAGGGAGATCGGCAACGGCATAGTGCCAATGGCCGCATTTGAACGCGAATGGCGCGAGCTGCACGGCGCCGTCCTCAAGGAGCTTGCTTCACGAGCCGAACGCGTTACCCGAATATTCTGCGGCATACCGGAGGTGCTGAAATGAAGATAACTCTCATCCGTCACGGCGAGACCGAGGGCAACGTGAAAAGGCTCTATTACGGCGCTTCCGATCTGCCCATACTGCCCGAAAGCGAGCAAAAGCTCCGTGACGCCGCCGCAAAGGGCGCTTACCCTTCATTCCCCCGCTATTACACGAGCGGGATGCTCAGGGCGGAGCAGACCTTCCGCGCGATATACGGCGATACTCCGCACGGCGTCCTCCGCGATATGCGCGAAATAGATTTCGGCCGGTTCGAAATGCGCCCCTATGAGGAATTGAAGAACGATCCCGAATACATAGAATGGATCACGGGTGATTTCGAAAAAAACGTCTGTCCCGGCGGCGAAAGCGGCGAGATCGTGACGGAAAGGGCGTATAGGGCGCTCATGGGCGTTGTGAACGAGGGCGAGGACGCGCTCATCATAACCCACGGCGGAGTCATAGGCGGAGTGCTTTCGAAGCTCTTCCCCTGCGAGGAAGGGCGTTACCGCTTCACCCCCGAGCCCGGCTGCGGATACACTGTGGAATTTGAGGAAGGTAAGCCCGTCGGCCTTATTGAATTCAATGCGGGTAGAGAATAATGATCATCGAGACAGAAAGACTCATATTGAGGCCGTTCGAAAAAAGCGATGCGGAATCGGTATTCCGTTACGCAAGCGATGAAAGGGTCGGGCCGCCCGCGGGCTGGCTGCCGCATAAAAGCATAGAGGAAAGCCGAAGGATTGTCGATATTTTCCGAAGCAAGCCCGAGATCTACGCCATAGTTCCCAAGGAACTCGGCGAGGCTGCGGGCGCGATCCAGATAAAGCTCGGCGGCGATACCGATCTGACCGAGCGCGACGACGAATGCGAGATAGGCTACTGGATAGGCCGCCCCTTCTGGGGCAGGGGATTCATGCCCGAAGCGATCGCCGCGATGGTCCGGCACGCGTTCGCGGATCTTCACATGAACGCCATTTGGTGCGGGTATTACGATGGCAACGAACGCTCACGCCGCGCGCAGGAAAAATGCGGCTTCGTCCATATGTACACCACGGAGGGGCTTTACGTCCCCCACGTCGATGAGGTGCGTACGGGGCACGTCACGGTGCTCACAAGGGCGGCGTGGCTCGGCAAAAAGGAAGGCGCGCCCAAGAATTCGTTTGATCTCATCTATGAACAGGTGATGAAGATACCCAAGGGCCGCGTTGCGACCTACGGGCAGATAGCGCGCATGGCGGGCAACCCGCGCTGGTCACGGGTCGTTGGGTTCGCCCTGCACGTAAACCCCAAGCCCGGCGCTATCCCCTGCCACAGGGTGGTCGATAGGAACGGAAGGCTCTCCCCCGCCTTCGCTTTCGGCGGGATAAACATACAGGAGCGGCTTTTGTCGGAAGAGGGGATCGAAGTAAAGGACGGACGTGTGGAGCTTGAAAAATACCGTTTCCGCACGGACGGGCAATAAACCAGCGGTGAACAACACCCATTTTCGGAGGTTATCATGTATCAGGAAAGCAGCGACAGGATGCGCGGCGGCTCCAAGGCGGACGCGCTCCTCGTAATAGGGCTCATCGTATTCTTTTTCCTTGCGGGCGGCCTTGCGACCATGCTCAGATCCAGATTCGGATCCAACGCGCCCCTTTACCTTTTCGCGCTCATATTCGGCGCGGCGCTCTACTTTATCTATCGGATAAGGATAGTCGGCTGGCGCTACACGGTTTTTCATTCCGAACCCGAAACGGAATACGATCCCCGTTTTGACGAATACATCACCCATGAGGATCACCCCTACCCCGTCGGCACCATCGTGATAGAGCGCACAGTCAGCGCGAAGGGCGCAATTACGGAGGTCATAAACCCCGGCGAGCTCGCCGCCGTTCTTGCCCCCGGCGAAAGCGCGGCCTGCGATAAGGAGGTCAGCATGAGCCCCATCGCAAAGGAGCGTTCCTCATCGCTTATCTTTGTGCGCGGCGGCGTCAGAACGCGCGTCTATTGCGCCTTATCCGATACCTTCATCGCCTACGCAAAGGGAATTGCGGAACAAAATGAAACTGCCTCTGTTTGAAGCCTTGACCGAATATGCGGGCAAGGAGCCCGCAAGATTTCACATGCCCGGCCACAAGGGTCTGTTAAACGCGCTTGACGTGACAGAAACGCTTGACACAGACAATCTTCACGCGCCTTCCGGGGCGATACTCGAATCGGAAAGGCTGTGCGCCGAAAGGCTTGGAGCAAGGGAAGCCTTCTTTTCGGTGAACGGCTCAACCGCCTGTATGCTCGCCATGCTGGAGCTTGCGGGCAGGGGCGAAAGGATACTTCTCGGAAGAGGCTGTCACAAATCGGCGATAAACGGGATCGCGCTTTCCGATCAGGAGGCGGAGCCCCTCATTCCCGATGAAAACGGAGTCTATTCCGCGGATGAAGTCGATAGGGCGCTTACAAAAACCCCATGCGCGGCGGTGTTTTTGACCTCGCCCACGTACAGAGGGGCCGTTTCTCCCATTGATAAGATCGCGGAGGCCGCTCACAGGCACGGGGCTTTGCTCCTCGTCGATGCGGCGCATGGGGCGCATTTTGCCTATTCGGGCGAGCTTCCCCCTGTTCCGTCATCCGCCGACCTCTGGTGCGTGAGCTCTCACAAGACCCTTTGCGCGCTCACGCAGACGGCGCTCCTTCTCACGGGGAAGAGCTGTCCGTTCCCGGAGAATGCAGTCCGCAGGGCTTTGGGGCGCTATCTTTCGACCAGTCCTTCATATGAATTGATGCTTTCGATCGAGCGCTCCGTGCTGTGTCCCCCGGATTGGGATGCGCATATCAGCAGGATCCGCCGCGTAAGGAAGGAACTGTGCGGGCTTCCGGGCGTTCATCTGCTTGGCGGCGGGGATATTACACGGCTCAATATCGCAGTCGGCGGGATGAACGGCAGAAGGCTTGCCGAAAGACTTTTTGCGGCGGGAGTTTATCCCGAAATGGCGGACGGCGGCTGCGTAACGCTCATAACCGCTCCCGCCGATCCCGACGAATGGTATGAAAGACTTGCCGCTGCGCTTCGCCTTATCGCCTGCGATGAGGAAGCGCGGCCTGTGAAAGCCGCCGCCCCCGCTTCGCCCGTTTTCGGCGAAAGGGTCATGAGCGTCACGAGGTCGGTATTCGCCCCGCGTGAGTGCGTCCCGCTTGAAAGCTCGGTCGGCCGCGTCTGCGCGGAAGCCTGCGGGGCCTACCCGCCTGGCATTGCGATACTCTTTCCCGGTGAAAGGATAACTGAAGAAGCCGTCCGCTTCCTTTCGGCGGAGCTTGATTCCGGCGCCGCGCTATTCGGGCTTGAAGGCGGCTGTGTAAGCGTTGTAAAGGAGCAGGAAGCATGAACAGGATGTACGAAGGGCTTGAAGCCTCCATACTCGCGGGAAGGGCGCTGCACGCGTACCTCATTACCGGGGCGGATCCGGACGTTACCGATACATTTGCCAGAAACGCCGCCGCGGTGACGCTTTTCGGCAAGAGGGAGCCCGCCCTGCTCCCCGACTGCCCGGATTACATGGAATACACGGGCGCGGTCTCCATATCGGTATTCCGCGATATTATCCGTCCTGAGATCTATCGCGAATCCTACGGGAAGCGCGGGCGCGCAGTGGTTTTCAGGAACGCGCATCAGCTTTCCGAGCCCGTGCAGAACGCCATGCTGAAGGTGCTCGAAGAGCCGCCCCGCGGCACGCGCTTCTTTTTGACGGGCATTGAGCACGGGATACTGCCTACGGTGCGCTCCCGCTGTATGATAATAAGGTGTTCCGCGGGCGAGCTTGAGGATATTTGCTTAATGCTCGAAGGCCTCGGCGCAGACCGCTTCAAAGCGGAGCGCATTGCGAATATGAGCGGCTGTATCACGGCAAGGGCAAAGCGGCTTTATGAGGACGCGGATTTTGCCGCCATGCGCGAAGGAGTGCTCGCGGCGTTCATAGCGGCGCTCAACGGCACGCCTGCATTCAAATGGGCGAAGGCAAAATACGACCGCCCCGATCATTTCGAGGCGAACGAGTTTCTGCTGCTCGCCTGTCACGATCTGATGCGGTCCGCCTGCGGTATGAAGCCCGAATTCTGCACCGATAAAGCGGCTGAGCTCGAAAAACTCGGTTCATGCTTTACAATCGGCGAAATAAGTTGTATTATAGATGAGTTGACGGAAAACGCGGAGCGTCTTTCCACCAACGCCTCCCCCGCCGCTGCGTTCGACAGGCTCTTTGCCCGCCTCGGCGCGATGGGGCTCAATAAAACCGAAAGCCGTGCAAAACGGCGCAGGTAAAACAAGTATCATCTTAACGGAGTGTAAATATGAGCAAGGTCATTGGAGTTCGTTTCAAGGAAGGCGGAAAGATCTATTACTTCGATCCGCTCGAATTCGATATTAAAACAGGCGACGGAGTCATTGTCGATACGGCAAGGGGCATAGTTTTCGGCGACGTGGCCGAACCCCCTCACGTTATCCCCGACGAGCAGCTTATCACCCAGCTCAAGCCCGTCATCCGCATCGCTACCCCGGAAGATCACGAGCAGCGCCGCATCTATCGTGAAAAGGAAAAGGAAGCCTATGCCATCTGCCAGGAAAAGATACTGGAGCACGGGCTGGTTATGAAGCTTGTTGACGTGGAATACGCATTCAACGGCGCAAAGATAATGTTCTATTTCACCGCGGACGGGCGTGTGGATTTCAGGGAGCTCGTCAAGGATCTTGCGGGCGTGTTCAGAACGAGGATAGAGCTCCGTCAGATCGGCGTGCGCGACGAGGCGAAGATGCTCGGCGGTCTCGGCGTCTGCGGAAGGCCCATCTGCTGCGCCTCATTCCTTTCGGATTTCATCCCCGTTTCCATAAAGATGGCAAAGGAGCAGAATCTTTCCCTCAATCAGACAAAGATCTCCGGCATATGCGGCAGGCTGATGTGCTGTTTGAAATTCGAACAGGCAGGCTACGAGGCGATGCACAAGATAATGCCCAAGGTGGGCAAGGAAGTCATAACGCCCGATGGGATAGGCACCGTTGCGGATAATAACGTGATCAGCGAGAATACGACCGTTAAAGTCCATCTTGACGATGGCACTTTTGAAATGCGCTCCTATCCCTTCCGAGAGCTCATGAACAAGAACGGCGAGCATTTCGGCGAATCGCCCGCTTGCTCCTGCGCGGGATGCGAAAACGGCTGCCCCGCGAAGGAGGAGCCGTTTGAAAATTCCGTTCCGGTTATGGTCGAGGAGGAGGAAGGGCTCTCAGCCGATGAGATCGAGCAGGACGACAGCCCTGCAGGTGACGCCGAGTAAGCTGCCCTCCGGCCCGAGATGTTCGGGTGTAGTGGCCTTTATACTGATCTGCGAACAGTCGACGCCCTCCAGCGCTTCGGCTGTTTTTTTGCGCATTTCGGGAATGTGGGGCGCAAGCTTGGGCGCCTGCGCGGTCACGGTCGCATCAATATTGACTATTCGATAGCCCGCGCGGGATACGAGGCGATGTGCCTCCTTCAAAAGCAGAAGGCTCGAAACGCCCTTGTATTTGGGATCTGTATCGGGAAAATGCGCGCCTATATCGCCCAGCGCCGCGGCGCCGAGCATTGCGTCGATAATCGAATGGATGAGCGCATCCGCATCGGAATGGCCTTCGAGCCCCAAATCGAACGGGATCTCCACCCCGCCCAGAATGAGCTTGCGCCCGTATTTTAATCTGTGGGTGTCCTCGCCAATTCCGATCCTCATACGCGGGCTCCTTTCGCCGAGCATTTTTTCAAAGAATGGGATATCCTCCGCCGTGGTGAGCTTTTGATTATGAAGCCCGCCTTCCGTGAGCCTTACGGGGCCGAACCGAGCGTTCCATACCGCGGCGTCATCCGTTACGGAGCGATCGAGCTGCGCATAGGCTTCCAAGAGCAGATCTCTTGAAAAGCACTGCGGGGTCTGCATTGAAACGAGCCCTTCGCGATCGACCGTTTCGCCATCCGAAGCACGCCTGAGAGTATCGCGGACGGATATTGCCGCAACGCCGCTGCCGAATTCATTGGCGGAGGCGACGGCCCTTTCAATAATATCGCCCGTGATGAGACAGCGAGCGCAGTCATGTATGGCGACCGTATCGCCTGAGGCCGCCTCGATCCCGCAGAGCACTGAATCCTGCCTTCTTTCGCCGCCCCCGACTATCCTGATGGGGACGGAAGCAAGCTTTGCGGCCTCCTCTGCGGCGCTTTCGGTCGCCGGGGAGCAGACTATAACGATCTCATCCGCGCTGCGGGAAAACGCCCTCACGCAATGGGCGATGGGCGTTTCGCCGCAGAGCCTGAGCAGCATCTTGTTTATGGGAGCTCCGTTTGGATCATTGCCCATCCTGGATGAGCCTCCCGCGGCGAGAAGCACCGCGGAGACTGTTTTTTTATTCGGGGAAGCCATCAGGAATCCTGCAATACGCGGTACATCTCATCCGCGCTTTCCTTTGTGGCGTATTCGCGGACGGAAACGATCTCCGCCCTGAAAAGCTTTTCGCCGAAGCGTATGGCGATCTCGTCGCCCTCCTTTACCTCGGCGGAGGGTTTGGCGACCTTGCCGTTTATCGTGACGCGGCCCGCAGAGCAAGCCTCGTTTGCGACGGTGCGCCTTTTTATCATTCTCGAAACCTTCAAAAACTTATCGAGTCTCATATCATTTCTCCAATTTATCAAGTCCAACTGTTCTTATCAGCTCCAGATTTATCTTGAGAGCCGGATCCTTTTTCCATTCGTCGAGAAGGCCCTGCCAATGCGTGTTCTGCACGCCGGAGCCGCATACGGCCTTTATATCGTCGTGAAGGGCTTCAAGAGGTATTTCGCCGGAGGGCTCGTCCCCCTGGTAATAGATTATCCTGAAGCTGCCGCCATCCATGAAAATGCCGGAGTATTCGCCCTTGCCGAGCTTCGCAAAGCGGGATTTCACCTCTTCGCTCCAATCGGGATCGGACTTGTATTCGAGCGCGATGAGCTCGCCCTTTTTGGCGATAACGGAGCCTTCGGTCACGCGGTCGTCCTCCGTATAGCGGAGCATCACTTCAGCAAAGGGCTTGCCCGAAAGCAGTTCCGAATAGGCGGCGGTGATCTTGGCGTTCGCTTCCGAAACGAAAGCTGAATACTCGTCGGCCGTGGCGTCCTTCAACTGCCTGTATTCTTTCATCAGCTTTGCCAACTGCTCTTCATGCGCATGGCTGTTGTTTACCGCGTCTTCAAAGGAAAGCTCGGAATACTCGGCCTTTATCTCCTCCATACGGGCAAGCTTTAAGCTGTATTCCTCCGGAAGATCGCCCTTGGGAGTCACCACTATCTGCATTATCCTGCAATAGCCGGAAGGCGCGTATGTAATGGGAAGGACCCCATCGCGCACGCCGAAGAACTGTTCGTACTGCTCCTTATCGGATCTGTACTTTTCCGGGGACTGGTTATAATTATCCCTGTCGTTGATAACGGCGGAATCATACCAATCGGCAATATCATCCTCTGTGGGAGCGAACTCGGCGCAGACGAGATCGTGATACGCTGAGACTATCCGGGCGGAGCGCGCTTCCTCCGCAAGAAAATCGCTGTATTCGTTCCAGCTCATAGCCTTGCCCGTATAGTATTCGGATTCCGTCTTAACGTAGCTTTCAAAGCATTCTTCCACGGTTTTATCGGGCTCCGAACCCATCATGGTCTCGGCATAGCGCATGCCCGCTTCGTAAGCTTCCCGAAGCTGCTCCTCCGTCTCCTTTGAAAGCGCCTCCTCCTGCTCCTCCGAAAGCTTGAAGCCCGCTTCCTTCGCCTGATGGAGGGTCACAAGATCATCCGTAATGGAATCGACGAGCCAATCCTGAAAGCTTTCGAGCGAAAGCTTATCTTCAAGAGGATCCTGCCCGTAATACTGCATATAGGGAAGATAGCTGTCAAAATGCGCCTTGAACGCGGCAAGGCTGACGGTCTCATCGCCTATGCTTATGACCTTTACGGCGCCGCTCCCGTTCTGGCTGCGGCCCAAACGGCAGCCGCAAAGCAGGAAGCAAACGGCAAGCGCAGAGATCACAAGCGCTTTGAGCTTTATTTTCATGCTCATTCCCCTTTCATTTCCATATAAACTCATTTTATATTATAGCATCAACGCCGGGTTTTGCAAGAGTTCGATCGTTTCTTTTAGTGTAAACGCTTCCCGAGGATAAAATATTTTTGTTTTGTCCAATATTATACTTGCTCTCGGAGCACATAATAGGTTATAATAAAAGGTGTGCGACCAAAACACATAAAGGAGTAATGACCTTGAATAGATATTTTAAGAAAACAGCGGCGCTGATCCTTTCGGCGATAATAATAGCAGGTATCCTTCCCGCCCCCATTACAGCGGGCTCCGGTTCTCACGTGACGATCTCCGTCTCTCCGAGGGAGCTTTCGCAGGAGGGCGACGTTACCGTTTCCGTAACGATCAAGAATACCAATTCAACGGCGGCCGATCCCACGACTCCCCCTGCCGTAACCACTCCGCCCACGGTGACGACCCCGCCCACGGTGACTAATCCCCCCACGGTGACGACTCCGCCGGCCACTCCGACCCCTGCGGTAACGACTCCGCCCACGGATGCTCCCACCGAACCGCCCACTCCCGAACCCACCGAGGCTCCCACTCCCGAACCCACCGATCCTGGCGATGGGACCCAGTCCGTTCCCGGCGTCACAGCCGTTTCGATGAACGCGGGCTTCTCCTCCGAAAGCAGGGTCCACAGGTTCCTGAGCACCTCCTCGCGCGGGGGCGCTTATACCAACATAACCATATCCAACCCCTACGGGGTCGCGTTCAGCACTTTCGGTGTGACCATTCCCGCCGGCTCCCAAAAGACCTTTACCGGCGCCATGCACGTGACCAACGATATGCTCGGCAAGGATCTTACCTTCACCGTCTCCTGGAACGATAACGGTGAGACAAAGACCGAAACCGCCACCTGCCGCGTTTCCCGCAGGAGCGCTTCCGTCTATCTTGCCGTTACCCGCACGGCCAATCCCGTGAACGCCGCGGAAGGCACTCCCGTTACGGTAAGCTATAAGTTCACCAACACCGGCAGCGTTCCCCTTGTGAACATAAGCCTTGTGGATAAGCACGTTTACGGCTCTTCCGCGCCCATGTTCTCCATCTCCTCCCTCGCTCCCGGCGCATCGAAGGATTGGGATTACGAATTCACCATGGGAAAGAATACCATAATCTCCGCTCCCGTGGTCACGTTCTATTCGCAGGGCAGCAACGTTCAGCTTGTGAACAACGTCTCCCCCATGACGATCGGCCTCATTCAGTCCCAGCTCCAGAAGGACATAGTGCAGGCGGATCCTTCACCGAACGGCGTTGGTTTTACCCTCTATCTCGTCAACAACGGCAACCAGAAGCTGAGCTCCCTCACCGTTACCGATGAGCTTGGCAATCTCGTTTCCTCCGAGCCCTTCTCCCTTGCCGTGGGCGAAACAAAGGTGCTTGAATATTTCGTTCCCAATCCCGATTCCGTGCGCTACATCGTCTTCAATATCACGGGCGAGGATTACAGCGGCAACGAATTCAAGGACAATACAAAGAGCTTTATCGTAAGGCCCTATATCGATACTTCGCTGCTCGGCCTTTCGTTCACAGTGGTCACCACCTCCTCCCTGAGCGAGGAGAACGTGCTCGGCGTTTCCTTCTTTATTGAAAACACCGGTTCGCTCGATTACTACAACCTCGTCGTTACCGAGCAGGCGATAGATTACGAGCTTCAGAAATGGGATACCCTCCCCGTCGGCGCTTCCGATAAGGTCGATCTCGATATCAATATCGGCGCGGCCCGAAACCTCGTTTTCCAGCTCACAGTTGAAGATCCTTCCGGCAACACCCACGTTCACGAAGCTTACGTTACCGCGGAATCCATCGACGTGAGCCAGATCGTTCCTCACATCGATCCTTCCGATAAGGATGGCGACGTTGATATAGAGGGCGGCACCGGCTTCGGCAAAAAGCTTGACGGCATTATCACCGCCACGGGTCAGAAGCTCATACGCTGGTTCAGGGTGCTCGGCATAATCGCCGCGGCGACTGCGCTCATAATGCTCGCGCTCGGCGTGACGGAGCTCGTCATAAAGCGCAACAAGCGCGATACGGAAGCATAAACAGCCCGAATACAAAGGGATCCGCCGAATGACGGCGGATCCCTTCTTTTTTATGTTCGTGATTTTCAGTTCTTTGAACCGTACTTTTTAACGTGCGCCTTTATTGCATCGAAGGTCGTATCGCTTATGTAATGCTCAACGCGGCAGGCGTCGTATGCGGCGGTCTGCTCATCGACTCCGAGGTTGATAAGAAGCTGAGTCAAAAGCGTGTGCCGCTCGTAAATGCGTTTTGCCTTTTCCTCCCCCGCTTCGGTGAGGGTGATATAGCCGGCGCTGTCCATCCTTATCATACCCTCCTTTTTCAGGAGGCCGACGGCGCGGCTTACGGAGGGCTTTGAATAGCCCATGTGATCCCCAATGTCTATACTGCGGACATTGGGCAGCTTTTCCGATAGTATGAGTATTGTCTCGAGGTACATTTCCCCGGATTCGCGCATGGACATTTTATGATTCCCCCCTGCCCGGCAAGGGCTCCCTTTCATTATATTATCTCGTTTCGAAAAGCCCGCTGATAAAGCTAAAACAACGGTCTCAAGCTCTATCCGCAAGCGGTTCTTACAGGTTATTTTATCGCATCGGCCCTATTTTATCAATAGGTATCGAAAAAAAAGCCCAAAGTTCAATGTATCGAAAAAAAAGCCCAAAGTTCAAAATATATCAAAAATTCGCTTGACAAGTTAGCAGTCGCTAATTATAATGATACTCGGTTAGGGGTAGCTAACCGCAGCTTTGCCTTGCGGAAAGTATGACCCGGCTAATATTTTGGTCATAAAGTTAGCATTTGCTAATTAAGAAGGAGGGAGCTAATGATGCCGTTGAACTATGCGGAATTGGGTCAGCCTCAGATCATCAAAAGGATCGGCGGCAGTCCCGAGATCAAAAAGCATCTTGAAGACCTCGGCTTCACGGTAGGCGGCGAGGTAAGCCTCATCAGCACATTGGGCGGCAACGTGATAGTAAAGGTCAAGGAAAGCCGCATTGCGGTGAGCGACGAGCTCGCAAGAAAGATAATGGTCTGATAATTTTAACAAGGAGGAACAGAAAGTGAGGACATTAAGGGACGTTAAGATCGGAGAAACGGCGATCGTCGTAAAGCTCCACGGCGAAGGCGCGGTAAAGCGCCGCATTATGGACATGGGCATTACCAAGAGGACGCCCGTATTCGTCCGCAAGGTGGCGCCCTTGGGCGACCCGATAGAGGTCACAGTCCGCGGCTATGAGCTTTCCATCCGCAAGGCGGACGCGGAAATGGTAGAAGTTGAATAAAGGGCTTTGCGCCTATTATTTTTCGGGAATGGGTTAGGTAATGCTAACCGCCCGAACAGATCTGACAGCAAACAAGAAAGGAAGAAACCATGGGTATAAGGATAGCCCTTGCGGGCAACCCCAACAGCGGTAAAACCACGCTGTTCAACGCGCTGACCGGCTCAAACCAGTTCGTTGGAAACTGGCCGGGCGTTACGGTCGAAAAGAAGGAAGGCAAGCTCAAAAAGCACGACGAAGTTACCATCACCGACCTTCCCGGCATCTACTCCCTCTCCCCCTATACTTTGGAGGAAGTCGTTGCCAGGGATTACCTCATCAAGGAGCGCCCCGATGCGATCCTCAATATCGTTGACGGCACCAACCTCGAAAGGAACCTCTACCTCACGACCCAGCTCACGGAGCTCGGCATACCGGTAGTCGTCGCCGTCAATATGATGGACATCGTCAAAAAGGAAGGCGACAAGATCAATATTGCCGAGCTTTCCCGCCAGATAGGCTGCAAGGTAGTTGAGATCTCCGCGCTTCGTGAAACGGGCGTCAAGGATGCCGCCGAGGCCGCGATAGAGGCGGCTCATCACGGCAAAACCATTCCTCAGCACACCTTCTCCGGCACGGTCGAGCACGCGCTCGCACACATCGAGGAGGCTGTCGTTCACGATATGCCCGAGGAGCAGCAGCGCTGGTACGCTATAAAGATATTCGAACGTGATGAAAAGGTGCTTGAGCAGATGCAGATCCCCTCGGCCACCCTTGAGCATATCGAAAAGGATATCCAAGCGGCGGAAAAGGAGCTCGACGACGACGCGGAATCGATAATCACCAACGAGCGCTACGTCTATATCGCCGAAGTCACAAGGGCCTGCTATAAGAAGAAGAGGGAAAACAAGCTCACAAAGAGCGATAAGATCGACAAGGTCGTTACTAACCGCTGGCTGGGTCTTCCCATATTCGCGCTCGTCATGTTCCTCGTTTACTACATCGCGATGGTCACGGTAGGCGCTTCCGCCACCGACTGGGCTAACGACGGCCTCTTCGGCGACAGCGGCTATCACCTGTTCGGCATAGGCTCCAAGGCGGCCGAAGAAAAGGCCGGCGATTTTGAGGCGGCGACGAACGCGCTCGCGGCCTACGGCTTCGAATTCGATCTTGAGGATGAGGAGTTCGATTCCGCCGCTCTTCTTTCCGAGATCAAAGCCTTCACCTCCTCGGAAGCTTCCGCAAAGACCGAGGTAACGGACGATGAAACGCTTGAAGTCTCCGAACTGACCGTTTATTACGATACCATCCCCGGGGATGCGGATGAGGAAGAGACGAACGCTATGACCTTCAAGGACGCCGTCGCCTACTTCGAGGAGAAGGGCTTTGAGGAGCCCGATCCCGCGGAGGACGGCGTTTGGGTGCCGAGCATCCCCGCGCTCATAGACAAGGCGCTGCTCGACGAGGAAGGCAATACAAGGGTCCCCGAATGGCTCTACGGCCTCATTCAGAACGGTATCGTCGCGGGCGTCGGCGCAGTGCTGGGCTTCGTTCCCCAGATGCTCGTGCTGTTCTTCCTGCTCGCGATACTCGAAGGCTGCGGCTACATGGCGCGTATCGCATTCGTGCTTGACCGTATTTTCAGGCGTTTCGGTCTTTCCGGCAAATCGTTCATCCCGATGCTCATCGGCACCGGCTGCGGTATCCCCGGCATAATGGCCTCGCGAACGATCGAAAACGAGCGCGACCGCCGTATGACGATAATGACGACCACGTTCATCCCCTGCGGCGCAAAGCTCCCGTTCATTGCCATGATCGCGGGCGCGCTGTTCGGCAAATCCCCGCTGATCGCCGTTTCTGCTTACTTCATAGGCATGGCTGCGATAATCGTTTCCGGCATAATGCTCAAGAAGACCAAGCGCTTCGCAGGCGAGCCCGCTCCCTTCGTTATGGAGCTGCCCGCATACCATCTGCCCACGCTTAAGAACGTGCTCCGCTCCACCTGGGAGCGCGGCTGGTCGTTCATTAAGAAGGCGGGCACCATAATCCTGCTCTCCACCATAGTTGTTTGGTTCACCTCGTTCTTCGGCTGGGTCGATGGGACCTTCCGCATGCTTGCCGAGGAGGAGATGGAGCATTCGATCCTCGCCTATATAGGCAAGGGCGTCGCGTGGATATTCGCTCCCTTGGGCTGGGGCCATTGGAAGGCGGCCGTCGCCTCCGTCACGGGCCTCGTTGCGAAGGAGAACATCGTCGGCACGATGGGCATACTCTACGGCGGCTGGCCCAATATCGCCGCTGCGTTCGAAACGAAGATCGCGGGCTTCTCGTTCCTCGTGTTCAACCTGCTCTGCGCACCCTGCTTTGCGGCTATGGGCGCGATCAAGCGCGAAATGAACAACCGCGGCTGGACCTGGTTCGCCATCCTCTATGAGTGCGGCTTCGCCTATGCGATCGCCCTCATGATCAACCAGTTCGGCAACCTCGTGACCGGCAATCTTGCGACCGGCGCGGGAACTGCCGTTAACATCGTCAGCCTCATTGCCGCCTTTGCGCTGCTGGGCGTCATGATCTACATGCTGTTCATCAGGAAGTACAAGGAGGCCACCAAGCTGACTCAGGACGTCAAAATCTGAAAAGGATAAACGGAAAGGAGTGCGGTCAATATGTTTGAATGGATCGCGGAAAACGCGGCGACGATCATAGCGGCCGCCGCGGTACTGATCGCAGTCGGGCTTGCAGCATTCTCGCTTGTGAAGCAGAAAAAGAGCAAGAAGGGCGGCTGCACGGGAAATTGCGCGGCTTGCGGCGGGTGCTGCCCGTACAGCAAGAACAAATAAGCTCCTGATAAAGTACATGGAAAAAGCACGGGCGACCGTGCTTTTTCATATCCGTATCGTCTTTTCCTTTTACCCGGGCTTCCCGGGGCTCATATCCTGCTGCGCAGCTCCTCTGCATACCGGCCCAAAGCCTTAAGATCCTCCTCAAGGACGGGCCTCAATTCCTTGCGGTAGATGCAGGCGGCGGGATGATAGAGCGGGAAGAGCCTTCTCACGGCTCCGCCTATTGCGGCCTGCATTGCGCAGCCGTGCCTCTCCCCCACCTTCATCGGATCGATCCTTCCGCGGATCAGGCGTGAAACTGCGGAAAGGGGCACGTTGCCGAGGGTCGCGATTATTACGGGATCGACAGTCTCTATTTCGAATTTAAGGAGGCTCAGGCCATCGACTATTTCCAGCTCAGTGGGGGTCCTGTTGGATGCGCGGCCGTTTTTGATATTGGTCGGGCGATATTTTACCGCGTTGGTAACGAACGCTTCCTCACGCTTTATCCCCGCGAGATCGAGCATCTCGTCAAGCTGCTTCCCCGCCTTGCCTACGAACGGCCTGCCGCGCTCGGCTTCCTCACGCCCCGGCGCCTCCCCTATAAACATAATAAGGGGCGATACTTCGCATCCCTCGCCGAAAACGGGATGCTCGAGATCGGCGCTGTACTTGAGCTTCAGCTCATTTATTCTTTCAAATTCAGTCGCGTATCTTGCCTTGAGCATGGGTAATACCTCCAAACAGCTTATATGGATTGTAATACCGCCCGCCGTTTTTGTCAAGTACGGCGATATATTCTGAATTGATGGTAAAAAAAGGCCTTTTAGCTGTTGACAACCGCCTAAGGAATCATTATAATAGGAGGGTATTTGAGTTAAGCTCAACGAAACGGATGTCCCGCATAAGAGAGGGGGGAAATAGGTCAATGGAAATTCATGTTGGTGAAAATGAATCCCTGGAGAGCGCCCTCAAGCGTTGGAAGCGTAAGTGCGCCCGCTCCGGTATCCTTGCTGATGCAAGGCGTCGCGAACATTATGAAAAGCCCAGCGTAAAGCGCAAGAAGAAGGCTGAGGCTGCCAGGAAGCGCAAGTATTGATCTTATTGACAAATAAGCTCATCCATTTGGATGAGCTTTTTGTTTATATGCAGTCTTTCATCTCACAGCGAAAAGAGTTCTTCCCTCTCCGCGTTGGTCTGCTCGATCTTTCGGATATATGTATCTATATCCTTCGGATTGGGAACGCGCTCTATCCTGCCGCCGCCTTCAAATACGCGCTTAGTCATAGCGCCGGCGCCGTGAGCCAGTATGCTCATGCCGTCCTCCATCATGTCTATATTATAAATGCATATCGAGCCGGACTTCGAATAGCCTACGTTTTCGAGATTGCCCGCCATGTATTTCTGGCGGTACATATAGTAGGGCTCCATGCCCATTCTCTCGGCGGTCTCATGCCCCATATCGACCATGCGCTCAACGCTTTCCACCGAGGGGAGATCGTACTCGTCAAGATGCTCGTGGAGCCTTGAGGCTCGCTTTATCGCAAGGGTATGCACGGTAAGGCATTCCGGTGAAAGCGCCTCTGCGGCGCGGAGAGAGGCCCCAAACGCGGTCTCATCCTCACCGGGGAGCCCCGCGATAAGATCCATATTGACCGAATCAAAGCCTATTCTGCGGACGAGCTCATAGCACGCCTCTATATCCGCAGAGGTATGATCGCGCCCAACGAGGCGCAGCGTCCTGTCGCAGAAGGTCTGGGGATTGACGGAGACTCGGCTGACTCCGTGCGCTTTCATAACGCGGAGCTTTTCTTCCGTTATGGTATCTGGCCTGCCGGCTTCTACGGTGAACTCACGGCCGCGGGTATCGTAGCAGGCGCATATCTTATCAAGAAGCTCGTCAAGCTCCCGCTCGGTCAATATGGTGGGTGTGCCGCCGCCCATATAGAACGACCTTGCTTTGAGCCCGTGCGCCTCAGCCATGGCCGAGCCCAGCTCAATATCGCGATGCAGGGCTTCAAGATATGCCGCCATATCGGTCTTTTTTGTGCGTATCTGTGAGGCGAAAGAGCAGTAAAGACAGCGCGTCCTGCAGAAAGGGACGCCAATATAGACTCCGAATTCATCGGGGCGCGCGCTTTCGATAACGGGTCGCTGTATGCGGTCTATCCTTTCGGCAAGGAGGAATTTATCATACGATACGTCGAATTCTTCGAGCATCAGCCTTTTTGCTTCCTCATAGCCTTCGGTCGAAATAAGCTCGCGCAGGAGTCTCGTCGGGCGGATCCCCGTGAGCGAGCCCCAAGGTATGAGCTTTTTCGGGAACGCCTTGCGCATTGCTCTGAAGCAGGCCGCCTTCATACAGCGCTTCGCATAGCGGCGCTCTATCACTTCCGAACCGCCCCTGTACGGAGTGCGGTGGGTATATGAATACTCCCCCTCGTCACAGCGATAAACAGCGCTCGCGTCAAAATACTCGCCCGTGCTCAGCATAAGGGAAAGGGAGCCGTCCTCCTCCCCGCCCTCCATCGTTATTTCGGCGCGCGGAAGGAAGAGACGGATCTCCTCACAAATATCGTTATAGAATTCGGGTCTGTTGGTAATGAGCTTCATTCGTACATTCCGCCCCTTGCGCAGGGATTGTATTTGCGTTCGTATTCGAGAGTGGTCTCGCCCTCATGCCCGGGAAGCACGCGGTAATCGCCCTTCAGCGTAAAGAGCTTGTAGATGATAGAATCAAGCAGCATGCCCGTATCGCCTCCGGGAAGATCCGTTCTCCCCATGCTGAGGCGGAAGAGCGTATCTCCGGAGAATATCACGCGCTCGTCATCCAGTATGTAGCATACGCCGCCCATTGTATGACCGGGAGTGTGAACGGCGCGGAAACGGACCCCCGCCTCCTCGATAACGGAGCCGTCCTCAACGAATACATCCACCTCGGAAGGATCCACCTTTACGCCTATCATTGCGGCGAGGCTTGCGCTGTTATCGCCCAAAGCGGGCGCGTCGAGCTTGTTTATATAGATCTTCGCCCCCGTCTGTTCCTTCAGGCGGGCAACGCCCATTATATGATCGAAATGCCCGTGGGTCAGCAGTATGGCCTTCAAAACGAGGCCGTTTGCATTGAGAAAGCCCATCACCTTTGCGGAATTTGCGGGATCTATCACAACGCAGTCGAAGGGGGCATTATCCCCCTCCCTCCATACTATATAGGTATTGACCGCAAGCGGGCCTGTGTGGATGCATCTGATATTAAGCATTTAGCGCCTTTCAAAACTGTTTTTTGCTGTCAAGAAGGATCGTAACGGGGCCGTCGTTCACGAGCGAGACCTGCATATCGGCCCCGAAAATGCCCGTTGCAACGGGAAATTTCTTCGAAAGCTCCGCCACCGTGTATTCATAAAGGGGCACAGCCTTTTCGGGGAGGGCCGCTTCTGTGAACGAAGGACGATTGCCGTGGCGCGCATCGCCGTAAAGGGTGAATTGGGATACGATGAGCAGCTCGCCGCCAACTTCCGAAAGGGAAAGGTTCATCTTGCCCGCCTCGTCCTCGAACACGCGGAGCCCGGAGATCTTCTTTATGATGTAATCGGCGTCCGCCTTTTCATCGGATAAATGAATGCCGAGCAGCACAAGAAATCCCCTTCCTATGCTGCCCACAGTTTTTCCTTCTATTGAAACGCCGCATTGGGCTGTTCTTTGAACGACTGCTCTCATTACGCGTGGATCATATTGGTGCGTTCGACCAGCTCAACGGAATCCAGCTTTTCTATGGCGCGGATCATGTTCTGGAGCTGGAGCGAATCGCGAACGTCGAAAGTGATGCTTATATCGACCTTGGAGCCCGCCGATTTCGCATTAAGATATTTCGTGTTGATATGAAGGCTCAGCAGGAGCTGTGTTATTTCCATCATAATGCCCGCCTTCTCGCGCGAGATCACGTGGATAGTGACCGGGAAGGTATGGGTACTGTCCGTCACCCACTCGACGGGAACGATGCGCTCAACGTCGAGCATGAGCGTTTCGGCGTTCGGGCAGTCCTTCCTGTGGATGGAAACGCCCCTGCCCCTTGTGATATAGCCGAATATCTCGTCGCCGGGAACGGGAGTGCAGCAGCGGGCGAAATGCACGACCATATCATGCTGCCCCTTTACGACGACTCCCCTGCCCTGTTCGTCGAAGCTTTCGCGCTGTTCCTCCTTTTCCTGCAGGCGCTGTTCGAGCTCCGCGGCCTTTTCGGCCTTTCGGTATTCCTCCATCAGCCTGTGGAGCACCTGCCCGGTGGTCATTCCGCCGTAGCCTATCGCGGCATAAACGTCGTCAATATCGTTCAGCGTAAAGCGCTTCAGGAGCGGGGCGCAGAATTCGGGCTTTATGAGGTCGGCCAGCTTCTTGCCCTGGCGCTTCGCCGCCTCGGTAAGCATATCGCGGCCCCTTACGATATTCTCCTCCCTGTTCGCCTTTTTGAACCATTGGCGTATCTTCGTCTTTGCCTGGGAGGTCTTTGCGTAATTGATCCAATCCCTTCCGGGGGAGGACTGCTGATTTGTGATTATCTCAACAACGTCATGGGTGCGGAGCTTGTGATCGAGCTTAACGAGCGCGCCGTTCACCTTGACGTGCTGGATATGGTTGCCTACGTTAGTGTGGATGCGGTAAGCGAAGTCGATGGGCGTGGAGCCCGCGGGAAGGTCGATTATCTCACCGGTGGGGGTAAGCACGTAAACGTAATCGGAAAAGAAATCCTTGCGGATGTTTTCTATGAATTCACGGGTAGAATCGGCGTCGCCCTCGTAATTCAAAAGATCGCGCACCCACGCGAGCTTGCTGTCAAGCTCATCCGGCCTCGCCTTGCCTTCTTTATAAAGCCAATGCGCCGCAACGCCGTATTCGGCGGTACGGTGCATTTCCTGAGTCCTTATCTGCACCTCGAACGGCATGCCCATCTCGCTGAAAAGCGTGGTATGGAGCGACCTGTACATATTGGTCTTGGGCATGGAGATATAGTCCTTGAAGCGGCCGGGGACGGGCTTCCAAATGGAATGGATCACGCCGAGGCTGGCATAACAATCGTTCACCGTGCCGACTATTACGCGGATCGCGACAAGATCGTAAATTTCCGAAAGGCCCTTGTTGTTGCGTTTCAGCTTGCGGAAGATGGAATACATGTGCTTCCTTCTGCCGCTGATCTCACACTTGATGCCCGCCTGATCGAGGGCGGAAACGATGGTCTTTATTGCGGAATTGAGAAGGCGCATGCGCTCGTTCTGCTGAGGCTCTATAAGCGAGCAGAGGTGGCGGTATTCTTCGGGATACAGGTGCTCGAAGGCAAGATCCTCAAGCTCCGCCTTGATAGCGCCCATACCGAAGCGATCCGCAAGAGGAGCGTAAACGTCAAGGGTCTCACGCGCGATCCTCTGCCGCTTTTCAAGGCTGCAGTTGCCGAGGGTGCGCATGTTGTGAAGGCGGTCGGCAAGCTTGATTATAACCACGCGCACGTCGTTCGCCATGGCAAGATACATCTTGCGGAGGTTTTCGGCCTGACGGTCCTCCCTCGTCTGGAGGTCGCTCGCGTTGCCGGTCTTGGTGAGCTTTGTGACGCCGTCCACCATGCCGGCAATATCCTCGCCGAAAAGCTCGGTGAGCTTTTCAACGGTTATGCCTTCGCCATCCTCAACAACGTCGTGCAGAAGGCCCGCGGCGACGGTATCCGCGTCCATATCCATTTTGGCAAGGGATACGGCTACGGCTTCCGGATGGGTATAATAGGGCTCGCCCGATTCACGCTTCTGCCCTTCGTGCGCGGCGCGCGCAAAATCGGAGGCGCGCTTGATGAGCTCCACCTTTTCAGGCGAATACTTTTTTTCGCATATAGGCATCAGACGATCCATCGGCTCACCCCCTTTCGGTCGGTTTTATATCAGTACTTCATGAAGGACTGCACGTCGTAATCGGCAAGACGCTCGCGCCCGCCGAGATCGGTAAGCTCGATCGCGAATACAAGGCCCACCACCTCGGCGCCCATCTCCTCGATGAGCTTTGCGGTGGCAAGGGCGGTGCCGCCGGTGGCAAGCAGATCGTCCGCAATGGCGACGCGCATACCGGGCTTGATAGCGTCCTTATGGATCTCAAGCTTATCGCTGCCATACTCAAGACCATAGGAGATGCTGACTGTCTCCGCGGGGAGCTTGCCGGGCTTTCTTGCAAGGACGAGGCCCGTGTTCAGCGCATAAGCTACGGGAGCGCCGACCACGAAACCCCTCGCTTCGGGGCCAACCACAACATCAACGTTGAGATCGCGGAGTGAATCCGCCATGGCGGTAATGAGCTCGTTATAAGCGACGGGATCCTTCAGCAGAGTGGTGATGTCGTAAAAGAGTATGCCCTCCTTGGGAAAATCGGGGATCTCCCTTATGGCGGCTTTGAAATCCTGTTCGGTAAACATATAAGATACCTCCGAAAAAATATTAACAGATCGAATGCTGCAGCTCCGAGACCGTTCTGTAAATAACGCTCTCATCGAGCTTCTTCCGCTCGCTGCTCACTATCCTTACCGCGCTGCCGTTATCGTGCGCGATAAATCCGAGCTGGCGGAAAACTTTAAGCACAAACGCAGTCTGATGGATGGGGCGATTGAGCATTTCGGAAAGGGTGGCTGCAAGCTCCGTAACGGAATAGACCTTGCTCGGCACGAGCTTTGCGATCGCCTTATAATAAGTTCCCATCTCGTCACGGCTTATCGAAAAGCCGCTGCAGATATCGGCAAGATCGTATTCCTTGCCGGTGCGGGTAAGCTCCGCATGCGGCACAGTCTCGCGCACGGCGGCATAGACGCCCCTGCAATAGGGCTCGTCTGCGAATATGATCTTATTATAGCCCTTTTCGGGAAGCTTATCAACACGCGGCGCGAGCAGAAGCACGTTGCCGGAAAATACGCCGTCCGGCACGGTGCCGAAACATACTTCGAAATTCTCGACCCCTGCGGAAGAAAGCTCCCTTAAAACGTTTTCTGCGCCGTCGGTAGTGAACGCAAGCACCATAAGGCCCGCAAAAGTGTTCCTTACCGTTTCCGCAACGGGTTCTTCCGTAACGGGGGGCAGCTCCGCTTCCCTGCCCTCGTTTTCCATATCGAATATGAAAGACATATAGAACGCGGGGCTGTTGCTCTTTATGAAGCGGGAGGCGCATCTGGGCAGATCCGGCCTTACCGAAATCACGCGCATCTGCAGGTTCTCCGTCCCGTTCCAGTTGTTTATGAAGGGTGAATAGAGGAGCGAAATGCTGTCCGCCCTCATTATATTGTCAAAGCTCCTGCCGCCGCAGAAATAGACGCTTTCGAAGCAGAAACGATTCTGCCTCAGATCCATGCGGAGGTGCTGCCCATCGCACCCGAAGCGCCTTATGTGGTAGGGGCTCACGTTCGAGATATGGAACACGGGCGGCGGATTGCCCTCACCGTAGGGGGCGAGCATTTCGAGCTGGCGCACGAGCTCCATGGTGATCTGGCTCAGATCCTCATCAAATTCGTAGCCCCGCCTCGGGATAAAGAGCTCCGGAGGGCAGTTTTCGGCAAAATAGGCTTCCAGAGCCTTGCAGAATTCGGGGAATCTTTCGCGCTCCATAGTCACGCCCGCGGCCTTTGCGTGCCCGCCGAAGCGGAAAAACATATCGGAATGGGCTTTGAGCGCGTCATGGATGTTTATGCCCTCTATCGACCTTGCGGAGCCCTTCAGCGCGTTATCATGCAGCGAGAAGAGTATGGTCGGCCGATGGTACATTTCGGTCAGTCTCGAAGCCGCTATTCCGATGACGCCCGAATTCCATTTTTCGGAAGCAAGGAGTATAACGTGCTTGTCCGACGCGTCAAGATCCTCCACCATGCGGATCGCTTCATCGAGTATGCTCTGCTCCTCCGCCTGGCGCTTTTCATTGAGGCGCGTGAGCTCGGCTATTATGCCGGCCGCCTCCTGCTCATCCTCGGTCATGAACAGCTCGACGCCGAGGGAAGCATCCCCTATTCGGCCGGAGGCATTGAGCCTTGGCGCGACGCCGAACCCGATATTATAGACGGTATAAGGCTTTTTGGCGGAAAGGCTTTCGAGCAGCATACGCATGCCGATACAGCATTTGCCGCTGTTGAGCGCATCGAGAGCATACTTTACGAGCAGACGGTTTTCATCGAGAAGGGGCACGACGTCCGCAACGGTCGCAACTCCGGCAAGGAATATGTAATCCTCCGCCGCTTCGACCCCGCCGAGCGCCTGTATGAGCTTCAGCGCGACGCCGGCTCCGCAGAGGTAGCGGGGATATTCGCTCCCTTCAAGGGAGTGACAGATGACGGCCGTGCATTCGGGTATGGTCTCCGGCGGAATGTGGTGATCGGTCACTATAACGTCTATCCCGAGTTCCGAAGCGTAAGCTATTTCGGAAGCGGCGGAGATACCGTTATCGACGGTGATTATGAGCGAAACGCCCGCGCCGTGAAGCGCGTCGATCGCCCTGCGGCTTATGCCGTAACCTTCGTCATGCCTTGAAGGGATGCGGTAGGAGACCTCTCCGCCAATGCTCAGAAGATAATGCAGAAGCATTGTGGTGGCGCAGATGCCGTCAACGTCATAATCGCCGTAAACGCAGATGCTCTCCCCCGCGACGAGCGCCTCTTCTATCCTATCGACGGCGGCCTTCATTCCCGGCAGGCCGAAAGGATCGCGAAGCATCGAAAGATCGGGATACATGAAGCGCGTGCGCTCCTCTTCGGTGTTGATGCCCCTCGCCCTGAGCGCACGCATAACGATGGGAAGGAACGCATCGCAGCGATCCGCTTCCGTTTCCGGCGTGTAGTATTTTGAAGGCGAGTAGATGATCATACCGATCCCTCCTTTCCGACCGTGATAGGAGCCCGTTTCACGGGTTATTCGGCGCCGGCCTTATCGGCTGTCGCCATTCCGATGGCTATTTCCGTGCGTTTTTTCAAAAGCTTGCAGCTTATTTCGGGGGGCTCCGTGATGGAGCCGTTCAGCTTGTGCGCGTTGGCCGCACAGCCGCCGCTGCAGTAATACTTCGCCCAGCAGTGCGAGCACTTTTCTTTGGTGAAGATATTGCAGGAAGCGAACCTGTCCCTGATCTCGTCATTCAAAGGGACATTGCCTTCTTCATCGGTTCGAAGCACGTTCCCGAGCAGGAAATCGTTATCGCCCACAAACTGATGGCAGGGGTAAATATCTCCGTTCGGCGCGACGGCAACGTATTCGACGCCCGCGCCGCAGCCCAGTGCCCTCTTGGCAAGGCACGGAGAGCTGTTCAGATCCACGTAGAAGTGGAAGAAGTTGAAGGGCCTGCCCTCTTCCCTGCATTCTATAACGTAATCCGCAAGGCGGTCGTATTCTTCGATCGCACGATCGACGTTGGTATCGTTGATCGCGTGGGGCTCGTCCGGCTTCAAAACAACGGGCTCGACGGAGATCTGCTCGAACCCGAGATCGTGCAGAGCCTTTACGTCCTCCGTAAAATCGAGGTTTTCCGCGGTGAAGGTGCCCCTGATGTAATGCTCTCCCTCTCCCCTTTCGGAAACGAGCTTTTGGGCCTTGGGTACGATCATATCGTAGGAGCCCTTTTTATTGGGGGTGACGCGAAGCGCATCGTGCACCTCGCGCCTGCCGTCGATCGAAAGAACGACGTTGAACATTTCGCGGTTGATGAAATCGATCTTTTCATCATCAAGCGCGACGCCGTTGGTGGTGATCGTAAAATTGATGTGCTTGTTGTGAGCCTTCTCCAGCTCGCGCCCGTAGGCGACGATCCTCTTAACAACTTCCCAATTCATAAGGGGCTCGCCGCCGAAGAGATCCACCTCGAGATGATACCTGCCGCCCGACCTTTTGATAAGCATATCGAGAGCGGCTTTGGCCGTTTCGAATGGCATGAGCATCCTTCCGCCGTGGAATTCGCCCGTTTCGGCAAAGCAGTACGCGCACCTGAGATTGCAGTCATGCGCTACGTTCAGGCACATTGATTTTATAGGCGAATAAGCCCCCAGCGCGCGGGGCGCTTCGGGAGCGGGGGTATCAAACAGTCCTTCTTTGCGAAGCTCGTCTATCTCCTCCATTATCTCATCGATCAATGAACGAGAATAGGGCAATGCATCAACGGCATTGCCCTGCTCGAGTGTGCTGATCACATCAAATGTGGGTTTGTCCACCTCATGAACGGCTCCGCTCTCAACATCCAGCACAAGGTATGTGCCGCGATATTCAAATGCGTGGATCATCAGGATTATTTAGCCGTCTTGACGCACTTCTGATTTGCAACGGTGCAGGAGGTCTTGCAGGCGGACTGACAGGAGGCCTGGCACTCACCGCAAGCGGTGTTCTCACCGGACCTGATGCAGGGCTTCTGGATGTTCTTAATGTGCTTCATTTTATATCCTCCATGGAACATATTTATCCTTCTATCGGATGATGTATAATTATACACCGAATCGTTTCCCAATTCAAGACCTTTTTTAATATATGGAGGAAACGGTCAAATGCGCGCGAACTATTGCCTCAAATTGTGCACGATCCCCACCGCGGCGCCTACCGCAGCGCATACGGCGGCGTCCGCAAGGGCGGAAGGCTTTATCGAAAAACCCCCGGAAAGCAATGAAAAAACAACGGTCGTGACCGCCATATAGACGAGCCCCGCCGCAGCTCCCCTCAATACCGCTCGTGAAGCGGCTCCGCGGACGGCTGCAAACGCCGCTATGCCCGCGCAGACCGCCTTGATCCCCGCGTTTATGAATGGGAGCGCCTCCATCCCAAGCCATTGTTTCATGAGTACGAATGAGAATGCGAGCGCCAGCGCGACGCTTGCCGCGCACCCCGCAAGTCCGCCTATAACCGTTTTAAGCACGGGGCTCCCCCCGCTTTTTCTTTCCTTCCTGTCCGTCATAGCGACCTCCTTTTTTGTTAAGCGTATTCTTCGGGAGGCGCCGATATGAGCGGAAACGAAAAAGGCTCCGCTTTCGTTTGCGGAGCCTTTACGAATCAGATCTTATGGGATCACTTGACGTCCTTAACGTCGCCGTCGATAGTGGCCTCAACGGGAGCATCCTCGATGGTGGCAATGGCGCCCCTTGCGAATACGAGGCGGACCTTATCGGGGCCGACGCTGATGGTGATAACGTCATCCTTAATGCTGGTGACGGTGCCGTAGATGCCGCCAATGGTGCGCACCCTGTCGCCGGGCTTGATCGCCGCAAGCATTTCCTTTACCTGCTTTTCACGCTTGCGCTGAGGAATGCTCATAACAAAGAACAATACGAGCATGAGACCCAGCATTATGAGGAGCATCCAGGTGCCGCCCAAACCGCCGGCCGAGGTGCCATCGCCGGACTGAGCGCCGCCGCAGGAAACGAGGGAAGCCAAATTAACGGGATTCAAAAAAGAAAGCATACGATTCTACCTTTCATATTTCGGCAAAGCCGAATTTTTACTAAATAATCTTATACCATTTCGCGCATAAAGTCAAGCGAAAAAACAGTATCGCGAAAAATGACCCCGCAAGGCGCGCCTCGCGGGGTCATATCGTACTTTTAATAGGCGGTGGAGATCTTCACGAGCTTGGATCTGTAGTTCTCCTTTATAAAGCCGTATTCAAAGGCCTGAACGAGCATTTCGAGGGAGTGGATCTCATCCTCTATCACGCGGCCCTTGTCTGTATCGCGGATGGTCATCTGGCCCTTGGTGGCGAGGATATCCTGGACCTCGATCGTCGCCTTGATATCCGCGTTCTCCTCGATGGCCTTCTGGAGGCTCACGAAGGGCTCGTGCGCGACTATGTAAAGTCCCCTCGAATCGTAGGTCAGGGTGTAGCCGGCGATGCCCGTCGTCTTCTGATAGTATTTGGAGAAGCCGCCGTCGATGACTATCAATTTGCCGTTGGCCTTTATGGGGTTCTCGCCGTTGATCTTCTCAACGGGGATATGACCGTTAACTATAACGGAGTTTTCGGTATCCTCTATGCCGAACTCGTGCATTATGGCGATCGCCATATCCTCCGTATCCTGATAGGAGTAATAGGCGTTGCGCTTTTCCTTGTGGGTCTTGGAATCGTCTATTTCGACGCGCTCGAAGGTCGTCATCTTGTTCTTGCCGAAGAAGGGGGAATCGGGTCCGCACCAGAGATACCACATGAGATCGAGCTCTTCGGGAGTCCTTTCTCCGGGATCCTTATGATAGATGCGCTTGACTTCGGAATCGAGGTAATCGAAGAGCTCCTTGCCGTGCCTTGCGACTCCGCCCAATTCGACGTCCTTGAAGGAGCCGTCTTCATTCATGGGAACGAGCGCATGGTAAAGCAGATTGTTGTTTACGATAAGGTACATTGAGCCGCGCTCTATGAAGAAGCGCATATGCTTCTGCAGGCGGGGGCTCTTTAAGAAGCTCTGCTGGAGCTCGTCGATTATCGCCTGCTCCTCGTCTGTAAGCTTGTAGGGATCCTTCATGTCGATGGTGGGGAAATCCGCATCCTTTATGGGATGGGAAACGCCCTCTATCGTGATGGTGGAATGCTCCTTGTTGATGCCCTCGAGCAGGAGCCTGTGGTTCAGGCCGAAGTTCGGGTTGCGCTTTATCATCTGGCCTTCGAGCTTATGCATTATGACGAATATCGCCTTATGCAGCTTGGCTCTGATGTTGACTTCGGGATTATCGTAGTAAGCGTCAACGCCGGTCTTCCTCGGACGGAAAACGAGCGCGGATTTATAGGTCTCCTGCGCGAACATGAGCAGGTGACGGAGGTTTATGCCGTAAACATCCTCAATGAGCTCAAGATTGCCGTGGCGGAAGCTGTTCGTGAGCACGCCGGATATGCAGGTCTTGTCGCCCATGGCGGCGCCCATCCAAAGGATATCGTGGTTGCCCCACTGGATATCGACGGAGGGATGATCGAGCAGCAGATCGAGTATGCGATGGGGCTCGGGTCCGCGGTCGTAAATATCGCCGACGATGTGCATGCGCTCAACGGCGAGCTTCTTGATCGTATCCGTCAGCGCAACGATCACGTTTTCGGCGTAATCGTAACGGATTATGGAATCGAATATCTCATCATAATAGGCGTCCAGATCGTGGAAATTGATGCGGGCTGTGAGAAGCTCTTCGATAATGTAGGCGAAGCGGGGGTCGATATTCTTTCTCACGCGGGAACGGGTGTATTTACTTGAAACCTTGCGGCCGAGCTGGATCAGAAGCCTAAGCGTGCGCTTATACCAGGCGTCCTTATCCTCGACGTTCTTGAGCTCCAGCGCGATCTTGCGGCGGGGGTAATAGACTATGGTAGCCAAGGTCTCCATCTCTTCGAATGAAAGCTCATCCTTGAAGAGCCTGGAGATCTCATTGCGGATAACGCCCGAGCAGTTATTGAGGATATGCTCGAACGCGTCGCCCTGACCGTGCAGGTCGCTCATAAAATGTTCAGTTGATTTGGGAAGTGCGAGAATGGAGCTCAAATTGACGATCTCCGTCATGGCGTCCTCCTGTGTGGGGAAGGACTTGGCAAGCTGTTTCAGAAAGCGGAGATTATCCTTTATCTCCTGCTCGTTGACAAGTGTCTTCATAACAAAGATTTCCTCCCTGAAGCGGTGATGTAAATATTATAACACCCGGCGGTGTGTTTGTATAGACGTAATTATCGGATCCGATCAATCATAAAGCGCGGCGGCGGAAACGAGCCTCTCCCTCACCCTTTCGCGCACCTCGGGCGGATCCGTGACTTCGATCTTGCTGCCGAACTGGCAGATCCAGTTTACGGTGCCGTCGCTGTCGGCCGCCTCGATCCTTGCTATGAAATGCTCCTCCCCATCCTTTCTGACGGGGATCTCCTCACCGAAACGGTCGAAAAGCTCATTGAGCAGAGCCATATCGCAGCGCAGGGTGATCCTTTTCACCTCGCCGCCGAACATATTGAGGCATTTTGAGGCGTAATCGACCGCGTCGAACTCATCGCCGTAATCCGATACCTCGGAAACCGGGCGAACGGGGGCGTCCTCTATGCGAACGTCGCGTATCCTGTCAAGGCGGAAATTGATAATATCCTCCTTGCCGTCCATATTGGCGATGAGATAGTACCTGTCCTGTACCCAGACCATTGCGTAGGGACTGACGTTATAGCGCTTGCCGCGGCGCTGGACGACGTCCCTGCGCATGATGCTGCGCTTGTAATAAAGGAACGAGATCTTCTTTTTGGCCGCGATGCCGCAGTTTATCATTTCGATCGTGCGATAGACCTCTTCATTGCCGAATTTGACTCCGCTTATGTTGGAGGCGTTCTTTATTCCTTCCTGCTGATAGACGCTCAAAAAGCCCGTGAGCTTTTCCATAAGCTGATCGGTCTTGCTGCGGGTCACAAAGGGCGCCGCCTGCACGGCGGATATGAGAAGCATCACCTCCGCAAGCGTGAACCGCCTGCGGCGCAGGTAAAAGCCCTTGGAGGTCGTTACTATATCGAAGCCGTAATCCGTAAGCGCTTCAATATCGCGATAGACGGAACGGCGGTCGGTCTCATGCCCGCGGCGGTTCAATTCCGCGAGCAGAGACTTGCTGTTCATAATATGTTCTTCATCCGTAAGCTCATGCAGAATATCGAGCAGTACGAGCATCCTGACCTTCATCATGATCCGAACACCCTCCTGCCCCATGCAAACCGGTTCTGGGACCAGCTTCCGAAATCGGCGATCTCAACCTCGCCATGGGAGCTTGAAGCATGGATGTACGTGCCGTTGCCGAGATAAACGCCCACGTGATAGATCCTCGTATGGTTCTCATCCCAATAGAATATGAGGTCTCCCCTGCGGAGCGCGGTGTAGGGAGTGATCTTGGGCCACTGAGTGCAGTTGGAATAACCAGCGGCGGTATATCTGGGGATGCTGACTCCCGCCATGTTCAGGCAGTAATACACGAGGCCGGAGCAGTCGAAGCCGTTGGGGCCTACGCCCGCGTTAACGTAAGGCTTGCCGAGCTGAGCCATAAGTATGCTTATGAAGGTCTCAACGTCGGAACTGGGTACCGGCGTGGGAGTCGCCGTGGGCTTCGGCGTGGGAGTCGCCGTGGGCTTCGGCGTGGGGGTCGGAGTCGGCTTCGGAGTGGGAGTCGGAGTCGGCTTCGGAGTGGGAGTCGGAGTCGGCTTCGGCGTGGGAGTCGGGGTCGGCTTCGGCGTGGGAGTCGGAGTCGGCCTCGGCGTGGGGGTCGGAGTCGGCCTCGGAGTGGGAGTCGGCTTCGGCGTGGGAGTCGCCGTGGGCTTCGGCGTGGGGGTCACACGCGGCGTGGGCGTCGGGCGCTGAGTGGGCGTCGGACGCGGTGTATTGGTGGGGCGCGGGGTATTTGTGGGACGCGGAGTAGGCGTCACGCGCGGGGTGGCCGTGGGACGCGGTGTGGGAGTATAGGTGGGACGCGGCGAGGGAGTGAACGTGGGCCGCGGGGTGGGCGTATAGTTGGGGCGCGGCGAAGGAGTAAATGTGGGCCGCGGAGTGGGCGTATTGGTCACGCGGACTTCAGCGGTGGGGGTCGGCGTGGGAGTGGGAGTCGCCGTGGGAACGGGAGTGGGCGTCTCGGTGGGAATGGGCGTGGGCTCGAGCGTGGGAACGGGAGTGGGCTTGGGCTCTTCAGTCGGGAAGAAGGGCATGGGATCGACCTCAATGGGCTTGCCCGAAGGATCGAGCGCATCGGGCGAGAACAGGAGCTCACGGGTGTTTATATCTGCCTTGCCGTCTTCCGGGAGCATATTCACAAGCTGGAACTCTTCGAGCGCCTTTTCTGTAGCCGCGCCGAAATAGCCGTTTTGCTTATCCGAATAATAGCCGAGGTAGTGGAGCCTTTCCTGAAGCTGCTCCACGTCCTGGCCGGAATTGCCGTATTCGAGCACGTATTCCTTTGCGGCGGGCGAATACATGAGCTCAAGCAGCTCCTCGTCAACTATGCCCGTCTGAGTCAGATAATGGGTGCGCTGAAAGAGCTTTACCGCTTCCGCAACGGACGCGTAATACACATTGCCGGGCTCATCGGAAGACATATAGTAAAGCTGCATGAGCCTCGTTTCGATCCTTATGACCTCATCGTTCTTATCCCCCGCGTTGATCGTGACGCCCTCCGGCAGTATCCTGCCGCCGGAGTAGGATTCGGTCGCCTCGGCGCCATCAGTTTCGGCGGGCGCGGGGGAAGCCGCCGCCTCCTTACCACCCTCCGCCAAACCGTTTTTGAATACAGAGGGCAACACAAAAAGCGCGACGAGTATTGCCGCGACAAGCGTTATCACAGGTACTCGCAGCCAGCGAAGCGCGGCCGCAGTTGCTCCGTTTCTTCGGGACATTGTATCGAAACAGCCTTTCTGCTATTATTAAGCAATTATAATTGAGTACCATTATAGCATACTTTAAGACTGATTTCGACAGCGATAACGCGCCAGAATATGAACTATTTGTTAAAAAAACGGGGCTTTTTTGCTATCTCGCCGAACTTGATCGTCAATCGCGGCCCTTTCTTCTTACGAACACCACGGCCCTTCTTCCGAACGCCTCCCTTATCCTTTTTCTGAGCCTCGGCATACCGTTTGGGCTGAGATCGTAAACGGTAAGCCGTTCCGGCATGAAGCAATCGACGAGCGCCGAAAGCACCCTTTCATCGGATTCGGCACATTCGATGCGGCAGCCCGTATCATCCGACAATACGGAGCTTCCGTCCGGCAGGAGGATAAGGCGCATATTCCCCATCCCCTTCGGGCGCGCGCCGGAAAGGAGTGAAACTATCCCGCAAAGCTCCTCGAGTTCGAGCTTTGCACGCGCGTCAAGCGCCGCATCCGCCGCCGCAAGCGCCCATTCTTCATACAGAGCCGGCATACGGAACCTGATAAGCCCTTCCGGAACGAGGATATCGTTTTCATTGAAATGTGAAGTCACGAGCCTTTCCGCGGCTCCGCGTGCGCCGTTGGGGCAGAGCTCTCTCGCCTTCTCCAAAGCGCGTTCCTCCCTATCCTTCGGGAGGGCGTATATGCTTATAAGGCGCCTCAGCTCCTCATCCCTCAACTTAACGCATATAAATTCCGCTATCACGGAGGCGGCCTTCCGCTCCTCCCCCTCCTCTTGGAAAAAACTCACGCGTCCTTCCGCGGCTTCCGCCCGTATCCCCGCGGCGTTCAGCTCCTCCGCAAGATCATAAAGAAGCTGCGCGTGATCCGCGCTCAATACCGATAAGACCTTCAAATCAACTCTCCAAACAAAGTTCTTAATACTAATATGTGCTTATCGCTCAAAATTGTGATTGACAAGTTTTGTATTCGGGTGTATAATTAGTTTTAATCGAATATCGGGTCGAACGGGGACAACGCCTTGAGACCGCTCATTTGAAGAGAGCTTCGCCTTGGCTGTAAGCGAAGCAATGAGCGCTTTGGGATACCGCCTCGGGACCGATCGGAGCCATTCCTCCGTGAAGCGAATGATCGAGTGGGGTTTATCCCAATCGAGGTGGAACCGCGGTAAATGCCGTCCTCGTGTTTTTGCGAGGGCGTTTTTATTTTAATAATACTTTTAAGGAGATAACAACATGATCCACATCACACTGCCCGACGGATCCGTTAAGGAGTTCGAGTCCGGCGTAACGGCCTTCGACGTTGCGGAAGCCATCAGCCCCCGCCTGAGGAAGGCGGTCCTTGCCGCCGAAATAGACGGCGAGCCTCACGACGCCTTCGCCCCCATTGAGCACGACTGCTCCCTGAAGCTCCTCACCTTCAACGATGAGTACGGCCGCTGGACCCTTCGTCATACCGGCTCCCACGTGCTCGCGCAGGCCGTCAAGAAGGTCAGGCCCGAGGCGAAGCTCGCCATCGGCCCCGCCATCGACAACGGCTTCTACTACGATTTCGACGTTGACGAGCCCTTCACCCCCGACGATCTCGTTCTTATCGAAAAGGAAATGGCGAAGATAGTCGAGGAGAAGCTGCCCCTTGAGCGCTTCGAGCTCCCCCGCGAGGAGGCCATCAAGTTCATGGCCGACAGGAACGAGCCCTACAAGGTAGAGCTTATCGAGGATCTGCCCGAGGACGCCGTCATAAGCTTCTACAAGCAGGGCGATTTCGTAGATCTTTGCGCGGGCCCTCACGTTGAGAACACCGGCAAGGTAAAGAATTTCAAGCTCATGAGCATCGCGGGCGCGTATTGGCGCGGCAGCGAGAAGAACAAGATGCTTCAGCGCATCTACGGCACTGCTTTCGAAAAGAAGGCCGATCTCGACGAGTACATCACCCGCATCGAGGAAGCCAAGAAGCGCGATCACCGCAAGATAGGCCGCGAGCTCGGTCTCTTCACCATCATGGATGAAGGCCCCGGCTTCCCCTTCTTCCTTCCCAAGGGCATGGTGCTTCGCAATACGCTGATCGACTACTGGCGCGAGATCCACAAGCGCTACGGCTACGTTGAGATCTCCACCCCGATCATTCTGAACCGCACCCTTTGGGAGCGTTCCGGTCACTGGGGACATTACAAGAACAACATGTACACCACCGTGATCGACGATGAGGATTTCGCCATAAAGCCCATGAACTGCCCCGGCGGTATGCTCGTCTACAAGCTCGAGCCTCACTCCTACCGCGAGCTGCCCCTGCGCTGCGGCGAACTCGGCCTCGTTCACAGGCATGAGCTTTCCGGCGCGCTGCACGGCCTCTTCCGCGTGCGCTGCTTCACGCAGGACGACGCGCATATCTTCATGACGCGCGAGCAGATGAAGGATGAGATAAAGGGCGTGGCGACGCTCTTTGACGAGGTCTATTCCCTCTTCGGCCTGAAGTACACGATAGAGCTTTCCACCATGCCCGAGGATCACATCGGCACCGAGGAGGAGTGGATCGAGAATCAGGAGATACTGAAGGCCGCCATCACCGAGATGGGAAAGGAATTCGTTATCAACGAGGGTGACGGCGCCTTCTACGGCCCGAAGCTCGACTTCCATCTTGAGGACTGCCTGGGGCGCACCTGGCAGTGCGGCACGATCCAGCTCGACAGCCAGCTTCCCGAGCGCTTTGAGCTCGAGTACATGGGCGCGGACGGCTTAAAGCACAGGCCCGTCATGATCCACCGCGTCGTGTTCGGCTCCATCGAGCGCTTCATCGGCGTTATCACGGAGCATTTCGCGGGCGCGTTCCCCACCTGGCTCTCCCCCGTGCAGGTAAAGGTCATGGCCATGACCGACCGCACGGCAGAGCAGGCGAAGGCGATCGCCGCAGAGCTCGAGGCCGCAGGTCTCAGGGTCGAATGCGATCTTCGCAATGAGAAGATAGGCTTCAAGATCCGCGAAGCGCAGATGCAGAAGATCCCCTACATGCTCATAATCGGCGACAAGGAAGCCGAAAACGGCACCGTTGCCGTGCGCTCCCGCAAGGGCGGCGACCTGGGCACGATGACGCTTGCCGACTTCAAGGCCAAGGTCGTTGAGGAAGTAACGACCAGGGCGCGCGACTGATAAACGACTAAATTATCAAGGAGGTAAAATATGCCCGTTCCCACTCCCCATATCACCGCAAAGCTCGGTGATTTCGCAAAGACCGTTCTGATGCCCGGCGATCCCAAAAGGGCAAAGTTCATCGCCGATAATTTCCTTGAGGACGCGGTGCTCGTGAACGACGTTCGCGGCGTTCAGGGCTACACGGGTTTTTATAAGGGCAAGCGCGTTTCCGTGATGGCTTCCGGCATGGGCATGCCCTCCATAGGCATCTATTCCTATGAGCTCTTCAACTTCTACGGCGTGGAGAACATAATCCGCGTTGGCTCCGCGGGAGCGCTGCACAAGGAGCTGCACATCCGCGATATAGTGTTGGGTCAGGCCGCGTGCACGAATTCCAACTATGTTTCGCAGTATGAGCTGCCCGGCAATTACGCCCCCATCGCGAGCTACAAGCTCTTAAGGCGCGCCGCCGAGACCGCCGAGAGGATGGGCTTGCGCTATATGGTGGGCAACGTGCTCTCCTCCGACACCTTCTATGACGATTCCATGGGCACCGCCAAGTGGTGCAAGATGGGCGTCCTGGCCGTTGAGATGGAATCCGCCGCGCTCTATATGAACGCCGCGCGCGCGGGCAAGAACGCGCTGTGCATCTGTACGATCTCCGACCATATCGTGAACGACGAGCCCCCGACGACCGCCGAGGAGCGCCAGGAAAGCTTCACCGCAATGATGGAGCTTGCGCTGGAGGTAGCGGAATAAGATCCCGATACGTTAAAGGAGCGAGACGCCTGTCCCGCTCCTTTTTTATCATCTTATCATTTATAAAACAGCTTGAATTCGCCCGTTCTCAGCCTTTCCGTCATCGTTCCTTCGCTGTTGAACCGGTAGCGGATGACCTCGCTGTAACCTATGAATGTATATGCGTTCGTAGCGGGTGAATACCTTGTATAACGGATATCATGCGTATCCCAAACGAGATCACCGTTTTCGCCGATCCTGAGTTCCGCCCCCATTCCGCCGCCGACCGAATAGAATTCTTGAGGAGCGTTCTTTTCGGGATCGAATATCAGGAGCATTGCGTTGTAGCGTTCCTTTATCTTTTTAGTGAGCCAAGGCCTGTCGACGCCATCGGGATCGCGCCCCAATAGACCGATGAGAGGTTGGAGTTCATAATGGTTCGAGTAATAGTCCTTCAGCCATTCATCATCACTATTGATAATGACGTCGTCCGGAACCGTGTAAACGGAAAGCCAGATCCTTCCTTCGTATTCTATCACGTCTTTAACAATGCAGACCTGTCCGTCCAGCTCGATCCTGAAGCGATCCGTGATATTGCCTTCTTCGTCCGTAAGCACGAAAGAACCGAGCTCGCTTCTTTTCGAGGTTTCGAAAGTGCCTAAATAGCCGCCTCCGCTCAAGGGAGCTTTTGCCGTGTAATGATCGCTTAGTGGATGCTCATAACGCTCGAGTATCTCTCCGCCCGGCGATACGACCGAAAGCACGACGCCATTGAAACCGATATTGCTGAATACCGCGATGCTTCCGTCATCCTTTGGGATAAGCGAGTATATCCTTTCCCGCCTCTCGCCGAATTCGATATCCCATAAGGTGTTCCCATTCGGATCGAGCTTAATAAGCCTCGAATGGCAATCACTCTCGTCATCATTCCATTCGCCGCCGAATACCACCCCGTCCGCGGTCTCGGCAACGTGATAGACGCTTAGCCCCTCGTATTTCCGCTCCCAGATGAGCTCATCTCCGGAATGCTTCTCTATCACCATCCCCGCGAAGTCGGTCATTCCGTCTTTTTCTTCGATCAGGGATCTCATTACGTATCTGTTCCCGGAAAGCTCCGTCTGCTCCTGCTTCCAAATCATGTTGTTATTATCGGGACGCTCATCTATATAGTCAAGATCCGTAAGACGCCAACCTTTGACAGTGCCCGAAATAAGCGCATTTTCAACGATATCCGCCGTCTTATCATAGGTGAAGCTTTCGGTGGTTATATCGCGGTAGACGGCCTTGAGCTCCGTGCGGGTCAAGCCCTCGGTCGAAAGACCGTTATCCATAAAAAACTCCTTTGCGGCTTTATATTCTTTCGCTTCAGCGGCGTAAGCGTAAGTACCGGCGCCTAAGGCGATAAGCAGCGCCAATGCAGCCGCGAGCGCCCATATGAGCCTGCGGGGCAGGCGCTTTCTGCCCGAGGGCGCGCGCTCCGGACTGCGCGAGCTTGCCGAAGCGCCCATGCGGCCTGCGACGATGCTCGAGAGCCGCTTCACTGCGGCTTTTTCCCCCTTCTCCTCCACTCCGTCAAGAAGCAGATCGAGCTCCTCGGGAGGGAGCCCGTCTATAATATCGGTAAAGCTCTTTTTCATTGTTCCTTTCCTCCGAACATTTCCTTTAGTCGCCCGACGGCTCTGTGAGCCCTCGTATCTACGTTCGAAACCGTCATTTTAAGCCTTTCGGCTATCTCCTTCGAGCTCTGCCCCAAATAGTACTTACGCATCAGTATTTCCCGGTCGGGATCTCCCAGCGCGAGCACCGCCTCCGCAACCGCACGCCGCTCTTCCATATCGATGAAATCGCCCTCGAGTGAAAAGCTGTCGGCAACGTCGGGAGCGTCATCCGCGTCGATCGGGAAAGTGAACGCTTCCTGCCTCTTTTTTCGAAGCATATCGAACGCGTTGTTGCGGGCAATGGTGCAGAGCCATGCCTTTATCCCGCATCGGGCGGGATCGTATCCGTCAAGACCCAGATAGAATTCGCTGAAGGTATCGGCGACGCAATCCTCGATATCAGCCTCCGAAAAGGCGCCGCGGTAAAGTCTTGCGCGCACGACGGAATAAACTATCCCCGAATAGCGGTCTATGAGCGCCTTCATCCCGCGGTCGGGATCGCTCTTAAGCTTTTCGAGCAGTTTTTCGTCCTTCATCGAATGCCTCCGTCTTTGACGTTCTGTTATCCAATGCGCAGTCTCCGCAAATATCTTACACTAAAAGCACGAAATTTTCGAGTCCTATATCGTATATTTTCCTTGACAAGGACCTCGGTTTTAGATATAATAGCATGTGGGGGAATGATTGCATTGTGCATCCGGTCCCGTGCGGACCGCATACCGCTTTCCGTCAAACTATATTTCGGAGGGGATACCGTGTTTTCCATCGGTGATACGATTTGCTACCCCATGCACGGCGTGGGGACCGTCGAAGGGATAGTCAGTCAGACCGTTCTGGGAGTGACTGCCGATTATTATTCGCTTAAATTCAGAGCGGGAAAAATGACCGCGCTGATACCCGTCGCCACGGCTGAAAAGGTCGGTCTCCGCACCCTGATCGAGCCTTCCGAATGCGAAAAGGTATTCACTTACATGCAGGAACCCGGCGTCCGCGGGAGCGATAACTGGAACCAGCGTTACCGCGAAAACATGGAAAAGATGAAGAGGGGCACCGTTTACGACGTTGCGGACGTTGTAAAATGCCTGAAGCTGCGCGAGCTCGAGAAGGGCCTTTCCGCAGGCGAGCGAAAGATGCTCGCAACGGCAAAGCAGATAATAGCCGGCGAGCTTGCGACAGTGCTCGGCTCCGACGTTGAAGAGATGGAAAAACGCATTAGCGAATAAAACTTTTAGGAGGTCAGCAGGATTTGAACAAAAAGATAGGTCGGGCGCTTATCACCGTATTCGGCGTGTTTTTCGGAATGAGCCTCACGTGGATGCTGTATAAAAATAAGGACGCCCTCGGGATCAAGGATCTTATTTCCCGGCTCCCTTCCTGGACAAACACCGTTGCCTACATCATCGGCGCGATCATATTCGGCATTATTTTTTTCATATTGGCGCCAAAGATAATAGGCTTCGTTTCCAGGTTGGTTTCAAAACTCGAAAAGAGCTCGCGTGAGCTTTCAATGCAGCAGATCTTCGTTGGGGCGATAGGTCTTCTTTTCGGTCTTATTATAGCGGCGCTTATCAGTCTGCTCATCCAGAAAATACAGATCAACGCGATAGTTATAGGGCTCGATATACTCGTTTTCATAACGTTCGCGTACCTCGGATTCAAGATCCCCTCCAGCCGCATAAAGGAGATCAACCTTCCCAACTGGTTCAAAAGAGGCGGCGAAGTCTCCCCCGTCCGCTCCGCCTCGGCAAAGCCCAAGGTGCTCGATACCTCCGCTATAATAGACGGCAGGTTTTTCGACGTTTATAAGACGGGTCTCGTCGAAGGAAAGGTGATAGTCCCCCGCTTCGTACTGGATGAACTGCGCCATATTGCCGACAGCCCCGATCCGTTGAAGCGCGCAAGAGGCAGGCGCGGGCTCGACGCGATAAACGCCCTTCAGGAAGCTCACCCCGATACCGTTGAAGTGAGCGACGCCGATTACAAGGAGCTTGACGAAGTCGATACGAAGCTTCTTCGCCTCGCGCTCGATCTCGGCGGGATCGCGGTGACGAACGATTATAACCTCGGAAAGGTCGCCGCGGTGCAGTCGGTACCCGTCTTCAACATAAACGATCTTGCGAACGCGCTTAGGATAAACGTTGTTGCGGGCGAGCTTATCGACGTGACGATCGTTAAGGAAGGCAAGGAACCGGGTCAGGGCGTCGCCTATTTCGACGACGGCACCATGATAGTTATCGACGGCGCGGCCAAGCTCATAGGCGAGACCGTGACCGCCGCAGTCACGAGCGTACTGCAGACCTCGGCGGGCAGAATGGTATTCGCCAAGCTCGAGGAGCAGTGAAGCAATATATACTCCGCCGTATAAATTTGCTGTTGACAAGGGATAATTAGTTTGGTATAATTCGCTTGTTGTCCGAGTATGGAGAGATGGCCGAGTGGTTTAAGGCGCCGGTCTTGAAAACCGGTGATGTCGCAAGGCACCGGGGGTTCAAATCCCTCTCTCTCCGCCAACGCTATATGGAGAAGTACCCAAGAGGTCGAAGGGGCTCCCCTGCTAAGGGAGTAGGATCTGCGAAGGGTCGCCAGGGTTCAAATCCCTGCTTCTCCGCCAAAAAAATACCACCCATTCGGGTGGTATTTTTTTGTGCAGATAAAAGAAGCTGGGATTTGAACGGGCAGGCTGTGAGCGTCACCGAAGGTGTTTCAAGCATCCGGTGGATGTTTGAAAAGCGAGCAGAGGTCGGCTGCGTCCGACCGTCCCGCCCTGACCGAGGCGGCATCAGTGCCGCCGAGAGCAAATCCCTGCTTCTCCGCCAAAATAATTAGGACGCCAAATGGCGTCCTAATTATTTTGACAAAGAAAGAAGCAGGGATTTGAACGGGCAGGCTGTGAGCGTCACCGAAGGTGTTTCAAGCATCCGGTGGATGCTTGAAAAGCGAGCAGAGGTCGGCTGCGTCCGACCGTACTGCCCTGACCGAGGCGGCATTAGTGCCGCCGAGAACAAATCCCTGCTTCTCCGCCGCTGCGCAGCGTGGAGCACAAGCAGCGAGTGCCAATGTGCAAAAACCAAATCCCTTTTTCTCCGCTAAAGGTCGGCTGCGTCCGACCGTCCCGCCCTGACCGAGGCGGCATTGTTGCCGCCGAGAGCAAATCCCTGCTTCTTTCAATAGAAAGCAACGGTGTTGCTTTTTTCGGCGGCCGGGTTTTTGTCACGGCCGATGCTGCGCCGTGTAGAGCACAAGCAGCGAGAGCCAATGTGCAAAAAACAAATTCCTGCGTCTTCCCCTCTGTCATTCCCTGCGGCTTTCAATTCTACATCCTCTCTTTTTGCACAGATCCTTTTGTTTTTTTCCCTTCTGTGCTATAATTATTTTACGGCGCCGTTCCGCCGCAACCAATATGAAAAAGGAGAAAAACATGAAAAGGTTTATCGCACTGCTTATCAGCGTTCTTTTGATCGCCTTGCTGCCCAATATGATCCTTGCCGAGGCGCAGTCCGAGCCCAAGGATGAGCTCATTCCCATCCACGAGGTTTATATAATGGGCTTCCGTCCCGCCGTTGCGGGCTCCACGCCGGAATTCGCCGATCCGCTTTTCACGTATGAGGGCGTATTCGATATTTACTCCCACGTCTATTCCTACTGGCATGACAATACGGAAGGACACGATATGTTCGAAGAGCAGGTACCCTTCGTGATCGATCATGAATACAGCGAGGGATGCATGATCGCCGCTGGCGACGGCTATTATTTCGCGGAAGACTGTGTTTTCTACATCAACGGGCACGCGGAATTCGTCGATTTTGTCATGCCGCATCAGTATTTCGATAACTGCGTATATGTTCAGTCGATCGCCTTCCCCTGCTATGAGCAGTACGTGCTCGGCGATATAAACGGTTCCGGCGCCATCGAAAGCGAAGACGCGCTCCTCGCGTTCCGCAGCGCAATGGGCCTTGGCACGTTCACCGAGGAGCAGGCTTTCATAGGCGACGTCAACTTCAGCGGCAGCGTGACCTCATCGGACGCCTTGAACATCCTCCGCGCCGCGCTTGGTATGATAGAGCTCTGATCCCTGGCCTTCCGCGGTATGCCGCGTAATATCATTCTCTTTTCCGTCTTAACGGGATCGCGGTCTTTTCGGGACCGCGATCCTTTTTCATGCAGACGCGGAGAAATTACCGTAAACCTAAACTGTAATTCGAATTTGAGAAAACTGTAATTCGAATTTGAAAAAACCTATTGCAATATGGCATGGCATCGTTTATAATAGGATTTAGGCCAAACGAGCCTGCGCCGCGCTCCCCAAGGAGCGCGAATGATCAGAAAGGGGATCGACCGATGTTTTTTATCGCATTATGACCTGTGCGTCAATACCCAAGTATTGACGGCGTGCAGCCGGAGTTTCACAAGAAGGGACAGAGCCGTGAAAACAAATCGCATACATTGCGTTATTTGTGATGAACGAGCTTGATTTCTATACCCGGAAAGCTGCACACAGATCGTTTTGCGGCAAAGAGCATAGTCGGCCCATATGGGCGATCCCGCTTCCGAAAATGAGCGGATCATACCTACGTTTGATTTTGTGCAGGAGCATTTCGCTTTTCATACAAATCGACCGCGGATCGGCAATCGCTTTGCCCGGTCCGATTTTTATATATAAACTCACGTGTTTTACAAGGAGAAACAATCATTATGGATAAGAAATCATTGATGGAAAAACTGGCCCGCGCGGCCTATGAAAAGGGCGGCTTCAACGGCGCGTGGCTTTACGCCGAGAACGGCGAGATCGTATCAAAGGGTGCTTACGGCTTCCGCGACCCCGAAAACACTCTCACGATAGAGGAGGATTCGATATTCCAGCTGGCGTCCGTGACAAAGCAGTTCACGGCGGCGGCGGTAATGCTGACTGTGCGCGAGGGGAAGCTCGGCCTTGATGACGAGATATTAAAGTTCTTTCCGGAGCTTGAGAAATACAAGGGCGTGACGGTGCGCCATCTTTTGACCCACACGAGCGGCATCCCCGATTACTTCGACGATATGGATTGGTTCATCGATCTCTGGAAGAAGGAGAACCGCGTGCCTTCGGGCGCGGAGATACCGCGCTTCCTTCTCGAAACGGAGGCGGAGCCCTACGGCGCGCCGGGCGAGACGTTCCAGTATTCCAACACCGGCTACAATCTTTTGGCGGAGATTGTCGAGAAGGTCTCCGGAACGCCGTTTGAGGAGTTCCTTAAGAAGAACGTTTTCGAGCCCGCGGGCATGGAAAATACCCGCTGCTGCCATATCCGCCGCGACGGCGTTCCCTTCGATAACTACGCTCGCGCGACGGTCATCGAGGACGATAAACTCGTCGCCGACGTGGATTCCGAGGATTACCGCGACGTGACCGCGTTCGACGGCCTGAACGGCGACGACTACGTTTTCACCAACATCTTCGATATGTTCAAATGGGACCGTGCCCTGCGCGAGGGCAAGGTCATCACGCTCGAGGAGCAGAAACTGATGTACACTCCCGGGAAGCTCAATAACGGCGAGAACGCCGGCTTTGAAGGCGATGAGGGCTACGGCTTCGGCTGGTGCGTCAAAAACGACGAAAAGCTCGGCCTCGTAGTCAGCCACTCCGGCGGCATGCCCGGCGTCGGTACATTGTTCGAGCGGTTCATCGACGCGGACAAGATGCTCGTCATTCTCACCAACCGCGACTGGGTCGACGCCAGAGCCTATATGAGCTTTGAAGACGGCGTCAGGGGCATGGCGCACGGCAGGGAGCCCGAGCCCATCCGCGCCGTCGAGGATATAGCGCTCAAGGATCCCGACAAGTCCAACTGGGAGAGCTTCTGCGGAAAATACGAGCATCCCGAGGACGAGGATTTCATCATCGACGAGGTCTATATGAAGGACGGCGAGCTTTATGCAAAGGCCATCGACGGCGACGGCGACGATCTCGAATTCATGCTCTACCCCATAGGGGAGAACGAGTTCGGAAGGAAACGCGGCATGATAAAGCTGACCTTCGGCGAGGATAACGTTACTTACGGCGGGAATACCTGCAAAAAAGATTAAAGAATAAAAGGAGAATTATTATGGAAAACTCAACCGATAACGTAAGACTTGTAAAGGTGGATACGGACAATCTTGATGAACTTATCAAGCTTACCGTAAACGACTATCAGAAAAACTTTGTTGCAAGCAACATATACAGCCTTGCGGAGGCCTATGCCACCGTCGCCGAGGGCGGCTTTGCGCAGCCCTTCGGCATATATGCCGACGAGGAGCCGGTAGGGTTCCTGATGATAGGCTATTTCAAAAAGGACGATGAGGATGACGACGAAGAGGAAACGCCCGACTACGTTTTCGAAAACTACCTCTTCTGGCGTTTCATGATCGACAAGGAGTATCAGCAGAAGGGCTACGGCCGTGAGGCGCTGAAGCTCGCGCTCGATTACATCCGCACCTTCCCTGCCGGCCCCGCCGAATACTGCTGGCTTTCCTACGAGCCCGAGAACGAGGTGGCAAGAAAGCTTTACGCCTCCTTCGGCTTCGTTGAAGAGCCCGAAATGCCTAAAGGCTGGGACGAGATACCCGCTCTCCTGAAGCTGTAAACCGGCAAAAAGCTGTGAAGCAAAAACAAAAAAACGGAAGTGAGAAAAGTGATATTTGAACTTAAAGATACGAAGAAGGCCGCACCGCTCTTTGAAGGGCTGCATGACTCGCTGATCCAGACCTGCCTCGACGGCATGCTTGGCGGCAAGATATACGTTACCGATACGGAAGCGCCGCGCTCTGCGATGGCTTTCGTCGCGGAATTTGCGTATTTCGCAGGCGAGCCCGACCGCGAGCTTGCCGCGTTCAAGCCCAAGGGATACGTCGGCATGGTGCCGCCGGATGAACGCTGGGCTCAGCTTATCGAGGAATACTGGCCGGACGCCGACAAGACGACCCGCTATGCGCTCAAAAAGGATGGGAAGTTCGACCGCAAAAAGCTCGAAAGCTTTATCGCCGCTATTCCGGACGGATATGAGCTTAAAAGGATCGACGGCGATATCTACGATATGCTGATCAAGGACGAGGATTTCGACGACAGCGTCAGCCATTTCGAATCCAAGGAACAGTACCTTGATATGGGGCGAGGCTTCGTCATAATGAAGGACGGCGAAATCGTTTCCGCCGCCTCGAGCTACACCGTTTACAGCAAGGGCCTGGATATTCAGATCGACACGGCAAAGGAAGAGAGACGCAAGGGCTTGGCGAGCGTTGCCGGAGCGGCGCTGATCCTCTCATGCATGGACGACGGGCTTGCCCCAAGATGGGATGCGGCAAATACGGATTCGCTGCATCTTGCCGAAAAGCTCGGTTTTGAATTCAGCCATGAGTACCTCTGCTATTGGGTGGACGCGATATTCGACCGCGTTATCAAGGATCCGGACAGGTCCCTTTGGGATTCCTTCTGCGGCCGCTACGAGATGGAAAACGAGAGCCGTAAAGTATTCGAGATCCTTTTGAAGGACGGCGATCTGTATTGCGCGTTTTCCGGCAAGGACGGCGATCCGTTGGAGCTTAAGCTTTTCCCCGTCGGAGAGAACGTCTTCGGCTTCATGTGGGCGGACGATGAGATCGTTTTTAAGGACGGCGCGTTGATCGTCAACAATATCAAATGCAATAGAACGAAAGACTGAAAGCTGTGATAGGCAGCTTGGGAGGAAATATGATCCATCTTGAAAAACTGACTTATGATAACTTTTACGACGTATTTGGGCTCAAAGTGAAGAAGGTCCAGTACCCCTTCGTGGCGAGCAATATGTTCAGCGTCGCGGAGGCTTACGTCACCATGATAAACGGCGGGCACGTTTACCCATTCGCCATCTATAACGACAAGAAGCTTGTGGGCTTTATCCAGCTCGCCTACGGCGAAAACGCCGATCAGGACGGCGTGAGCATGGAGAAGGACAGCTACGAGGTCTGGCGCTTCATGATCGACAAGCGCTATCAGGGCCGCGGCTACGGAAAGGAAGCGCTGAAACTGGCGCTGGATTTCATACGCACCTTCCCCGCGGGGCCGGCGGAGCTCTGCTGGATATCCTACGAGCCGGAGAACGAGACCGCAAGGAAGCTCTATGCCTCCTTCGGCTTCGAGGAGACCGGCGAAATGTGCGGCGATGAGATCGTCGCGGTACTTAAACTATGATCATTAAGGAGAAATATTATGAAATTTTCGGAAATGCCTTATGAAAGGCCCGACGTTGAGGAGATGAAAAAGAGCATCCGCGCTTTCACGGAAAGGCTCAAAAACGCCGCGAGCTATGAAGAAGCGCGCGAGGTATTCCTCGAATACGATAAACAGTACAAGAAGGACGACGCGCCCATAACCCTCGCCTACATCCGCCAGTCGATAGACACGCGTGATGAGTTCTATAACGCGGAAAAGGAATTCTGGGACGAGAACCTTCCCGAGATAGAGGAATACGAGCAGGAGTGGATAGAGGCGCTGGTAGAAAGTCCCTTCCGCGCGGAGTTCGCCGCTGAGTTCGGCGACCTCATGTTCGTCAAGGCGGAGATGGAGAAAAAGACCTTCTCGCCCGCGATAATCGAGGATCTGCAGAAGGAGAACGAGCTCGTCAGCGAATACGACGATCTCATTGCCTCCGCGCAGATACCATTCGAGGGCGGCGTCTACACGCTCTCGCAGCTCTGGCCCTTTGAAAGCGACCCCGACGACGAAAAAAGGCTCGCCGCCAACATCGCCGACGGCAAATGGTACGCGGAAAACGGGCAGCGCCTTGACGAGATCTACGACGAGCTCGTGCGTCTTCGCGACGGCATGGGCAAGAAGTTAGGCTTCGGCGGCTATACCAAGCTCGGCTATTACCGAATGGGGCGCAACTGCTACACGGAGGAGGACGTAAAGAGCTTCCGCGAGGCGGTTATAAAATACGTCGTTCCCATTGCGGAGCGCTTGAAGCGCCAGCAGGCGGAAAGGATAGGCAGGCCGTATCCCATGTATTGGGCGGATCAGGGTCTTAAGTTCCGCAAGGGCAATCCCCGCCCCGCGGGCGACGCGGATTACATACTCGGGCAGGGAAAGAAGTTCTATGACGAACTCTCCCCCGAAACGAGCGAGTTCTTCCACACGATGCTTGACGAGGAGCTCATGGACGTGCTCTCCACCGAGGGCAAGCAGTCCGGCGGCTATGAGAACAGTATCGATTATTATGAGCGCCCGTTCATTTTCGCCAATTTCAACGGCACTCAGGGCGACGTGGAGGTCGTCACGCACGAGGCGGGGCACGCCTTCGCCTACTGGATGAACCGCAAGCGCGTTCCCTTCACAAGCTGCGAGCCCTCCGCCGAGGCGTGCGAGGTGCATTCAATGAGCATGGAGTTCTTCGGCTGGAGGAATGCCGAGGGCTTCTTCGGAGCGGACGCCGATAAGTTCAAATACAGCCATCTTGCCTCCGCGCTGACCTTCATCCCCTACGGCACGCTCGTGGATCATTTCCAGCATATCGTCTATGAAAAGCCCGAAATGACCCCTGCCGAGCGCCACGCGGAGTGGAAGCGCCTGAGCGCGATCTATATGCCATGGGAAAGGCTCTCCTGTGACGATCCCGTGCCCTTCTACCCCGAAGGCAGGGTCTGGCAGAGCCAGGAGCATATCTATCAGGCGCCTTTCTACTATATCGATTACTGCCTCGCGCAGACGGTCGCTCTGGAATTCTGGGCGCTGCTGCAGAAGGATGAAAAGGAAGCATGGGAGCGCTATATGGACTATACCAAGCAGGGCGGCACCCGCACCTTCACGGAACTGCTGAAGCACGCGGGCCTCAAGACCCCCTTTGACGAGGAGTGCTTAAAGGAGGTCTGCGAGACCGCCGATAAGTGGCTCGACGAATTCGATCTTACCGGGATCGAATAAATATGAACATTACCGAAAAATAAAGGAATTTATTATGGAAACCATAACCTTAAGACCCATAACCGAAGAAAACCGCGAGGCGGTGCTCGCGCTCACGGTAAGAGACGATCAGCCCTTCGTCGCGCCGAACGACGCTTCATTGGAGGAGGCGGAAAAGGCCAACGCCGAAAACCCCGGCTATGCACGCCCGTTCGGCATCTACGCCGATGATAAGCTCGTCGGCTTCTGCATGTTCGCCTTCGATCCCGAGGACGAGGATGAGGAGGATCGCTACTGGCTCTGGCGCTTCATGATCGATAAAAACGAGCAGGGTAAGGGCTACGGCCAGGCGGCGCTTTCCGAGATCATCAATTATTTCAAGGAAAACGACGCGGACAGGCTCTACCTTTCCACAGAGCCCGAGAACGAGCTCGGCCTGCACGTTTACCACAAGGCGGGCTTCCGCGAGACCGGCATGATCAGCTACGGCGAGGCCGTTATGATGCGCATGCTGAAGGGGCCGAACAGGCTCCTCAAGGACTTTTACGGCTTTGATATCGACGGGCCTCTCGGCATCAAGGGAAAGAAGGGCTACGGCGTCAGCATGGCGGCCAGCTGCGAAGACGGCGTGATCAACACCTACTGCTCCGGCAGCGGAAGGTTCGGGCAGGATTTCCCCGTGAACCCCGACATGCTGTTCCAGGCGGGCTCAGTTTCAAAGCCGGCCTTCGCCGCGACCGTGATGCGCTACGTCGACAAGGGCAAGATAGACCTTGACGCGGATATTTCGGGAATCGTTCCGGAGTTCGTCAAGAAGGGCCCCGTTACTTTCTCCGCGCTGCTTTCGCACACCGCGGGCTACAACGTGCACGGCTTCCCCGGCTACCGCGCGGATCATGCGCCGCTTTCGCTGGAGGACGTATTGAACGGAAAGGGCGTCACTCCGCGGCTCCGCAGGATAAAGCCCTACGGCAAGCAGCACGTTTATTCCGGCGGCGGCATCACTTTAGCGCAGCTCGCCTTTGAGCGCATCACGGGCACGACCCTGCGCGAGGCATTCCAAAAGGAGGTCGCGGAGCCTCTGGGCTTAAAGCGCACCGGCTTCTTCCAGCCCCTTGACGAGGAGCTCGTCAAGAACGCCGCGTTCGGCGGAAAACTCGGCATAAAGGAGGATCCCGAGCACGGGTATCATTACTATCCCGAGCACGCCGCGGCGGGCCTGTGGTCAACGCCCACCGAACTCGTGAAGATAGGCCTCGCGCTCTCGAAGAGCTACCGCAGGGGCGGCTTCCTCAAAAAGAAGACCGCGCGCCGCATGCTGACCCCCGTTATGGACAGTTACGGCCTCTGCGTTTACAACCTCAGAGGCGATATCGGCGAGCACTCCGGCTGGAACGAGGGCTTTGTGACCGAGTGGATGTTCTCACTTCGCGAGGATATGTGCATAGCCTCCATGCTCAACCACTCCACGGATGATCTCGATTGGGGTCAGACCAAGCTCGCGCTCAAGCTGTTCCAGGACGGTGAGGAATACCTTGCCGGGGAACCGAGCAAAAGGGCGCTGAATTCCTATTGCGGAAAGTACTCGCATCCCGATGACGCGGAATTCTTCGTCGAAGAGGTATTCATGAAGGACGATGAGCTGTATGCGAGATTCAAAGACGCCGACGAGGAATTCGAGAACAGGCTCTATCGCATAGAGAAGAAGACCTTCGGCCGCATCGGAGGTTTTACAAAGCTCGTATTCGATGAGGACGGCGCTTACGTGAACGGCGTCACGTGCAAAAAGCTGTGATACTGTGAAATAGACCGAATATAAGGAGAAATATCATGGAAAAGAAAGAATCAATGGAAGAGCTCGCCCGCAAAGCCTATGAAAAGGGCGGCTTCAACGGCGTTTGGCTTTACGCCGAAAACGGCGAGATAGTGTCGAAGGGCGCTTACGGCTGGGTGGACGCGGAGAACACCATACCCATGCGCGAGGATACCATATTCGAGATGGCGTCCATAACGAAGATGTTCACCGCCACGGCGATAATGCTCCTCGTGCGCGATGGCAAGCTCTCCGTCGACGACGAGTACGTGAAGTACTTCCCCGAATTCCCCTATGAGGGCGTGACGATCAAGCATCTTCTCACCCATACGAGCGGCATGCCCGAGGACCTCGGGACCGACGACTGGGTGGAACCCATTTGGGAAAACGAGCACAGGATCCCGCCCTGCAGCGAGATCATCCGCTTCCTGATCGACAGCGGCAGGGAGCTCGACTGCGCCCCCGGCGAAAGGTTCGAGTACAGCGACATCCACTACTGCCTGCTGGCAAATCTAGTTGAAAAGCTCTCCGGCGAGAAGTTCGAGGACTACCTCAAAAAGAACGTGCTGGAGCCCTCCGGCATGAAGGATTCCGCCATACTCCACACCCGCAGGGACGGCAGGCCCTCGAGCCGCATCGCCCGCAATATGGTGCTGGAGGACGGTGAATACGTGCCCTCCGACCTTTCGAAGGACGCCTCCTATGTGTGCGGTTCGGACGGCCTCAACGGCTGCGATTATCTCTACACCACGGTATTCGACATGCTCGCGTGGGACCGCGCGCTGCGTGAAGAGAAGGTGCTCACCCGTGAGGAGCAGGCGGTCATGTTCACGCCCGTGAAGCTGAATTCGGGCGAAGACTACGCCGACGAGGACGGCGACGGCTACGGCTTCGGCTGGGGCGTCAAGCGGGATGAGGAGCACGGCCTCATCGTCTCCCATTCCGGCGGCATGCCCGGCCTTAATACCTGGTTCGAGCGCTACGTCGATGAGGATAAGGTTCTGATATTCTTCTTCAACCGCGACTTTACGGATATGCGAGCGTGCGGCGGCTTCTGGGATGGCATGATGGCGATCGCCAACGACGATGAGCCCGAACCCCTCGTCACGATCGAGGACGTTATGGTAAAGGATCCCGATAGGTCGGATTGGGAGAGCTTCTGCGGCAAGTACGAGCGCCCCGAGGACGAGGAATTCATGATCGACGAGGTCTTCATGAAGGACGGCGAGCTTTACGCCAACGCGGTCATCGAAGGCGACGAGGAGACCTTCCGCCTCTATCCCCTCTCCGAGAACGAGTTCGGCAGGAAGGGCGGCTTCTTAAAGCTGGCCTTCGCCGAAGGCTGCATCAAGTACGACGAGAATACCTGCAAAAAGCTGTAAAAGGCAGATCGCCAACTTCTAGTTTAGCGAGCAGATCAGCCGGTGTACTTTTTACCCATTAACCCTTGAAAAGTGCACTTTTTGCCCATTAAACACATGAAAGAAACCTCTTTTGTCTACCAGAGCAAGAGAGGTTTTCTTGTTGTTTTTGGCAGCACCGTATGGTATGATTAATACGATAAATCGAACTTTGTGGAGCGCTTGTTATGATCGAGATAAAAGAAACAACGATCAAAGATATTGATAATGTTCAAAGACTTTGGGCTGACGGCGATGTTATGCGGTTTGTTGGATTCCCCGATGGATTGCACCAAACAACTGAGGAAATGAAAGGTTGGTTTCGGTGGATCGAATCCAATCGGCCGGTTCTGAATCACTACTCGATATTTGAAGACGGGAACTACTGCGGAGAATCTTTTTATGAGATCGATGCAGCGCATCGAAGCGCCGCTCTGGACATAAAACTGTTTGGATTTGCACGGGGACGTGGAATTGCAGCGGCAGGGCTCTCCCATGCGATCAGGGAAGCGTTCCTGAACGGCGCGGAGACCGTATGGGTCGATCCGAATCCGGGAAACATGAAAGCAATCGCATTGTATGAGAGGCTTGGCTTTCAGCAGAAAGACTTTCCTGAGTACCTGATTTCCGAGGATCAGGAGCAAATCTCAATCTATATGGAACTTCGCAAAAACTGATTCCATACGCATATTTCGGTTTGCAGAGGCAACCGGCACGAAGGCGCTTACCTTTTCGCTTTTCTTTCTATGGTTTGGTACCTTTTAGCGCGTCTTTCGCATAAAGAAAACAGCTTTTGTCTACCTCGATAAAGGTTGTTTTTTTGTGCTTTCAGGCCGAAATACAGGCAAAATAAGCAAAAATCGGGCTTAAACGGGCTCCGGAGCGGTCAACCGGCTGCTTCGGAGCCCTTTTTTTGTGCCCGCAAAAACGAAAACAGGTGTACTTTTTGTTCTTTTATTGCGTCAAGAAGAATGAGTAAAAAGGTACATGGCAAGAGGACTTGAACCTGAAATGACTGGCCGCGTGTTATAATGAAAGAACAAAATAGTTACGGAGGCAACAAAAATGGCAAGCAGCACATGTACTCCGGCGGCGGCATCACGCTGGCACAGCTCGCCTTTGAGCGTATCACCGGCACTACCCTCTGCGAGGCCTTCCAAAAGGAGGTCGCCGAGCCTCTGGGGCTGAAACACACCGGCTTTTTCCAGCCGCTGGACGAAGAGCTGGTTTCCAACGCGGCGTTCGGCTTCAGACTGGCGCAGAAGGAGGACCCTGCCCACGGGTATCACTATTATCCGGAGCATGCGGCGGCGGGCCTTTGGACCACGCCGACGGAGCTGGTCAAGATCGGCCTCGAGCTTTCCAGGAGCTATCGCAAAGGCGGCCTCCTCAAAAAGAAGACCGCGCGGCGCATGATGACGCCTGTCATGGATGACTACGGCCTCTGCCTCGATGTTTGGGAATCGGAAGCGCGCAAAGACAGCGTCGCCGGTCACGACGGAGAGAACTGGGGTTTTCTGACCAGCTGGGTCTTCTCCCGCAAGAAAGACATCTGCGTTGCCGTGATGTACAACAACGTCACGGAAGCAGCCGACGAAGCGATGAACGGCATCGCCTGCGAGATCTACAGGAACGCAAAATAAAAAGCGCTCCTGTGAAGGGAGCCATCCTGCGGAAGGCTCCCTTTCGTTTGAGAAGGCCCTTTGCATTCTGCCCCCGAATATGTTATCATCTATATGAAAAACCCGAAAGGACAATGAAAATGGAACCTTACAGGCATACCGTTCAATACTATGAAACGGATAAGATGGGAATAGTGCATCACTCGAATTATATCCGCTGGATGGAGGAAGCGCGCATAGACTTTTTGAGGCGCATCGGATGGAGCTTCGAAAGGCTCGAAGCGGAGGGGCTCGTCTCCCCCGTCACCGCCGTCGAATGCAGGTACAGGGCAAGCGCCGTATTCCCCGACGAGGTCGCAATAAGCGTTCGCGTCGGCGAGCTTAAGGGCGCGGTCATGCGGTTCGATTACGTCATGACCGTCGGGGATAGGACAGTCTGCGAAGGCCGCACAGAGCATTGCTTCCTTGACGGAAATGGGAGAATAGTCCGCATGAACAGGGCTTATCCCGGGTTTTACGAAAGGCTCCGCTCCGAGATGGAGACCGAATGAACAGTAATAATCCAGGATCGGAGGCGATCGAATGAAGCTCATTGAACCCACGCCGGAATATGCCGATCAGATAGCGGCTTACCGCAGGGCCTTTCTTGAATACGGGGGCTCCATGGACGGGTGCGGCCCGCTGAGGCGGTATGAGGATCCTATGGAATGGCTCGCGTTTGTCGAAGCCATGAAAAAGCCCGAAACCACTCCGGAAGGGCTCGTCCCCGCGACGCAGCTCATTTACGTGCATGAGGAGGACGGGAAGATCGCCGGGATGATCCAGATACGGCATTATTTCAATGAATACCTTGAAAAATACGCGGGGCACATTGGGTATTCCGTGGCCCCCGACGAGCGGCGCAGGGGTCATGCGACCGCGATGCTTCGCCTTGCTCTGCCCATATGCCGCGAGCTTGGGATAGAAAAGGCGCTCGTTTGCTGTCTTGTGGAAAACGAGGCCAGCCGAAGGACCATCCTCAACAACGGCGGCGTTTATGAATCCACCGTTTACGAACCGGAACGCGACATGCGCCTTGAAAGATACTGGATCGATACCCGCAGCGCAGAGCGATAAGCTGCGTTCTGTAACACCTCGGGCTGCTCCCGACAAGGACGGCTTGATGCGTTTTCTTTTTGTGCGCCTTTCCAAAATGCGTTTGACCTCTTGAATAATCGCAGTATTGTGCTATAATATAGTTGTCAAAATTTTTTTCGAGGGATCTTCAATGAACATTATTATTGCCGGATACGGAAAAGTCGGATCAGCTCTTACAAGGCAGCTTTCAGCCGAAGGGTACGATCTTACCATAATCGATTCCAACAGAAAGAAGCTCGAATCGGGGCAGGAGCTTTACGACGTGCTCGTAGTGCACGGCAACTGCGCCACCATGAGCGTGCTTGAGGAAGCGGGCGTAAAGAACGCCGATATCCTCATTGCGGCGACGAGCGCGGATGAGATAAACCTCCTCTGCTGCCTCACCGCGCACAAGCTGAATAAAAACATCCACACCATAGCGAGAATAAGGAACCCCGAATACAGCGAACAGATAGTCCTGATGCGTGATTCGCTCGGCCTTTCGCTGCTCGTCAATCCCGAAAAGCAGGCCGCGCAGGAAATGGAGCGCCTTATTCGCTACCCCGGCTTTATGAAGCGTGAAAAATTCGCTCACGGCCGCGTTGAGATCGCGGAGCTGCGCGTCACGGCGGACAGTCCCTTATGCGATATCCCCCTCATGCAGATGGGGAGCGTTACGAAATGCCATTCGCTCGTGTGCACCGTTCTGCGCAACGGCAATGCAATAGCCCCGAACGGCCACTTTATACTGAAGGAGGGCGACAGGCTCTTTGTCACGGCTACCACGAACGAACTTGCTCTGCTTTTGAAAAACCTCGGCATAGTCACCCACAGGGTAAAGCGCGTCATAATCTGCGGCGGCGGCAAGAGTGCGCCCTATTTGGCGCAGATGCTCGAAAAGGGCAATATAAAGGTGCAGATAGTCGAGCGCGATCAGAAGAAATGCCTGGAGCTTGCGGAGCTTCTTCCCTTTGCCGATATAGTGAACGCGGACGCTTCCGACCTTTCCCTTTGGGAGAGCGAGCGGCTTTCTTCCGATGATGCGATAGTTGCCATGACGGGGCTTGACGAGCTCAACATGATGATAACGCTCTACGTCAAGAGCTGCGGAGTGCATCAGACCATTACCAAGCTCAGCAGGACGGAGAGCAGCGCGCTTCTTGATAAGCTCGATCTCGGCAGCGTGATCTGCCCCAAGGATCTTTGCAGCAACACGATAGTCGGCTACGTCCGCGGGATGAAGAACCAAACGGGCGCTTCCATAGCCGTACACAGGATCGCGGACGGCAAATCCGAAGCTACGGAATTCCACGTCACAAAGGATACCCTTTACTGCGGAGTGCCGCTCAAGGATCTTAAGCTCAAGAAGAACGTGCTCATAGCTTCCATACTGCACCTTTCGCAGTGCGTTATCCCGAACGGCGAATCGTGCTTCTACCCCGGCGATACGGTGATAGTCGTTTCCGACAGCGACAGAGCAATATCCCGCCTTAACGATATTTTCGAATGATCGAGGAAAAGCTGCCATGAATTTCCGCATGATAGGGCGAATAATCTCGTTTATACTGATAGTCGAGGCGATATTCATGCTCCCCGGCATGGTCCTCTGCGCCGTCGGCGGGCAGATGCAGTCGGCGCTTGCATTCCTCATTACCATCGGTATCATATTTGCCACTTCGAGCGCGCTTTGGCTCCTTTGCAGAAAGGCGCAGAAGGGCTTTTATTCGCGTGACGGCCTCGTTTGCGTCGGGCTCTGCTGGATAATAATGAGCCTCTTCGGCGCGCTGCCCTTCACCATCTCCCACGAGATCCCCCGATACATAGACGCCGTATTTGAGATAGCCTCCGGCTTCTCCACCACAGGCGCTTCCATATTGAACGACGTTGAGGCGCTTTCAAAGGGAATGCTCCTTTGGAGGAGCACGAGCCACTGGCTGGGCGGCATGGGCGTGCTCGTATTCCTGCTTGCGCTCGTTCCCATCAGCGGGCGGAGCGACGGCTTTACGATGCATCTGCTGCGCGCGGAAAGCCCCGGCCCCGACGTGGGCAAGCTCGTCCCCCGCATGAAGCAGACCGCGATAATCCTTTACGGGCTTTACATTCTGCTCACCGTTCTCGATTTCATATTCCTCGTGATAGGCAAGATGCCCGTGTTCGACGCGGTTTGTATCGCGATAGGCACCGCGGGCACGGGCGGCTTCGGCGTATTGAATACGAGCATCGCTTCCTATTCACCCTATATCCAGACCGTTTGCACCGTGTTCATGCTGCTGTTCGGCGTGAACTTCTCATGCTATTATCTGCTGCTCTGCGGCAAGATCAAGAACGTGCTGAAGGATGAAGAGCTTCACTGGTATTTGGGGATCGCCGTGTTTGCGATAGCTGTGATCACCCTTTCGCTCTCACTCAAGCACTTCTACCCCACCTTCGGCGAAACGCTGAGGCATTCCGCATTCCAGGTAGGCAGTCTTCTTTCCTCCACCGGTTTTGCCACCACCGATTTCGACCTCTGGCCCGCAATAGCAAAAGCGATACTCTTCTCACTCATGTTCATCGGCGCAAGCGCGGGCTCCACGGGCGGCGGCTTCAAAATAGGCAGGATGCTGCTCGTGCTCAAAATGATGCGCAGAAACGTGCGTCAGGTGCTCTATCCGCAGAAGATACAGGTCGTTAGGGTAAACGGCAGGGTCGTTGATGAAGCCGTCCTGCGCAACACAAACGCGTATCTGTGCACCTACGTCATGATAATACTTGTAAGCTTCCTCATCGTTTCGATAGACGGGTTCTCCACCACCACAAACATAACCGCGGTGGTTTCCTGCTTCAACAACATGGGCCCCGGACTTGAAGGCATAGGCCCGTCGCTCAATTATTCGGGCTACGGCACGATCTCGAAGATAGTGCTGATATTCGATATGCTCGCAGGCAGGCTCGAAATATTCCCCATCCTTGTGCTCTTCTCAAGGAGCGCATGGAAGAGGCGCTGATAAAATATCAAGACATACAAAACCCCGGGATCGCAGGATCCCGGGGTTTTCGTTTCGGTGATCAATCGTTGAATCTGTGCCTGCCGGAAAGATCGGCAAACTGGATGGCGTGGGTCGGGCATTTATCCTTGCATTTGCCGCAGCTCACGCACTTTTCATAGTCTATTACGGCAAGGTTGTTTACTACGGATATGGCGCCGTGCTCACAGGTCCTTGCGCAGAGTCCGCAGCCCAAGCACCCGGCGGAGCATTGTGCGCGGACGAGCGCGCCCTTTTCATGACTGGAGCAAACTACTACTACCCTGCGGGTATCGGGGAAGAGCTCTATCAAATGATTGGGGCAGGTCTTTGCACATAAGCCGCAGCCGATGCACTTGCGGGGATCGACGTGCGCTATGCCGTTTTCGATGCAGATCGCGCCCTGCGGGCAGGCCTTCTGGCAATCGCCCAAACCGATGCAGCCCATCGTGCAGGCGCGGCTTCCGCCATAGAGCATCTGCGCGGCGCGGCAGGACTCGATGCCGCGGTAATCGTGGATGGTCTTGCGGTTTATGCAGTCGCCGCTACAGTGGACGAATGCGACCTGCTCTATAACGTCCTCGAACTCCACCCCCATAACGTCCGCTATCTTCTGAGCGACGGCGTCGGCGCCGGGAACGCAGAGATTTGTCTTGGTGCCCTCGACCTCCGCAAGAGCCTTGGCATAGCCGTCGCAGCCGGTGAAGCCGCAGGCGCCGCAGTTTGCGCCGGGAAGGCACTCGCGCACCTTGACCTCAAGCTCGTTTACGGGGACCTTCATGAAGTGCGAGGCGACGGCGAGTATTGCGGAGCAGATAAGGCCGATCGCGGTGACGGATATAATCGCTAAAAGTATAGGGCTCATACTATCACTCTCCAAACAGGCTGGTCACTATACCGCCGAAGCCGTAGAATGCCATCGAAACGATGGAAGCGGCGACGAGGGTGATGGGGATGCCGCGGAACGCCTTGGGAGGATCGGATTCCTCCATCCTCTCGCGGACGCCGGCAAATATCACCATTGCAAGCAGGAAGCCCAAGCCGCAGCCAAGCGAGCTCACCATCGACTGAAGGAAATTGTACCCATCGGTGATGTTGTTGATGGTGACGCCCAGCACGGCGCAGTTGGTGGTGATAAGGGGCAGATACACGCCCAGCGACTTATGCAGCGAGGGCAGGTACTTCTTGAGCACTATCTCGACGAACTGGACGAGCGCCGCTATGACGAGAATGAACACGATCGTCTGCAGGTAGCCCATGCCGTTGGGATCGAGCAAATAGGTCTGGATGGGCCAGGTCGCCGCAGTGGCGAGCAGCATTACGAATATGACCGCAACGCCCATGCCGGACGCCTGATCGAGCTTCTTCGATACGCCGAGGAAGGGGCATATTCCCAAGAACTTCGAGAGGACGTAGTTATTGACCAGCACGGAGGTCATTATTATCTTCAAAAGCAGTTTGAATTCAGCCATTTAGTTCGCCTCCGTTTCCGCCTGCGCACCGCAGGAAGCCTTATCCTTGCGGCAGAACGCCGCGGAAGGACAGCCCTCGCAGTCGAAGCTCTTTCTCTGCGGCGCCTTGCCGCGGGTGATGTATGCAACGAGCGCTATCAGACAGCCGAATACGAGGAAGCCGCCCGGAGGAGCCGTCAGAATGGGGATCCTGTAATTCTGAAGGAAGCCTATCTTCATACCGGCAAAGCTGCCGTTGCCTAAAACTTCCCTGACGGTCGCCATGGCGAGGAGCGCCAGCGTGAAGCCCGCGCCCATGCCGAGGCCGTCAAGAGCGGATTCCAATACGTTATGCTTGTTCGCAAACATTTCGGCCCTGCCCAATATGATGCAGTTTACGACTATCAGCGCAAGGTAAACGCCGAGCATCTCGTAAAGATCGGGAAGGTATGCTTCCATGAGCATCTGGACGAGGGTAACGAAGCCCGCGATAACGACTATATAGCAGGGGATCCTGACCGTATCGGGTATGACCTTTCTCAAGAGGGAGATGACCATATTCGAGCAGGTGAGCACGGCCGCCGCCGCGAGGCCCATCGCTATCGCGTTTATTACCGAAACGCTCATTGCAAGGGTCGGGCAGGTGCCAAGCACCAACACGAGGACGGGGTTCTCCTTGAGGAGGCCGTTCAGGAATATCTTAAGCTTTTTCAATTGATCTCACCGCCTTCCTCAATGAGCTTTATGACGGCGAACGCATCGCCGATGGCCTTCTTGAACGCCTTGGAGGAATAGGTAACTCCCGCGAACGCATCGACGTCCGCGTAATTTTCCCCGGTTACGCCGATGTAATTCAGAGGGTAGGTATCCTTGCCGAAATCCTTTGATTCACGGTAGGAGGTGATGGTCACGCCCTCGAGCTTTCCGTCCGGCGAGACGCCCGCGGTGATGCCCATATCGCCCGAGGAATATGAAGACATGGTGGCAAGCACCACGGCATAGCTGCCGTCCGCCGCCTTATAGACGGACTTGACGGTGGAGGGAGCGCCTTCCGGCAGCTCGATTTCTTCAAAGCCTTCGGCGCTCGGGAGCACGCTTTTGAGCGATTTTTGGATCTTATCCGCCCTCGATCTTGCGATAACGGGAGAAGTGAAGCTGTTGGTAACGGCGAGCAGAGCCGTCACAACGAGGCATATCACGGTGAGCACTATCACGCTCTTCGCGTTTTCATTGAGCTTCTTCATGCCTTCACCCCCCCGAGAGGCTTACGCTTGGTCGCCTTGTCGATATAGTTGGTAAAGAGGTTCATGAGCAGTATCGAGAATGAAACGCCTTCTGGATACGAGCCGAACTTTCTTATTATCACGGTGAGCAGGCCGCAGCCCAAAGCGAATACGCATTTGCCGAGGTTGGAGGTCGGCGTGGTAACGTAATCGGTCGCCATGAATATCGCTCCCAGGAGCAGGCCGCCCGAGAGCACCTGAACGAGCGCAGCCCCGGCGCTGCCGTATATCGCCCATGAGAGCAGGAACACCGTCCCAATGAACACTACGGGAGTATGCCAGGTAATTACCTTGCGGATAATGAGATAGACTCCTCCGAGCAGGAGAGCGATCGCGCAGGTCTCGCCCAGAGCGCCGCCCCTCAGGCCGAGGAGCATATCGGTGATCTTGGGTATCGCGCCTTCCGCGCCCTTCATTACGGCAAGGGGCGTGGGCGAAGCGACGGCGTCCGCCGCGATCTTGATGGGCGCGGTGCTCGCCATTGCATCGGTGAAAGCCAGGAGCATCATCACCCTTGCCGCCGCGGCGGGATTGGCGAAATTCTTTCCGAGCCCGCCGAAGAGGCACTTGATCACTATTATCGCGAAGAGGCTGCCTATCACGACGGGATAAACGCCTATCGAAGCGGGGAGATTGAGCCCCAGAATGAGGCCCGTTACCACCGCGGAAAGATCCCCGACGGTATGCGGGCGCTTGGTGATGAGGTTAAACAGCGTTTCACCCGCGACGCATACCGCGATGCTGACGGCGACTATCAGAAGCGAACGGAGGCCGAATATCACGGCTCCCGCCGCGAGCGCGGGCAGGAGGGCGATTATAACGTCCAGCATTATGCCCCTCGTAGTCCTTCCGGAGCTGATATGCGGCGAAACGGAAACAATGAGCTTGGGATCTTTTTGCTCCATTATGCCTTGCCTCCTTTTTGTGAATTCTGCCAATCCCGCAAAGCAGCCTTGGCGAGCTTATGCCTCTGCACTATGGGCTGATGCGCGGGGCAGACGAAAGCGCATGCGCCGCACTCCATGCAGAGATTGACCTTTTGCTTGACGAGCGCTTCCATATTGCCGGAGTTATACGCCTTTGCGATAGCGGGCGGATCGAGACGCATCGGGCAGTGATTTACACAGTTGCCGCACCTGAGGCACGGAGTCGCCTCCTTATAGGCGGCGTCATGCTCGTCAAAAGCAAGGATGGCGTTGGTGTTTTTGAGTATGGGAGCTTCGAGGCTCGGAACCGCGGTGCCCATCATGGGCCCTCCGTAGAGCACCTTTGCGGGGGCCGATTTGAAGCCGCCGCAGAACTCGAACACATCCCCGAGCCTTGTGCCGATCGGGACGGCCACGTTCATCGGGTTCTTGACCGCGGAGCCATCGACCGTCACTACCTTTTCCACAAGGGGCATGCCCGTTTCGATATAGCGCTCTATATTGGCGAGGGTGGTGACGTTCATAATGACAACGCCCACGTCAAGGGGAAGTTTGCCTTCCGGCACTATCCTTCCGGTGGTGTTGTAGATGAGCACCTTTTCGCCGCCCTGCGGGTACATCGAGGGGAGCGCCTTTACGATGATGGTGGGATCGTCCGCGAAAACCTGTTTGAGCTTCGCAACGGACTTCGGCTTGTTGTTTTCAATGCCGATATAGACCGCCTTGGGCTTCAGGTATTCGGAAATGCGGCGGACGCCCCTTTCGATAAGATCGGAATGCTCGAGCATGGTGCGGGTATCGCTCGTGATATAGGGCTCGCACTCCGCGCCGTTTATGACGAAATACTCCGCCTGTTCGATATCCTTTATCGCAAGCTTTACCGAGGTCGGGAAGCCCGCTCCGCCGAGGCCCACTATGCCGCTTGCCCTTATCGCCTCCGCAAGGTCGGCAAGGGAGTTGATCTCCGGCTTTGCGAGCCCTTCGTAAACGGTCATTTCTCCATCGGATTCTATAATGATCGCGGGAGCGTTCCTGCCGTTGCTCAAAGTGATCTCTTCCACTTTTTTGACGACGCCCGAAACGGAAGCGTGTATGGGAGCGGAAACGAACCCGCCCGATTCCGCTATGAGCTGACCGACTGCGACCTTATCGCCCGCCTTCACTATGGGCTTTGCGGGCGCGCCGATGTGCATGACCGTGGGGATCACGACCGACTTGGGCGGCGGCATAACGACCGTCTCCATAAGGGCGGTGTTCTTCCTGTGAGGCACGTGCACACCCTTCAAAGAGCTGAATAAACCTTTTGCCATTGTTTCTCCGATCTGCCGCTGCGCGGCTGTGGGATAGCGCAAAAAAGCGCATAATAAACACTTATAGTATTCCGAACATATTTTAGCACCCAATATATTGTGTGTCAATGTTTTTTTCTTCCTCCCGCGCCCTTATTTCGAGAATGCGGAAGGAGGAACGGCATGGCGCCGGAAGCTTAATGCTTGCGCTTTTTTGTTCGGGGCATTATAATTAGGTGTATCAAAAGGAGGCGCACCGTGAAAAAAAGAGATTCCTTCGTTCATCAGTTATTGAGGCTGCCGGCGCTCATAATGCTCGCGGTCACATTCTTCGCGGTCAAGGCCGCCTCCTCCCACCCCGCCTTCATTGAAGCCGTCTATTCCGAAAGGGTTTATCCCGCCATCCGGAACGCCGTCTCTGCATTGACGAGGCAGGCGCCGTTTTCCGTTGCGGAGGCGATCGCTGCCGTGCTCGCGGTGCTGTTCGTCGTTTTCCTGATCGTAAGGCTCATAAGGCTGATCATGTTCAAGGAGCACGCGCTCGTCAGGTTCGTTTCGCTCATCATAACGGCGGTGCTCACGGTCTCCGCCCTTATCACGCTCTTCTATATCATGTGGGGCTTCAACTACTTCCGTCAGCCCGTGGGCGAAAAGCTTGCCCTTCCGGAAAGGGAATACACTGCCCAAGAGATAAGATCCGTCTGCAAGGAGCTTGCTTACAAGGCCTGCGCGTTGAGATCGGAGCTCCCCGAAAACGAAGCGGGGATCTATGCCGAACCGATCGGCGATACCGTATCGGGCGTTGTTTCCGCCTATACCGAATTCGGCTCCACAAGGCCCTCCTTCCGCGCCGACGTTCCCCCCGCAAAGTCCCTCGTCACCTCGAGCTTCTTTTCCGATGCGGGCATATCGGGCATATACATACCGTTTACCGAGGAGCCTTCCTTCAACAATGAGGAGCCCTGCATATACCTCCCCTTCAACATCGCTCACGAAACAGCGCATTATCTCGGCTGGGCGCATGAGGAGGACGCCAATTTCATAGCGTTCATAGTCGGTTATTCTTCCGAAAACAAGGCGCTCGGATATTCGAGCTGCATGCACGCTCTCAATCACCTGATAAGGGCTTTGAGGCCCGTCGATCCCGAAGGCGTGTCGGAGGTCTATTCTATCTACACCGACGCGGTGAAGCGCGATCTTGCCGATTACGCGGCCTTCTACGATGCGCACGATACCAAGGTGCGCGAGACCTCGGACAAGATCAACGACGCGTATCTCAAAGCGAACGATCAAGAAAAGGGCGTGCTCTCCTATGAGGAGGACGTCGCCCTTATACTCCGTTATTTCGACAGCCGCGGGTTCTTTGACCGCGGAGCGTGATATTTTGTTATTGAGCCGCCTTCGAAACGCCTATATCGAGGGTGCCGTTAACGTTCCAAACAAGGGTCAGCTCAACGCTGCCCTTTTTGAATATGGGCACGCCGCTGATACCCTCCGTCATCCATATGGAGGATTCGGGATCGAGCGTGAAACCGTAATTCGACATATTGCGGGCGTATGTTTCGAAATCATCCGCGGGAACAGCAAGGTAGGAAACGACAGTCATCCCGTTTTTTCCCTCATAAACGTTTTCGAAAAAGCCCGTGCCGGTATAGCGCGGAACGGGATCGAGGATACCGTACTCATCCCACTTGGCAAGCACCTCAGGATCGTTCGCGGGCTTGGGAAGCTCCGTTTTATCATCTGTTTTTTTCGCACATCCCGCAAGCGCCGCCAGTATCAGCGCGGCAAGGATCGCACACAACGCCTTTTTCATAGCCGCCTCCATTGAAAATATAGCTGATTTTAGCATACTCGCCCTCTTTTTTCAAGTCCCGCATAAAAAGCGCGTTCAAAGCCGAAAATGGTTTTAAGATCATTTTGGGAGGACGTCGTGCTGACTTTGTTTTTGAGAACGGTGATAGTCTATGCCGCCGTTGCCGCAGTACTGAGGCTGATGGGCAAAAGGCAGATAAGCGATATGCAGCCCTTCGACCTCGTAGTGACGCTGCTCATAGCGGACGCCGCCTCTTCCCCGCTTTCGGACGTTTCCGTGCCGCTTTTGAGCGGGGCAATACCCGTGCTTGCGCTCTTCATACTGCACAGGGCGGTATCGTTTATTTCGCTCCGTTCGCGCTCGGTAAGGAAGCTCGTCTGCGGGAGCCCGGTGGTGGTGATCCGCGATGGGGTGATACTTGAAGACGCCATGCGCGCGGCAAGCCTCACGCTCTGCGACCTTACCGAACAACTGCGGGCAAAGGACGTTTTCTCATTCACGGAGGTCGCTTACGGCATACTCGAAACGAACGGCTCGCTCTCGGTGCTGAAAAGCTCGCCCGGCGGATCGGAAACGCCCGCATCCCTGCTCGTTTCTGATGGAAAGCTCGAACAGGAGGAGCTTTCCGCTTCGGGAGTCGCCGAAAAAGCGCTGCGGAGGAGGCTGAAAGTTTTGGGAGCCGATCCCGCGGATTGCCTTTACGCAAGCCTCGAGTCGGACGGGACTCTTTTGGTCCAAACAAAAAGCCACGGCCGATCGAAGCCGCGGATACTGAAGGAGGGCAGGAATGAAAGCTGACGCCAACAAGAGGATGCAGACGGCCGTTGTGACGGCGCTTATCGTTTCCGCGCTCATAGTCGCGGCGGCATGCGCGCTGCCCGCCTTCTGCATGGGATCGCTGAACGGCGAATGCCTCCCCCTGCTCGAAAGCGCACGCGAAGCGGCCATTGCAGGCGACTTCGGCACGGCGCACGAGCTTCTTGCCCGCGCGGCGAAGATCGAGGAAGCGCACCTTCCGCATCTTAAGCTTTTTTTCGATCATAACAGCACGGCCGCGCTCGACCTTTCGGTGAGAACGGCCTGCGATCTTGCGATCACAGGCGAAGCTTCACAGCTCATTGCGGAGATAGATTCCGCAATAGGCAGCCTGCGGTTCCTGAACGGAGTCACGCAGAGCGGCCCCGGCGAGTTACTGTGATCGGCGGGAACGGCGGCGGAGCATCCTTTTTACGACGCTTATGAGATACTTAACGTCATTTCCGTAAAACAGGAGCGATGAAACGGCTGTGATTGCGGCTGCGATCCCGAACACGACGAAGCCTTCCGCTATCCAGCCCATCCAGCCTTCGGAGAACGCGATCCGGTCCTCCGCGAAAAGCGATACGAATATTATGACGGCGCCTGTCAGAACGAGCCAAATGAAGCGGAGTACGATCTCCTTTATGCTCCTTTCGAGAATGTGCTTTGAAACGAAAGCGGCGTATTGGCAGGTCCTGAAAAGATTTGCCGCAAGCGTGCCGAGTATGACGCCCTCTATCCCTATCAGGTTTATAAGCACCAGCGAAACGGCGAGGTTGAGCAGCGCCTCAGCCATTGCGCCGTTTTTTGTTTCGCGGTAGAAGCCCGCCGCCTGCACGAGCATCAAATAGGGTTGCCTTATGCAATAGAACGCTTCCGCCGCGGTGATGAGCACCGCAAGCAGCGGCCTTATGTACTCTATATCCGTTACGCCGTAAGTATAGCGCCTGAGAAAAGGCAGTATGAGCAAACCAACGCAGGAGAAAACCACCGCGGTGAATGTGAACATGACGTATTCGTAGGCGCGGAAATTCCGTTTTAGGGACTCCATCTCCCCCCTCGCCCACATATTGCCGAACGCCGCCTCAATGCCGCTCGTCACCACCTGCATGAGCTGTTTGATCTTGCCCACTACAAGGTAATAGACCGTATAGACCGAGATCACCTTCGCATCGGTGAAAAGGGTCAGGAGAACGAGATCGACGTTGTTGTGGATGAGGTTTGCTATCGAATGGAACGCCACGGCTCCGCGTTCTTTTATGCCCGTATTGTCCGGCTCGCACTTGGAGCTGAGCTGATACTTCCTGCGCACGTAGGCGTTCATTACAGCGGGAGTGATAAAGAACACGATCGAGCTGACAAGCTTGACCTCATAAACGGAACGGCCGAGCTTTATGAGGAGCGCCGTCAGCAAAGTATTGACTATTATCTTTACGGTATCGAGCGCATAGACGATATAGCTGGCTTGATCCGCCTGCAGAAGGGTCTGGTTTGAAATCCCGAAGAAATACTGCGCGAAAGTGCCTATGCTCACTATCGCGATTATTGCGGCGTTCTGAGTTTTGTTGAGATCGTTATGCGAAATATAGGGATAGACTAAGCACAGTACCGCCGCGTAAGCTATAACGCAGAGAGCGACCTTTCTCATATAGATCTTGGTCGCCTTCATTATGGCGCTCGTGCCTTCCCTGTCATCTTTGCCGAGAGTCTTATAAAGCGCCACCCTCGTCGCTCCGGTTATGCCGAGGGTCAATACGCTTATCATGGAAAGGAAATGAGCGGCCGAGTTTATGACGCCGTTATACGTTGAACCGAACGCTTCGAGGATGAGCCTCGGCGTGATAAGGCCGCAGATAACAGACACGATCTGATAGATCGCGGCGAGCACCATATTCTTGAATGCTTTTTCGGTCCTCATCGGCAGATTCGCTTTCAGTCAAGCTTTACGGTAAAGGAAGGCCCGCAAAGCCGCCCCTCGATCCTTTTGTATTCTTCCGTGCTTTTGAGCTTTGCATCCGCGCCGAGCTCTTCAAGCAGGCGCAGGCACGAATACGCGTCGTTATAAGTCCTCAAGCCGCCGTTCTGCACGAAATAAGTGCCGGGACGCGCATTGTAATCTATCTCGTTTTCCCTTCCCATTATGCGGCTGATCCCGAAATCGAGCAGTATCGGGCCTTTCGATCCGTACATGAGATTGCCCTTGTGAATATCCGCATGGACGATCCCGAAGCGTTCAAGCTCCTCCAGTATTGAAACCATATCGCGCAGGACGGCCTTCCCGCCGCAGTCAAGCGAGACCTCATGCAGACCTTCCACATAGTTTATCGCAAGCATTGCGGTCTCTTTCCCAAAGCTTTCCGTGCCCGCCGCAAGCTTGGGAAAAAGCTCCGATCCGCTGTTTATGTATTCAAGCAGCCTCAGCTCGTTCACCACGGTAGCGTCCCTTGATCCGACCTTGATAAAGCAGCGCGCACCTTCCTTGACCGCTGTATAATAACGCCTTTCGGCGCCGTCTTTGCCTTTGCCGATGCGCCACGCTTCGATCATCACGGGCTTTGTTTTAGAAAAACCGAGTTCATCAAATCGAGCCAGCTCCTCTGCGCGAAGCCCCCTGCGATACTTGGAATAATAGGCGAAATGCCCGTCGCGCAGCGGTGTGACTATCTTGCTCTTGATCTTTTTGAGCGGGCGGTAGATCGCGCCGCACCGTTTTATGATGCTTTTGATCCCGTTGATCATTTCGTTCCCCCGATGATCCTTTCAATATAGGCTTCGGACTCCTTTCTGAGTTCGGCGATCCGTTCTTCCGTTTCTTTCGCGTCATACACGGTCAGCTTCCCCGGCTCCGCTTCCTTTATCCCCGCCGCGGCGATAAGATCGGTCAAGCGGCGGTTTGCCGAAGCTTTTTCCAGTTCCATCCGGACGAACGGGCGTCCGAATGCAATACAGAAGGAGAGGCAGTGATATGAATCGGTAACGACCGCTTCCGCATCCGCGATAAGCCCCAGCCACCTGCGCATGCTTACAAACCGCTTGACCTTCGCGCCCTTTACGGACCTCAAAGGATTGCCGATGAGCAGTATCCGCGCGTTGAGTTCCCCGGCGATGGGCTCGGCGGCTTTTACCGCCCGGTATGCGCTGCCGACGGCATAAACCGCGATATAAGGCTTTTTTGCTCCGGAAGGTTCTGCAAACCTGCGCCAACGGTCTGCGGGAAGCATGAGCAGAGGATCGAGATCGCGCCTTGCGGGTACGCCGAGCTTTCTTATCGCTTCGGCGCCGCTCTCCTCGCGGAGTGAGACGGTTTCAAATCCCTTCAGCAATGAGGCGATACCAAGCTCCTTATCGCAAGCTTCCGCATCCGCTCCGCCCATCGATACCGCATAGGACAGCTTTCTGCTCTTCGTTTCGATGGGAAGGAAGAAGCCCATATCCTTCCCCGTCAGATCAGGATTCCAAACCTGGTCGCTGCCTACAACTATCGCATCATATCCGCAAAGATCCATATCGTTCGCGGAATACCTTTCCTTAGAGCGGTGAAAGCGGCTTTTTCTGAACCTTTCTCTGGAAATATGATCGAACACTCTGTACGGTACGGAAATAAGCGCTTTGATCGAGAAACCGTGCAGTATCCTGCGGCTGTTTTCGAGCTTCGGGCACCTGTAATCTATCAGCTCCGCATCGCACCCGTGTGCGCGAAACAGCTCCTGCATGGCATACGCCTGCAGGTCAGTTCCGTTGTTATCCGTTCGTGAAGCTGTCAAGATCCCGATCTTCATATCATTTCCTTCGTTTTTCCGGATCGAGCGCATCCATAATATAAGCCTTTGATCTTTCGATAAGCGGCATGAGGTTTTTATAGTGCTCCGCCCCTTCGATCACATGTGTTTTTTCATCAAGCTCTTCGTTTTCATGCAGTTGGCGGCCGTGAACGCCCGCTTCCGAAAGCAGGTTTTCGATCCTCGTATTCCTTTTGGAATGCGCCGCGCTTATGAGCTTTCTTCCGAATATGAGGGCGAACGCCGCCCCGTGGAATGAGTTTGTCACCACGTATTCGGCGCCTGAAATAACGCCGAGGAACTCAGCGGGGCCGAGCCCGTTGAGCTCTTTCCCCAATACGCGGGCGCGGGGAGAGCCCTTGACCGTGACTGCGGGGACCCCGAGTTTTCGGCTGATGGCCTCCGCCGCGCGGAACAGCGCTTCTGAATCCTCCATCGCATATACGCAGACGTACCTTTCGGGGAGTTTCTTGGGTTTATTCGCAGTCATCCTCCACTCCTCGGGCGAAAGCAGCAGCACGGGATCCGCAACAACGGGGGGCCTTGCGCCGAGTATCGCCTCTACGGCGTCCGCGCCGGAAGCTTCCCGCATGGACAGTCTTTCCAAGCGTGAAAGCGCGGAGGCCGTAAGCTCCCTTTCGGTTTCGTTCAGAACGTCCTTGCCGAAGCTCGAAGCATAGGATACCTTTATCGCCGGAGTATCGAAATCGAGATAGAACGCCCTTGAGCAGCCTGTAAGTTCAGTATTGAGGATCTGATCCGATCCGGATATAAGAACATCATAACGAGGCGGACGGGCCTTTATCGCTCCATCGCCCAAATACTTATCATGCGATAAAACAAGGTTCCTTTTACGGAAGCCCTCAAACCGTTTTTCCTTTATGAAGGCTTCCATTCCTCCGCGGCCCCTCAGAGTATCGACCGCGCACTTTGCCGCGCTCCTGAGAGCGGCAAAACGGGCGGGGATCGCATTATTGGGGTAATAATCTATTATCTCGCACTCCGCATGGCTTTTCCCGATATACCTTTGAAACGCCGCCGCCTGAAGCACCGCTCCGTAATTATTGGCCCTATGAAAAGTAAAAACGCCTATCCTCATGATCCTTTGACTCCGTAAATCGCTGCGTATCGGGCGGAGATGGCGTCTGAGGCAAGGTCGCTGACGTCCCAGTTTCCATGCACGCCGCGGTACAGCATATGATCCGCCGCGATCCTTTTTGCCCAGCCTTCCGCGCCTTCTTCAAGGGGGATATAGCTTACGCCTCCCCTGTCGGCGGCTCCGGGCACCCCTTCGGAAGCATAGCAGCGAAGGCCCATTGCCTGCGCCTCCGCCAAAACTATGCCGAAACCTTCGTTTAGCGAAGGAAGCAGGAGGCACGCGGAGCTGCTCATCACGGCCGGTGAATCCGCATCGCCTTCAAGCATATCCACTCTTTCAAGCAGGCCCATCCGCTCTGCGGCGCTTTTCACCTTCTCTTTATAATCTCCAATGGGGAACCCTATGAAAACGAGCCTTGCTTCGGGCTCAAGCTTGACAAGCTCGGCTAAGACCTTTACGGAAAACAACTGGTTCTTGGTAGGATTGAAGCTGCCTATCTGCACCATTTTGAGAGGATGCGGGCCACTATCGTCAAAGCGTTTTCTGTCAAAGCGTTTTTCATCATAGGCGTTGGGAATGACGAGCGTGTTCTTATCCGTGCCGTAAAGGGCTTTGCAGGCTTCGGCGGAGCATCCTATGCGGACGGTCGCATATTTGTTTATCATCCTTCGCCTATGAGAATCCATCGCGTCCGCAATTATGTTGCCGCCGAAGCCCCGGGTATGGGAATGCATTATCCTTATGGGGACCCCGGCTTTCTTCGCCGCCTTTAATACGAGCGCCCCTTCAAATGCGTTATTGCAGTGGACGGCGTCGTAAGCAGGCTGCTCGGCAAACAGCTTGAGCAGCGCTCTGTAAAGCCTCGGCCCTCTTACGTAGCGATCAAGCTTCCTCATCAGTCCGGAGCTTCCTTCGTACTTGGGAATGCGATGGATCGTTCCCCCGAAGCTTTGAAATTCCCTGTCGTAATGCCGTATCTCTTCGGTAAAAAGAAGCGCGTCGAACAAGCAGCTCCCGCTGAGGGAACGGACTATGCTCATCATTACCGCCTGCACTCCCCCGTTGCCCAAACCGTCGCAGGAAACGAGCAGGACCCTTTTCTTTTCCGAAGCTTCCATTTACTTCTCCGACTCTCCTATCTCGTTCTTCAGAACTTCTATCGAAAGCTCCCGCCAGGTCTCGCACTCTATAAGATTGCGAATGCGGAGGAGGCCCGCTTCCCCGTATTTCCGGCGCTTGGCGCGATCCCTTAAGCGGTTGCCGGAAAGGCGGTTCAGCACCTTGAATATGAAGCTTTCCCTGCCGTAAAAATCTGTGATGACGCCGTATTTCTGCTCACTCGCATATTCCTTGTAGCTTTTTTCCACAAAGCCTTCTTCCGCGATACGGCGTGAGCGCTCTTCAAAACCGCTCATTATCTTTTCGGTTTCCTCCGGAGAGGCGGCACTTACGCCGCATCCGTTTTTTACGACCGGCTTGAAGCCGAGCTTTCCGTTATCGCCGATAGTTACGAGGAGACCGCTTTGGGCGGCTTCATCGGCGTTCCCGTCGAACAGGAAATTACCGGTGCCGTAAACTATGGCCGCACCTTCGTGGGTCTCCATACAGCCTATACAATGGCTGTGCTGACAGAGCACTATATCCGCGCCTTTTTCGGCAAACCTGCGGCATACCTTCCTGAGGCGCGGCGAAGGGTACCTGTAAAGCTCCTTTCCCCCGTGATACAGCACTATGAGCATATCGCAGAGTTTTTTCGCCTCTGCAGTCTCATCATAGACGTAAAGAGGATCGAACGGAGCGGCCCCAGGCTTGTTCTCTTCCGCGCAGGAAAACTCATGCTCGGTATAAGCGATCACGCCTATACGCCTGCCGCACGCATCCATAAAATACGGCCTTCCCGCCGAGAGGAGGTCTTCCCCTGCGCCGAAGAACGTTATGCCGTTTTCATTAAGAGCGTTCAGGGTCATGCGCAGTCCGGCTTCTCCGCGATCCATGATATGGTTGTTCGCGATGGATACGGCGCCTATATGCGCGGCCTTAAAGCCGTTGACGCATTCGATGGGGGCGGATAAAGCGGGGCCGCACTTTTTGATAGGGTGAAGCTCGCCGCACAGCGGAGTTTCGAGGTTTACTATGCAGTGCTCCGCAGAGTTCAGCAAGGATACTATCTCCCCTCCGAACAGGGCTTCCGCATCCCCTTTGATAAAAAGCTCTCTGTTGCTTGCCGTGGGGCAAACGTCTCCGCCTATTATCACACTCATATCATTTTACCTTCCTTTCGGGAAGCTCGAGCCAGCTTCCGAGAATACCGTCCCACTCCTCGGGTTCGAATCTGCCGAAGCCCGAATTGGGATAGAGCGTGAATTCGCTGAACAGGATCCTTCCGCCAACGTTGTAGAGATCCACGCGGACGAACGGATGCGTTCCCGCCGTTTTCTCCGCAATGGCGATCATTTCATCGAGATCTTCCGGGATAGCAAGCTCCGCATCGTAATTGGGCGGACATACCGTTTCGCCGAAGCGGAGCAGCCTGCCTTCCCTGTCATAATAATTCGCGCGATGCTCTATAAACCTGTCGAAGTCGATCTTGAATACCCTCACTCTTCCGTTGAAGCAGAAGAACTTATAATCCCTCAGCTCCTCTTCGCCGTTGGAAGATACGGAGGAATGCAGATACTCTTCGCAGATTATCCTGTGCGGAACGCGTTTATACGGCCACTCGCGGACGGTCGAATAAAAATCCTGATCCAGCGCCGCGCGCAGTTCCTTTACCGCCTTTTTGCGGTCGAGCCCTTTCTTATCACGGCATACTATAACTCCTTTGCCGGAGTTATGAGTGCATTTCAATACAAACCTTTCGGGGAGCTTATCAAAATCTATATCCTCGGCTCTTTCCCAAACGCCTATCTCCGGCACGACGTATTCCGGCCCCAGCAACTCCGAAATAAAGCCTTTTGCGGCGTGTTTATCAACGAGGGTCGTATATACGGGATCCCTGTCATAAAGCTTGAGCCACTGGAGCTTTTCGTTAAAGGTCTTTGGATCGGAAAGATCGAGCTCGTATCCGAACAGGAGCTCAAACCTCTTCTTCAGATATTCCTCATCCGAAAGGCCGTTGTAAAAGCCCCTGTTCATAAGGTTGATCTGCCTGTATTTTTTGTTGGTGATGAACTCGATCCCTTTTGAAACAATACTCATAGCCTATCACCTCAATATCGGGATTCTTCCGCGCCCTTCCGTCATTCTCGCTTTTTCAAGGAAGAATACCATAAAGAAGAAATACGTGGATTTCGAAAACAATGCGACGAACCCGTACTCCGTTACCACAAGGATCATCATGAGGATGAGGCAAGTAGTATAAGCTTCGTCATATGCGAATCCCCTGTGCGATAAGTAATTGTAAAACAGATCCAGATAAAACGAGTAATAAACGATCAGACCTACCAGGCCTCCGCACGCGAGCAGCTCTATATAGTTATTGTGAAGATAGGTATCGCTGCCTATTACCGGCTTAACGATAAGGTGCGAACACCCTATCCCGATACCGAGCAGCGGAGTTTTTTTGAACTGCTTTAATCCGATCTCGACCATTTGCTTTCTAAGCATAGCGCTGCGCCCGGCGTCTCCTTCGCCTGTTAACGACGCCATCAGTTTATCCATTCGGTTCATAACCGCACTGAATATGGGCAGTTTGAGTATCTGCCTGATCAGAACGACCGAGATAACGGCGATCAAACAGATCCTTATTACCGTTTTCGCGCCGTTCCGCGAATCGACGTTCCTGAACACGGCGGACAAAATGACGCCGACTATCAGCATAACGAACGCTTTTCGGCTTTGAGTCGCTATAAGCATGTAAAACGAGGGGATACAGAACAATGCTGATAACGAAAACCTTTTGTTTGCAAATATCTGATCGATCTGGATCGTGATACCGACAGCGGTAAGCATTCCTATGGTATTGATGTTTGCGTATTCGTTCTCGATCCTGACGCCGCTCTGAACCATTTGGGTTATGTAATCGACGCCATAGAAAAGCAGGGAATAGACCGCTATAAGATAACTCGACCATTTAATAACGGAAAGGAGTCTGTAAACGCCGTCTTCCTTGTAGTAATAGTAGTTATAAACGAAGAAGATGCAGAAGAATATCTCGGTCAGGGTTATACCCTTTGAAATGGGGTCGTTGAACGCCATCCCCCACGCAGAGCTCATGAAGGTGAAGAATATGAGCGCCAGGAAATGATAATGATAGCTGCCTATAACGTATCTGTAATTCGAAGAATTATCGATTATCGAAAACAGCGCGATCAGCACGGAAACGCCGAGAAGGACGTACCTTCCCCATGAATACGTTTCAAAAATGGTAAACGAACAGAACAGTATCAGCGTGAGGAGCCATATTATTTTGTCCTTATTGGACATTCTTTTGAATAATCCTCGGCTTGTGTTCATGGTTTACCTCAAAGATTCATTCATTGAATACGGCGTGCACGAATACCCGCACGGCTTCATTGATATCGTAGCCCGCAGAGCGCAGCTTTTGGGATGCGGAACCCCTGTTCGTTTCCGCGGAAAGGACCGCCTCCGCCCAAACGGAAGGCGCCGAAGCGAGCGGAAGATACTTGACTCCTCCCGTTACGTTCGCTTCACGTGTGATAGTATCGGAAATGATGCAGGGGACGCCTACGGCCTGCGCTTCGATTATCACGTTCGGCATGCCTTCATACAGTGAAGGCAGCGCAAAGGCGTCGAACGCGGAAAGTAGTTTCGGCACGTCCGAACGGATCCCCGCAAATATGACGGAGCCCTTCGTTCCGAGCTCGTTAGCCTTATCGCGGATGCTGCTTTCAAGCTCTCCCCCGCCTATGAGGAGGAGCTTTGCATCGGGGCGCCTTTTAAGTATCTCCGCAAATATCTCAAGCAGGTACCCGTGGTTTTTCTGTTCGCTGAATCTGCCCACGTGCCCGAGCAGGAATACGCCTTCGGAAATTCCGAATTCCTCGCGCACGGAGCGGCGCGCTTCGGGATCGAATCTATACTGATCGAGGTCTATTCCGTTGTTGAGGAATAGGACTTCGCCGTTTTTAACTCGTTTTTTGCCGAAGGTGTATTCCGCCGCAAGGTCGGAAGGCGCGATCCTCACGTCTATGTATCTGTCGAAAAGCAGTCTGCCCGCGATATGGGCAAGCTTCATCTTGAGGCTTCCGCCGTCGCTCGAGTTGGAGCTTCTTGCGGAGCATACCTCCGCCCCGGCTCGCTTTGCGATCTTGAGATCGAGGAACGCCATGGCGTTCGAGGCGATACGCAGGATGTATTTGTATCCGCCTTTTTTGACGACCTCAAACAGCTCTTTTTTGAAACGGTCAACGTCCTTGGACTTGGGGGTGATACGGTGGATCATGCCGCCCATGGAGACTATCTCATCTTCATAGACGCCCTTTTCCGGTTCGCTTACGCAGAAATCCATTTGATAACGGGCGCGGTCAAGCGACCGATACAGCTTCATGAGGAAGGTCTCGGCGCCGCCGGCATTCATTGAGCTTACTATGCAGAGCAGTCTTTTCATTATCACGAATCCGTCCTGCGCTCACCGCCGGATGAGTTCATCGGCAATGAGCTTCACATATCTTTCGGGGCTGTATTTTTCCGAAGCCCTGACGCAGTTTTTCTTCATTCGGATGAGCTCTTCCGCGCTCATTTCCCAGATGCGCGTAATTGCGTTTTTCAGCGCTTTCTCATCCTTTTCCGGATATATGAGCCCGGTTTCTCCATCCGTTACTATTTCGGGATCGCTCCCGTGATCGGAAGCGAGCACGGGGAGCCCCGCGCTGAATGCATCGACTATCGTGCCGGGGAACCCCTCGCCTTCCCAGTAAGTCGGGAACAGGAGCGCATCATAACCGCTTATCGTTTCAACGCTCTTATCGTAAGGGACGCTCCCGCAGAAGCGTATGCTGCGATGCGCCGAGCTCATTATTTCATTGAAACGCTCCGAATATCCGGGATCGGGATCGCCGTATATATCAAGAAGGCACTCCCTGCCTTCGGCGTTCAAACCGCCGACGGCGCTTATTGCGATCTCGATACCCTTTTCGGGCAGTATGCGTGAGAACGTGCAGAGCTTCAGCGGGCGGAGAGAAACGGAAAGACCGTCTTCCGAAACGGGATCCAGTCTTTTGAAATTGGGGATCACTTCGGTATTCTTTACGCCAAGTTTTTCGAGGCAGTCCTTCAGCAGCGCCGTCTCGACCCAGTTTACGCGGAACGAGCGCAGGAAGCGGCAGAATTTTGGCGAAGCCTCCGCATATTTATGCAGGTTCCCGCCTATCACGTCATGATAGACGCGCGTTCCGAACACCTTCGCGAAAAAATGCAGTATGGGAAAGTAAAAATTCATTCCGTTTCCCGAAAGCAGCACTATAATGTCCCGAACGCCGATAAGTGTACGCAGGCTTTTGAACAGGAGCTTTACGGGCGCGGTGCGTTTCAGGTACGTATCGACCTTTTGTATGTCGAACAGTTCCGTTTTGTTCAGCTCGTCATACAGGATGCGGGTCTTTACGGTCTGCCCGTCCCTGAGATCGGCGCCTTCGGCAAAATGACCTATTATAGCTATGCGCTTTCTTTTGCTCATTCTCCCTTAAGCCTCTTCGGCCATCTCTTCATCTTCATTGCCGCCTTGACATTGAGGCTCCGAATCGTCATGCTTGAAATTAGGTACAAGCTCCTTTATGCAGTCTATGACCGCTGCGCTGTTCGCATCGGCAAGGGCAAGGAGCTCCCCTATCTTTTCGTTGAACACATCATCGTCTATCTCGACGGGGCGCGCCTTCATTATCCTGCCGTGCGCAGTCTTCTCCATCTTCTTCTGTTCTTCGGAAGTGAGCAGCTCCTCGTACATCTTTTCGCCGGGACGGAGACCCGTGATCTCGATGGGCATATCCACGTTCGGTTCGAAGCCATGGAACTTGATGACCTTTTCCGCAAGCTCATAGATCCTTACGGGTTCGCCCATATCGAGCACGTAAATCGCGCCGGTTTCGCCCAAAGCGCCCGCCTGCAGAACGAGCTGGGCTGCCTCGGGGATGGTCATAAAGTATCTTGTGATGTTTTTATCCGTAACAAGCACGGGGCCGCCGGATTTGATCTGCCTTTCAAAGAGAGGGATAACGCTCCCGTGGGAGCCCAAAACGTTGCCGAAACGCACTGTCATACAGCGCATTATGCTGTTTTTTGCGAACTGCTGGACAATGAGTTCGGTTATGCGCTTTGTCGCGCCCATTACATTAGAGGGATTGACCGCCTTATCGGTCGAAAGCTGCACGAACCGCTTGACCCCGTGCTCCTCAGCAGAGCGAAGCACGTTAATGGTGCCGGCAACGTTGTTCTTGACCGCTTCTGCAGGGCTTTCCTCCATAAGGGGAACGTGCTTATGCGCGGCGGTATGCAGCACGATATCGGGATGGAACTCCTCCATTACGATATCGAGCCTTGCCTTATCGCGGACCGAGCCGATGCGGATCACGGCGTCCAGCCAGGGGTGCCTCTGCTTCAATTCGCAGTAGAGCTCGTAAGCATTGTTTTCGTAAATATCGAATATGATGAGCTTGGATGGATAGAACAGCGCCGTCTGACGGCAGATCTCGGAGCCGATCGAGCCGCCTCCGCCCGTAACAAGCACGCATTTATGTTCCAGATACCCTTCTATGGCGCGGACATCGAGATCGACTTCGGGGCGGAACATTACGTCGGAAATGTTCGTCTCCCTTATGTCGCGCATGGTGGGGGTATCGTTCAGATCCTTCAGCGGAGTCATAAGGCGGACGTGGCATTTCGTTTCGCGGCAGATGGTCACGAGCTCCGCCCTGCGCTTGGAGGTAAGGCTCGGGATCGCGATTATGATCTCCTGCACGCCGAGTTTCTTAACCACAGCGGGGATATCCTCCGAAGTGCCGTAAACCTTCACTCCGTCTATGCGCATGCCCTTTTTGGCCTTGTTATCGTCAATGAAGCCGACCGTTACGCAGTCCGATTCGCCTCCGTGCCCGTTCATTATCTGGGAATGGACGTATGCGCCGAAATAGCCTGCGCCTACTATAAGCGTGGGCTTTTTTTCAAGGGTGCGGGAGCCCTTCTCCGTATCGATTATGACCCTTCTGATTATCCTGTAGCCGAACCTTGTAATGAACACGAGCGCGCACAGCACCATTGCTGCCAGGCATATCCCCGCTCTGCCCCTGTTCAAAAAGCCGAAGCTGCGCAGGAAGGGTATTTTGGAAAACAGGTAGTTTACGAGTATGCAGAGCAGCGCGCCGACGCCGACGCCGGCTATCGCCATTATTCCTTCATTGAGGCCGGATACGCTCCAAATGCTGGAATAGAGCCTGAAAAGCATGAATGAAACTATGTAGAGTAATGTGAAAACGCCGATCTGAGTAAAGGTATAGTAATCCTTCAGAGGGCCGTTTGCAATGGTTGAAGCCATGAACGGAAAACCGTAACCGTTTTCTACGGCGCTGTGCAGGAACCATGTCGCAAAGGCGAATGCGGCGCAGCAGCACAGGCAATCTATCAAAACGAGAAGCACTATGCGCGATATGCGCTCAATATTGGCTTGTTTTCCGGTCATAAACACGGCAGTTATCCTCCACGGGCCGAGGCGCAGAATTTATAAAACGCCATACGGATTCAAATTTAATTATACAACATTCGGCCGCCCTTTGCAAGCGCGATACGCCTGCCAAAGACGGCCGAATTGTGAATAATTTGCCTTTGTTCGAATAAAACCCGAACGCCGCTTCCCTTTCTCAGTGAGCCGCGTTTTCAACGTCCTTTCCGAGATCGCAGGTGAAAAGCCACCTTATCTCATCCCCGTCGGAAAGCTTATACTGTGAGCAGCCGTAATTGGGAAACACGCCGTTCACGCTGTACTCCCATCCGCTGAGCTCGCCGCAGTCAAACTCATAGATATTGTTTATGCCCTCTATATAGGCGGAGTTATAGACGGGCGTGAACGAGGATTCCAAATGTATCCCTCTTGCGCGGAGCTCCCTTTGGAGCACGTCGAATACCGTATCTCCTTCGGAGAAGGCGCACGTGACGGTATCCAATATTATCCCGTCCTCCGGGACAAGCTCCGCCTTGTTCGGATCGAGCATATCGCGGTTATCGAGGATGGTCCTGCAGTCTATATAGAGGGTGCAGGAAAGCTCTTGCCCGCCCGCTTCGTCATTCTTTTTGCAGGAGAAGGCAGCGCAGGTGAAAACCAATGCGAGCACAAGCGTTATAAAAAGCTTAATCCTTCTTTTCATTCTTTCTCCTTACAGCTATCGCGGCCGCGCATACGGCTGTGACCGCCGCCGCTGCAAGCGGCAGCCAGAAGCCGATACCGGGCTTTTTTTCATTTTTGGCAGTATCGCCGTTTTCCTTCGCTGCCGCGGGTGTTTCGGATTCTGCCGCGGGCTCTGATGGCGCCTCTGTCGCAGGTATTGCCGTCGGCCCGGCGGTGGGTCCGGCCGGAGGTATGGTCGTCTCCGGGGTCGGAACGGAAGTCGGCGATCCGGTCGGCAATTCACTCGGCACATCCGTCGGCGAATCGGTAGGAATATCCGTGGGCGCATCCGTAGGAGCTTCGGTTGGAGCGGCGGTCTGCGTTTGCAGAGGGGCGTCCGTCGCAGCAGGCGATTCGGTCGGCTTCGGGGTCGCCGTGGGCTTAGGAGTCGCCGTGGGCTTAGGCGTCGCTGTGGGCTTAGGGGTCGCCGTGGGTTTAGGCGTCGCCGTGGGCTTAGGAGTCGCCGTGGGCTTAGGAGTCGCCGTGGGCTTAGGAGTCGCCGAGGGCTTAGGCGTTGGCGTAGGCTTAGGCGTCGCCGTGGGCTTGGGAGTTGCCGTGGGCTTCGGGGTCGAAGTCGGTTTAGGCGTCGTTCCGCCGATGGGCGTCACATCGCTCATGTTATAAAGGTCGTTTTGACCTGCCCTGTATCTGGAATAGGCGCAGAGCGCGTATGCGGCCTGTTCAGAGGCCATTTGATTAACCACGCCTCCGGATATATGTGCGAAGCCGGAACCTCTGAAATAGGCCGTGAGGGCGCTTAAAAGCGAATGCCCGTTTTTGATGAACCGCTGATCGGTATCCGGATCTATGCCGACGGTCGAAAGCGCGGTCACCACCTGCGCACAGCTTTCGCAGGTCGCGGTGCCGAACGAGGTGAAGCCGCCGTCGGGATCCTGGATAAGGGAAAGCCTTGCGACCGCCCTCTCTATCGCCGAGGACGCCCTTTGATACGGAGCGAGCGCGGTTATAACGATCCCCGTAACGTCGGGATCGGCCTCGCCGCTGCCGAGCACCCAGCCTCCGCCTGCAAGCTCCCTTCCGAGCAGGAAATCGACGTAAGCGTTTTTTGTCGCCGTTTCGCCATAGGAAGCGCGTGAATCGAGCGCGAGCAGCGCAAAAGCCGCTCCCGTTACGCCCTGCCGCTTCACTCCGCTTTGGTTGGTCAGCGGTTCAACAAGGTCATACCCCGAAACGTCACGTGCGTTCCTCCCTATTGAAGTGAGCGCGATCACGAGTCTCGAGTTTTCGGTAAGCTTATTGGAGTTTATAACTCCGCTCCCGTTTGCGGCGATCATCCGCTCAATGCGGCTGTAATAAGAGGAGCACCAAGCGTCCGCGGGCCCGACTCTTCCGCTCCTTGCGAGCGCAAAAACGAGCCATTCCCCGCCGACGGACCCGAACGAAGGCGTCATACCCTCGAAACGGTCAAGAGTCAGCTCATAAGGGCGGGTATAATCTGTAGCGGCAAATGAGGAAAGCGGCGCCGCCGCCGTAAACAAAACGGCAAGCAGCACCGCGAAAAACCTTTTTTTAAGTGACGCCTTCATCACATGACCGCGCGCAGGATAAGGAGCGCGTCGCTAAGGTCGATCTCGCCGTCGCCATTGTAATCGGCATACATGAGGGCGATATCGGAGTCTTCAACAAGACCCATGCCATAGCGCATTACGAGAAGCGCGTCTTCGGAATTGACAACAAGATCAAGATTGACGTCGCCCATCTCGATCACGGGATTGAGGAAATCGCGTATCGCCTGCGCGGCGTCGTCGATCTCTGCCTGGGTGGCGTTCACATCAAAGAGCGCATCGAGGAAATTGTTGAAAAGCTCGGAATCACGGCCAAGCCTATCCATGGACTCCTCATCGGCATTAAGCTCGGCAAGCAGGCGGTCGGCTTCAACGCGGCTCACACCCTCCATGGGGTTGTCGAACAGGGGGAAGGAACCCCAGCCGTCGCTCAAGCCGTAATCCATACCCCAGCCGTAAATGGAGAAGAACCACTGATAGACGGAGCCGATATTGACGACGGTCGCATCCGCGCCGGTCGAAAGAGCGATATTGTCCTCAACGAACATCCAACCGGACATGGTGCAGTACTCGCCCGCGGAAAGGGAACGGTCATCATCGAATTCGCCGGTCCACTCGCCGAAATTGTAGCCAAACTGCTCGTCCGCCCAATCGGGATAGGCAAGGATCTCGTTCATCAGATATTCGGGAACGTTGGGATCAGTGTATTCACAGCCGACGCCGGTGAGATAGAAGCCCTCCTCCACCGTGCCGTAATAGGAACACGCGCGGCCGGTCTCTTCGAATACGCGGGCCGTCACCGCGGCAAGAGTCTCGCCCTCGTGAACGGGAACGAGCTCGGGATACATGATGTAGCCCCATCCCATCGTAAGTGCGGAAACGCCGAATACGACGTAACCGTCATAGCCTTCGGGCACTTCGGGCACCTGGGGAGCTTCCGCAAGAGCGGGAACGCAGAGAAGGAGCATTGCGGCTGCGATCAGCGCGGCAAGGAAACGTTTGCAGGATTTCATTTGACATAACCTCCGTGTCTTATTTTCCGGGTCTGCGGCCCATAAGGGAGAATACTCTCCCCCGGCATAGAGCTCCTGCGCAAGGTCTTCCGGCTCGCGGCTTGACCTAATCGCCCTGCCTTCCCACGCATTATGCGCAGTGACTTGATCCGGGCTTTCGTATCCGCATACGGCAGCGGAGGCTGCTGCGGCATTTCACCGCATTCCCTTTTCGCAGCAAGCTTTTTGCCAATATGAATATAGCATTGCGTATCCGCTTTGTCAATAGGAAATGGGCCCTTCGGCATCATATACAGGCTGACGCCCGGCCTCTTTCCCCATCGGTTACGCGGGGAAGAACGCGTTATGGCCCAATCTTATCAAAAACGCTATCGCAAGGGTCATAACCGCCATCATAACGACCGACAGGTACCATCTGCCGCCCTTATTGAAGCCGTAAAAATCCTCCCAGCCGCCTTTTTCGGGGCCCTTGATAACGACCATCCTGAAATACACGCAGCCGTATATCACAACGGGAATGAGCGCGAGCCATACGGCGAAAAGAGGGAGCCTGCCGCCTCCGTCGAAGAGTATGCAGGAAGCCATACAGAGCACGGGCACAATAAGGTGCAGATGGAGGCTGCCGCCTTCCAGCATGTGCGCGTAACCCGCATAAGGCGCAAGCAGCAGCATGACGACGAAGAACGTGACTCCCACGGCTGCGGCGCCCACGAATTTAAGGATGGCGGCCCATTCGGGGATCGCCTCCCCCGTAAAGAAGCCTATTATATTGAACACGAGCATTATGATGCACGCCGCGGCTGCCAAAAGGTTTGAATCGACGGTGAAATACTCAAAGCACCTCGCCTTTTTTACCTGCATATTCGCCCTGCCGCCCTTTGCGGAATAGAATTCGAGCATTGCGACGGCAACAAGCGCCGCCGATACCGCATTGCAAAGCGCCGAAAGTATGTTGTTTATCAAGCCCCTGTCCATGGATCCGCCTCTTTTCTTTACAATGATTTTTTACTTTTTCATTATAGCACAGGAAATGTGAAAAACAAGGTCGCCAGCGAAATTGCGAATAATGAAAAAGCCCCCGCTTTTTCAAGCGGAGGCTTCGGATCTTAAGCTCAGAACTTTTTGGACATAGTCCAGAACTCGTTATCGTATATGTCGGTGAGACAATAGCTTACGAGAGCGGTAAGATCGTCGGGGATGGGAACGTTGGTGACTTCGGGCATTTGCTTGCCTATGGTAAGAGGATCGCCGAAGAAGTAGCTCGCCTGATAGGTCTTATCATAGCCGTAGAAGTCGCAGACGAATTCGAGCTTATCGCCTTCCTTGAGGGCGATAAGGCCCCTGCCCAGGGTATCCGTTTCATCCTTGTAGTTGTAACGGACGCCCGCGACGTAACCGTATTCGTTATCCTCCGTCTCGTTATCGAATACGATAATGACGTAAACGAGATGGTCGTGATCACCGTTCAGATATGCGGGAACGCGGCCGGTGATGACGTAATCATCGCCGTCGGTGACGTTGCTGATCATGTAATAGGGCACGATCTGACCGTCGAGCGCGATCCAGGTGCGGTCATAGTCTATCAAAAGATCGCCGTCGCTGTCGAACTCATAGACGTTGTCCATGCCGAGATCGATATAGCCTTCGCCGTCGTCAACGAAAACGTTGAGCTGGACGTTCTGCACCATTTCCCACTTCTCTTTGGAGAGGGAGAGAACGGTCTTGTCGCCCTTTACGGTGGTCATCATATCGTCCGCATAGATGACGTGGGTATCGTAATAATCGGCGTTGTCGAGCACCTTCTGCGCGTCGAACCAATCGTTATCACCGATGGATCTGCCGCCCAGAATGGAGCCGATGAGGGAGCCCGCTATATCGCCGCTTCCGCCGGAGCTGCCGCCGCCGAGGAAGCTGCCGAGCAGACCGCCCAGAACGTCGGAAGAGGAGGAAGAGCTCGTAGTGCCGGAAAGGTCTCCGAAGAGGGAGCCAAGCGGCGAGGAGGTGCTGCCCGTTGCGATCTGGCCGCCGGCAGCAAGGCTCGCAAAGCTCTTTATGCAGGCGGAATACTGGGGATCCACGCCGATGGCGTTATACAGGCTGACGGCGCTGTTGACGCTCGAGAAGCTCGTATAGGGGAAATAGATGGACATACCGTACGCATTGGTCATGGACTTGGAGGTACGGTTATACTTGATGCAGCCCTGAAGAGCCTTTATGAGGCTCTGCGCCTCGCTCGTGCCGACGCCGTTGGCAAGGTGGATAAGATCGACGTGGTTGATGCCCGCGGAAGCGCCGAACTCCCTTGCGCTGCGCCTTGCGTTGGCGACAACGTCATACTTCTTGGTATCGAGCAGACCGCTGACGCTCGTCGCAAAATCTCCGAAGGCCCTGGGAACCGTGCTGTGGAACTCGGCAAGATCGACAATGGAAAGGGTCGTGGAATCGCCCGCGTTGTTCTTCTTGCAGACGTCGTTGAAGTCGTCGATAATGGTCTTGGCAAGGGTGACCGTGTTGATGGAGGTATTCTTGGAAAGCTCGGTGAGCCATTTCGTGTAATACCAGCCGCAGCCGGGCTCAGTCTCCTCGGAAGCGATGAGGTAATCGGCGTACTGGTCGATAACTACCGCATTCTCCAGGGTTGCCATGAGGCAGGCGTCGAAGCCGATGAAATCGAATTTCACGCCGCCGTCGTAAAGCGCCCTGTTGATCTTATCGAGGGTCATGGACCCGTTGAAGTTCTGATCGTAACCGTAACCGGAGAGGGATCCTCCGCCGTGATCCCAGAATATGAGCATGTAGCGATCCGCAGGGTATTTGGAAGCGCAGTACTTGATGAACTCGGTAAGGGTCTTGTTATCGGTCATGGCCTTTTTGCCGAGATCCTTTTCAAGCGCCTGCATGCCGCGGCTCGTAACGCGCCAGATCTGGTTTGTGGAGTTGGAAATGACGTTGTTCTTCCAGGTCTTGGTGCCGCCCGTTTCAACGATGATATTGACCTTATCGTCATTGAGCTGCGCCTTGAGCATCTCGTTCAGGTCGTTGGTCGCCATGCCGTACTTGGATTCGAGGTCGGTACCGCACATATAGACCATTATGGTGACTTCATCGTTGCCGTTGCCCCTGAGCTTGGTGTATTTATCCCTCGCAGAGGAATCTATGGTAAGGTTGGGGGTGGCAACGGAGGTGCTGGAGCTCACCGCCGCGGGAGCGGAAAGATCCGCCTGATCGTAGGTATTAACGGTATTGAAACTGGAATCGTTGTCAAACGTCATGAATCCGGAGGTATCTCCACCGCTGGTCATTCCGCCGAGAAGGCTCGAAAGATCGCACTTCTTGCCCTTGAAGAGGAACAGGAGCACGAGCGCGATGAGGATAATGGGAAGAAGCTTGCCGAGGCCGCTCTTCCTGCCGCCGGAGCTGCTGCCGCCGCCCAGGAGCGAACCCAATAAGCCGCCGCCAAGGCCGCTTGAGCTGCTTTGAGAGCTTGTATTATTGGAGCTGCCGGAATTGCCGGAGCCGCTCAGCATGCCGCCGATAAGGGAACCCGCGATATCGCCGAGAGCGCCCTTATCGCCGTTATCGCCCTGGGGCTGCTGATTTGCGCCTTCCTCACGGCCGGAATATCCATCCTCACGGCCTACGGGACCGCCCGTCTGAGCGGGCTTACGCTTGCCGAAAGCGCCGTTGCCCTGGCCGGTTTTCTTTTTTCTGCCGCCTGAATTGGGGGTGTTATTCATATTCATCATCTCCTGATCTGGGTATGGTGTATAGATTATAACATATCTTTACGCAAAATATAAGGGGTTTGCGCAAAAAATGTATAATATCACAGCGTCTTGGCCGCAAAGGGACGGCCTTCGGTGAAAATGAGCTCGCTTTCATGCGCCTTATCCACGTTCACCACCGCGGGCTCGGCCTTAGTGATGAAGCTTATGAGCATGCCGCTCTCCCCCGCCTCCGCGGCGGCGTGCCTAACGCCCTCCTCATCGGGAGCGGTTATCATCCTGTAAGCCAGAATTGCGGAATCGACCGCGCTGCCCGAGTAGGATACCGCGGAGGATGAGAGCAGCAGATCGTAAACCTCGCCGTTTTGATAATTGTAATGCGGGTGGCAGAGGTGAGCTTCGGAGCCGACCGAAACAGTATAATAGCCCCACGCATCCTCAAGCGGGAAGGTGCGGTAATGGCTGAATGCGGCGCCCGCCTTCATCTTCATCCTGCAGGCCTGCGCGGGCTCGTTCTCATAAAGGGTGTATTCGAGGAATACGCCCCCGTCGCCGAGCCCCTTCAGCGCAAGAGTGATGCTGCCGTCCGAAGAGGCGAGATAACCGTTGGTAAAGCCGGCCTCCTCGAGCCTCCCTGCGGTGTATTCTATTTCAAACGCCGTTTTGAGGAAGCCGAGATCGATCACGTTTTTGGAAAGCTCGTAGTTTTCTATAAAATCGAGATAATCCTGCGAAACGGTGAATATGACCTTGCGTTCGGCTTCGCTAACCGTTTCAAGGCTGAAATTGGAAATATCCGCCGTCTTTTCCGCAATGGCCGAAATACGCTCCGCCTCGTTATCATTGGACTTTGGATCGTAATCGGCGGCGTCAGCAAGAGTCAAAACGGAATTCCACTCCTTATTGAGCGCGCCGGCGAACATATTGAAGCAGCCCTCTGATGTAAGCTCTTTCGCCCTCATAAGTATGTCATACAGGACGGGATCGAGCTCGATCTCCTCGCCGCGGTGGGCGTTTATATAGGCGATATTGACGTAGCCGTTATAGGTATTTTGGTGATCGAGAAGCTTATAGATATGGGAAAGCGCCGCGCTGTATTCCCTGCGTGTCTCGGTCATGGCAGTGCGTATCTCCGTGCTTTTGCCGTCAAAATAGCAGGTAAGCATCAGCTCCTTCTGATAGAGCATGGCGTCCGCGACGGGATCGGTATCGATATGGTAGAAGCCCGGATCCCTGTGCATATAGCTCGTTATGCCCGCTGCAAAGGCGGCTGCGGCTGCCGCAAATGCGGCGACCGCGGCGATTATCTTTATTATGAGCTTGCGTTTGCGCTGCTGTTCGGTCTCCGGCTGTTTTTCTTTCTTTTTCTTCTCTGCCTTTACGGGCTTTGGGGAGATCTTTTCGGTTTTGTTCTTGCTCACTTTGAGTCCTGTTCCGACGGCTGCGCCGTCAAATAGATAGTCGTTTTTCAAAAACGCAGCCGGCCGTTTTGCGGCCGGCTGCTTTTGTTCATTATCAGGCTTCGCCGCCTTCGAAGCGGATCTTCTTGTACTTTTCGATCTCGCTCGGGCTGCCGAAAACCATGTGGCCGTTGCCTATATCGACCAGCTCTGGCTGCTCGGTGGAATAATCGTGGACGCTCGTATCATAAATGAAGAGCTTCTTGGACTTCTCGAGCTTGGGATCGGGCACGGGGATAGCGGACATCAAGGACTTCGTATAGGGATGCAGCGGATAATGGAAGAGCTCTTCCGTTTCCGCGATCTCCATTATGCGGCCCTTGTAGATAACGACAATCCTATCGCTGATGAAGCGGACGATGGAAAGATCGTGCGCTATGAACAGATAGGTCAGGCCCCTCTCCTTCTTGAACCTTTCGAGAAGATTCAATACCTGCGCACGGATCGAAACGTCCAGCGCGGAGATAGGCTCGTCGGCGATTATGAACTCGGGCTCCATGACGATCGACCTTGCAAGGCCTACACGCTGGCGCTGACCGCCGGAGAACTCATGGGGATAGCGGGTAAGATGCTCGGGAAGAAGGCCGACTTCCTCGGTGATCTTCTCGATCTTGGCCATCCTGTCCTTCTCATCCTTGTAAAGATGGAAGTTGTAGAGACCTTCGGAAATTATGTATTCGATCGTGGCGCGCTCGTTAAGGGAGGCCGCGGGATCCTGGAATATCATCTGGATCTTGCGGATGACCTCCTTATCGTCCTTGCGGGAGAGCTTGCCGGAGATCCTCTTTCCCTTATAGTAGATGGCGCCAGCAGAGCAGGGGTTGATCCTTATGATGGCGCGGCCGATGGTGGTCTTGCCGGATCCGGACTCGCCTACGAGGGAGAGCGTTTCGCCCTTGTAGATATCAAAGCTTACGTTGCTGACAGCCTTGAAAGCCCTCTTGCCTCTGCCGAAGACAACATCGAGATTTTGTATTGAAAGCAATACTTCTTTTTCATTGTTTTCCATAATGCCGTCTCCTTACGCCTTGTATTCCACGTAGCTCTTCTGCATCTTTTCATGCAGATTCTGAATGTTTTCGGGAGTTTCCATCTTGGGAGCCCTCGGATCGAGCAGCCAGGTCTTCGCATAATGTGTATCGGTGATCTTGAACATGGGAGGTTCCTTCTCAAGATCGATGGCCATGGCGTACTTGTTTCTGGGAGCAAACGCGTCGCCCTTTATCTTGTTATAGAGGGAAGGCGGCGTGCCGGGAATGGAGAACAGATCCGTACCCTTTTCGCAGAGCTGCGGCAGCGAGGACAGAAGCGCCCAGGTGTAGGGATGGCGGGGATCGTAGAAAACTTCCTCGACCGTGCCTATCTCGACGATCTGGCCCGCATAGAGAACGGCGACGCGCTCCGCAACGTTCGCAACGACGCCGAGGTCGTGCGTGATGTAAACGGTGGTGTAACCGAGCTCCTGCTGCAGATCCTTTATGAGCCTTATGATCTGCGCCTGAATGGTAACGTCAAGCGCGGTGGTGGGCTCGTCGCAGATGAGTATCTTGGGCTGGCAGGAAAGAGCGATGGCTATAACTATCCTCTGACGCATACCGCCGGAATACTCGAAGGGATAATCGTTGAAACGTTCTTCGGGATTGGGGATGCCGACCTTGCCCATTATATCGATGGTGCGGCGCTTCGCTTCGGCCTGAGAGCACTTCTGGTGCTTCAATATGACCGTCATGATCTGCTTGCCGATGGTGATAACGGGGTTCAGGGAGGTCATGGGGTCCTGGAATACCGTCGCGATGCGGCGGCCGCGGATCGCCTGCCAGTCCTTGGTGTATTTGACCTTGGCGCAGTCGATAATAGCGTAGCCGTGAAGCTCTTCCTTCTCCTCATCATAACTGCGGTATTCGACGCGGAACGCGGCGACCTCGAATATCTTGTTGAGGACTTCGGGATCGTTAAGATCCTCGCCGGTGGCCATAGCGACCTTGAACGCCTTGTTGAGCTTCGAGCGGAACTTCATCTGGGTGCTTATGGGGTACCTTTCGATGGAGAGCAGGAGCTCCTTGGCGATCTTCTCATTACGGACGATCACCTCATCGGAGAGCCCGTTGGGATTGGCGGGATTATCGTGCGCGGCGATCTTGGCATTGCGCTGAGCTTCGAGGTTTTTAAGCTCTTCCCTGTCCTTCAGGGCCTTTTCCTTATTGTTGTTGTAATCGGCCTTGCGGGAAGCGATGAGCGCTGCCCTTTCCTTCTCGAGAGCTTCACGCTGCTCGTTCAGGGAGGCGACGTCCGCCTTGAGTTTCGCCATCTCGGCGGCGTCGTCGGCATTGCGCTTATCGAGGGTCTGCATATAGTTGTTCTTATCGACGGCATTGTCGGTAAGCTGCTTGATCCTTGCGGCGTAATCGGCTTCCTCATCCTCGCTTAAGGACTGGGCCGCCTCGATCTCCTTCTTCTTTGCGAGGATCTGCCTGTACTCTTCCGCACCGCGCTCGAGAACGGAGTTCTTATTGAGCATATCGGTGAGGTTCTTCAAGCTCCTCTTATTTGCCGGAGTGAGCTTGACGGTGGTTTCGGAGATCTCGTCATCGGAGAATATGATGGAGCCGTTGGAAATGAAGCCGTTGGTCTCGAGCATGCCGGCGAAGGTCTTGGTAAGAACGGATTTGCCGGAGCCGGACTCGCCGACTATCGCGAGGGATTCATTCTCGTAAATATCGAGCGAAACGCGGCGGATAGCGGTCAGGATACGGCCGCGGACGTTGAACTTGACTTCAACATCCTTAAGGGACAGCAGGACTTTTCTTTCTTTGTTGTTTTCCATGTTGCCGCCTCCTTATTACATGTGGGTCTTGGGATCCGTAGCGTCCGCAAGGCTCTGACCGAGCAGGTAAAGAATGATGGTCAGAAGGGATGCGTAAGCCACGGGAGGCCAGAACTCCCAGGGGTAGGTGATGAACGCCGTCTGCGCGTCGGAGATCATACGGCCGAGGGTCGGGATCTTCGCGCTCATACCGAGACCGATGAACGCCATGTAGGTATCCAAGCTGATGTAGGAGGGGACCTCGGTGGCGAGCAGGGTGACTATAACGGAGGTCAGGAACGGGAGGATGTTCTTGGAAACGATCCTTCCGACGGGAGTGCCCAGGCACTTGGATGCGAGGGAATACTCACGGTCGCGGATGATCATTACCTGCGTCCTGAAGAAGAACGCAACGCCTATCCACTGGGTAACGGTCATAGCGAAAACCATCGACCAGAAGCCCGCGCCGACTATGTAGATAAGAACGGCTACGAGGAGGATGTAAGGAACATTCGCTACGATGTTGTAGATGGGGATCAATATCGCGTCGAGCCTCTTTGAGAAGCCCCAAACGGCGCCGACGATGATGCCCAAGGTCATGTTGACGAGCGAACACATTATGGCGAGGAAGAGCGAGGTCCTGGCGCCTGCGAAAATGTTGTACATGATCGAGTTGCCGGAAGGACCGGAGCCCAACAGCCATTTGAAGGAGTGGCCGAAACTCGCCATGGCCTTTGCGGGACTCAGGTTATAGGTGGTCGCATCCGTTATGTTCTCATAGGGATCGTATTTGCAGATCATCGGCACGAATATCGCGGAGGTGATCATGAGTACGAACAGGGCTATGAGGAGGATGTTTCCCTTATGCTTGAAGAATACACGGAAAACGGACTTCCAATAGGAATACCTGGGGGCGATGATCTTCTCGGAGGCTATGGCGTCGTTGCCGACCACGTTGAAGTTCATCTCTTCGAGCTCTTCGGTATTGTTTACATTTACTCTTTCGTCGTTCATTACTTTCTACCTCCGCCGCTTTCTGTGCTAAGGGAAATACGCGGGTCGTAGGCTGCGAGCAGCAGGTCGCCCAGAATGAGGCCCAGAATACTTATAGCGGTAATAATGAGCGTCATTGCGACGATGACCGAGTTATCGTGCTTGCTGATAGCTTCGATAAGCAGGCCGCCTACGCCGGGAACAGAGTAAACACGCTCGGTCATAAGAGCGCCGGTCAAGCAGAAGAGGATGCTCGAGGGGATGCCCTGTACGAGATAGATGAGAGCGTTCCTGGAGATGTGGATGTTGTAGATCTCCTTCTCGGACATACCCTCCGCCCTCGCAAACTTGACGTAGTCGGAGTTCATCTGGTCGATCATGTAGCGCCTTGTCCACTTCATAAGGGAACCGATGGAGCCCAGCGAGAGCGAAATGGTGGGCAGGATATATGCGAGTATCTTGACCTCCGCGCTCGCGAACTTGTAAGGCAGCTTCAGTATCCTTGTACCGAACGCCGCTACAAGGAATATGTAAGCGAGCGAAGGTACCGCCGCAACGAATACGATGTACGCGTTGCCGATCTTATCGAATATGCCGTCCTTATGGCGGGCCATCGCGATACCTATCGAAACGCCCAGACCGTAGGCCAGGAATACGGAGATAAGACCTATAACGAAGGAGTTTTCGAGGCGGGTCAGACCCGATCTGTTGTAGGAATAGACAGTGTAATTGTCGTTGAACATTTCCCTGTCATGATCGGTGATGATGCCCGAAGCGTTATAGGTGAGCGAATGGAAATCGATGGCCGTTTTCTCGTACTTATCGGTGCCGAGCGCAGTCGGATACTGCTGCATCGTTTCCTTAATATCGCCCGTCGGCGTGGTTATAACGTCTGTGATCTCCTGGCCCCTGTATGTGGTGTACGAGGTGCCGAGGTTGAAATGCATCCAATTCTGATGGATGAACGGGAAGCGCCCGTCGAAATAGAGCTGGTACTTATGCTGAGTGCCGGAACCCACTATTGCGAACAAGCCGGAATAGGGGTCCTTTTCCACCTTGATGTAGCGTTCGGTCAGATTCTCATCCTTCACCTGATTCTTGTTCTCGAAGGAGATGATGTGGGTAAAATAGTCCCACAGACGAGAAAACACGCTCCTTTCGTGAACGGCAATAAGGTAAGGGGTCCCGCCGGGCTTTAACCTGCCGTTCTTATATGTTTTCGGCTCCATATAGACGATGTCATCGCCCTTGTATTTTTCTTTGAATTCCTGAACGCTGGCATTCTCAAGAGCCTTCTCTGCATTCTGGATAGCGTCGCGATCGGCTTTGTAATCATCATGATTGGCATAGTCGTCGCCATATAATGCTTGATACTTCTCCTTCAGGAAGCTGCCGTAATCGACGTACGTCAGATAACCGTATTTTTGATACTGGTTATACTCGTACAATTTTTGATCGTTCTCGCTCTTCTTATTCCACATATCATCCGACTGGAATATGACGTCCCTGTGGATGAAGGTATAGATAAGAAGCATGACGACAGCGATAACTATTATCAGCGAGAAGATGGAGAAGAGTATGCGTTTAAGCAAGTATTTACTCATATTAGTATCCGTATGAGTACGGCTTCAAGCCGTAATCTCCCTCTCATTTAGGATTTGGTACCGCGGGCAGACGCCCGGGGCGAAAGGACAGCGGCGGAAGCGTTTCCGCCATAACAGATCGGGTGAAATGAGCCTTCGGCAGAGCCGAAAAAGCCATTAATCTAAAATGTGCATATAGGGGGTTGCCCCCCTATATGCATAAGGTTCAAAGCTGATCTGGAAAGTTCGTGAATTAGAACAGACCGATAACCTTGGTCATGTAGCCGGCACCGAGACCGAGGAAGGTATCCAGGTAGGTGCAGGGATCACCGAAGTCGGGACCCCAACCGGAGCCGTAGAACATATCGAAGTTGCCGGCAAGACCGCTGCGAGCGCGGTAACCGCAGGCGTAGAAGTCTTCCTCAACGGTGGCCTCAACGAGGTTGACTACAACATTCTCAGCACCGAGGCAATCCTCGATGATCTTCTTGTAAGCCTGAGCCTGGTTGGTGTTGGCAGCAGAGGGAGAATAGTAAACAACGTCGATGGTGACAGGCCAATTGACCGCATCACCGAGCTCGGCCTTGGCGGCCTCGAGGCACTTCTTGGCCTCTTCGGGGAAATACCAGCCGTTTACGCCGTCATGTACGTCGATGGGCATGCCGAGCTTCTCGCAGTAGTACTGGACCATGTCGCCATAGAAGGTACCGGCGGGGAACTCATGGCCATCCTCATCGGTGGTAGCATTCTCGAGCTTTACGAACTGAGGATGGGTGTACATGTTGCGGAGGGAGGTGAGCTTCAGGTCTTCGCCGCGGGAAACCGCATTGTAGGTACCCTTATCGAAGGAGTACTGCAGAGCGAGACGGAAGTTCCTGTTCAGGAGAGCGAGCTGGGTGTCGATCTTCTGATCATCGGTCTTGGGGGAGGCGCAGGCGCCGCTCTCAAGAGCGTAGGTACCGCGGTTGACGTTCAGACCGCCGAAGTAGGTGGTCGAAGTGGTGTCGGAGATGTAGCCGTACTTCTCGAAGTTACCGTCGGCCTTTGCCATATCGAGGATACCGGTGGAGGCGGTAAGAGCACAGCCGGCATAGATGCCGTTGCAAACGTCGGTGTAGAAGGCAGTGGGGTTGGAACCGTCGTCGAAGATCCACTTGACCTGCTCAAGGTTGACCTTGTCAGCATTGTAGTAGTTGGGGTTCTTGACGATGAGGATCTCGGAGGACTTCTCGAGCTTCCTTACGAGGAAGGGTCCGCAATAGACCTGAGAAGCGACGTCGTCCTGCTTACCGAAGGTGTAGGTGTTGGTATCGGCGGAAGCAGCCTGATACTCGGCAATGCCGTAAACACCGCCATGGGACTGATAGAAGGAGTCACACATGGGAAGGAAGCAGGAGTAGGTGAGCATGGTGAGGAAGTAGGAGGTGGGCTGCTCAAGGGTGATCTCGAGGGTATGCTCGTCAATGGCCTTGTAACCAACGTCATCGAAGGAACCGCCCTTGGTCAGGTACTCGGTAGCGCCCTTAACAACGCCCTCAACGAGCCACTCAAGACCTGCAGCGGCGTCGAGCATGTGATGGAAACCGGCAACGAAGTCGTTAGCGGTTACAGGAGCGAACTCCTTACCCTCGGAGGTGTACCACTTCGCATCCTGACGGATCTTGAAGGTGTAGGTCAGACCGCCGTTGGTGGGCTCGGGGATAGCTTCGGCAAGAGCGGGCTGCATGGTGCCGAGGTTGTCGTACTGAACGAGACCGTCAACGCAGTTAACGGTGATCTCGGTATCGGACTGGGAAGAGGTGTTCAGCCAGTCAAGGGTTACGGGAGCGGTGGAGAAGGTCAGGGTGTAGTCGTTCCTGAGGGTGTGGCCCTGAGAAGTAAGGTAAGCGGCGGGATCATAAGCGCCTTCGCCGGCAACAGCCTTGTTCCACAGCTCAACGAGAGCGTCGCGCTCTTCGGTCTTGATGAACTCATTCGCAATTACGAGGCCGAAAACACGGTCATCGTCATTGCCCCAGTTGACGTAAGGAACAGTCCTGTAGGCAATGCGGCTGATCTGATAGGCGCCGCCCTGGGTGGTGGTGGGGATCATAACGCCGGAATTGAGAAGATAAGCCTCAGCCTGAGCATAGAGGACGAAGCGCTGATCGATGGTCTCGGCGTTCTTCGCCTTATCCATCATAGCTTCGTAATCGCCGAGGACGAGCTCATAGATGGCTTCGTCATCGCCGCGTACCCAAGAATCGGGACGGACAACGGGCTCGGGTTCGGGAGTGGGCTCCTCTTCGGGGGGCTGGGTCTGATCGCCGCTGTTCTCGGTGGGAGTAGTGGCTTCAGTGGGGTTGGTGGGGTTGTCGGGGTTGGCGGGGGTCTTGCAGCCTACAAGAGCGACAGCCATCAGGACAACGAGAAGCATTGCGAGAAATCTCTTCATGATTTTTCCTCCTAAAATATTTATTGCTCCGATCACGGGAACGCCCTAAAGAGCATACCCATACCATTGCAATATTGTATAGCTTATTATATCGTTTCCGTTTCGGAAATGCAATACCTTTTACGCAAATGTGACAGGATATTGTTTAATTAACCTGCGTCCCCACTGTGTTATGTAAATTTTCCAACAAAATCGCTTTCAAAAACCCACGATAGACGGTCGGGCTTCCTATTATATACTTTACTGCACAAGGCGCGAAACGCGTATTTTATTTTTCATGCGGCTCCTTCAAAAAAGGCATTTGCCGCCCGTGTGAAAGCGCGGACGGCAAAATATATTTTACCCGGAAGGGGTCTCCCCCTCTCCCGCTTCATCTTCAGCGATCTATGTCAACGGGCGCCGCGCCCGGGAAGCGCATCATCGCTCCCGGCCTTCTCATTCCGTCGGGATAGAGCTCCTTCAGGATGTTCATGCACTCGGAGAAGCGCTGGAAGTGCACTATCTCGCGCTCACGCAGGAAGCGGAGCGGCGCAAGGTACTGTTCGTTTTCCGTCTGATCCATTATGTGTTCGTAGGTCGCGCGGGCCTTCTGCTCGGCGGCGAGATCCTCGAATATGTCGGCAAAGGGGTCGCCCGTCGCCTGGATATAGCTCGCGGTGAAGGGCACGCCGTTGGGATCCGCGGGATAGACCGCCCTGCCGTGCATGGTGTAATAGCCGGCAAGCCCTGCGGCCTCTATTTCGGCGAGGCTCGCGCCGCAGACCGTCTGATGGATCATGGTACCGATCATCTCCCAATGGGCGATCTCCTCCGTACCTATATCGTTCAGCGTGGCGCGGAGGCGGTCGTCGGGCATGGAGAAACGCTGGGTGAGATAGCGCATGCCCGCGCTGAGTTCGCTGTCCGGCCCGCCGTACTGAGCCATGAGCGCTTTTGCGACGTTGAGATCGGGCGTTGTGATGTTGATGGGGAACTCAAGCTTTTTCTGATAGATCCACATATTCCTTCCTCCTTACGCTTTTTCCCAGGGCCAAACGGAATTGACCCAGCAGCCCTTATCCGTGGGCGAGTGTCCGAACCCCAGCAGGGGGCCGTACTGCGACTCGTAATCCGCGATGAGCTCGGTCAGGAGCCCGGAATACGCAAGCATATCCGCGCGGGCGTCCTCGTCCGCGGGATGGGTATCGAGATACAGATTGAGCTCGACGCAGACGAACTGCACCTCGGAGATCCTGTTCAAAAGTTCATTTTCCGTCATACCGTCAACTCCCATACTTGTTGTAAAGCTCGGGGAACATAGTGCCCCTCTCGAGCGCCGTGCCCGGGCAGTACCCGGACGTATAGATCTGATCGGCGGCGTTGAGCTTGGGAAGGCTCTGAGCCGCCGTCTCATAACCGCATATACCGAGCTGACCGGAGACGTCCCCCGCGGGAAGAGTCGCGGGAGTATCGCCGTTCATTCCGCTGATGCGGCACATACTGCATGTCAACATGTTTTCAAAACCTCCTTATTGGTTTGATACATACTATGAAAAAAAGCGTGATGCTGTGAGAGCGTCATACGGTCGTACGAGGCTTGTCCCCCACGCTTCGTACAGTCGTATGACTGACGCCATGCGGCGCTCGGCGGATCCCCAAAAAAGCTCGCCCGTTTTTCATGATCATCGTACGAACGTATGAAACACCTGCCGAATAGCCGCCGCGCGGCCCGCGCATACTTGAAATCGTATTATTATATTAGGAAAGGATGCTTGAAACCGAAATGAACGACAGAAATATCCCCGATCCTTCCGCGGGTTCTTTTTGCGGCAGGCCCGCCCATGAAAAGGAGATCCGCAGAAGGGAGCCCTCCCCAATGGGGAGCGCTCGTCCGAACCCCGCCGCGGCCGAATCGCCCGGAGCCGAAAATATACTTTAATAATAGGAAAAACCGTCTTGTTTCGAGCCCTTCTGTGGTTTATAATTAGGGGTGATATAGGCCATAATGGTCATCTATGGGCATTATGGTAAAAACACTTATATTATTTTCACAGGAGGATAATCTTCTATGGCAAAGACTGTTACCATTGACGGTAATACCGCTGCCGCGCACGTCGCATATGCATTTTCCGATGTAGCTGCGATCTACCCCATCACCCCCTCCAGCCCCATGGCTGAAGTTGCGGATGAGTGGGCTGCCAACGGCCGCACCAACCTCTTCGGTCAGAAGGTCCGCATCGCTGAGATGCAGTCCGAGGGCGGCGCCGCGGGCGCTGTTCACGGCTCCCTTGCAGCCGGTGCTCTCACCACCACCTTCACGGCCTCCCAGGGTCTGCTCCTCATGATCCCCAACATGTACAAGATCAGCGGTGAGCAGCTTCCCGGCGTGTTCCACGTTTCCGCCCGCGCCCTTGCCGCGCACTCCCTCTCCATCTTCGGCGATCACAGCGACGTGATGGCCTGCCGTCAGACCGGTTTCGCCATGCTGGCTTCCGCTTCCGTTCAGGAAGTCATGGATCTGGCTCTCGTCACCCATCTTGCGACGATCCGCTCCTCCATCCCCTTCATCCACTTCTTCGACGGTTTCCGCACCTCTCACGAGGTCCAGAAGATCGAGCAGATCGATTATGAGGATATGCGTCCCCTCTGCGATTTCGAGGCTGTCAAGCGCTTCCGCGAGCGTGCTCTCAATCCCGAGCATCCTCATCTCGCCGGCACCGCGCAGAACCCCGACATCTACTTCCAGGGCCGTGAGGCTGCGAACAACATGTACAAGGAGATCCCCGGGATCGTTGAGTACTACATGGAGAAGGTCGGCGAGCTGACCGGCCGTCATTATCACCTCTTCGATTACGTCGGCGCTCCCGACGCCGAGCGCGTGCTCGTCATCATGGGCAGCGGCGCCGATGCAGCCGAAGAAGCCGTCAACTACATGAACAAGCGCGGCGAGAAGGTCGGCCTCCTCAAGGTCCGTCTTTACAGGCCCTTCGCTGCCGATAAGTTCGTCGCCGCCATCCCCGAGACCGCCAAGCGCATCGCCGTCCTCGACAGGACGAAGGAGCCCGGCTCCCTCGGCGAGCCTCTCTATGAGGACGTTATCACCGCTCTGACCGAGATGGGCCGCACCGGCATCGAGGTCGTCGGCGGCAGGTACGGCTTGGGTTCCAAGGAGTTCACCCCCTCCATGGTAAAGGCCGTTTACGACAATCTTGCGGCTGCCGAGCCCAAGAACCACTTCACCGTGGGCATCGTTGACGACGTATCCTTCACCTCCCTCGAGGTCAAGGAGAAGATCGACGCCGCTCCCGAAGGAACCATCCGCTGCCTCTTCTACGGCTTGGGCTCCGACGGTACCGTTGGCGCGAATAAGAACTCCATCAAGATCATCGGCGACCATACCGATATGTACGCTCAGGGCTATTTCGCCTATGACTCCAAGAAGTCCGGCGGTCTGACCATCAGCCATCTGCGCTTCGGCAAGACCCCCATCCAGAGCCCCTATCTTATCGACACCGCCGAGTTCGTTGCCTGCCACAATCCCAGCTACGTAACGAAGTACGACATGCTTGCTCCTCTTAAGGAGGGCGGCGTATTCCTTCTCAACTCCGCTTGGACGGTAGAGGATATGGAGCGCGAGCTCCCCGCTTCCATGAAGCAGGCCATTGCGAAGAAGCACATCCGCTTCTACAACATCGACGCCATCGACCTTGCGAAGAAGGTCGGCATGGGCAACCGCATCAACACCATCATGCAGTCCGCGTTCTTCAAGCTCGCTGAAGTCATCCCCGTTGACGAGGCCATCGGTTACATGAAGGCCGCCGCCAAGAAGAGCTACATGAAGAAGGGCGAAGACGTCGTTCAGAAGAACTACAACGCCATCGACATCGGCGTTACCGGCATCGAAGAGGTCAAGTACCCCGAAGCTTGGGCGAACGCCACCGAGGGCGCAGAGCCCATGCACGTGACCGACGATCCTTACTTCCTCGACTTCATCAAGCCCTGCCTCGATCAGAAGGGCGATGAGCTCCCCGTTTCGAAGCTCGCTCCCGACGGATTCGTTCCCACCGGCACCACCAAGTACGAGAAGCGCGGCATCGCCGTTGACGTTCCCACCTGGATCCCCGAGAACTGCATCCAGTGCAACCAGTGCTCGCTCGTCTGCCCGCACGCCTGTATCCGCCCCTTCCTCGCCGAGGACGGCACCGAGGTGCCCTTCGAGATGAAGGCCGCTACCGGTATGCCCGGCAAGAAGTTCCGCATCCAGATCAGCCCCTACGACTGCACCGGCTGCGGCAACTGCGTTGACGTATGTCCCGCCAAGACCAAGGCGCTTGCCATGACTCCTCTTGCGGAGTGCGTTGAGGCCGAGCACAAGAATTGGGAAGCCGCTCTTGCTCTTCCCGAGGTCGAGCTCCCCGCCAACATCAAGAAGAACACCGTTAAGGGCAGCCAGTTCCTGCAGCCCCTCTTCGAGTTCTCCGGCGCCTGCGCGGGCTGCGGCGAAACTCCTTACATCAAGCTGATCACCCAGCTCTTCGGCGACAGGATGATCATTGCGAACGCCACGGGCTGCTCCTCCATCTACGGCGGCAGCGCTCCCACCGTTCCCTACACCGTTAACGCCAAGGGTCACGGCCCCGCTTGGGCGAACTCCCTCTTCGAGGATAACGCCGAGTTCGGTTTCGGTATGAATCTTGCGACCTCTCACCGCAGGAACAAGCTTGCCGATCTCGTTCGCGAGCTTGCCGAGAAGCTTGACGGCGAGGGCAAGGCCATCTGCAATGAGTGGCTCGACAACATGAACGACGCCGAGGGCAGCCGCAAGGCCTCCGAGGCTCTCATCAAGCTCGTCAGCAGCTGCAAGGACTGCGGCTGTGACTGCGACGAGACCTGCCAGGAGATCTATGAGCTCCGCGACCTGATGGTCAAGAAGAGCCAGTGGATCTTCGGCGGCGACGGTTGGGCTTACGACATCGGTTACGGCGGACTCGATCACGTTCTCGCTCAGGATGAGGACGTCAACGTGCTCGTTATCGACACCGAGGTCTATTCCAACACCGGCGGTCAGTCCTCCAAGGCGACTCCTACCGGCTCCGTGGCGAAGTTCGCGGCCGCCGGTAAGCGCACCAAGAAGAAGGATCTGGGCCTCATGGCCATGAGCTACGGCTACGTTTACGTCGCCAAGGTCTGCATGGGCGCCAACCCCGCTCAGCTCGTCAAGGCGATCGCCGAGGCCGAGGCCTATCACGGTCCCTCCCTCATCATCGCTTACGCACCCTGCATCAACCACACCATCAAGGCCGGCATGGGCAAGGCTCAGGCCGAGGCCAAGAAGGCTGTTGAGGCCGGTTACTGGCCCCTGTACAGGTATAACCCCGATCTCGCCGAGGAGGGCAAGAACCCCTTCATCCTCGACAGCAAGCCCGCTACCGGCTCCTATCAGGAGTTCCTCATGGGCGAGGGCCGTTATACCGCTCTGAAGCAGCAGTTCCCCGAGCTTGCCGCGGAGCTCTTCGCACGCAGCGAGCAGGAGGCTCAGGCGAAGTACGATTACTACAAGAAGCTCTCCGAGATATAATTTGATCCCGAATGAGTAAGCCGTCGCCTCACCCGAGGGTAACCCCGGGTGAGGCGATTTGCATTGGTTGATGTTTTACTCACCAACGGGGACGGTTCCCGGCGGTGAGTTGAAAGGGAGAGATCATGAAATACACAGCGGCGATAGTTGACGCGTTCACTGAAAAGCCCTATTCCGGCAATCCGGCGGGCGTGGTGTTTTTGGGCGGCGACCCCTTCCCCGAGGAGGAGGCGTGCATTAAGCTCGCGGCGGAGCTCAGATTATCTGAGACGGCGTTTATAAGGCAGCTCACACAGACGGAATACGCTCTCAGGTACTTCACGCCCGTATGCGAGGCGGCGCTCTGCGGCCATGCGACGGTCGCTTCGTTCGGGTTTATGCGTGAAAAAAAGCTTTGCGGCGCGGGAGATATGCTCGTCCATACAAAATCGGGCGATATACGCGTGACAGTTTCCAGGGAGAGCGTTTATCTTGACATGGCGGAAGCTAAGACCCGCTTCCCTGTCGATGATAAGACCTCCGAAGAGCTTTACCGGGCGTTCGGGCTCGAGCCTCGCGAAAGCGTGAACGGCCTCGTTCCGAAGGCCGTTTCGGTGGGACTTACGGACGTCCTGCTGCCCGTCGGGAGCCTTGATGAATTGAACGCCGCAGAGCAGGATGAAGCCGCCGTCGCCGGGATAAGCCGCAGGCTCGGCGTGACCGGCGTGCACATGTTCTGCCTTACGGAGGACGAATACCGCGCCCACTGCCGCAATTTTGCTCCGCTTTACGGCATACCCGAGGAATGCGCGACGGGAACCTCTTCCGGCGCGCTCTTCCATTACCTTTCGGAATACGGGCTGGTCGGTTCCTCCCCCGTCCGCTTCATTCAGGGCGAAAGGATGGGCAGACCCTCCGTCATCGAAGCCCTGCGCGAGAATGGCAAGGTGCGCGTCGGAGGATCGTCCGCGATCGTGATGGAGGGGTCTGTGGGATTATAAGCTCAAGCAAAAGCCAACTGCGCCTCCTGCGATCGCAGGAGGCTTTTTCAACCATCGGTTTATTTACATATCCAAACGGGCGCTTTACAAGGGGTTTCGGATAGTTTATGATATGCGTGTCGGTACCGAAAAGACATTCGGCGCGAAAACCGCCGGGAAAGGACGCCTTGAAAAGGCAAAGCAAATAATATGGAACTCAACAACAAGCTTCGTTCTTTAAGAACCGCCAAGGGCATCACTCAGGAACAGCTCGCCGCCGAGATCGGCGTCACCGCTCAGGCGGTCAGCAAATGGGAGCGCGGCGCGACAATGCCCGATATTAGCCTTCTGCCCGACATCTCCGTATTCTTCGGAGTGAGCATCGACGAGCTCTTTGGCATCACCGAGGAGAAGGAGTACGAACGCATACAGAACATGATCTGGGACGAGCGCCTGCTTTCTCCCGATGAGATCTACCGCACTGAGCGCTGGATCGACGAGAAGGTGAACGCCGGCTACCGCCCTGCCGACTGCCTGCGGCTCAAGGCGGATATGTATAACCACCTTGCCCGCACCTATAACGATATGGCCGCGAACACCGCTATGGAGGCGCTCGGGACCGATCCCAAGTGCGTCGGCGCGCATGCCGAGCTCAACGAGGGACTCCGCGGGTTCGTGCCCGATTGGAACGTCCGCAATCACTACAAGCTCATCGCGTTCTATAAGGAATTCGTAAAAAACAACCCCGAGGATTGGAGGGCGTTCATGTGGCTGCTCGACAATCTGCTGGACGACAAGCGTTTGGCCGAGGCCGAGGAAGCGCTTCGCGGGCTCGAAAAGGCGGACAGCACCTTCCGCACTCCCCTCTACCGCGCAAAGCTGCTGCTTGCAAAGGGCGAGCATGAAGAGGCGCGAAAGGTCTTTGCTCAGATGGAGAAGGATTATGAGAACGAGTGGATGGTTTTCTTTGAGATAGCCGAGCTCTGTGAGCTTGAGGGCGATCATCCTTCCGCCATAGAATACATGAAAAAGGCTCAGGCGAAGCAGGAAAAACCTCGCTTTGCGGATACCTTCGAAGCGCTGGCGCAGATCTATGAGATCGCCGGCGAATACGATCACGCGATAGAGGCGCTCGAAGGCGAGCTTCGCGTGTTCAAGGAGGATTGGGGCTTCGACAAGGGCGAGACCGCCGATGCAGTCCGCCGTGAGATCGAAAGGCTCAAAAAGCTGAATAAGTAAGGAATAAAAAAGGAGCGTTCGGCAAAACCGCCAAACGCTCTTTTTTGATCCGTATTACTTGAACAGCCCTTTTTTCTTGGGCTTCGTCTTCTGAGCGCCGCCGTCGCCCATCTCCTCCGCGAGCTTTACCACGAGCTCCCTCTCCTTTTCGGTGAGCTTTTTGGGGATGCCGACCGTCACGTTGACATACATATCGCCCTTTTCCTGAGAATTGAGTTTCTTGATGCCCGCGCCTTTCATGCGGAAGGTCTTCTGCGAGGGAGTGCCTTCCGGAATGGTGAGCTTGGCGTCGTTTTCGAGGGTCGGGACGTTTATAGTGCCGCCGAGCATAGCGGTCGTGACGGGGATCTCTATATTCTGGTGGATATCCGCTCCGTCGCGCACGAAACGCTTGTGGGGCTTTACGCGGATGGTGAGAAGCAGGTCGCCCGCGGGGCCGCCGTGAGCGCCCTCGTCGCCTCCGCCGGATTTTCTGATGGTCTGCCCGTCGTCTATGCCGGCGGGGATATTGACTTCGAGCTTCTGATAGGTCCGAGTGCGGCCGTTGCCGTTACAGGCCTTGCAGGGCTCCTTTATTATTTTGCCGGTGCCGCCGCATGCGGAACAGGGAACGGTCGTCTGCATTGCGCCGAGTATGGTGTTCTGCACCCTCGTAACGGAGCCCCTGCCTCCGCAGGTGGGGCAGGTCTGCGGCTGGCTGCCGGGCGCAGCGCCCGTGCCTCCGCATTCCTTACAGTTGATCTCACGCCTGTACTGCACGTCCTTCTTGCAGCCGAAAGCCGCCTCCTCGAAGGAAATGGTCATGCTCTGGCGGATGCTCTCGCCCCTCTGCGGGCCGTTGGGGTTTGCGCGCGTGCTGCCGCCCCCGAAGAAATCTCCGAAGATGTCTCCGAATCCGCCGAAGCCGCTGAAGGGACTGCCGCCGCCGAAGCCGCTGAAGCCGCCCGAATACGAGCCGCCTGCCGCGGGATCGAAGGCTGCGTGGCCGAACTGATCGTACTTGGAGCGCTTATCGGGATTGGAAAGCACTTCATACGCCTCGTTGACCTCCTTGAACTTCGCCTCGGCGTCCTTATCGTCGGGGTGAAGATCGGGATGATACTGCTTCGCCTTCTTGCGGAATGCGGATTTTATCTCTTCGTCGCTCGCCGTTTTGGGAACTTCGAGCACCTCATAGTAGTCGCGTTTGTCTGCCATTGGATCGCCTCCTTATGGGAGCTTCCTTTCACAAGCTTCGGTGGAGGGATGGCCTCCCTCCACCTGCAAAAGCTTTATTCCTTGGGTTTTTATTCGTTATCAGTTTTTGTTGTCATCATCGACGACTTCGAAATCGGCGTCAACCACGCCGTCGTCGTTCTGAGGCTCGGCGCCGGGATTGCCCGCGGCCTGCTCCGCCTGAGCCGCCTGCTGATAGATCTTGCCGAATACGTCGTAGGAGACCTCGGTCAGCTTCTCGGTGGCGTTCCTGATCGCCTCGGTATCAGTGTTGGCCAGGGCGTTCTTGACGTTCTCGAGCTCCGCATTGATGCGGGCCTTGTCGGACTCGGGGATCTTATCGCCGAGATCCTTCATGGTCTTCTCGGTGGAGGCTACAAGGCCGTCCGCGTGGTTCCTGACTTCGGCGGCTTCCTTGTTCTTCTTATCCTCCTCGGCGAACTGCTCGGCCTCGCGGACCGCCTTCTTTATATCGTCCTCGGAAAGGTTGGTGGAGGCGGTGATGGTGACCTTCTGCTCGTTGCCGGTGCCCAGATCCTTAGCGGATACGTTCACGATGCCGTTGCGGTCGATATCGAAGGTGACTTCGATCTGGGGGATGCCGCGGGGTGCGGGAGCGATGCCGGAAAGCTGGAAGCGGCCGAGAGTCTTGTTATACTGAGCCATCTCACGCTCGCCCTGCAGGACGTGGATCTCAACGGAGGTCTGACCGTCCGCAGCGGTGGAGAAGATCTGCTTCTTCTGTACGGGGATGGTGGTGTTCCTGTCGATGAGCCTGGTGAATACGCCGCCCAGAGTCTCGATACCGAGGGAAAGAGGCGTAACGTCGAGGAGCAGGATATCCTTTACCTCGCCGCCGATTATGCCGCCCTGGATAGCGGCGCCCACGGCTACGCACTCATCGGGGTTGATGCCCTTGAAGGGCTCCTTGTGGGTGATCTTCTTGACGAGCTCCTGCACGGCAGGGATACGGGACGAACCGCCGACGAGGATGACCTTGTCGATCTGTTCGGGCTTGAGGTTGGCGTCGCGCATAGCCTGCTCCATGCAGACGCGGGTCTTATCGAGCAGATCTGCGATGAGCTCTTCGAACTTGGCCCTGGTGATGGTCATATCGATATGCTTCGCATCCGCGGTGATGAAGGGGATGTTTACGTTGGTGGTGAGCGCCGCGGAAAGCTCGATCTTGGCCTTTTCGGCGGCGTCCATAATGCGCTGCTTGGCAAAGCGGTCGTTCCTCAGGTCGATGCCGTTCTGACGCTTGAAGTCTTCGGCAATGTAATCCATCAGCCTCTTATCGAAGTCGTCGCCGCCCAGACGGTTGTTGCCGTTGGTGGCGAGCACCTGGAATATGCCGTCGGAAATATCGAGGATGGATACATCGAAGGTGCCGCCGCCGAGATCGTAAACGAGGATCTTCTGGCTCTGCTCCTTATCGAGGCCGTATGCGAGCGAAGCCGCGGTAGGCTCGTTGATTATACGGAGCACGTCGAGACCGGCGATGCGGCCCGCGTTCTTGGTGGCCTGACGCTGGCTGTCGGTGAAGTAGGCGGGTACGGTGATGACCGCCTGGGTGACGGGCTCGCCGAGGAAGGCTTCGGCGTCCTGCTTGAGCTTGGTGAGGATCATTGAGGAGATCTCCTCGGGAGAGTAGGTCTTGCCGTCAATGGTGCGCCTGAACTCGGAGCCCATCTCACGCTTGATGGAAGAAACCGTGTTGTCGGGGTTGGTGATGAGCTGGTTCTTGGCGGGACGGCCGACAAGACGCTCACCGTTCTTGAAAGCAACTACGGAAGGGGTGGTGTTTGCGCCCTCCGCGTTGGGGATTACCTTGGGCTGACCGCCCTCAAGGAATGCTACACAGGAATTGGTGGTTCCCAGATCGATACCGATGATCTTAGACATAATATTTATCCTCCGATTGATTATTTTCTATTAATTAACAGGTCATTCATTGACCTTAACCATAGCGTAGCGGACAATTTTGCCCTTTACTTTATAGCCCTTTTGCAGGACCCCGGTTATATGACCGGATTTGACGCCTTCGACGCTGTCCTTCATGACCGCTTCGTGAACGGCGGGATCGAATTCGCCTTCGGCCGTTATCTCCTCCGCGCCTACCTTGGCAAGCGCATCGGTGAACTGCTTTGCGATGTTGCGCACTCCCTGCGCGAAGGGATCCTCCGGCGCGGATTGGAGCGCCCTTTCGAGGTTATCGAGCACGGGGAGCATCTGCTTGACCGCATCCCTCACGCCGTCGTCACGGCTTTCGGCGCTTATGGAAGCGTTGCGCTTGCGGTAGTTTTCGAACTCCGCCTGCAGCCTCTGCGCCTGACGGATCGCATCCTCCTTGTCTTCCTGAAGCTTATCGAGCTTTTCCTTCAGCGCCTTCACTTCTTCCGCGGTGAGGGTCATTTCCTCATATGCGGGATCGGTCTCCGCCTTGGGCTCCGCTTCGGGAGCTTCCGGTTCGTTCATTTCGGCTTCCGCCGCCTGCGTTTCGACTTCGGGGTTCTTGTTCTCTTCTGTCATACCGTTCTGTTTCCTTTTATTTTTTTTAGACATTTCGATCGCTCCTTATTTTATAAGCTTGCTCAGTATATCGCTGAGGCTGCTGCTCATGTATCTGAGTATCGCCATGACCTTGCCGTAATCCATTCTTGTTGGCCCGACAACGCCCATAGAGCCTATATTCTCGCCGCCCGCCTTATAGGTGACGGTGATGACCGAACAATCCTTCATATCGGGATTATCGTTCTCGGTCCCTATCCTTACGCTCATCTCAACGTCGGAAGCATCGGAAAGCACCTTCTGAAGATAGCTGCCGGATTCCACCTCGGTCAAAAACGAACGGGCCTTTGAAGCGTCGCTGTATTCGGGATAATCGAGTATGTTCGAAGCTCCCACGACCTCAACATCCGTTTCGGAAAGGCTTTCTTCAATGGAAGTGAGCATATCGCATACGGCGTCCGCCTGCTCGCCTACCTCGGACTTTATCATGGGGAGCACCGAGTTTATCGCCTCGCCCAGCTTATGCCCATCGAGCTTTGCCGTGATAAGCTTGGAGATCTTTTCGAGATCTTCGGGCTGGAGAGTTTCCGGAACGCGTATCATTGCGTTTTTGGTGACGCCGTTGTTCGTAACAACTACCGCCATTGCGCTGCCTTCCGAAACGGGGATCAGCGAGATCCTCTTGAGCCTCATCGCCGAGAACTGCGGAGACATTACCATAGAGGTGTAATTGGTCATATCGGAAAGCACCTTCGCGGTCTGCCTTATGACCTCCCCCACCTCATGCACTCGCGTATCGAGATGGCGCTTTATGTAATCCGCCTCGTCATCGGTGAGCTTTGCGCTGTCCATTATATGATTGACGTAAAGGCGGTAAGCCTTTTCGGATGGGATGCGCCCCGCTGAAGTGTGCGGCTGCTCAAGGAAACCGAGCTCGGTCAGATCGCTCATCTCATTGCGGATAGTCGCGGGGGAAAGCCCCATATCGCTCCGTTTGGAGACTGTGCGGCTGCCGACGGGTGCGGCAGTCATGATGTAGTCGTCAACTATCGCCTGCAAAATACGCATCTTGCGTATATCAAGAAGGCTTGAACCCTTATCGCTCATGCGCCGTCACTCCTTTCAACTCGTTGTTAGCACTCATCCCCTTCGAGTGCTAACAGTATGATAGCACTACTTGAGTATTATGTCAACAGTCCGCGGAGCTTACGCAAAATATATTTTGAAAATAGAAAAAGCGCGGGAGCTGTGAACAGCGCCCGCGGCGATCCGGGTCCCCTATTCCGTCAAAAGCTCCTCACGGAGCCTTTTGAGCGCCTGCTTTTCAAGCCTTGAAACAGCCGGCTGCGATAAACCGAGCTTCGACGCGGCGGCGGCTTGGGTCGCCCCATCGAAATAGCGAAGGCGGATGAGCCGCGCCTCACGCTCCGGCAGCTTTGAAATAAGCTCTTCGACCAGCACCCGTGAGACCGCCGCCTCCTCCGTACAGGATGGATCGGGTATTGCGGCCGCCCCTCCCCCTTCGCACCGCGGGGCGTCCAGATAGACGAGCGGAAACGAAAGGCTCATCGCAGAGGCGACGTCCTCCTTCGTTTCATGAAGCAGCTCCGCAAGCTCCTCGGCACGGAGCGAGCCTTTTCCCATGAGCTCCGCTTCGAGCTTATCTATGCGCCGTTTGATCTCTTCGAGCCTTCTTCCCGCACGGATGGGTGCGCAGTCCCGAAGCGCCGTGCGAATCTGCCCCGTTATCATGGCAAACGCGTAAGTGGAAAAGGCTCCGCGCGCGGGATCGTAGCTTTTTGCCGCCTTTATAAGCCCCACGGAGCCCCATTGGATCAGATCCTCCGGCTCCATGCCGCGTCCCGCAAAGCGGCGGGCGGCGTATTTGACGAGCCCCATATTGCTTTCGACGAGCCCGCACACCGTCTCCCCGCCGCGCTCAGGCATTGGGAGAGAGGCGTTTCTTCATTATTATGCGCGTTCCCTTTCCGGGGCTTGAGATTATCTCTACGCTGTCCATGAAGGCTTCCATCACGGCGAAGCCCAGCCCCGCTCTTTCGCTTTCCGGCGCGGAGGTAAAGAAGGGCCGCCTTGCAAGCTCCACGTCCTCTATCCCCCTGCCGAAGTCCTCCACGACGACTGTTATAAGGCCCTCCTCCGCCTCAAGATCGAGCTTGACCTCTCCCTGCGAGTAACCGTAACCGTGGACTATGGCGTTAGTGACCGCCTCCGATACCGCGGTGCGGATATCCGAAAGCTCCTCCACCGTGGGATCGGAAAGCATCACGAACTGCGCCGCTATGCCCCTTGCAAGAGCCTCGTTCCTCGATATGCTCAAAAAGCTTGTCCTCAAAGTATTCTTCATTTCGAGCTCCTTTCAGTGCAGAGGGTATAGACGCCCGAAAGCCGCAGAAGCCGCTCTACGCCCCCTTTTGCATTCATAACGCTCATACTTCCGCCCCTTTCCATCATTCTGCGGTACCGCCCGAGTATCACGCCTATGCCCGAGCTGTCCATGAAAGTAACGCCCCCCAGATCGAATTCGATCCTTGTGATGCGGCCGTCCGAAAGGGCGGCGTCGAGCTCGTCCCTTGCGCGCTCTGCCGAAAACTGATCGAGCTCGCCCGATAGAAAAGCCGTGAGCCTGCTCCCCTCGGAGCATAATGTGATCTGCAAATCAAACACCTCCTTATTGAACGCGGGTCGTTCGCTCCGATGCGTATTCTGCGTCAGAGGCGTATCGCCCTGCATTGAAAAAGGACTTGTTTTGTCGATTGCATTTATTCGACTTATGAGTTATAGTATTGACATAAACTGCGGGAGGTATTCCTTATGCATACCGTTGAATTCAAGCTCGGGAACGTTTGCCGCGCTCTGATCGGCAGAGGCGCGCTTCAATACGCGGGCGAAGTCTGCCTGGAGCACGTTCCGGGAAGAAAGCTCGCTCTCATAACCGAGGACGGCGTCCCGGAAGAGCATATCCGCGCCTGCATAGCCGTATTGGAAGGGAGCGGTTTTCACGCTGCGCCGATAGTATTCCGCGGCGGCGAGCGCAGCAAGACCATTCCGACCCTGCTTGAAGTTTACGAGGGGCTCTATTCCGCGGGGCTGACCCGCACGGACGGCGCTGTGGGATTGGGCGGCGGAGTCGCCCTCGATATGGCGGGGTTCGCGGCGGCGACCTATCTGCGGGGGATACCCTTCATTTCGCTCCCCACCACAGTCATCGCGCAGACGGACAGCGCCTTCGGCGGTAAGACGGGCGTGGATCTTAACGAAGGCAAGAATTACGTCGGCGTATTCCGCCAGCCGAACGCCGTCGTCTGCGATACCGCTTTTTTATCTACTCTCCCCGAAGCCGAGCGTATCTGCGGCATGGGCGAGATCATAAAATACGGCGCCATAGCGGAGCCCTCCATTCTCGACGAAGTCGGCCGCGGGCTGCCCTCCGACGAAACCGTGGCCCTTTGCGCGGACATTAAGCGCAGGTTCGTCGAGGCGGATGAATTCGATACGGGCGAACGCAGGATCCTGAATTTCGGCCACACGTTCGGGCACGCGGCGGAGGCGGCCTCCGGCTATTCGATCCCCCACGGGCAGGCGGTGGCCTACGGTATGCTTGCAATGATCCGCGCGGGCGAAAGGCTCGGCGTGACCGAGGCGGGCGTATTCGGCGCAATAGAACGCGCATGCATCAAAGCGGGGCTCGATACGGATTACGCGCCGCTTATCGATAAGGCGCTTCCGCTCCTCGGCAGGGACAAGAAATCCGACGGCGTTATGATAGACGCGGTGCTCTTAAAGAGGCTCGGCGAACCGATGAGGATGAAGCTCCCCATCTCCGCTCTCGAAGGCTGAACGGAAAATGAAAAGGGCTTCGGCATATGCCGAATGGTCATAAGGCGGTATTTGGAGACTTCTCCTAAACAATTAGTCTGCGAAACAAAAACTCTTTGCAAATGGTTTTAGCCACTGCAAAGAGTTTTTTGCTGTAATTACGGGGATATGTCTCGCAGGAGGGCAT
>JAFPXD010000065.1 GCA_017394835.1 Clostridia bacterium
ACGAAACGCGGCTCTTTATCCTCGCCATGGCTTTTAACATACAAAAGCTGTGCTCAAGGATCGCAAACGGACGGTTCGGGAAATCGCTTTTCGAGCTTAAAGCCGCATAAAACCGCTTTTCAAACACAAGCCCTTATTAAGCATACCCAAAAACAATTCCAACCCGATAAAAACCGCTGCTTTCCGAACGGTTCAAGATCGCTTTCAAAGACAAACTCGGAAAGGGCGTAAAGAAAGAGGCTGTTGCCTGCAATTTTCTTGCATTTGCAACAGCCCCACTTCTTTTATGCCGCTGTTAAGGCTGCCTCCTGTAAAGGCAGCTTTGAACTCATATCATCTGCAGTCGTATTCGAGCCCGAAGCACCGTTCGTTAACGGAGCCGTCAATATAGTTCGTTCCCACGTCCGAAACCACTGCAAACCCGCAGGCTTCATGCGTGCGGAGGGAGGGGAGATTGCGCTTTGAAACACAGTCGCGTATAACGAAACCGCCGCCCTTTTTAAGCTCGGCAAACACCGCTTCAAAAAGCCTCTTCGCACAGCCGCGCCTTCTCAAATCGGGGCGCGTCTCAAGCGCTTCAAGATAGTATTCCCGCTCGCCCGTCGCAGAAAGGCGCAGCGCGCTCACCCATACGCCGTCCTCCTCGAGGATATAGTAGGTATTCCCCTCCTCCGAAAAGAATTCCAGCAGGAATTCGCGGAACGAAGCTTCGGCTTTGGCAAGAGCTTCGGCGGGCTCGTATTCGGGATATAATTCCTCGGCGTTTTCAGCGTTGCCCTCGGCGTAAATATCGAGGAACTTCCTTTCGTCTATATCTTTTATTTTCGTGATAGTATGCAGCATGGTCTTAGGCGGCGGTTTATGCGCGAATATCCTTTCTCTCGTATTTGATGAATGCGGCGGCGACGCCGATCAACGCGTAAGCGATCCCGGGGATCAAATACTTCACCTCTATCGCGCCGGAGGAAACGATCGCAGTGCCGTCCGCATAGGAAAAGGGCGTGATATAGCGCAGGAACTCCGCGCTGTCGGTGAGGTTCGCGAGAATGTTCATGAAATAGAGCACGAACGCAAGCCCGAGCCCTATGCCTATCCCGCCGCCGCGAATGAATGCGGAAAGCCCGAACGTTACGCAAGCGATCTCAAGCTGCATGAGCAGATAGCCTAAAAACACGTTGAAGAAGAGCTTGCCGTCGATGCTTTCGCCTATCGCAAGGGTCGCCAATACGGCGACAAGCGCGACTGCCGCATTCAGTATCAATACCTGCGCCATCACGGCCAAAAGCTTCTGTGCGGTGACGTGACTGCGCGAAACGGGGTGCGTGAGCAGAAATTCCGCCGTGCGGTCGCGCTCCTCCTTTGAAAGCGCCGTTATTCCGATAAGCGCCGCGAAAAGCGCTCCGCCGAGGCCCAGCACGTTGCCGCACTCAACGGCAAAATACCCGCGAAACTCTCCGAAATTGATCTTATCCATATTGAACGCTTCTGAAAAACCGCCCATTTCGGAGAACATATCGCCCATGCCCTCGAGCTGCGAGGTCATCTGCGGGTAGATGATTATGCTTATCCCAAGCATGAACGCGATCGCCGCCGCCCACACTATAAGGCGGACGCGGTCCCTTTTAAGCTCATGGAAGAAGATGGTCATATCATTCGCCCTCCTTCTCATAATAGTGCATGAAAACGTCCTCAACGTCGGGATCGGTGAGCGTCACGTCGTTGAATTCGAGCGCCGCCAGCGCCCGTATGAGCGCATCCGCACGCCCGCTGTACAGGAAGCTTGCTCCGCTTTCGGTGAGCTTCACGTCGCGTATGCCGTCGATCTCGGGCAGCTTTGAAGCGCCCTGCAGGGTGACGCGCTTTATGCCCGTGCCCGTTAGCTTATCGACGCTGTCCTCCCTTATAAGACGGCCCTCGCGCAGTATGCCCGCTCTGTCGCAGTAGCGGCCTATTTCCGAAAGCACGTGGGAGGAGAGGAACACCGTCGCTCCCTCCGCCCGCCGCTCTTCAAGGAGCGAGAAGAATTCCCTCTGAATGAGGGGATCGAGGCCGCTCGTGGGCTCGTCGAGTATGTAAAGACGGGGCTTGTGCTGCATTGCGGCGACTATACCGACCTTCTTTCGGTTGCCGAGGGAAAGCTCCGAAACCTTCCTTGCCATATCGAGCCCGAGCCTTTCCGAAAGGCGTTTCGCCTCCTCGCGGCAGTCCCTGCCGCGGAGCTTGGCCGAAAATTCAAGCACCTCGCGCACCTTCATCCCGCTGTAAAAAGCGGCTTCGGAGGGAAGATAGCCCACCTCGCGCAGCAGCTTTCCCTTCTTTTTTTCAATATCCATCCCGAGCACGCTTGCTTCGCCGCCGCTCTTTTTGATGAGCCCGAGGAGCGTTCGGATCGTCGTGCTCTTGCCCGCTCCGTTGGGGCCTATAAAGCCGAATATCTCGCCCTCGTGAACGGTGAGGTCAAGGTCTTCTATGCCCCTTGCCCTGCCGTAAAACTTTGTCAGGCGTTTGGTTTCAATAGCTTCCATGATAGTTTGACCTTTCTTGAAATAGGATGCCGATCCTCATAAAAGTATATCATAAAGGAGCGGCTTTTTCAATCGCTCGGGGTAGAACGGGGATCAAAAAAGCCTTCGTCCGTACTCGGGGCTTTAAGCGGCCCCGCTTGGGAAGCCCTGCAATTTGTCACTTGATAAATACCGTATTGTGTTGTATCATATCTTCTCGGGGATCGATCCCGCCTTGCAGGAGCGGGCATATAAAACGTTTCAAGGAGCGGACATGATCATAAAAATCGTTCTCAGCATTGCAATAGGTTATTTGATAGGCTCGGCAGTTGCCGCGATAATGGTTTCAAAGCTGTTCTTCAAAGAGGACGTGCGCGATAAGGGCAGCGGCAATTCGGGCGCTACCAACGCCGCACGTGTTTACGGATTGGGTTTCGGCGTGCTCACGTTCGTTATAGACTTTGCAAAGGGCGTTTTGGCCTGCTGGCTGGGGTCGCTCATAGCCGGCAGAGCGGGCATGGCCTTCGCGGGGCTTGCCTGCATGATAGGGCATTGCTGGCCCGTGTATTTCGGCTTTCGCGGGGGAAAGGGAGTTTCGGTCGGCGCGGCGTTTGCGCTCATGGCGGATTGGCGCGTGTTTGCGATAGGGATAGGCGTCTTTATAGTCATCGTTCTTTTGACGAAGCGCGTTTCTCCGGGCTCCGTGCTCGGTGCGTTTGCCGTGGGAGTGACCTGCGTAATATTCCCGCCGGAGCTTGCGTTTAAGATAATAGGGCCTATCGCCGCCCTGCTCGTTATAATAAAGCACCGTGAAAACATCAAGCGCATCCTCAATGGAACGGAGCCCGCGTTTTCTCCCGGAAGAAAGACCGGGGGCGGGGTATAGGGATAAGGCGGAGTCTCCCGAGGTATAAAGACTTTTTAAGGGCTTCGAGCCCCTGCTTCAAACGGGATGTTGGGGCTCGATTTTCGCAGATCGGTACGAATGCTCACTCGTCCGTTCGCATTCGGCCTCTGACGAAAATCCCGGGGCGAATTTCGCACCTTCGAGCCCCTGCCGCAAACGGGATGTTGGGGCTCGATTTTCGCAGATCGGCACGAATGCTCACTCGTCCGTTCGCATTCGGCCTCTGACGAAAATCCCGGCCTCGCAAAAAACGCAACACAGTTGCCTTTTTTGCGGGCTTCGAGCCCCATTAGCATGGCGACACGTTGGGGCTCGTTTTGTGTGATGTGTCTCATTACTTGCGCTCCGCGCTGCGTAATTTCGCACCACACAAAACCCGGGGCGAATTTCGCACCTTCGAGCCCCTGCCGCAAACGGGATGTTGGGGCTCGTTTTTCGTGAATCGAGTCTCGAAGTCGGCTCACATCGCCGCCTTCTCGCTCTTCACGAAAAACCCGGCCTCGCAAAAAACGCAACACAGTTGCCTTTTTTGCGGGCTTCGAGCCCCTTCCATTATTCAGACCAAACAAATAAGGCTCCCTTTGGGAGCCTTATTTGTTTGGTAGGGATGTTGGGGCTCGAACCCAAGACCTCTGCGATGTGAACACAGCGCTCTGACCAACTGAGCTACATCCCCACGGCGAAGCCTATTATACACCCTGCGGAACCAAAATGCAAGTGCGGATTTCATCAAAATCGAGGAATATAAAACGGCGGGAGTTTTTCTCCCGCCGCACGCATTCTGTCATTTCGTAAGGTCTATCTTCTGCCCGTCCTTGGGGGCCTTGGTCCAGCCGTTTTCGGTCATCATATACAGGCCGTTTGAGTCGGCAAAAACGTTTACCGCGTTATTGACGTCATAGGCCGTGGTGCCCTTCGCCTTGCCGCCCTTGTTGGAGAACAGATCTCCCGCAACGCAGAATACCGCCTCCCTGCCGTTGGGCCTTATTGCGAACGAGCCGATAACGGAGGGGGAGATGAGCGTATCCGAAGCGCCGTTCAGACAGTGGAGCGCGCCCGCCCCGTCCAGATACCAAACCGTTCCGCAGTTGGACGAAGCGCGGAAGAAGCTCACGTTTTCCGCGAGAATCTCGGAAGCCTCCGCGCCCGAGGTGTATTTCCTCAGCTTCCCGTCGTTCTTATAGACGACGGTCTTGCCGTTCGCGGAAACGACCGCATCGGGGCAATAGACGGGATCGACCTGTTCGGAGCCCTTTGCGCTGAATTTGACGAGCCCCGCTCCGTGGAAATACCTGCCTTCAAAATGCTTCATGGGGCAGGTATAGACCGTTCTCACAGGGGCGGCCTCGCCGGAAACGACCTCCGAGATATTACGCATATCGTCCGGAGTTTCGAGCTTCAGAACGCCCGTTGTGGGTATTACGGGACGCACCTCGCTGCTCGAATTCAGCACCTCGATGGGTTCCCTGCCGCGCAGAGAGCACATGGTGATGAATATGCCGGGGCCGGACATGGTGGTGAACGCTATCTCGTCATGATCGAAGTTAAGATAGATATACCCGTAAAGATTGGCGCGGATGAAGGTCTCCCGTCCGCGCTTCGTGACGGAATAGAGCGCGTTTTCGGCGGGGGAGTAGGCGTAGATGTAGGCTCCTCCGTTCGAAACGGAAACGGCGGTCTTGCCTTCGCAGAGCTCCTTTACTGAGCCGTTCCACAGTATGAGCTTCCCGCCCATTGAATACAGCACCGCGCCGCCGTTGGGTGAAACGGCGTACTGCTCATCGACTGCGCTGCTGCACAGGCATACGGGCGCGGCGATCTCGTCCTTCGTTTCGGCCCTCCAAAGCAGGCCGTTGTTATCGCGGTAAACCACCGCATCGCCGCCGGCAGAAAGGACGTAGCTTGATACCTCCTTGGCAACGGTCCTCGTTTTGCCCTCGGTAGAAAGGTATAGGGTCTCACCGTTCAAGATGCAGGCGGCGGAACCGTTCGTGCACAGCTCTGAACAGGCGGTCCCGGAATCGAAGGGGGGTATGACCTCTCCGCCGAAGAAAAGCGCGCCGTCTTCGCTCATTGAATAGGCGTTTCTGGCGGGCAGAATGAATTTGTTCCCGCCGCCAAGCAGCAGAGCGGCAATAACGGCCGCCGCAATTATCACGGCGCCCGCGGCTATTGCGGCGGCGATGGGAAGCTTCTTCCTTTCACCGCCGTTCTTTTTGCCCTCGTTGGCCTCCCCGGCGGGGGAAGCGGCGTTCTCCGCGGCCTCCGGGGGAATATCCCTCGCGCCTTCATCATGCTCATGCTCGTGATCGGGCGGGGGCACGGGCAGCGCGATGCCGCAGCGTTTGCAGACGAGCGCGCCCTTCTTGTTGTTTTTACCGCAGTATGCGCATTTCATATTGACCTCCGAAAATCTGTTCCTGTAAAAAAGCGGGGCAGGGCCCCGCAAAGATCACTGCCCGGCAGAGCCCTTTTCGGTCTCGGCCATTACCTCGATTATGAGCCCCATTATCTCATCGACCTTCAGCACCTTGCCCGCAGAAACGAGCCTGCCGTCGATCACGAGGGAGGGAGTGCTCATCACGCCGAGGCGCGCTATCTCCGAAAAATCGGAGATGCAGGCAAGCTCCTCCTCGGGAAGCCCGAGGAGCTTTACCGCTTCCTTAACGTTTTCGCGCATGGCGCTGCAATGCGAGCAGCCTGTAGCGCAGATCTTGATCCTTGCACCCTCCAGGGCGTTCGGAAGAAGCGGACGCTGCCTTGCTTTCCGCTTCTGTTTAATATCCAGAAATCTTATAACAGCCATTTGGCCCCCTTTCCGAGCATCATCGCTTCATGCTCATGCCCGAGTATCCCTTCGCTGAAGGCTTCCCAAAGCAGCCACAGCGCGGTGAGAAATATAACAGTCCCGAGGACTATCTTGATTATTTTATCCGCCCTTGCGTAACGCGGGCTTTCGGTCAGCTTCCGGACGAGCCCCACGGAAGTCCCCGCGATAACGGAAAGCACGGCGTGCCCTATCGAAAAGAAGAGGAGCAGCACTATCCCGAAGAGTATCCTCCCGCGGTCTATCACTATCGCGAGCAGGGCGACTATCATGGGCGTGGCGCAGTGAGCGGCGAAAACGCCCGCAAGAAGCCCCGCTGCGAACGCGCCCCACGCGCCCGTCATACGGTTTGCCGCCATCATGGAGCCCGTCGGGATAAGGTCGATCACGCCCCACATCTGCAGCGCCATAACGATCAGTAAGAGCCCCAGCACGAGGTGCATCCACACCTCCGCCTTTTCAAGCAGCAGCCCCGCCGCGGAGGCGATGACGCCGAGGGTTATGAACGTGATGGAGGAACCCAGCGCAAACAGGAGCGAAAGCCCCAGCGCGCGTTTGCCCTTTGCTTCGCCGCCTCCGACGCAGCCTATTACGAGCGGCACGGTCGAGATAGAGCAGGGCATCAGCGAGGTCAATACTCCGCCTATCAGAGCAAGCAGCGGAGCAAGCCAAATGTTATTGCCAAGCGCCGATGATACCGAATCGAGAATGCTTTCCAAATTCCGCCTCCGAACACACATAACATCACAAATATCATGATAATACATCCCGAGCCCGATTGCAAGAGAATTTTCTTTAATGTTTACCGCCTCTGTGCTATAATGCATGAGAAGGGAGGGGAGAGCATGGAAGACTCCGTTGTTTCAGCCGAACGCCCCGCGCTGGAAGCGCTTGAAAACGCGGGGATAGACTATATCCGTATTTCGCATCCGCAGGCGGTCACTATGGAGCTCTGCCGCGGGATAGGCGCGGAATACGGCGCCGCGCACTGCAAAAACCTGTTTTTGACCAACAAGCGCGGCGATGATTTCCGCCTTCTGCTGATGGATCCCGAAAAGCCCTTCCGCACGAGCGAAGTCAGCCGCGCTCTCGGCGTAACGAGGATGAGCTTTGCTTCGGAAGAAAGCCTCGGCCGTGTGATGGGCCTTGTGCCCGGCGCTGTCACGGTGATGGGGCTCGTGAATGCATCCGCAAAGAAAGCCTATGAAGAGGGGCGGCTGCATATCGTTATAGATGAGGATCTGTTTAAGAGGGAACGCATCTGCGTACATCCCAATCACAGCGGCGCGAGCCTCGTTTTGAAAACGGAGGACCTGCCGAAGCTCATCAGATCCCTCGGATACGAAGCAAAGGTGATCCGCATTTAGCTTTTTGCGGGAGGCGGCCCCCTTTCCCACAATTCCCTGTTGCAGTATCGCCGCAAATGTTGTATAATATCCTATAACCTAAAGACGGAGGCAGTAATATGGACGAGGAAAAATGCACCCTTTTCTCATTTATGACGGGCGGCGTGTTTGCGGCCGTGCTTCATTTTATCTGCGCCGTATCCTTCTGGTGCTGCTTGGTGTTCCCGCTGCTCTCGCTTCTGCTCTTCCTGCTTGAGAGGAATTCCGAAGCGCGCGTCGCCTGCCTGCATACGGGCGTTATATCCCTTGCGGCGGCTGTACTTGCGGCTGTGCCGGTAATACTGTGGCTCATAATCCGCGCCGCCACCCATGCGGCGGGCATGTTCTACATTATCTGCACGGTGCTCTTCGTGGGGATAATGCTCATAATAGCGTTCACGCTCTTCGCCGTAGAGGTCACCTGCGCGGTAAGATCCCTGAAGAAGCAGCCCGTTGAAGTGCCCTTCATTTCGAACTGGGTAAGATCGCTTGCTCATAAGCTGAGCTGAAAAGACAAACAGCGTGAACCGCGGCTTGAATAAAAGCCGCGGTTTTTTGCGCAAAAAACGGAGTATATTGCGGCGGATGCTTGAATTCGGGCAGGGGTTATGATAGAATAGTAAATGGATTTATTTGTGCAATTTCACCGAAAGGAGCTTTTGTCAAGTAATGAAAAAGCTTATCTGCTTACTGCTTGCGGTATTGACTGCGTTTGCCGCCGCGGGCTGCAAAAAGAACAATAACGGCAGCGTCGTGGTAATAGACGTTCCCACCGATCCCCCCGCGACTGAGGCCGCAGTGACCGAAGCCGCGCCTACCGAGGTCTCTCCCACCGAAGCCGCTCCCACGGAGCCCGCTCCTACAGAGGCGGTCCCCGCGGGCCCCACTCCGCTTCCCGAGCTCCCCGAAGGTCAGCTCCTGTGGCTCAACACGATGCCCCTGGATCTTTACGGAGTTTCCGAAGCCGAAGCCGAAGCCTGGTTTGAAGACGCCGTCTTCGTGGGCGATTCCATAATGCTCGGCTGGAAGAATTACAACAACTCCCACCTTGAAGCCAACCCCGCTTTCTTCGGCCCGACGCATTTCCTCTGCGAGGGCAGCTATGGCGCGGGCCACGCGCTCGAGCCCGTTTCCTCAAGCAGCCTGCACCCCCTTTACAAGGGCGAGCAGCACCTCCTTTGGGATTCCATCGAAATGATGGGCGCGAAGAAGGTGTTTATCTGCTTCGGCTTGAACGACGTTGCAATATACGGCGTTGAGGGCACGGCAAACAATTTCCGCACCCTCTGCGATAAGATCCTCGAAAAGACTCCCGACGCCAAGATATTCATAATCAGCTCCATGTACCTCATGGATGATTCCCACCAGAAGAAGCTGACCAATGAAAACCTGCGCATCCTGAACGGTCTTCTCAGGAATATGTGCTCCGAGCGCGGCTTCGGCTTCGTCGATATTGCGAGCCATCTCGTGGGCGAGGATGGGTATTTGAAGACCGAATACTGCTCCGATCCGCAGTCAAACACCCCCTGCCATCATACCACCGCCGCCTATAACATCTGGGCGCAGATACTTCGCTCCGTCGCGGCGCGCGATATAAAGAACATCCACTGAACGCATAAAGAAAGGAAACCGATATGAAAAAGCTTGTTTCGATCATTCTCGTTCTCGTCACCGTAATGGCCTGCGTTTTAGCCGCCGGCTGCAAGAACACCGAAGGCAGTCAGAGCAATCCCGTCACCGAAACCGTAGAGCAGCTTTGGGATAAGGTCAAGGCCGTTTCCGGCTTCGGCAATATGACTGCGGTCCCCAAGGCCGATTATTCCGATATTTACGGCATTGACGCTTCCAAGATCGATTCTTCCATCTGGTTCGTTTCCGAAAACCCCTCTCTCAACGCGGATGAGGGCGCCATTTTCAAGGTGAACGATCCCGAGTATGCGGCCGCGCTCGCCAAGATATTTCAGGACAGGCTCGACCGTCAGCTCCAGGTAGCCAAATCCTACAGCCCCGACGAAGCCTCCAAGATCGAATCTACCGAGGTCGTTGCGAAGGGAAATTACGTTTACTACTTTGTCGGCAAGGCGGGCAAGGCCATGACCGACGTTCTTAAGGCCATCATCAAGTAATGATCTTTTCAAGCCTGCTGTTTTTATCCATATTCCTTGTTGCGGTACTTGCGCTTTACTATGTGATCCCCAATCGCACCTACCGCAACATAGTTTTGTGCGTCGCAAGCCTCTTCTTCTACGCTTGGGGCGAGCCTGTCTGCGTCATCCTGATGATATTCTCCATCCTGATGAACTACGCAGCGGGCCTGCTCATGGGCAAGTACAGGAGGCAGGGGAAGCCCGGCCGCGCCAAGGCCGCGCTCGTTGTTTCGATAGTGCTGAACCTGCTCATGCTCGGGCTGTTCAAATACACTCCCCTCGTGTTCGATACGCTCAAGGCGGTCATACCCTCGCTTCGCGGAATGGCGACTCCCGTTGCGAAGGATATCCTTTATAAGTCCCTTGCAAACGTCATCCCCGCGCTCGAAAAGGTCAAGCCCTTCGGCGTGGAGGGCATGCTTCCCATAGGCATCTCCTTCTATACGTTCCAGGCGATGAGCTACGTTATAGACGTCTATCGCGGCGATACGGGCGTACAGAAGAACCCCATGCTCTTCGGCACCTACGTTGCGCTGTTTCCCCAGCTTATCGCGGGCCCCATCGTCCGCTATAAGGATATTGAGGATCAGCTCCTCGGCAGGAAGGAATCCATAGATCAGTTCGCCTCCGGCGTAAAGCTCTTCACGGTAGGTCTTGCCAAGAAGATACTCATCGCAAACCAGATGGCGGTGCTCTGGAACGGCCTCCGTGCGGATTTCGCGGGCAACGGCGCGCTGGGCTCCTGGGTCGGCATAATCGCCTATACCCTGCAGATCTATTTCGATTTCGCGGGCTATTCCGATATGGCGATAGGCTTGGGCCGCATGTTCGGCTTCGAGTTCCGCAAGAACTTCGATTACCCCTATATCTCAAGCTCCGTGACGGAGTTCTGGCGCAGATGGCATATCTCGCTTTCCGTCTGGTTCCGCGATTACGTCTATATCCCTTTGGGCGGCAACCGCAAGGGCATGGCAAGGCAGATATTGAACCTCTGCATCGTCTGGGCGCTGACCGGCCTCTGGCACGGCGCGAGCTGGAACTTCGTCCTGTGGGGGCTGTGGCACGGGTTCTTCGTGGTGATGGAAAAGCTCTTCCTCACCAAGGTGCTGAAAAAGACCCCGAAGCCCATCTGCCACGTTTACGCGCTGCTCATCGCAACGCTCGGCTGGGCGCTGTTCGACTTTACCGATCTTACTCAGCTCTTCGGGTTCCTTGGCTCGCTCTTCTCTGGCGGATTCGTTTCGCATGACGCGCTCACGCTCATCCTCTCGTATCTGCCCCTGCTCATAGTCGCGGCCATCGCCTCGACTCCCCTCATGGCGAATATCCGCCATAAGTTCGACGGCAAGGTCTGGGCGGAGTATGCGGATATAGGGCTCATACTCATCGCGCTCACATTCTGCATCGCGTCCCTCGTCGCAAGCGGGTATAACCCCTTCATCTATTTCAGGTTCTGATTTGACCGAGATCAAAGCGCTCATCCCTCGGGACGGGCGCTTTTTTATTATTTGCACGGGTTTTGCCGGTTTGCCAAAAGCTTAATAAAACACAGCGGTTTTGCCCTCTTCCATGAATCATGGATTGACTTTTTTTATCTGAGGACCCATAATGAGACCGTAAAACATACGGAGGGCGTGTATGGACACAAAGCAGACAGGCGGCTTCATTGCCGAGCTTCGAAAGGAGCGTGAGCTCACACAGGGAGAGCTTGCGGAAAAGCTGAACGTCACCAACAAGGCGGTATCACGGTGGGAGACGGGGGCCGGATTCCCGGACGTGGATTCCATGATGGCCTTGAGCGATTATTTCGGCGTGACCGTAAACGAGCTGCTTCTGGGCAAACGGAACCCGTCCCCCGAAAAGCCCCTCGATGAAAGCGCCGCAGCGGATCTCAAAAAGAAGGAGGAGGCGGAGATAGCCTGCTCCGGCCTCGACCTGTCGGTAAAGAAGCGCCGATCCCAGCGCGTGATCAAGATAATGGCGGCGGCGCTCACTCTCGTCATTCTGCTCTCATGCGTGCTGTTTGCCGTCATGCGAAGACCCAAACCCGAGCCGAACGTAATGGGCGACAATGAGCTTTGGTTCTGCCCTAACACCTTGATAATGGATGCCGTGGCGAAGGTGATAAACATAAAGACGGGCGAAGTGTTCGTCGCGTGCCCCGATCCGCTTTGTGATCACAGCGCTTCAAGCGAGACCTGTTTCTTTAATTATGCAAAGGATAAAACTCTTGTGTTCGGGGCAGCGTATGCGGAAGGGCATATCTGCTTTATGGCTTCAAAGAATACCGCAGACGGGACAAACATGAAGCTTTATGACTTTTCCGCAAATGAAAACAAGATAGAGGAAGTATATTCCTATGAGTACAAGGAGACGTCTGCACGGATCTATACGAACGGTCATGAGTTCTTTTTCACGGCGATAATAGAGGACGGAAGCATAGCCGAAAATACCGCAAATATCGCCCTTTACGCTTACGACTTCCGCAGGCATACGATCACAATGCTCGACGATCATGCTCAATATGCGCTGTATCCGACCGACGTTGCGTTTTTTGATGAATACTATATCCACAGCGCAGGCAATAACGAGGAAGCGGACAGGATACGCTACTGCAAGCGTTCGTATGACGGTAAAACGGAGGAATACTTTGATTCGCTGCCCGACGGAACGCCCCTCGAAATATTCGGCTATCAGCTTAAACCCTCAGGTTATTTTATTAACACGGAGGAGCGCGGCGGCGTTTATTTATGGGACGAAAACAGGGTGTTGGCGTTCCCGACGGAAAGCGCCGCAACCGCACCTGCCGTGTATAAGGACAGCTTTTACTTTACGACAAGAGGCACGGAACTTGTTGAGCTTGGTTGGAATCCTGTTTCAAGAAGCAAGGTCAAAGGATACCCGATAAACAACGAAGTATATGTGGTGAATAAGGATGGCACATATAAACACTACACCATTGACAGCGAATACCACTTCGTCATCAGGGCGGCTTATGAAGATATTATTATAGGAAGGATCGATTATCGGATCAAGAAGAACGGCGATTATATTTCAGATAACAGCTGTGATTATATCCGAATAAACCTCAAAACCGGCGAAACGACCCTGTATGACACCTCAAGGAGGAGCGGATTCGCAGTGAAAACGTTCGTTACCGATGTTAAGCTGAACGATGATTAAGGGCTGTGCTTCTCTTCTATGAGTTCAAAAAGCTTATAAAGAACAAGGCGGTTACGGCGTCCATGCTCGTTTCCTTGAGCGGTATGCCGACCCCGACAGATGACGGGGCTAATACCGTCATGCTGTAATATCATTCCGTAAAAACATTTGCAAATATAAATTACAGATGTATAATAAAGTATGGAACCGACCCGATCACGGCAAAAGGAGGATATCATTATGAAAACCAAAAAGATAAAAAAGTTGGCAGCACTTATTTTCGCTCTGTTCCTCGCCTCTTTGATGATGCTCCTTTCGTTTGCCGGGTGCAAAAGACCCCGGAGGACCACAGCGGCAGCATAAATACGCCGAAGCCTGCCGAGACCGCGGAGAACACCTTGACTGCTTCGACACAGGAGCCTTCCGTCACAGATTCTCCGGAACCCGTCGAGACAACGCCTCCTGCCGTTTACTATGACGACGCGGCGTGGTACAGCCCGCTGCAGCATGCGGAGTCTCCTGCCAAGGTCATAAATATAGCGACGGGCGAGGTACTGGTTGCCTGCCCCGATCCGCTTTGCAATCACAGCGGAGGGAGCGATACCTGCTTCTTCAACACCGTCAATGATGATACCATGGTCTTTTGTGCTGAATATCTGAACGGACACATTTATTTTATCGCCGACAAGGCGACGGACGACGGCCACAGCATGAAGCTTTACGATTTTGATATCATCAACAACAGGATAGATGAGGTTTATAAGTTCAGCGTAGTTCAGTCCAATGCGCGCCTGTACAAAAACAGCCATACTCTGTTTTTCGCCGGTGTGAGCGACGCGGAAGAAGGCGATGCCGACGACCTGAGAATAAACCTTTTCTCCTATGATCCCGAAACAAAGGCCATTGCCCTTATCGACGACAACGCCAGATATGCGCTGTCTCCGACCGACGTAGTATTCTTTGACGATTATTATATCCGCAGCGATGGTTCAAGCGAAGATGAAGACGGATCACACTTCTGGTACTGCCGCTGTTCGTATGACGGCGAGACCATAGAACGCTATGATTCGCTTTCCGACGGCACCCCCTTCAGCCCGATGGGGTGGGATCTTAAGCCAAGCGGCGTTTTTGCCAACACATGGGGAAATGGAGGGATGTATCTCACGGAAGATGACATAAAGCTTGATTTCCCAACTGACAGCGCGACGACAGCGCCGGTAGGATGCAATGGCGTTTATTATTTTCAGACCAGGAGCTCCGGGTTCGTCGATCTTGGAAAAAATCCCTACACCGGAGCCGTACAAAAGGGCTATGCATACGATAACGAGATATACGCCATGAACAAGGATGGTTCATATAAGCATTACACCATTGACTGCAAATACCATTTTGTGATTAATGCCATATATGAAAACATCATCGTCGGCAGGGTCACTTATATGATACCCGGAGCAGGGCAGTGCATCAACACCAGCGACAGTGATACGTATATTTTGCCCGATGCCATTCGTATAGACCTCAAAACAGGCGAGACCAACGTTTATGATACGTCAAGGAGGAATCGTTTCGAAGTCGAGTCCTTCGTTTCGGGAATAACGCTTAACGAAAACTGATCTGTCATGCTCCTCCTCTATGAGTTGAAAAAGCTTATAAAGAACAAGGCCGTTACGGCGCCCATGCTCATTTTGCTTGCGGTCATCGCGATCGCGGCGGTGCGGGGCGCCGCAAATATTAAGAGCGCCGTGATCAACGCCGACGAGGCGCGGGAAGCCTATTTGGAGTTTGCCCTCGATACGGAAAACGCCGCGGGCGTCGCACTTTCGAGAACGAACGGCGGATATGCCGAGGCGTACTATTCCGAGGTGATCGAGACCTACCGCGCGGCGCGTGAGCGCATCGTATTCAAAAGCGGCGACGCCTCGGGCTGGGACGAGCTGCTTTGCTTTGACGTTCCGTTTTTCGCGGGGCTTTTCATCGCCGTGCTCTTGGGCGCCGCCGCCTTTTACGAGGATAAGCGCATCGGCATGGCAGGCATCATAGCCGCCTCCAAGAGGGGGAGGCGGGTGCTTTCAATAAGCCGCGTGCTTTCCCCGGTGCTGCTGTGCCTGCTGTTCTCGATCGCCGCGGCGGGGGTCTCGTTCCTCTGCTTCCGCATATTCGCGGGGCTCCAAAACGGCGGCTTCGTGCTGCAGTCCGCGCCGTCGTTCTTCAGGTCTGCCGAAGACCTCACGCTGCTTGACGCCTTCATTCTGCTTTCCCTGCGCCGCTGTTTGTTACTTGCCGCCGCGACCGCGGGCGCTTGCCTCATATCAAAGCTCATGAGCGGCTATATCCCCATTCTGCTCGTTTGCGCCGCGTTCCCTGTAATTGAATTTGCCCTGTTCTCCGTTCGCTATAATGCGGTCGATGTGTTTGTGAAGAACGCGAATATTTTTGCTTACGGCACGGGGTATCTTTTCGAGCGGTTCTATTCCGTGAGGTTATTCGGCGCGGCGCATCCCGAAAGCGTTATAACAGCCGCCGCGTTCGCGCTCCTTGCGGTCTTTTCTCTGCTTGCGGTATTGCTTCCCGAGCGCAGGAGGGAGGGGGCGAAAAAGCTCCTCCGCCTGCCGGAAAAGATCAAGCTCCCGCAAATAAAGGCGAGACCGCACGGGCTTTTCGCGTGGGAATTCGCAAAGCTCCTGCGCGCGCCCGCCGTGCTCATCCCCGTTTGCCTGTGCCTTGGCCTGTGCATCGGAGGCATACTCAAAAACGCTCCCGTTAAGAAGAGCAGCGGCGAAGCGCTTTACCGCTCCTATTGCGAAGGCTATGCGGGGCTTTCCATCGATGAGCTCACTGAAAGCCTCAGCGAGGAGCAGAACCGCATATTGCTCGGCGAAGCGAAGATAGACGAGGCCGACCGCCTGTTTATGGCGGGGGAGCTCAGCTATGACGAATACGAAGCGATATTCGACGAATACATGAGCTGTCTGACAGGCGAGGGGATCGTGCCGGGCTTGCTCAAGCGGCTCGATTACCTTACCGAGACCTCATATGAGCTCGGCCGGGATATGGAGCTCATCTACGATACGGGGCTCAATAAGCTGATCGGTCTGGAAAAGGGCATACTTCCCATGCTTGCCGTGATACTGCTCGCGTGCTGTCCGTTCCTGAAGGAGCGGGAGAACGGCTTTGTAAATCTGCTTCGCACGGGCAAAAACGGGCGCGGCAGGATATACCTCGTGCGCCTCGCGTTCGTGCTGCTATGCGCCTTTGCCGTGACGCTCCTCTTCTCCGCCGCGGAGCTTTACGCGCTTTCCGGCGACGGGATATTCGAAAGCCTGAAAACCCCCGCGGCGTCGCTCGAGACGCTCCGAAGCATGGGGACGACCCCTATCGGCGCGTATCTCGCGGAGGTTTTTGCCATGCGTCTTGCCGCCGCTGTCTGCATAGCGCTCATCACGTATGCGCTCTCGACCCGCTTTGAAAACCCGTTCGCCGTGCTCGCGCCTGCGCTCGGTTGGCTGCTCGTTTCGTTCGCGCTCCGCAGGCTCGGCGTATCGTTCCCGCCCGCAGATCTTTCGGCGTTCGTTTCGGGTCACGCGGCATTCGCAAAAGCGGGCCGGGCGGCGTGGTTCAATATGCTGCCGCTTATTGCCGCGACTGTTTTGCTCGTTGCGTATTCATACAGACGGTTTACAAGGACGGTGAAATGAAATGAAGCTCGAATTCGAAAAAGTTAGCAAATCATACGGAAAAACGAAGGCGCTCATCGGCTTTTCAGCCACTTTAGAGCCCGGCGTTTACGCGCTCCTCGGGCCGAACGGCTCGGGTAAAAGCACGCTCATGAACATACTGACGGATAACCTAAAGGCGGACGAGGGCCGCATCACCTTCGACGGCGAGGACGTTTTGAAGCTGGGCGGCAGATTCCGCGAAAAGCTCGGCTTCATGCCCCAGTACCCCGGTATGTACGGCTCATTCACCGCAGAGAGCTTCCTTTGGTACGTCGCCGAGCTTAAAGCCGTTCCGCGCGAAAAGGCGAAAAAGGATATTGCCGAAGTGCTTGAAGCGGTCGAGCTGTCCGACGCCGCGGGGAAACGCATTTCCTCCTTCTCCGGCGGCATGAAGCAAAGGCTCGCGCTCGCTCAGGCGGTGCTGGGCGACCCCGCCGTGCTCGTGCTCGACGAGCCCACCGCCGGGCTCGATCCCAAGCAGAGGATCGCCGTCCGCAATTACATCTCGAAGATCGCCTTCAATAAGATCGTCATCATCGCGACGCACGTCGTTTCCGATATAGAATTCATCGCACGCGACGTCATCATGCTCAAAAAGGGCGTGATAGTCGATAACGCCCCGCCCGCCGAGCTCATCTCCCGTATCGAGGGCAGGGTCTGGCGCGTACCTGCGGCGCCAAACGAGGTGCAGGCGCTCCAATCACGTTTCACCGTTACGAACATACAGAAGGACGACCGCGGCGTATCCCTCCGCATCCTCGCGGACGAAGCGCCCGCGCCCGAAGCGGAGCCCGTCGCGCCTTCGCTGGAGGATTATTACCTTCACGTATTCGGTGAAGCGTCAACGTAAAACAAGGAACAAAAAAGGGTACGGATCTTTTGAACCGTACCCTTTTGGTTATTCGCTTATTTCATCAATACATCCCGCCCATGCCGGGATCGCCTGCGGGCATCGCGGGCTCGGGCTTGGGGATATCGGTGACGAGGCTCTCGGTCGTCAGCACCATGGAGGCGACGGAGGAGGCGTTTTGCAGCGCGGACCTCGTGACCTTGGTGGGATCGATTATGCCCTTTTCGAACATCATGCCGTACTCGTCCTTCGCGGCGTCGTAGCCGTAGCCGACGGCGTCCTTCGCCCTTACGTTGGCGACGATGACGCTGCCCTCAAGGCCCGCGTTCGCGGCGATCTGACGGAGGGGCTCCTCCAGCGCGCGTACGATTATCTGCACGCCGGTCTTCTCATCGCCGGAAACGGTCTCCTCAAGAGCCTTTACACGGTCGATGACGTTGATGAGCGCAATGCCGCCGCCGGGGACGATGCCCTCTTCAACGGCCGCCTTGGTGGCGTTCAGAGCATCCTCTATGCGGAGCTTGATCTCCTTCATTTCAGGCTCGGTAGCCGCGCCGACGGAAATGACCGCAACGCCGCCCGCGAGCTTGGCAAGGCGCTCCTGCAGCTTCTCCTTATCGTACTCGGACTTGGATTCCGCGATCTGGGACTTGATCATGCGCACCCTCGCGGCGATCTCCTCGGCATTGCCGGCGCCCTCGACTATGGTGGTGTTCTCCTTATCGACCTTTACCTGACGCGCGGAACCGAGCTGCGCGATGGTGGCGTCCTTAAGCTCCATGCCGAGCTCCTCGGAGATGACCTCGCCGCCGGTGAGACAGGCAATATCCTTGAGCATCTCCTTGCGCCTGTCGCCGAAGCCGGGGGCCTTGACGGCAACGCAGGTGAATATGCCGCGGAGCTTGTTCACAACGAGGGTGGCAAGCGCGTCGCCCTCGACGTCCTCGGCGATAATGAGCAGCTTCCTGCCCTGCTTGGCGATCTGCTCGAGCACGGGGAGGATATCCTGAATGTTGGTGATCTTCTTCTCGGTGATGAGGATGTAAGGATCGTCGAGCACGGCCTCCATCTTATCGGGATCGGTGACCATATAAGCGGAAGCATAGCCGCGGTCGAACTGCATGCCCTCGGTGAAGCGGAGCTCGGTCTTCATGGTCTTGCCCTCTTCAACGGTGATGACGCCGTCGTTGCCGACTTTCTCCATGGCGTCGGAAATAAGGGAGCCGATGCGCTCATCGGAAGCGGAGATGGAAGCGACCTGCGCGATCTCGCCCTTGCCGGTGACGGGCTTGGAGATCTCCTTAAGGCCCGCGACGGCCTCCTCAACGGCCTTCTCAATGCCGCGGCGCACTACCATGGGGTTCGCGCCGGCGGCGACGTTCTTCATACCCTCGCGCACGATCGCCTGCGCAAGCAGGGTGGCGGTGGTGGTGCCGTCGCCCGCTACGTCGTTGGTCTTGGTCGCGACTTCCTTAACGAGCTGCGCGCCCATGTTCTCGAAGGGATCCTCGAGCTCTATCTCCTTGGCGATGGTAACGCCGTCGTTGGTGATGAGGGGAGCGCCGAACTTCTTATCGAGAACGACGTTGCGGCCCTTGGGCCCAAGGGTTATTTTAACGGTATTGGCAAGGGTGTCGAGACCCTTTTCAAGAGAACGCCTTGCGTCCTCGCCATATTTGATCTGCTTTGCCATAATGATCTCCTCCTGCTGTTTATTCCTCTACTACCGCGAGGATATCGTTCTGACGGACGATGGTGTATTCCGTGCCGTCAAGCTTGACCTCGGTGCCCGCATACTTGGAATAGAAGACCTTGTCGCCGGGCTTGACGAACATCGTGATCTCCTTGCCGTCAACGACCCCGCCGGGGCCGACGGCGATAACTTCCGCCATCTGGGGCTTTTCCTTTGCATTACCGGCAAGGATGAAGCCGGAAGCAGTGGTCTCCTCAGCCTCGGTGGACTTGAGGACTACTCGATCGGAAAGAGGCCTGAGTTTCATATTGAATTCCTCCTAAAGTGAATATTGTTAACGGATCTGTGTTAGCACTCAAACAATAGGAGTGCTAACAAAGCATATTATAGCACTGTGCTATTCTATGTCAACACCCGATAGGGGTATTCGCGGAATATATTTGGCTATAATAATATATTGCCGAAATATTAGTAATACCTATTGCGTCTTTAGTGAAAGGAGTGTATAATCACTCCGTAATTCTAAAGAAAGGAGACCGCAAACATGTTCATGAGCAAACTCTATCGCGCAGGTTATATAAGCCCGTACTATGCCTGCGGTCTGCCTTATTAGTTTTTACAATAGGGGGAAACGATACTGCGCGGGCGAAAGCCCGCGTTTTTTTTCGGAGGAAATATGGAAGCAAATACTGTTGAAAAGGGCGCCGAAAAGCGCCGCAAGATAAATTATAAACTCGTAAGGAGGATGATGAGAGGCACGGGCGTACATTTCGTGCTTGCCGCCGTTTCGCTCGTTATCGCGGTCGTTTCGGCTTACGTCATCCCCGTTATCACAAGCTTTACCATCGACTATGCGCTCCTCCCTTATGCGGAGGAAGGCTATGAGGCGGGCTCCAACGGCATCCCGCAGGCGGTGCTTGGCTGGGTCGAGTCGATAGGCGGAAGCGAATTCATAGTAAAGCATCTGTGGCTGATGGGCATTGCGCTCCTTCTTGCCACGGCGGTGAACGCGCTTGCGACCTTCCTGCGCCGCACGCATATCGCATTCGCGGGGGAGGGGATCTCCAAAAACATCCGCGACGATCTTTACGAGCATCTTTCGCTGCTGCCCTTTGATTATCATAAGCACGTTTCCACGGGCGACCTGGTGCAGAGGTGCACTTCCGACGTCGATACGGTGCGCCGCTTCATACAGAACGAGCTGCTTGAAATAATCAGGACGGTGCTGATGGTAGCGAGCGCGGCGATAATAATGCTCCGCATCGATCCGCAGCTCACGCTGTGGTCGGTAATACTCATGCCGTTCCTCACGGCGTCCTCCTTCATCTATTTCAAGGCCGTCAAAAACAGCTTTGAAAAGGCGGATGAGGCGGAAGGCAGGCTTTCCGCCGCCCTGCAGGAAAACCTGACGGGCGTGCGCGTTGTAAGAGCTTTCGGACAGCAGAGGCGCGAGCTTGATAATTTTACCGAAAAGAATGCGGATTTCCGCAAAAAGAACCTGCGCGTGAACGATCTGATGGCCTACTATTGGGCGGCTTCGGATTCGTTCGGATACCTGCAGATACTGCTTTCGCTCTGCGTGGGCGTGCTGTTTACCATTAAGGGGCGCATCTCCGTGGGCGAGCTGCTCGTATTCACCTCCTATACGGCAATGCTCACCTGGCCCGTCCGCCAGCTCGGCAGGATACTTGCCGATCTCGGCAAGGCCTCCGTATCGTTGGGCAGGATAGATGAGATAATGTCCGCTCCCGTTGAAAAGGAGCCGGGTCTTGCGCTCACTCCCGAAATAAGGGGCGAGATAGAGTTCAAAAACGTCGGCTTCCGCTATGAGGACAGCACCGAGCCCGTCCTAAAGGGCGTGAGCTTTACCGCCAAGCCCGGCGAGACGGTTGCCATTCTGGGCTCCACGGGCAGCGGCAAATCCACTCTCGTACAGCTTCTGCAGAGGCTCTATACCGTGACCGAGGGCGAGATACTGATAGACGGCGTCAATATAAACGATATAGAGCACAGCCATCTGCGCCGCAGCATAGGCATAGTGCTGCAGGAGCCCTTCCTCTATTCGAGGACCATTATGGAAAACATCCGCATAGTGGAGCCCGAAGCCGATGAGGAGCGCGTTTATGAGGCCGCAAGGATCGCCGCCATACACAACGTTGTTACGGGCTTTGAGAAGGGCTATGATACCGTAGTGGGCGAAAGGGGCGTTACCCTTTCCGGCGGCCAGAAGCAGCGCGTGGCGATAGCCCGTATGCTCATGCAGAACGCGCCCATCATAATACTCGACGACTCCATGTCCGCCGTCGATACCGAAACCGACGCCGCCATCCGCGAGGCGCTTTCGGGCAGGCGCGATTTCTGCACCACGTTTATAATCTCGCACAGGATAACCACCCTTGCGACCGCGGATAAAATAATCGTGCTCGAGCACGGCAGGCTCGTTCAGCAGGGCACGCATGATGAGCTCATCGAACAGGATGGACTTTACAGGCGCATCGCCCGCATACAGAACATGCTTGAAGAAGAAATAAAGTCAGAGGAAGGAGGCGAAGTCTGATGGAAGATTATGAAATGACCACATCCGCTCTTCAGGAGAAGGAATATGATCAGAAGGTCGATTTCTCCATTTGGAAGAGGCTCATTCGTTACGCGCTCCACAGCAAGCCCCTCGTTATAAGGACGATGATCTCGCTCGTCATAGTCGCGGCGGGAGACCTCGTTTATCCGCTGCTCTCCAAATACGCGATAGACAACATTATCGCGGGCTCTCATACCGAAAGGATACTGCCCTTCGCGCTCGTTTACGCGGCCGTAGTGGTGATCCAGGGGCTTTGCGTAATGCTGTTCATTCTGGGCTCCGGCAAGCTTGAAATGAACATCGCCTATGAGATAAGGCAGGACGCCTTCCGCCGTCTGCAGGAGCTTTCGTTCTCCTATTATGATAAGACCGCGGTAGGCTACATAATGGCCCGTATGGTCGCCGACGTGGGCAGGCTCTCGGAGCTCATCGCGTGGTCGGTGGTAGATATCCTTTGGTCGAGCCTTTACGTATTGGGCATAATCGCCGTTATGCTGAAGCTCAAGTGGCAGCTTGCACTGATAGTGATAGCCGTTCTGCCGCCTCTCGCGGTGATATGCGTATATTTCCAAAAGAAGATACTCAAGCATTACCGCGACGTTCGCAAGCAGAATTCCAAGATCACGGGCGCCCTTAACGAGGGCATAGTGGGCGCCGTCACCACCAAGACGCTCGTCCGTGAGGAAAGGAACTGCAGGGAATTCAAGGCGGAAACGGGGCGTATGCGCAAGTCTTCCATAAAGGCGGCGGTGCTTTCCGCGATGTTCACCCCCATAGTCATGTGCCTCGGCGCCATAGGCACCGGTCTCGCGCTCTACGCGGGCGGTATCAGCGTAATAGGCAAATGGGCGGCCATCGGAACGATAACCGTCGGCACTCTCGCCACCTTCATATCCTATTCGACGGGCATATTCGATCCCATCCAGCAGCTTGCGGGTATTTTCGCCGAGATGCAGTCCGCGCAGGCTTCCGCCGAGCGCGTGATAACTCTCATAGATACCGAAAGCGACGTTACCGACGCCAAGGAAGTGATCGAAAAGTACGGCGATTCATTCGATCCCAAGCGTGAGAATTGGGAGGATATAGAGGGCGCGGTCACATTCGATCACGTGAGCTTCGCCTATAAGGAGGGCGAAAAGGTGCTGGAGGATTTCTCGCTTGAAGTGAAGTCCGGCGAAAACATTGCTCTCGTCGGCGAAACGGGCGCGGGCAAATCCACGATAGTGAACCTCGTCTGCCGCTTCTATGAGCCCACTGAGGGCCGCATACTGATCGACGGAGTCGATTACCGCGATCGCAGCCAGCTTTGGCTGCAGGATCGTCTGGGCTACGTGCTCCAGCAGCCCCACCTGTTCTCCGGTACGATCGCGGATAACATCCGCTACGGCAGACCGGACGCTCCCTTTGAGGAAGTGGTCTCCGCGGCAAAGCTCGTTCATGCGGATGAATTCATAATGAAGCAGGAAAAGGGCTACGATACGGAGGTCGGCGAGGGCGGCGCAAGGCTTTCCACCGGCCAGAAGCAGCTCATATCCTTCGCGCGAGTGATCCTCGCCGATCCGCGCATATTCGTGCTGGATGAGGCGACGAGCTCCATCGATACCGAGACCGAGCAGCTTATCCAGAACGCCATAACCAAGGTGCTGAAGGGCCGTACGAGCTTCATAGTCGCGCACAGGCTCTCCACCATCCGTTCTGCGGACAGGATACTCGTTATAAGGGGCGGCAGGATAGAGGAGATGGGCAGCCACAAGGAGCTCATGAAGCTTCACGGATACTATTACGATCTCTATACCACGCAGTTCAAGAAGGACGCGCTCGACGATATACTGGGATGATAACAGCGCATTTCAAGTATTTACTTGGGGCGTGAAAAGCGGTATAATATACAAGGGCAAATCCAGTCCTGACGTTATTCCGAAAAGACCGGCTTCGAAAGAGGTGATCCGATGAAGAAGAGAATGATACTCGCGGCGGCGGTGATCGCCGTTATCACCCTGCTTATATGCTCGACCGCGGCGCTTGCCGATTTCGGCGGATTCAGCGGCGACAGCGATTACGGCGGTTCCGATTGGGGCGGCTCCGATTCCGACTGGGGCTCCTCCTGGAGCGACAGCGATTACAGTTGGGGCATATGGGGCAGCACCGACTCGGGCGATGGTACAAGATCCGAAGGCTGTACGACGGGCGATATGATGGTGTTCCTCATTATCATAATCGCACTCGTCGTCATAATCTGGATAGCAAAGGCCAAAAACAGCCAGCAGACCCCCGTTAATACAGGAGTAATGCCTACGAGCGACCTCGACCTTAATGATATTGAAGATTATGTCGAAAAGATCGATCCTCTTTTCAGCGTGAGCGCCATGCAGAACAAGCTCTCGAACCTTTACGTCCGGCTCCAGGATCAGTGGTGCGCGAAGGATCTCGAACCTTTGCGCCCGTATCTTACCGACGAGCTTTACGCTCAGTCCGAGAGGCAGCTCAATGAGATAGCGCGGGCGGGGCAGACCCCCCACGTTGAGCGCATATCGGTGCTCGGCGTGAACATCCGCGGCTGGCTCCAAAGGGACGGTATGGATCATATTATAGCCGAGCTTTCCACACGCATTACCACATACACAACGGATGACGAAACGGGCGAGATAATAAGGGGTAATCCCAACCTCGAAAAGTTTATGACTTATGAGTGGGACGTCTGCCGCACGACGGGTATAATGACAAACACCACAGAAGAGACAAAGGTCATCAACTGCCCCAACTGCGGAGCGCCCGTGAATATCAACAGCACCGCTCGCTGTCCGTACTGCTCCTCCATAATAACGGTCAATGACCACGATTGGCTGCTCTCCTCCATTAAGGGGCTGAGCCAGAGGACGCAGTGATATAAACCAAGACCGAAATACCATGTAAAAAAGCCGCTCCGATCATTCGGAGCGGCTTTGGTATTATATTTCCTGTTATTTGGATCTCTTTTCGAGCAGCGTTACCTGAAGATCCATCGAATTGTTGCCGCGCTGTATGGTGACTGTGATAACGTCGCCCACCTTGAAGGAGTTGATCCTTACCCTCAGCATTGTGGAGCTGGAGATCGTTTCGCCGTTGATGGCGGTGATAACGTCATCCTCCTGAATGCCCGCTATATCTGCGGGGGAACCCTCAACAACGGAGATCACCTTGGGGTAGGTGTAATATGAGAACATGCCGAACCCATACGAAACGTTCTTGGTGGTAACGCCGAGGTAGGGCCTTCCGGTCACGAAGCCGAAATCCATAATATCCTTGATGATGGGCTTTGCAAGGTCGATGGGCACCGCGAAGCCGAGGCCCTCAATGGTCGCGCCGCTGGAGGTCTGACCGGAGGATTTGGCGTTCACTATGCCTATCAGCGTGCCGTTTTCAAGGAAGAGCGCGCCGCCGGAATTGCCGCTGTTGATCGCGGCGCTCGTCTGCAGCAGGGTCATGCTCTGTCCGTCGATCTCCATATCCCTGTCAAGGCCGGAGATTATGCCCTCGGTAACGGTGTTGGAAAGCTCGCCCAGCGCGTTGCCTATGGCAAACACGTTATCGCCGACATGCAGACTCTCGGAAGAGCCCATCGTTGCGCAGGGGTATTCCGCGCCCTCTGTCTTGAGCTTTATCACGGCAATATCCGTAACGGGATCGTTGCCTATGAGATCCGCATCGAATTTGGAACCGTCGTTCAGATAGACGTAGATATTCGCCGCGCCTTCAACAACGTGGTTGCAGGTGACGATGTAACCGTCCGTGGTGATTATGACGCCGGAACCGCTGCCCGCGTAAACGTCTTCGGAGCCGTTCATCATGGTTATGTCAATGGATACTACGGTGCTCATGCACTTGGCGATAATATCCGTCATAGCCGTACCGGGAAGCGCCTCCGTGCCGCCCTCAATAAGTGAGGACGAGGGGGTGGGAGTGGCCTTTGCGGGATCCTGACCCGGCTGCTCGGTGATCTCGGGAGCCGCCGTCGCCTCCGCAGCGGGAGGCTCAGTCGCACTCGGCCTGTTCCTGTTCGCAAATTTATTCGTGATAAGCATACCCGCGCCTGCCGCGATCGCGGCAAGGAACAGCAGTATGAGTATGCAGGCTATTATAGCGCCCGCAGGCATCCTTATTCTTTCTCTTTCCATTCTATCATTTCCTTTCATATGTGTTGCCGCCGCGAGCATGCGGCGATTCTTTCATAACTATATTATAATCCTTTTTGCGGCTTTGGCAATGTTTTTTCCGTGTAAAATTTTTTTGTCACAGCCGCTCTGCGGCCGCGGCGCCCATTCCTTTATGTCAATCCGCACAATTACGGTGTCATCTTCATGAAAAACTTGAATATGATCTCATTTGATATTATAATGTAGAAGGAAAAAGTTAAGCCCGCAGGGTTCGATCCCGCGCGGAAAAACGAGCGGTCCGATTACGGCTCAAAAGAGCCGGGAAAGGCGCCCCGAAATGGGGGCGAAAACAAATCATGAACGGTCAGTTGATACTTATCTGTGACGATCAGCACATTATCCATGAGACTCTCGGCGCATATCTCACGAACGAGGGCTTCGAATACATCTCCGCCTATGACGGCGAGCAGGCGATAGCTCTCTTCGAATCGAAAAAGCCCGATCTTTTGATCCTTGACATTATGATGCCCAAAAAGAACGGGATGGAAGTCTGCCGTGAGATAAGGCAGACGAGCCACACCCCCATAATAATGCTCACCGCCAAATCGGAGGAGATAGACCGCGTGCTGGGTCTGGAGCTCGGCGCGGACGATTACATAGTCAAGCCCTTCAGCTCGCGCGAGGTGGTGGCAAGGGTAAAGGCGGTGCTTCGCCGCTTCAATCAGCAGGCGGAGGAACCCGGCCTTATAATCAGATACGGCGGGCTTGAGATCAACATCAACAATTACGACGTGCGCCTTGACGGCGAGCGTCTGCCGCTCACCCCGAAGGAAGTCGAGATATTCCAGCTTCTGGCTTCCCATCCCGGCAAGGTCTATTCAAGGGAGAAGATACTTTCGCTCGTTTGGGGCTATGATTATTTCGGCGATACCCGCGCCGTTGATACCCAGATAAAGCGCATCCGCCAGAAGCTCCCTCAGGAAAATGTTGGCTGGGCTATAAAGACGGTTTACGGCGTCGGCTACCGTTTCGAGGTCTATGATGGCGATGAGGGCGGCGAAAACTGAACAACGCAAAAAACACGGCGATTTGAACATAGGTCTGCTCGCATTGATGCTGATCATGTTTTTCGCCGCGATCGTCGTCTGCATATTGATCACCGCCTCGCTGTTTTCCGTAATGGGAAAGAACTTCTATTCGAAGGTCGTAGCGGGGGAGATGACAAAGAAAGCGGGCAGTCTTGCGGATGAGGCCGTGCAGATGATCGAGGGCAAGAAGGATAACAAGACCTTCATGTTTATATCGCGCAGCGCGGATTATGAGATAATCGCAATAGACACAAAGGGCGAGCCGATAACGGAGCTTGACAGGGGCCAGCGAAGGCCCGATGAACAGGGGCCCAAGGAGCCCCCGGGCGAAGCGCCGCGCGGCGAAGAACCCCCGGACAACGTCAATTTCGGCCGCTATGAAGATCTTTTGAATATCTGCCGAGAGCTGTATCCCGCCGTGCTCGGGACAGATGAATTCGTAAAGAACGATTCTAAAAACGGCATTATCGCCGCGACCCCGCTCGTAGGCTCCGATAACGGGATACTCGGCGCGCTCTTCCTGATAAAACCCATCAACGATATTGAAGACGTTTCCAAGAGCCTTGTCATCGTGCTGATGCTGGCTTCATTAGCATCAGCCGTGCTTATGATAGTGCCCATCTATTTTATGGTGCGCTGGCTTACCCATCCAATAAAGAAGCTCACAAAAGCCGTGCTCGATTATTCGGATGGGAACCTTGCCGAAAGGGTGGAGACCGACGGCACGCGCGAAGTATGCGAGCTCGGCGAATCCTTCAACAGGCTTGCCGATAATCTGCAGGAAAACATTAACGAGCTCACGATAGAGCGCAACCGTCTCCGCGCGCTGCTTGACGGCATGACCGAGGGCATCGCGGCGTTTGATATGAACGGCGGGTTCTCCAACTGCAACAGCGCCGCCGCGGAGCTTCTGACCGGCGAGCCGGAGGGCGATATAGTTTCCCTGCCCGAATTTGAGATCATCTCCGAAAAAGCGAAGGAGGCGATCGCCTCCGGGCAGAAGACGTATGGGAACATCGAATGCGGCAGCAGCATAATCCTCGTCAGCGCTTCTCCCGTTGAGGAGGAGGGTGGCTCCATTGCGGGCGCCGTCGTGCTGCTTATGGATATAACCGAGGCGGAGCGCCTTGAACAGACCCGCCGCGATTACGTGGCAAACGTCAGCCATGAGCTGAGGACCCCGCTCGCCTCCATCCGCGGCATAGCGGATATGCTGAACGACGGCCTTGTAAAGAACGAGGATGACAAGCACCGCTATTACGGCTATATTTTGAAGGAGAGCATAAGGCTTTCCAACCTTATAAACGATCTGCTGGAGCTTTCTCGCCTGCAGAGCGGCGGCGTTGCGCTGAGGACGTGCAGGATGGAGCTTTGCGAGATAATCTATGACGTTGCCGACCGCATGACCGCCCCCGCCGCGGAGCGCGGCATGCGAATAGAGCTCGATATTCCGGAGGGCCGCTGCCTTGCCAGATCCAATCCCGACAGGATAGAGCAGGTCATGATCTCCCTCATGGATAACGCCGTCAAGCACGGCAGCGAGGGCGGCACTGTCAGGGTGCGCCTGCGTGATGCGGGCGAAAAATGGAAGATCTCCGTCTCCAACCCCTCCGATATTGACCGCCGCGATCTGGAGCATATCTTCGAACGGTTCTATAAGGCCGATACCGCCCACACGGGCGAAGGCACGGGCCTCGGCCTTGCCATAACGGAGGAAACGCTTCGTCTCCTTGATGAAACAATAGGCGTAACGAGCGAAAACGGCGTGATCGAATTCACGTTCACCGTCACAAAATTCGAGCAAAACGGAGTATAAATGGAGCCTTGCTTTGATTGCCCCATAATGTGCGGGGCGTTAAGATCGAATAACGAAACGGGCGTCTGCGGTGTCGGCGGGCGCTCATTTGTGTGCAGAGCGGCAAGGCATTATTATGAGGAGCCGCCCATTTCCGGCGCCCGCGGCAGCGGAGCCGTATTCTTTGCCGGATGCAATATGCGCTGCGTGTTCTGCCAGAACATGGATATAAGCCGCAGCGGGGGAGAGGGGCTCGCGGGAGCAAAGCCCGTTGACGCGGATGAACTCGCCTCCATAATGCTGAGGTTTGAGGAGCTTGGCGCGCATAACGTGAATCTCGTCACGCCCACGCCACATATAAGGCTCATCGAAAGCGCCGTTCCCAAAGCCCGCGCGCGCGGCCTCACGCTGCCCATAGTATTCAATACGAACGGCTATGAAAGGGCGGAGACGCTTCGCCGTCTCGAAGGGCTCATAGATATTTACCTGCCCGATCTCAAATACGTTTCGCCCGTCCTTTCCGAAAGGTACAGCGGCAGGAGCGATTATTTCGAAGTCGCTTCCGAGGCTGTGACCGAAATGCACCGTCAGGTGGGGCTCCTGAAGACCGATGAGGAAGGGATAGCCGTTTCAGGCATGATAATACGCCACCTCGTTCTGCCTCTTGCGGTGGACGATACCCGCCGCGTGCTCGATTTCATAGCGGGCTCGCTTTCAAAGGATGTGAGCGTCAGCCTGATGAGCCAGTACACCCCCATTGAGGGCATGAAAAAGCCCCTGGACAGGAGACTGACCAAGGGCGAGTATAAAAGAGCCGTCGAATACGCTGAGGGGCTTGGGCTCAAAAACGTGTTCATTCAGAAGCTCACCTCCGCATCGCTCGATTTTACCCCGGAATTCAACGGCTTTTTTGAGTGATCAAGCGGCTCTGACGTTCTCCTCCACTCGGCAGACGAGCACAGTCATATCGTCCGTGCCGCCCATCTCCTTTGCAGCGGAAAGCAGTGAACGCGCGGCAAGCTCCGGGTCGCCGTAGGTGAGCACGTTATCCGTTATGGCGCCGTAGAGTCCGCTTCCCAAAGCGTCCGCCACCCCGTCCGACATCATTATGAGGGTATCCCCCGATTTTAAGCGGATGCTCCTCCCGCGGCTTTCCGCCGTTTCGAGTATCCCCAGCGGAAGCGCCTCAGAATAAAGCGAATACAGCTTGCTCCCCCTCAGCACGTAGCTCGAGGGGGCTCCGTATTTTTTGAGCCGAGCGGTCCCGTTTTCAAGGTCTATGAGTATAACGTCCAGCGTTGCGTACATATCTCCCGTGCCCTTGCGCGAAAGCAGGGAATTTACGCAGTCCGCCGCGTCGTCCATGCAGAAGCCCACCGTCATCAGCTCCGAAAGGAGCGCAAGCGCCCGCCTGCTCTCATCCCGTGCGCGCACGCCGCTGCCCATTCCGTCGCTCAATGCAAGCAGCAGCTTGCCATCCAGATCCTTCACCGTTACGCTGTCGCCGCAGGCCGTGCTGCCGTGCCTTGCGCCCGCAGCCATCCCGTATTCGGTCGAAAACAGGCCATCCTCGCGCGGAGCATCCCGCAGGGAGCGCTTCAGCGTGTCCGAAACACAGCGCAGGAGCAACGCCTCGTTCCCCTCAAGCTCGCTTGAAAGGGATGAGAGCACGTCCGATAACGAAGCCGTCCTTAGCTGGAGCCTTGCGAGCCGCGGGTCGCTCGTGTTGGGCGAAACGGCGCTTCGCCTTTCCGCATTGCTCATGTACGCCTTCAGCGGAACGGCGGCGAATATCAGGCATACGGCGATCCACTCCGCGTGCGAAAGCACTCCGACGCTCCCCATGAAATGACGGAACACAGCGCTTGTCGCTCCGAAAGCGATCATAACCGCCCATTTTCCGAGCGCACGGAACGAGGCAGCGATCAGCGTTGCGGCGCTCAGTACAGCGATGAAATAGAGGTCCCCGCCGGTCGCCATCACTCTGCCGGCGCCCGCCGTCACCGCGAAAGCGAGCGCCGGAACGCCGTATCTGCACGCGGCGAATATCCCGCAGAGCCCGGCAAATATCATAGCGGGGCTGATCCCGAATATCCGGAAGCTGCCCATTGAAAGGGTGATGAGTCCCGCCGCCGCGGCAAGGGTCATAAGCTCCGCGTCCGTGGGCTTCCTGCCGCCCAGAGTCCCGCGGAAGGCCGTAACGGCCTGTCCCAGCACTATCCCGCCGAATACCGAAACCGTGCTCGAAGCAAGCAGGAACAGCGTCCTCTGCCTTAATATGAGCCCCAGTATCAGCACGGAAACCGCCTCCGCGCCGTAGGCGATCAGGATCCTGTAAGGGCGGGGGAGGCTTTTCACCCTGCCTGCCATATAGACGGCGGCGCCCATCGCAAAGCAAGCGCCCGCAAAGACGTAGCCGCGGGATAAAAGATGCCCCAGCACCGCGCCCGCGCAGGCTGAATACGGATCGACCCCCGCGAACCACGCGCCTATCACGCAGGCGGCTCCGAAGGGAGCGGCCCCGCCGAAGGGGCGGAACGAGGCGAGCAGCGCCGAAAGCGCGAAAAGAGCGGCGTTCGGGAGGATATGCCCGATGAACAGCGCCGCGCGCGAGCGTGGAATACCCTTCAAAAACAGCATTATCCCTTTCAAGACCCATCACCTTGCTTTCCCGTATCGTCGCTTAAAACATAACTCAAATACGCCCGCCGAATGGTCGAGCGGGCGCCGAAAAAGCTGATGATAAATGAACGGTTTTGAATACAAAAAACTTCGGCAAAAACGCCGAAGCTTTTTATTATAACACAGAAGCCGTGCACCCGCCCTTCGACAAAGACGCTCCCGAGCGGTATCCCGACAGGCGGCTCCCGCCAGGCTGACCCGCGGCACACCGAACTTTCCGCTTAATGCTGCTTCCGTCAGGACCTGACATGGTTCACGGCGATCGGTTGCACAGGACCCGACGATCAATACTCCTTATCGGTTCCAAACCTCGCAAACGCTTGCCTCGGGGAGGGGATTAGACCCTGCTGTGGCGGATTGCAGGTATAGGGCACCGCCAACTCCCCGTTTAGCACGGCAACTCTCATTATACATCAGATCAGCACGGATTGCAAGCACTTTTTTATGCTTTCTCCGACTTCCTTTCCGCCGTGAGCGCGAGGCAGGCGAAAACCAGACCCAGCGCCGCCATTATCGCGGCGAAGTGATATGCTCCCGAAGCCGCGGCGATGAACCTTCCCTGCGGAGTGAAATACGAAACGGTTTTCAGCGCGGGCGAAAGGGATGCGGTATCGGCAAAACAGCCGCCGAAAATGCTCGTTACCAGCGCGATGAAGGGGGAGGCCACGTCTATCCTGCCCGCGCCGACAATCCTCGAAACGAGCAGAACGAGCCCCGTGAGCTCCAGCGAATACGCGGCTGAGGCGAGCCCCAGAGCAAGGCTCCTGTCCGGCGAGAGCGCGAATGATACCGCCGCTATTGAAAGCGTTACGGTCAAGCATGCGAGCGCGTCGGAAACAAAGCCCAGAGCCCTTCCGCCCTCGAGCGCGAGCAGACGCCTTCCCGCAAGCTTTGAAGAAGCTTCCGAAAGCATCCTCGTGACGGTAAGCATTATAAGCATCATAGCAAGCGCGGTAAAGCCCGTACAGCCGGGGAAGCCCTGCCCGAATACGGCGCGGCCTATTCCGCTGCCCCCGCCTATCGAAGCGACCTTGTATATGCGCGGCATTTCGAATTCATCGCACAGACGGTCGAATTCAGCCGCATCGAGGCCGTCCGCCTTGACGCTCTCGCGCACCCTTGCGTAAGCCCTCTGGGCAAGCAGGCGGCCGGATACCGTCTCGCGAATGAGATCCTGCACGGCGGAACCGGGCGCGGTCATGAGCTTTACAGCACCCGCGATCTCATCCATGAACAGCTTTTCGCTGTAATCGGGCTTTATTATGAGCACCGCTTCCGACCTGCCGTCCGCAATATCCGCAAGCGCCTCCTCCTCGGTATGGGCGGTGCGGACAGTGAAGCCTTCCGTACGGGTAACGGCGTCCGCAAGCGCGGCGGAGTATTCCGTTGCGCTTTCATCGACTATCGTAATGACGGCTTCCGCCCTGTGCTCTGCGCCGTTCACCTCGCCGACAGTGTAAAACAGCAGTGCGAGCACCGCGAGCATGAGCGGGAACAGCAGGGGCCTTCCGCCGAAGAGCACCGATATTTTCTTTGCCGCAAGCGCGAGACACCTTCTCATCTGCGCCTCCTTGCCCCGAAGAACGGGATCGAAACCGCGAACAGCACCGCCGCCGCAATGAGCATCGGCACGAGCGGCGAAAGCACGCTCGAAGCGGGCAGACCCATCGAGGCGCGGGTCATGGAGTTCAGCAGTATCCTCGGCAGGAGCACCCCCGAAACGGGCTTTATCGCCTCCGGAAGCAGCGCGTAAGGGTAGAGCGCGCCGCCCAGCGTGAGCACCGCGAGCAGAACGAGATTGCCTGCGAGCTGAGCCGTCGAAGCCTTCCCGCAAACGAGCGAGAGCAGCATGAAGAACGCGAACGAGAGTATAAATCCCGCAAGCAATACGGGAACGAGAACCGTCAAATGCCCCACCTTAAGTATCGCGATCAGCGCCGCGGCGGGTATGGCGGTCATTACGAAAGCTATGACGAGCTTTGACAAAAGCGATTCCAAAAGGCTCCCGCCCGATACGAAGAAGCGCGAAGAAAGCCCCGCGTCGGTCTCCTCCGAAACGGAGCGGAGCATCGAAAGCGGGATGAACATTATGAGCATCGAAAGCAGCCCCGCCGCAAAGAACAGGCGGGCGCCGTCGAACTTGCCTTCGAATACGGAGCCCAGCTCAAATAACCCCAGCCTTCCGAGCGCATCCTCCACAGCGGCGCTCGAGTATTCGGAAAAGACCCTCTCGAGCTCATCTGCGTCAAGCTCGCCGTAACGCAGCTTCGCTTCCGAAAGCTTTACGCGCTGCTGCTCCTCGATTATTCCCACGAGCGAAGTAAACGCGCTCTTTACCATTGCGGCCTCAAGCGGCGTTTGCTCGTTCAGCGCTATTGTAAGGTCGGTGTCCTTCATTTCATAAAGGTCGTAGAAAAAGTCCTTCGGTATGGTCACGACCGCAGCGCATCCCAATGAGGCAAGCTCCTTATCGCTCCTTTCGCCCGCCGGCATAACGGCGGTAAAAACCGATACCTCGCGCAGACGCGAAATGAGCATACGGCTCATAACGGTATCGTCCTCATCCCGAACGGAGATGGGGAAGGGGGAAAGCAGCTCGTTTGCCTCGGCAGACGTGCGCATACCGAAAAACATTATGAAAACAAGCAAGATCGGCAGCAGCAAAAACACGAGCGATCGTATCCCGCCGCCCGTCAAAAGACGCAGATCCTTTTTTAAGCATGCCGCAAACCTCATTGAAGCTTCCCCTCCGAAAGAGTGACTATCCTGCGGCATACGCCCGTCAGATCCTCTTCGATATGGCTTATCATAACGACGGCCGTACCGCAGGAGTTCATGCGGCGCACGGTATCGAGCATCACGCGCACGGAATCGTCGTCCGCGCCGACGGTCGGCTCGTCGAGCAGCAGCAGAGCGGGCGTTATAACGAGCCCCGCCGCCATGTTGAGCCTGCGCTTCATGCCGCCGGAATAGGTCTCAACGCGCTTGTTGGCCTTTTCGGTGAGGCCGACGAGCTTCAGAAGATGATCCACGCGGAGCTTTTCCGCCTTGCCGAAAAGCCCGTAGGCCTCTGCCCAGAATTCAAGATTTTGTTTGCCTGTCAATGAAGGGTAGAGCGCAATATCCTGCGGCACACAGCAGATCTTACCGCGAAGCGCGGGGGAGACCGAAACGGAACCGGAGGTTGGCTTTAAGGTCCCGGCCATGATCCCCATAAGGGTGGATTTTCCGGCTCCGTTGCGCCCGTGTATGCCTATCGCGTCTCCCTTTGCAATATCAATGGAAACGCCGTCAAGCACGCGCTCGCCGCCGTATTCAAGCACTATATCCTTTAGGCTCAAAAGTGTTTCGCTCATGTTCCAAAAAGGGTGCGCCCCCCTTCAAGGGAGGCGCACCGGATCTGTCGATCAGTAAAGCACGCTGCCGAGTATTTCGGTGACGTTTTCGGCCATATTCTCGAATATTTCGGAGATCTCCTCCATGGAAGCATTCGAAAGATCGGTGGGTTCAACGTCCTTGGGAGCTTCAACGCCCGTGCCGGGAGCGGCAATTATGTTCAGAATGATCTTCTGAACGTCGAGATCCAAATCAATATCCACGTCGTTGTCGCCGATGCCGAATTCATCATCAGCCTCCGAAACGGCATTCATGGCGGCGGAGATCATGCTTTCAACGTCGATCTCGATCGCGATCTTGCTGGTCTCGCCCTCGGGAGTGAAGGTGATGTTAATGAAGGGAGTGCCGCCCATACTGCCCTTGATGGTGCCCTTGGTGGTGAGCTTGCCGGGAGCGATGTCGCTCACATTGACCTCGATCAAGGTATCCTGACCCTCGCCCATAGAGGTCTTGACGGTGCCTATAACGGTGCTGTCGGTATAGGTGGTGAGGTTCAGATCATAGGCGATAGTGGTTTTCTCCTTCGTTCCTTCGAAATCAAAGGTTTCTTCGTAATTGAGGAAGAGGCGCAGAGCGTCCTTGATCTGGGGCTCGTAATCGAGCAAGAAGGAACCGGACTTAAACACAACGGAGTTGGAAACGACGTCGCTGCCGACCATGAAGGCGACGAGCTTGGGCTCTTCCTTCATTATATCCTCGGCGAGCTTATCACTGCTGTTCTTGAGCTCGTCAAAGAGGCCCTCCTCGGGCTCTTCGCCGTCGATGGAGGAAGCAAGCGCCGCCATCTGCTTAACGATGCCGCCGAAATAGCTTTCCTCGCTGTCGAGGTATTCGCCGAGCTCCTTTATGACCGCGGAGAACTCCTCCTTGGAGGGGGTGACGGTGAACCTTGTGCCGGTAACGGCCTTTTCGCCGCCGTAAAGTTTCATCTCAGCGTCCTTTTCGACAACGGTATTTTCCGCAGTGGAAAGCTTGCCGATTATCATGAAGAGCTTGTCGATCTCGGCGCGGGTCTTGGCTTCGTCAAGGTTGAGGAAGGAAAGATCGGGGAATTTGGCGTTATCGTCCTCGGCGGCAAGCTGCATGAGCTTATCCTTGTTCATCACGTAGTACTTGCTGTCAAGCTGGGGCACGTAAAGGCCGAGCTTTTCGCCGTCGGTGATGATGCTGCCGTCAAGCACGCGGTTGCCGGAATAGTTTACGCCAAGGCCGATATTGGGGTGATCGTCCTTAACGTCGAGCTTGAGATCTATCGAGAACTTGGAAAGCAGGTTCTTGATTATGCCGATCTCACTGAAGAGGCCCGCCTCTTCGGATTCGATGGCTGCGGTGATGTTGAAGTCATACTTGATGGCCTCGTCGGTCAACTGCTTGGCCCTCTCGAAGTATTCGTCAACGCCCTTGTCAATAAGAGCCTTTTCCGCAAGGCCCAGCTTAACGCGGGAATCGGGGATGAGCTTGCGCAGCACGCCGGTCCCCCAAAGAACGCCCGCGATCGCCGCGAGGGCGGCAAGCACTATCGCAATGATCGCAATGGGCTTTAAGCCCTTCTTTTTCTTCTTGGGCTCCTCGGCGGGAGCGGCCTCCTGGACGGCGGGCCCCGCAATGGGAGCGGCGGCTTCCTTTACCTCCTCGGCGGCTTCGGAAACGGCTTCCTCGGCGGCGGCCGCAGTTTCGGCGGCGGCTTCGGAAACGGCTTCCTCAGCGGCGGCCGCAGTTTCGGCGGCGGCCTCCTTTACCTCCTCGGCGGCGGCTTCGGTCACGGCCTCGATGGGCTTTGCGACCTGATGTCCGCAGGAGGGGCAGAACGCGGCGGACTCTTCAAGAGGATTGCCGCAGTTTGTGCAGTATTTCATATCGTTTACTCCTTTACTTGTTTTTCGACAATAATATGATAGCACATATATAAACAGGCGTCAACACCTGTTTGCGGTTTTTGTGCCTTTATGATCGTATAATACGACGGCTTTTCGCCCTTGTCAATAAGCTGTACGGGTTTTACCTCGATTTTACAATGGTCCGTTGGACTTTTGACATTTGCCGCAGTCCCATGGGATATTGCATTGTCTCGCGGGTTTTGGTATAATATAGGTATGGAAACCAATATAAAAACAACAAACAAGCCCCGCAAGGCGCTTGAAGCCATACTCACCGTTCTGATCCCCGTGATCGCGCTCGGCGCGTTCGTGTGGTGGCTGATAAAGGCGGAAGAGCTCACCGTGCAGGGCGTAATAATGGCCGCGCTGACCCTCGGGGTATTCACGGTCGCGCTCATCATTGCGGTGCCCGCGTTCATCCGCTTCATAAACAGGGAGGTAAATGCGCGCGTTAAACCTCTTGGAGACAGAAGCATGCGCCGTTCAAGGCTGCACCCCGCGATAGTCGTGGCGCTCTCGGTACTCGCGGCAAGGATAATACTCGCGGTGGCGGCTTACGTCCTGTTCACGGCAATAAAGGGCTATTCCGGCTCATTCTTCGCAACGCTTGAGCGGATATGGTATAAGCTCGATACGGATGCGCCTCACTATCTTTCGATAGCGCAGTCGGGCTACGTGACCACGGAACCTGAAATGTATAACATAGTGTTCCTGCCGCTGTTCCCGTGGCTCATAAGGGCGTTTGGGCTCGTGTTCCGTTCGGGCTTCGTATCCGCATTCGTGATAAATACCCTTGCATCCTGCGCGGCCGGCGCGGTGATCTATGAGCTTGCGCTCTGCGATATGGGCAGGCGCGCGGCAAAGCTCGCGGTGGTGTTCGCTTTTGCGATGCCCGCCGCCATATTCTTCCTCGCCCCCATGAGTGAGCCGCTGTTCCTCCTGCTTACCGCCGGGTGTCTGCTCGCGGCAAGGAAGGGCAAATTCTGGCTTGGCGCCGTATTGGGCGCGCTTGCGTCGTTCACGCGCTCGGTGGGCATAATAATGCTGCTGCCCTTTGTTATGGAGCTCATAGTCCATACCGTCAGGAAGGTGAAGGCGGAGGAAACGAAGCCACTTCCCGCATGGGCGAAGGCCGCCGCGTGCGTGCTCATATTCTGCCTCGGCACGTTCTTCTACCTGCTTATAAACAAGCTCGTTTGGGGCGATTGGTTCAAATTCCTCGAATTCCAGAAGAGCGTTTGGTTCCAGCAGCTCGGGCCCTTCTTCGGCACCGCCTCCACTCAAACGAATTACCTGTTCCGCGCATTCGGGACCGAAACGGCGGACGTGCTCGGGCTGTGGATCCCCAATCTGCTCTATATATTAGGCGCGCTGGCCGTGCTGGTGCTTACGGCAAGGACTCTGCGCTCCTCCTACACGCTTTGTTTCGCGGCATATTTCGCGATAACCTGCGGGGCGACATGGCTCCTTTCCGCGCCGCGCTACCTTACGGCGCTCGTCGTTCTGCCGATCGCGCTCGCGCATCTTTGTCAGGGCAGGGATGACGGCGTGGCGCTTGCCAGATCAAGGGCGAAGGCCGCCGCTGTCACGACTCTGCTCCTCATGGGGCAGGCGGCATACCTCGTTATGTATATACTCGAATACAGCATCTATTGAGAAGGGAGAACGATGAATGGATCTATTCGGATTTTATAGGATACTGAGCTACGGATGGGGCGGCTATGACGGCTATTACAGCGGCACGGCTTCAAGGATGAACGGTGGTTACACCCTGCTTCTCATTGCCGCGCTTGCGATAATGCTGCTCGGCATATTCGCGCAGGCGCGCGTGCAGAAGGTGTTCAATCAGTATTCGCAGATCCCCTCTTCCGGCGGAAGGACGGCGGCTCAGGTCGCAAACGACCTGCTTCGCAGCAACGGGAGCGCAGTAAGCGTTCAACAGATACAGGGCGCTCTTACCGATAATTACAATCCCAAAGCGGGCGCTGTATCACTCAGTCAGACGGTCTATGGCTCCTCGAGCATCGCTGCCATAGCCGTCGCCGCGCACGAATGCGGGCACGTTATGCAGTATGAGAGCGGTTACGGCCTCATAAAGCTCCGCAACGCGATACTGCCCGTCGCCAATATAGGCGCAAGGTTCTCCTATTTGATCGTGATAATAGGCCTTCTGATGGGCGCCATGGGGCATACGGTATGCATGATAGGCGTGGCGCTGTTCGGCTTTGCGCTCGCGTTCCAGCTCCTGACTTTGCCCGTTGAGCTGGACGCCTCCAACCGTGCGCTCAACATGCTTACGGCGGGCGGGTATATCACCGGCAATGCCGAAGAAAACGCCGCAAGGAAGGTGCTCCGTGCGGCTGCGTTCACATATCTTGTTGCGGTGCTTTCATCCGCGATCTCATTCCTGAGGCTGCTCATGATCGCAAACTCGAACAGGAGAAGGTAAAGCTTATATAAAGTGCAAAAAGGCGGAAGGCAATGCGACCTTCCGCCTTTTGATATGCCGTGGGCGTCAGCTTCCGAATATGCGGTACGCACAGTAGAAGTAATTGCGCCAGTAGTTCGTGTTGTAGGTGCGGAGCACGATCTTGCCTTCGTTATTGGAAGCGTCGATCATCATTCCGTTGCCTATCGCTATGGCTACGTGGCCCGCGTACTGGCTCATTTTGAATACTATAACGTCGCCGGCGCGGATGCTGCTCATAGAGCCGATCCTCGGATACCTGGTGGTATAGCGCCACTGGTAGGAGGTCATATAGCTCTGATGGACTCCCGCCTGATTAAGGCACCAGTAAACGAAACCGGAGCAGTCGAACGCATTGGGCCCCTTCGCGCCGCGCACGTACGGGCAGCCGAGCTTGCTCCTCGCAATGCGGATGAGATTGTCGATCTTATCCTGCGTGCTCTGAGTCGGCTTGGGGGTCGCCGTGGGCTTGGGAGTCGCCGTGGGCTTGGGGGTGGGCTTGGGAGTCGCCGTGGGAACGGCGGTGGGCTTGGGCGTCTTGGTGGGCTTGGGCGTCTTGGTGGGCTTGGGCGTGGGCTTCGGAGTGGTGCCGGGCCTGGGAGTCTTCGTGGGCTTGGGCGTCGCCGTGGGCTTGGGCTTGGGAGTGGGAGTTGCCGTCGGCACGGGAGTCGGCTTCGGCGTGGGCGAAGGAGTCGCCGTCGGCACGGGAGTCGAGCTCACGGGCCTATCAGAACGCACTGCGTCATCCGAGGAGAGCTTCGAAAGGGTCTCCTTCGCAACGGTGCCGTCAACCTCCAGATGATTGTTCTTCTGGAACGCCTTGACCGCTTTCTCGGTCGTTTCGCCGAAATAGCCGGTGACTTCGGAACGCTTCAGGTAATTGTACCTGTAAAGCATCGTCTGGAGACGGGTGACGTCGTCGCCGCCCATTGTGAGCTCGAGCTTGTTGTATTTTGCATCCTCGCTCATGAGGGCGATCCTCGTAGCGGGGCCAACGTGACCGTCAACGATTATGTCGTTGCGCTCCTGGAAGCGCTTGACCGCGTTGACCGTATCGCTCCCGTAAATGCCGTCGGGCTTGGAAGCGAGATAACCGAGCTCCCACAGACGGTCCTGATAGATCTGAACGTCCTCACCGGTGGAGCCGATGTAAAGGGAGTTGGGTACGGCGTCTTCGAAATAGAGGGCTTCCTTCGTCTGGCTGCCGACCATGCCGTCAACCTCGAGCTCGTTCTTTTCCTGGAAGAGCCTTATCGCTTCTTCCATGGCTTCATCGAATACGTCGTTGGGCTTTTCCTTCAAATAATCAAGCTCATAGAGCCTTTCCTTCATTGCGAGGACGTCTGTGCCTTCATCGCCGAGTCTCGCCATATAGAGCTTTGCACTGCCCGACATGAGGAAGATGTAATCCTCGGTGGTCATTTCACCGGTCACCTCCAGACCGTTGCGGCGCTGGAAGATCTGAACTGCTTCCTTTGTTATGGAGCCGTAATAATTGGTGGGCTCATCGTAATCCATATAGTTGAGCTCCATGAGCCTCAACTGAATGACGGGAACGAGATCGTCCCTATCGCCCTTGACGATATGCAGAGGGGCGGGGGTGGGAGTGGGTTCGGGCGTTGCGGTGGGAGCGGGCGAGGGAGTGGGCGTTGGCGTGGGAGCCAATGTGGGAATGACGATCGGAGCTTCGGTAGCGGCAGAAACATCCGCGGGGATATCCTTCGGCTTTTTAAGCATGGGTATCACGATGCAGAGCGCGATAATAACGACGGCAAGCAGCCCTGCGGCGACCCCGATGGGGACGGAATGCTTCTTCACGTACTTGAACGCGGCCGACGCCCTGCAGGAGAAACCGTCCGCAAGATCGCACAGGAATTTGTGCGTTTTATCCGAAAGCTTCATATCATTCACCTCCGTTTCCTAAAAAATCAACTGCCCCATTATACCATACTTTTTGTGAAGATGGTATTAATAAATATTGGCAAAACCGTTAAAAAGCCGATATTTATGCGGTTTTTTGGCTTTGTTAACAAAAAATTTACCATTTCGGGCTTATTTGCGGCCGCGAAATGCGGATAAAAGAAGCCCCCGGAGCGCTGTTCAAGGCGCTCCGGGGGCGGTTGTCAGGCCCGGTCACGGGATCAGTATTCATGCGAATAGAGCAGGTTTTTCTCCGTTTCGGGATCGAAGAAGTGCATGACCTTGCCCTCGAAAGTGACGTTGAGCTTCGCGCCGTTAACGAGCCCTGCGCGCTCGGAGGCGGTCAGGTCGATGGTGGGAACGCGGAATATGATCCTCGTTCCGTCGTCTGTGAACGCGTGCAGATGCAGCTCGGAGCCCATCATCTCGTTGACCTCGAGAGTCACGGGGATGGAGGAGGCGCTTGCCTCCTTCGAGAGGACTATATGCTCGGGGCGCACGCCCAGGAGCACCTTCCTGCCGGGTATGCGCGCACGGGCAAGCTCCGCGCCCTTATCGCCGTCAACGGGGATCGCGGCGCCGAAGAGCTTTACCTGATACGCGCCGTTGGCGTTCACGAGCTCAGCGGGGACTATGTTCATCTTGGGAGCGCCTATGAACTCCGCGACGAACAGGTTTTCGGGCTTTTCGAATACCTCGGCGGGGGAGCCTACCTGCATGATATAGCCGTCCTTCATGATAACGATCCTGTCGCCAAGGGTCATGGCCTCGGTCTGGTCATGGGTGACGTATATGAAGGTGGTGTTCAGCTTCTGCCTCAGAAGGATTATCTCGGCGCGCATCTGGTTCCTGAGCTTGGCGTCGAGGTTCGAAAGCGGCTCGTCCATGAGGAACACCTTCGAATCTCTAACCATAGCGCGGCCTATCGCAACACGCTGGCGCTGACCGCCGGAAAGCGCGCGGGGCTTGCGCATGAGGTAATCGGTAATGCCGAGTATTTCGGCCACGTTCGTGACCTTGTTGAATATCAGATCCTCGGGCATCTTCTGCAGACGCAGCGAGAACGCGATATTGTCGTAAACACTCATGTGGGGATAGAGCGCGTAGTTCTGGAATACCATGGCGATATTCCTGTCCTTGGGCTGCAGATCGTTAACGACCTCGCCGTCTATCTCAACGGTGCCGTCGCTTATGTCCTCAAGACCCGCGATCATGCGGAGAGTGGTGGATTTGCCGCAGCCGGAGGGGCCGACGAACACGACGAATTCCTGATCCTTTATATCCAGATTGAAGTCGTGTACGGCAACGACGTTGTTATCGTAGATTTTTTTGACGTTTGTGAGTTTGACGCTTGCCATAGTTTTTCTCCTTTCAGTATTAGCCCTTTACGGCTCCGCCCGTGACGCCTTCCACGTAATAGCGCTGCAGCAGCATGAACAGTATCGTGACGGGCAATGCGACCACGACGCCGCCTGCGCAGAACGTGGTGTACATGGAATCGATCTGATCCTTTGAAAGCCAGGTGTTCAAGCCGACCGCAACGTTCATGCCTATGGGATTGTTGAGCGAGATATAGCGTGCGAACACGAAATCCGCCCAAGGCGCCATGAACGCCGTCAGTATCGTATAGATGATTATGGGCTTGGAAAGCGGCAGGATTATCTTGAAGAGCACCTGCGCCCTCGTAGCGCCGTCCATACGCGCCGCTTCGTCAAGGGACTTGGGGATCGTATCGAAGAAGCCCTTCGATATGTAGTAGCCCATGCCGGAGGAGGCGATATAAACGAGGATCAGTCCGGGTACGGCGTTTGCCTGAGTCATACCGAGGTCCTTCAGAACGCGGTAGAGGATTATCATGGAGAGCATGCCGGGGAACATTCCGAGTATCAGCATGAACTGCATGAGAGGCTTGCGGAGCTTGAAGCGGAACCTCGATAACACGTAGCTCATGCACAGCACTATGACCGTCTGGAGCACGGCGCATGCTATCGCGATTATGAACGTGTTGAGGTACCACCTCGGGAAATTGGTATTTAGGAGGTTCTTGTAATTGGCCAATCCCCACTGCTGGGGAACAATGTAGCCGACGGGGGAGGTGCTCTCTACTCTGAAGCTCTGCAGGATTATGCAGATGAACGGGATGAGCCATATCACGCTGATGATCACGAGCAGCACATAAATGAAGGTGTTTGAAAGCGCCCTCTTGGCCTTTATGCCCATGCTGCGGTCCAGCGAGGAAGCGGCAGCGCGGTCGCCCGATTCAACAAGAGCGTTGTACCTTGATACGCGGAGCAGGCTCGTAATACCCACGACGATCACCGCAAGCCCGCCCAGCGCGAGCAGAGCGGCAAGTATGTAGAACACCACGCCTCGTCCTGTGAGGGCGGTGAGCTTATAATAATAACCGCCGCGCTTGAAGGCGAGATAACCGAGCGCCGCAATGAGCGCGCCGATCAGCATCTCAATAATGGGGGAGGTAAACTTTTTCTTATTCATCATTGGAAATCCTCCTCATTCTTGATCGAGGGCAGCAGATTGTAAACGATGAGCGAGATCACCGCAACTACGGCGAATACCATGATACCTATTACGGATGCCATGTAGTACTGCGCCTCCGCGCCCGTTGCTATCTTGAAGAGCCACGTGATGAGCAGATCCGTATAACCGACCGTACCTGCCGCCGTCGAAGCCGCCGAATTTGCCGGGGCGCCGCCCGTCAGCAGGTATATGACGTTGAAGTTGTTCATATTACCCGTAAAGCTCGTCAGGAGGTAAGGCCCGGTTATGAACAGCATGTAGGGAAGGGTGATCTTCCTGTACTGCTGCCAGGGGCTCGCGCCGTCGATCTTGGCGGATTCGTAAAGATCCGCGGGTATGTTCATCAGTATGCCCGTCGAAATGAGCATCATGTAGGGGATGCCGATCCAGATATTGATGAGGATGACCATTACCCTTGCGAGCGTGGGATCCTCCCAGAAGGGGATCGGTTTGGATTTGTCTATTATCTTGAGCGCTATCAGCGTTCCGTTCACTATGCCGTTTTTGGCGAACATCTTCGAAACGTACAGCAGTGAGATGAACTGGGGGATCGCGATGGTCATGACGAGGATCGTCCTCCACACCTTCTTGAAGTGGATGCCCTTCTTGTTTATCATCATTGCAACGAACATTCCGAGGAAGTAGTTGGTAAACGTGGCAAAGAACGCCCAAATGAGAGTCCAAGTCAGTATCTCGCCGAAGGTCGCCGCATAGGACTGGCCGCCGCCTACAGCCTTCCACGAGAGCATGGTGTTGAAGTTTTTAAGCCCCACCCATGTGAAGAGGTTGTTGTAATAGCCGTCGTGCGCGCCGTCGTAATTGGTGAAGGCGACGAGTATCATGAATATGATGGGCAGCACCGTGAAAATGATAATGCCCGTCAAAGGGAGCGCAAGGAGCGTCGCATGGAACTTATCGTCAACGAGGGAACGAAGGTCGTCCTTGCCGCTCTTTAAGGGCTTGCCGGACCTCAGTATCTCCTCGGAGATCTTGTTCTGCTTGACGTTCAGTCTCCAGGTGTAGATGAATGCGATTATGAAGAATATGGTGAGCACGCCGTAAAGCAGTATTTTGAACGAGTTATCGTTATACTGGGAGACGTACTGATCGAGCACCTCGTTATAAACGACGGAGGGGCCCTTCGTGCCGAGCGTGGGCAGAAGCGAAAGCCAGTGCACGCCGGCGAATATCATATAGACTATGAATACGATCTCGAACAGAAGGAACAGTATGCCGCGGAGCACCTGCCCCCTTGCGATGGAGCCGAAGCCCATTACGAGGAAGGAAAGCTTCGTTTTCCAATCGCCGTTTCTGAAGGTCTGAACGATATCCTTGAATTCGTTTGCAACGGCCTTGCCCGCGTTTGCGAACCAAGCGCCGATCTTTTTGAAAAAATCGCCGATCGTGGCGTGCTTGACCTTTTTGACCTGCATGCCGCTGTTAGTGACCATCCTGTTGAAATGCAGCGAACGAACAAGCTCGGCAATGCCGGAAATAAGCAGCACCGCTCCGGCTATCAGAGTGATTATGCTCCAGATCACGTCCTTCGCCTTGGCCGTGCCGATCTTATTGATCCAAGGATCGACAAGCTTTGCGGCGAAAATGCAGAATACCGCGGCAAGTATTAGCCCCAGCACTATGCGCGCGATCGGAGATACAATGCTTTTTTTACTCATAAAATATTGGACCTCCTCCAAGCTGATGTTGCGATAGAAAAAGCGGTCGGAGCCTTTTTATCGGCTCCGACCGCGATCATTTCAGAACCGATCCGCGCCGGTATTGCATTCAGACGCGGGGATCCGGAAACGGTTGGGATCAGTTGGCGGTGATGGTGATCTCCTTGGTGGCAAGGTTGCAGGTAACGGTGTAGTTGCCGGGAGCCGCAAAGATGATGTTGTTATCACCGTTGTCGGCGGGATCGACGACCTTCATGAGGTCGGCGCCGGTGGTGACCTGAGCATAACCGAGATCGGTATCCCAGGAACCGTTCTTGACGATACGGCCGCCCATGTAATCGCTCTCGGGAACGTCGAGGGTGATGGTGAGCATATCGCCGTCAGCGGTCATAACGTAGTTGGGGGAATCCTCGGCGGTGTTCTTCCAATCGCACCAGGCGCCAACGAATACGTAATCGTTGGACTTGAGGGTATCGAAGATACCGTTCAGCCTTGCGGCATAGCCTTCGATGGCAGCCTTGAGGCCGGCTTCGTCGGTCGCGTTCTTAACGTCGTCGCCGATGACCTTCGCTACATCCCACCATGCATCGGGGATCTGGCCCTGAGGTACGGAGTGAGCGTTCTGCATGAACAGAGCGGCAAGACCGGGGTTGGCCTGGACGGCTTCGGAAGCCTGGTCCTTCTTGTTGGCGGGGCCCCAGTTGAGGGTCTCGAAGCGCTCCATCTGGCGGGCCTCGTCAGTCAGATACTGAGCGAGCTTGTGGAGAGCGGCGGCCTTCTTGGCGTCGGTCTGGGGCTTTACGCCCAGGAGTTTGCAGCCGTTGTAGGAACCGAGGTGATACTCCTTGCCGTCAACGGTGAAGGAGGGAAGATCGGTAGCGCCCATGTTGTCGCCGAGGGCGGCCTTGACGTCATCGTATGCCCAGGTACCGGTCACAACGATGGCGGCGCCGGAAGCGAACTCGGAAGCCTGAGAGGAGCTCAGATGAGCGGGGGACTTGACGAGCTTCTCCATACCCTTTACGGCGATGAGGCCGTTGTCGGAATTGAAGGTATCGTTGACTTCGGTGAACTGACCGTCGTTATCGGTGACCCACTCGGACTTACAGCCGGTCGCAAAGAAGAAGGAAGCGAGATACCAGGCGGAAGTTTGCATTTCGAAAGCGAAATACTTGCCGGCGTTCTCACAGTCCTCGATCAGCTTCTCCATGGAGTCGAGGTCGGCCTCGGGGATGACGGACTTATCATAGTACATGAAGTAGCCGTTATCGGAGGTGAGGGGGTAGGCGTAGAGATCCTCGCCCGCGGAAGCGGCGGCAACGACGCCTTCGTCATTGGCTTCCTTAACGGTCTGGGCAGCGCCGGAGCCGAGCTTGGAAAGAGCGGCGGCCTTGACGAGCCTTGCGAACTGGTCCTGAGCGAAGAAGTAGATATCGCCGCCGGCCTCAACGTCGGTGATCATGTTCGTAGCGGCGTCAGCCTCGGAAGTGGGCTGGATCTCCGCGGTGAACTTGACGCCGAATTCGTTGTTGGCGTTGAAGTCGTCGATCTGCTTCTTGGTGAGATCGACAGCCGCCTGGGGTACCCAAACGGTGATCTTGTACTCACCGGCAATGTCGCCGGTCTGGTCGCCGGGCTGATCGCCGGGCTTCTTACAAGCCGCAAGAGCGAAGACCATGACGAGAACCAGCATGATGCTTAAAAACTTTTTCATTTCAGTATCCTCCTATAGAATTTTAATGAAAAACTTCTTCAAAAGGGAACCCTCCGCCCAAAACGGGGGAGGGACGCAGGGAACGCACTTCCCCTTCATGCAGTATAATACTCTTTTTCGCAGAGTTTGTCAATAATATAATTCGGTGAATTATATGAAATGATAAGCCGAATATATACAACTCCTCAGTGCGAGGAGTTCACGGCGGCTTCGTCTATCTTTCCCCACGCGCCGCTGCCTTCGCCTTCGCACTTGACAGAAACGCCCACGGTGAGAACGCTCCCTTCGGGGATCTCTATCCCGTCTATGAGCGCCGTATCCCAATTCCCGTAGCTCGTGATCACGAGCGGCGCGCGGCCGGCCTCGATCCCATCGACGAGCGCATAAGCATAGATCTCAGCAGCCCCGCAGTCCCCGCCCATAATGGAAACGGTAAAGCTGTATTTTCCCGCGGGCAGAGCCGTGACGTCCTGCTCAAGCGAAAAATCGACCGAATTCCTTTTTGAAGACCAGAAATGGAAGTGCCAAGTGCCCGAAAGCGAATCGGTCGCCTTGTTTTCTACGTAAAGCTCGGAGGCGGAGCCCCTTTCCGTGACCCGCCAGGGCTCGAGCCTGCCCGATTCGAAGCCGCTGTTTTCCAGATAATTGAAAGCGACGGTGCGGATAGTGCATTTGACGGCGAACCCGCCCTCGGCAGCGCCGTTTACGGTATAGACGGCAGGGCCTCCGGCGCTCATCTGGGCAAGGCGCTCCGCGGAAACATCCCAAACGACGGGCAGCGCGATGCGTGAATTATCGGTCATAACGGCCGCGACGGTTTGCGGCAGCGCTATTTCGGAGCCGAGATCGACGGTGAGCTCAACGTCTTCCACGGCGTCGGGGGTAGGGGAGACGTCGTTCCCGTACCGCACGAGATTGAACACGCGGAGCGATTCCAGGGGCTTCCCGTCGGGCGCGAACATCGCCTGATTATCGACCGCGCATCCGCCGTAGTATTTGCCCGCGTCCTCGGGATCGTAGGATGCGGCATAGCTCGAAGCCCAGCCGGAGCCGTATTTTTCCCAAAGCTCATGGTTCTTTTCCCACGATTCCGTGCCGACGGTTATCCATGTCCCCTCCCAATAGACGACGCCTATCCCGTTTTCCATACCGTTCACAACGGTATCTATAACGTCGCGCACGCAGTTTGCCTGCCCGTGCACGGTGAAGGGGTAGGGCTTTACGCTCTCGCCCGCGGATATGGTGTTGCCGGAAAAATCACTGTCCTCGCCCGTGTAGGCGTAGGAGGTCTCCATCACCATTACCTTCTTATTATAAGAACGGCCGATATTGTTCAGCACCTCGCCGAGGTTTTCGAGCGTGCCGTGCCAGTATGGGTAGTAGGAGGAGGCGAAAACATCGTAATCGACCCCGTATTCATTCAGCGAAGCCGCGTAATTAGCATAGCTCGAAGCCTTTTCGGGGTTTGCGAAATGCACCGCGGTAAGCGCCTTGGGAAATACCTCGCGGCAGGCCTCGCAGCCTGCCTGGATTATGCGGCAGATGCTTTCCCATGAGCTCTCGCCGCAGAGCTTCCCGTTGGTCTCGTTGCCTATCTGCACCATGCGGACCGAAACTCCCGCCTTTTTGAGCGCCTTCAGCGATTCCTTAACGAAGCGCTTGGTCTCTTTCGCCTTGCTTTCTGCGTCGAGCTCCGCCCAAGCCTTGGGCGCGAACTGCTTGCCGGGATCGGCCCAAAAATCCGAAAGGTGAAAATCCACAAGCAGGCTCATCCCGTATTGAGTCGCGCGGCGGCCTATCATGACGGCGTTGTTTATATCGCAGTTGCCGCCGCCGTAGCCCCGGCCCTCGGGGTCGAACGGGTCGTTCCACACCCTCACGCGGATGGTGTTCAATCCCGCTTCGGCAAGGGTCTTGAAAACGTCCTGCTCCTGCCCGTCAAAGCCGAAATACTTGACTCCGCTGTTCTCCTCCGCGATAACGGAGGAGGCGTCCATCCCCATTATGAAATCCTCGGGGAGGTTTTCGACCTTCCGAACGCAGAGCGTGCTGCCCTCTATTTTGGAGCTCGGCACGGCGTTTTCGATCTCGATCTTCTGCCCCGCGCATGAGCAGAGCGAGGCCGCCGTTAAGCATGCGGCGGCGAGCGCAATTCCTCTTCTAATCCTCATGGGTCCCCTCCTTCAGGTCCAGCAGTATCCTTGCGACCTCGAAGGCCGCGTTATCGTATTTGCCCGTATGGACTGAGCTTTTTGCAAAGCAGATGTAATGATCCCCGCCATCGGCAAACCCGATGAACTCCACGCATCCGCAAAAAGGCGCGCCGTAAGCGATCCCGTCCTTGATGAACGCCCCCTCCGGAGCATCCTCGAGCGGCATAAGCAGCTCAAAGCAGTGTTCTATGTCGCTGCCCGTCATTATGAGGATATCCGCCTCCGCGGGCAGCCCGACTCCCATTATGTCATAGGCGAAAGGGTGGACCCGGATGGCCTTTATTCCTTCGGGAAGGCTTTTTTCGAGCTCCGCCTCCAACGCGCGGCTGCGTACCTCGGGCGCGTTTATATATACGGCTACCTTCTTTTTTGCGGGCAGCTCGGTGGCGATATAATAGAACCACGTGAGCAGGAACGCACACGCCATGAGCAGAAAAACGTACCTGTGAAGATTGCGAAGGAGGGTCTTAATTATTCTCATCTTCCACCTCGTAAGCCGCTATAAGGCCGTTTACGGCATGCACCCTTACGACCCTTTCCGCGGGGAAGCGCTTCACGTTCTTTTCCCAAATGCTGAGCGGCGTATTTCCGCCCGTGCAGGAGACCCGCCTAAGAGCCGCGCCCCTTTTTATTCGCAGGGGCTTTTCCGCAAGGGTGAAAGCGCCTTCGAAGACCTCCGCCGATCCCATACCCGAAAGCATCGCCTGCGCGTGCTTTACTTCCGCCGCAAGCTCGTCCGCCGCAAATATCCTTATGGTAAGGCAGATCCAGCCCCCCGCGACGGCGGAGGCTATCGAACGAAGGAGCTGAGCGGGGGAGCGCAGCCTGACAGCCCTTGCCATGAAAAGCGCGCAAAGAGCGAGCGCCGCCAGAGCGACGATCATCAAAACCGCGATCCATGCGCGCTTCTTCGCTTTCAGCCTTATAAGCTCCTCTTCGTCATACAGTTTTATAAGTTGTGTATCCATGCCTCGATTATACCATTTTCAAGCGCCGCGGGCAAGCAAAAAACGCGCATGCCCGCTTGACAAAACGGCGCGGTATATTGTAACATTGCGATATAGGGCACAGCTTATCGGAGGTGATCAAATGAGCATTCCCAAACGCATTACCGCGCTCCTTCTGGCGGCGCTTTTCGCGCTTGCCGCCGGGTGCGCTGTGAATAAGGATAAGGCCGGCGCCGAATACGCCGTCACGGATGAGCTTTTGAAAAGCGCGGGCGCGAATAACGGCCCGGCAAGGGTATTCTATGAGATATTCGTGGGCTCCTTCGCCGATTCCGACGGCGACGGCACGGGCGATCTTCGCGGCATTATAAACAAAATGGATTACTTGAACGACGGGGATCCCGATTCCGGCAGATCTCTCGGCGTGGAGGGGCTTTGGCTCACCCCCATATTCCGCTCATCATCGTATCATAAATACGATATTGCCGATTATTACGATATTGACAGCGCGTTCGGAACGATGGACGATCTGAAGGAGCTCATCGCCCTCTGCCACGAGCGGGGGATGTACCTCATTCTCGATCTTCCCATCAACCACACGAGCCGCATGAATTCGTGGTTCGGCAGCTTCGTTTCCGCTCACCGCAAGGACGATACGGAAGACCCTTATTACAATTTTTATTCATGGTATGACGGCTCCGGCTCCGCTCCCGCAGGGCGGCATTTCGTGCAGATCTCGGGCACGGATCACTATTATGAATGCAATTTCTCGGACGATATGCCCGAGCTTGATTTCGACAGCCCCGCCGTGCGCGAAGCCGTCTATGAGGTCGCAAAATTCTATATTGATATGGGGATCGACGGCTTCCGCTTCGACGCGGCGAAATACGTCTATTTCGGCGATAACAAGAGGAGCGTCGAATTCTGGCTCGAATACATGGAAAAGCTGCGCGCATTGAAGCCCGATATCTACTGCGTGGGCGAGGTTTGGGACGGCGAAGGCGTCATAGATCAGTACACGGCGGCCTTCGACTGCTTCGATTTCACCGTTTCGCAATCCGGCGGGCTCATTGCGGCGGCGGCGCAGAAGGGCGACGCCAACCAATACTGCTCCTACGTCGAGGGCTATCTGAATAAGATCGGCGGCATCCGCCGCGGCGCGCTCTATACCCCGTTCATTGCCAATCACGATACCGACCGCGCGGCGGGGTATCTTACGGTCGCCTCCAATACGATAAAGATGGGCGCCAACCTCTACATTCTGGGCCCCGGCACGCCTTTCATCTATTACGGCGAGGAGCTCGGCATGCGCGGCTCGAGGGGCGGCTCCAATACGGACGCGAACCGCAGGCTCGCAATGCCCTGGGGCGATGAAAGGACCCCGCACGATCCCGTCGGCGCAAGCTATTCGGATGAGCTCAGACTCGATAAGACCGCCGCGGATGAGCTCGGCGATCCCGACAGCCTCTATACGTATTATAAGCGCCTCATAATGGCAAGAAGGGCCAACCCGGAGATAGCCTCGGGCGAATACACGGCGCTGCGTTTGAAGGATACCAAGACGGGCGGCTTCATAGCGACTCTTGAAGGAAGGAGCGTTATGGTGCTCCACAACCCCTCCGCGGGCTCGCAGACCGTCGACCTTTCCGCCCTTACGGATATGAAGATAGGGGAGCTGCGCGGCGTATTCGGAGCGGAGGAAGCCTCCCTCGAAGGGAACACTCTCAAGCTGGGCGGGCAGACCTCCGTAATAATCGGTCTGGGCTGACGCATAAACAAAACCGAACGCAAAAAAGCGCGGGAGCTATGCCCGATAGTCGTAAGGCTGTTATTGCGGTAATTGCCGATAATGAAACGGGCTATGCCGCGACCAACGGGAGCCGCGCGGGTCAGCGCGCCCGCGCCGCGAGAGGCGCGGAACTGCGATCACGCAACAAATTAGGATCGCTCCTGCGAGACATATCCCCGTAATTACAGCAAAAAACTCTTTGCAGTGGCTAAAACCATTTGCAAAGAGTTTTTGTTTCGCAGACTAATTG
>JAFPXD010000066.1 GCA_017394835.1 Clostridia bacterium
CAGCCGCATCGGCGCTCGGCTGAAAAAGCCAAGCCGTTTGGCTTTTTCTTACGCCTCGCGCCCCACCGGAGGGGAGAAGGCTTTTGGTAGTGCTCTCCCGAGTAATGCTCCGCGGAGCGTAGGCTTCTCCCTTGGGTGGAGAAGCTGTCATCAAGCCCGCAGGGCGCAGATGACTGTTGAGGGGGGAGGGCTATTGCACAAAAACGGATTGGTAATGGTAATTACTTCCCCCTCATCCGTCGTCTTCGCCTTGCGGCTCAGCCGCCACCTTCCCCCAAGGGAAGGCTTTTGGTTGGCCGCTTCCCAAAGGGGAAGCTACGGGAAGGCTTTTGGTTGGCCGCTTCCAATCAAGCAGTGAGCCGCGCAAGCGCAGGCTTCTCCCTTCCCCTATGAGGGGAAGGTGCCGCGAAGCGGCAGATGAGGTGGCGGATCGGCAAAACATCCCCCCTTCTTTCCCGAGCCCTTCCATTCTCTCGCCGCACAAAAAGGAGCGGGGGTCCTCCCCGCTCCTTCGCTCGGTTTCCTATCTCATTTCATCAATCCGCGTAATGGATCTCCATGTAAGCATCCTGATTGATCCCGTTCAGGAGCACGGGGAACTGGTATTCGGGATCCCCGAAGGTGACCTCTATACGGCCGATCCTGCCGTCCTCCAGCTTGACACACACGTAGGTCTGCCTGTCGGTGGAGTAGGGGGAGATCTTATCGCCCTTCTTCAGGGTCTTGGTCTTGCCGTTTTCGAGAGTTACGGTCAGCTCCCTCAGGAGGGTGTATTCGCTGCCTACGATGTTCTCGAAGCTCGGATAGAGGAATTCGTCGTCGAGGTATTCGATCCCGTTCTCAGTTACGGTGAAGTGATTGAACACGAAACAGGTCCCGAGTATCTCGGTGCGTTTGCTGAAGCCCAGGCCCTCCTTCGCGTCGAACGCCCAGCCTTCGGGAATTCCGTAGAAGCCCCAGGACCATATCCTGTCCTCCGCCAGCCATTCGATGAACACGTAATCCACGAAGGTATCGAAGCCGGAGCCGTCGTCCCTGAGGCGATAGACGTAGGTCATGGGATCGCCGTCGCATTCATCGTAATTGACGACTATCTCGATATGCCCGTCTGTGGGATCGAAATCGACCGCTCCGCCGCAGACGTTTTCGCGAGCCTCGCCATAGGTCTTGAAGGTGTAGGTATTGTCGGGATCGGAAGCCAGCGTAATAAGGACGTCCATATCCTGCTCGTTGTATTCGCCGGTGAACATGTTGAAGAGGATGGTATCCTCAAGGCCGTCGCCGTCGATATCGATATGCGAGGGCACGTTGGGGATTATCTCGCAGAAGAAGTCGCCCTCGGGAAGAGGCGTGGGAGTCGCGGGCTGAGCGAACTTGGCCGTGTACTTATAGCTGCTCCTCAAGGGCTCGGAGCGATCCTTGCCATTTAAGCAGATGCTCCTCTCGGTCGAAACGAGCCTGCCGTTTTCATCGTACCAGCCGAGGAAATCGACGTACTCATCGGGTCTGGCGCCGATGCTGAAGCCATACCGGCCCAGATCGTCCACGGAGGAGTGCGCGGTCACAACGCCGGGGCCTTCGACCTTAAGCTCCGCCGTGAAGGGCCGCCCGTTGTCATCAAGGAGCGAGCAGTAAACGCTCGTACAAGAGCCTACGTTGAGCTTTTCGACGTAGCCCGCCTCAACGTGCGCATCGCCATAGGCGGTGCCGAGATAAAGCATACAGCCGTCGGTGAGCAGAGGACAGTCGGCAACGGTGATCTTGTCGAGCGCCGTATATATGAGCTCTACGTGGTGGAGCTCCTCAAAGCCCGTAAGATCGAGCTCGGCGTGCAGAGCGCTCGAAGGATAGAGTGTGATCTTCCCGACCTTGCCGGAGGCGTTCCAGTCCACGCCGTAGTAGGGATCTTCGCGCCAGGTGGAGGGATCGTCGATGCTGTAAGGCACTTCGGCATGCGAATTGTGGAAGCATTCATAGCCTATATCACGGCCGTTCTCCCCGACAGGAGTCGCGAAGAACTCGCGCAGAGCGCTTAAGTCGTGCGGATCGTAGCTTTCGGGAACGTAGCCCGGTTCGGGATCGAATTTCGCGGTGAAGGTGAATTCCTCGTTCGCGCCCTCGCAATGCCTGCCGGAATCCTCGCCGTAGAGCTCATAGCTGAGATCGGTCGAGACGAGCCCGCCGTTTTCATCGTACCAGCCGAGGAAGCGCTTGCCCGTATCGGGCCTTGCTTCGAGGCGGACCTCGTATGCGTTCTCATCATCCCATGCGTTCACGCCTGCATAGCCCGCGCCTTCGGTGTTCACCGTGACCTTGAATGCGGGATGGAGCCAGGTTTGCTCCTCAAACACGTTCGTCATATTAACGACCGTGCTTGTTTTGGAGAGCAGCCTTATCCTCTCGCAGTAGCCGCCGGAGAATACCGCCGGGCCGTTTACCATGTTGGCAATAAGCTCTCGCAGCTCAAGCGTGTAGGCGGTCTTCATGCCGTTTGCATATATGCTGCCGTCGATAATGTAATCCGTTATCGAGAAGCTCGTGAGCGAATCGAATTTATCAAGCTCGAGATCGCCGACGAGCATCGGGGTGTTCAGCTCATAGCCTTCCGCGTTGACGAACGTGAGCCTGCCGCTCTCATCGAATTTGAACACGCGGTTCCCATTGCCGGTCCACACCCAGGTGGAGGGATCGTCGGGATCGTAATTCTCGCCGAAGAGCTTTAAGCCGTTCTTTTCGCCGAGTCTTTCGTCCTCCTGCTCGAAGAACTCGCGCAGTATCTCAGCTTCCTCGGAGCTGATGCTGCTGCTGAACTTGGCTATGAACCTGTATTCCAAGGTCTCGCCCGCAAGGGAGCTTTCGGGCGCCTCGGAAATGAGCGCGTAATCGGGCTCGGTCGAAACGAGCCTGCCGTCCTCATACCAGCCGAGGAACTGTGCGCCCGCCTTGGGCTCGGCGGAAAGATGCACCTCATAGAAGTCCTCGTTCGACCAGCCGTTTACGCCGGCATAGCCGGAGCCGGCTGTAACGACCTCGATACGGAGCGCGGGGCTCAGATAATCGGGATCCCTTCCGAGGGTATTCGACATTTCAACCGAGGTGCGGAGCGCGGAGCGCAGCAGCAGATCTTCAAGATAGCAGCCGCGATAGACGGCTATGCCCTCCGAGCGACCGACGTGCAGCGCAAGGAATTCATTGGTCGCCGCCTTGGGGACGTTTTCGGCGTTCACCTTGCCGTCTATACCGAGGTTCACTGCGAAGAATGAATCGAGCGCTTCGAATCTATCAAGATCGAGGTCTCCCGCAAGCATCACGGATGCGTTGTCGGCGCAGCTGAGATATGCGGAGGTGAGCTGTCCGTCGGAGTTGAACTCAAGCGTCTTATGAAGCTCATCACCCTTGTCGATCCAAGTCGCGGGATCCGCGGGATCGTAATTCGGGAAAAGCTTATCGCCGTTCTTCACGCCGGCGGAGTCCTTCCGCTCGAAGAACTCGCGGAGAATGTCGGCGTCTGCAGCGGGGCCGGGAACGGCTTCAGTCGTGACAGGGGGATCGGTGGGATCGTTTACGGGCTCGACGGGCTTCTTGCCGCCTATATGGAGCACGGAGATGAGTCCGAATGCAAGCAGCAGCGCGGCGGCTATCGAGGCGACGGTGACCGCTATCCTTTTGCCGACGGAGCCGGGCTTTATCTCCGTAACCGTGACGGCGGGTTCGGAAGAAGGCTCCTGCCGGATCCCGCGGTTTGCGTCATCTTCCGCAAGGCAGCGGTCGATGAGGTCTTCATCAATGTGCGCGATCGCGTCGAAAAGATCAGTATCGTTCATTTCAGCATTCCTCCTTTACAATATTTCCTTCGCATTCCGCTTCGAGGAATTCACCTAACTTTTTTGCCGTCTTGGAAAGGCGGGAGCGGACTTGGTTGGCTCCCATGCCGTATCGTATGGCGATCTCGGCGGGCGTGTTCAGCAGGTAGTACCTGCGGATGAATATGTCGGCTTCCTTCTGGGGTCTCTCCCTCAAAAAGCGGCTGATGAGCGCGGAGAGCGTTTCGATCGGAATATCCGCTCCTTTGGGGAGGCAGGTCTTGAGCTCATGGAACATGCATTCGCTCTTGCTGATGATGGAATCGGGCTTTACGTTCAGCACCTCCGCAATGCGTTCGATCATCCCGTGGTCCGGGCGGCGCCTGCCCTGTTCCCACTTGGAGACGAGATCCCGCGAAACGAAGAGCTTATCCGCAAGCTCCTGCTGCGTGACGCATGCCGCCGTTCGGGCGGCGGCTATCCTTTTTCCAATGTCCATAACATAACCTCCTTCGGTTTGTTTGGTTTGCAATTATGTTATAACAGATGCCCGCAATATGTTCAAGGGACAGTTCGCACCCACGGGAGCTTCACTCCTTCCCCTGTGAGGGGAGGGTTTTCGGTTGGCCGCTTTCAATCAAGCAGCGAGCCGCGCAAGCGCAGGCTTCTCCCTTGGGCGGAGAAGCTGAAGCCCGCAGGGCGCAGATGACTGATGAGGGGGCCGTGATACTAACTTGCTTGGTAAGGTCGCCTTCTTTCCCCTCATCCGTCAGTTCTCCCGTTGGTCGAACTGCCACCTTCCCCGCATTGCGGCTTCGCCGCGGGGGAAGGCTTTTGGTCGGCCGCATCCGATGAAGCAATGTGCTGCGCCTGTGTTCCTTCCCCTATGAGGGGAAGGTGGCGCGGAGCGCCGGATGAGGTGGTGGATGTTAACGAACGCCCCCTCATCCGTCTTTTCTCCCTTCGGTCGAAAAGCCTGCCGCTGCGGCACAGCCGCATCGGCGCTCGGCTGAAAAAGCCAAGCCGTTTGGCTTTTTCTTACGCCTCGCGCCCCACCGGAGGGGAGAAGGCTTTTGGTAGTGCTCTCCCGAGTAATGCTCCGCGGA
>JAFPXD010000067.1 GCA_017394835.1 Clostridia bacterium
CCACGTGCTTTCATTGTACAATTAACCTGCTTTCTGGATGGTTTTTCTGGTAAATTAATTATACATGAAAGCAGCAAACCGGGCAACCCTTACGGGCTACCCGGTCTTGTTTTTGATGGGGCTTAGTGCAACAGCCCCATATTCTGTTTTGGCTGAATGAGATTATTCTTCTTCCTCTTCGTCCTTCTTGGCGCTCTCGATGATCTTCTGAGCGACGTTGGCGGGAACATCCTCATAGCGGACGAACTCGCTGCGGAAGGAGCCGCGGCCCTGGGTCATGGACCTCAGGTCGGTGGCATACTTGAACATTTCGGAAAGAGGAGCCTCGGCAATGACCTCGGTGAGACCATCGGCAAGAGGATTGGAGCCGATGAGACGGCCGCGGCGGCGGCTGATATCGCCCATGATGTCGCCCATGTAATCCATGGGGATCTGGATGTCATAACGATAGATCGGCTCGATAAGAACGGGAGAAGCCTTGGCGCAGGCCGCCTTGTAGGAAAGACGGGCAGCGGACTTGAAGGCGACTTCCTTGGAATCGACGGGATGGTACTTACCGTCATAAAGGGTGGCCTTAACGCCGATCATGGGATAGCCGGCAAGAACGCCCTTCTTCATGGCCTCAACAAGGCCCTTTTCAACGGCGGGGATGAACTGATTGGGAACTACGCCGCCGACGATAGCGTCAACAAACTCGAAATCACCCTCTGCGAGCGGCTCGAACTTGATCTGAACAACGCCGAACTGACCTGCGCCGCCGGACTGCTTCTTATGCTTACCTTCGGCGGAAGCGGTGGCGCGGATGGTCTCACGGTAGGGGATGCGGGGATCGGAAAGAGCCGCTTCTACCTTGAACTTATTGCGCAGCTTCGCGCAGATAACGTCGATATGCATTTCACCGAGACCGCAGATGAGAACGTCGCCGGTTTCGGCATTGCGCTCGATGCGCATGGTGGGATCTTCTTCGGTAAGACGATTGAGGCCCGCGAATACCTTATCCTCTTCGCCGCTCTTCTTGGCGGTGACGGCCATGCTGATGCAGGGCTGGGGGAAGTCGATGGGGAGGAACTTCACGGGATCGGCGGCGTCGGTCAGAGTATCGCCGGTGTTGGTGAACTGGAGCTTCGCCATGGCGCCGATATCGCCTTCAACTATCGCGTCAACGGGGATGGTCTTATTGCCGCGCATCATGAATACGTTGCCGCTCTTTTCGCTCTTCTCGGCATTGGCGTTGTAGGGAGCGACTTCGGCGGAAATGGAGCCGGAATAGACCTTGAAGATGGAGATCTTGCCCACGAAGGGGTCGGCAACGGTCTTGATGACCTGAGCCGCAAGCTTGCCGCCCTTCTTGACCTCAACGGGCTCGCCGGTCTTCGCATTGACGGCGGGACGGGCTTTGCAGGTATCGGCGGTGGGGAGGAGCTTTACGATGTTATCCATCAGAGTGACGACGCCCACGTTGGGAGCGGCGGCACAGCAGCATACGGGAGTGAGCATGCCGTTGAGCAGACCGATGTGGATGCCCTTGACGAGCTCATCATGGGTGAGATCCATATTCTCGAAGTAGATCTCCATGAGCTCCTCATCACACTCGGCGGCAGCCTCAACGAGAGCTTCGCGAAGCTCCTGAGCATGGCCTTCGAGATCGGCGGGGACGGGGATCTCCTTCTCGTTCTTGCCGTCAAACTTCTTGGCGGTCATATTTACGAGATCGACGTAACCTACGAAAGCGCCCTTCTCAACGATGGGGAGCTGGATGGGAGCGGCGGAAACGCCGAACTTTTCCTTGATGACTTCCATCGCCTTGTCGAAGTTGGCGTTTTCTTTATCCATCTGATTGACGACGAGCATGCGGGGCATTTCGGCCTTCTTGCACATGGTCATTGCCTTTTCGGTGCCGACAACGGGGCCGGAAACCGCGCTGCAGAGAATAACGGCGGAATCCGCAAGAGCCATAGCCTCATGAACTTCGCCATAGAAATCGAAGAAGCCGGGGGCGTCGATAAGATTGATCTTGGAATCCTTCCATTCAATGGGAGCGATGGCAGTGCTTATGGAGATATGCCTCTTGGTCTCCTCAGCGTCATAATCGGTGACGGTGCTGCCATCTTCAACGCGGCCCATACGATCGAGAAGGCCGGCATTGAAAAGCATGGCTTCGGTGATGGTGGTCTTGCCTTCGCCGCCGTGACCCAATACACAGACGTTGCGAATGCTGTCAGCTTTGTAATTCTTCATAATTTGGATTATCCCCCTAACGGTTATAGTTTTCAATTCAAGCGCATAAACGCACTAAATAGCATAATACCATAATCCTGTTGAAATGTAAACCGATTTTTGAAAAAAACCGCCGTTCGGCAGAGATATATTTTGGAAGGATATGCTTCAACCCTTATAGCATAAGCCTTGAAACGCATTTCATATGCGTTCCGAAGGGTATTCCCTTATTCGAGCTTTTGTGGTATAATGGTATCATTAAAATGCGGAGGTCTGTTATGGAGCTTAAATACAAGCGCATTCTGCTCAAAATGAGCGGCGAAGTTCTGGGGAGCGATAAGGCTCCCGTTGACAGTGCGAAGGTCGCCGAGGCGGCAAAGCATATCAAGACCCTTTATGATGCGGGCGTTCAGGTCGGCGTCGTATGCGGAGGCGGCAACATAATGCGCGGGCGCGATTCCGGCACTATGGACAGGAACCGTGCGGATGCGATAGGCATGCTTGCCACTGCGATCAATGCGTTGAGCCTTGAGCAGGGCCTTATCGATGCGGGCGTGCCCGTGCGCGTGCTTTCCGCGGTCGATATAGAGCTGTTTATGGATACCTACTCCGCACGTCTTGCAAACTCCGCTCTCGATAACGGGGAAGTGGTCGTATTCGCCTGCGGTTCCGGTCTTCCCTTCTTTTCGACGGATACCGCCGCAGCTCTCCGCGCGGCGCAGATCCACGCGGATGCGCTGCTGCTTGCAAAGAATATAGACGGCGTCTATTCCGCAGATCCCAAAAAGGATCCTTCAGCCGTCAAATACGATACGCTCACTTACGATGAGGTCGTTGAAAAGCAGCTTCGCGCTACGGATCTTACGGCTATAACCCTCTGCCGCGATACGGATATGAGGATAGTCGTCTTTTCCATGGAGGACGATTCCGCTTTCGTCCGCGCCTGCATGGGTGAAAACGTCGGAACGGTAATAACAAAATAAGGCTTGAACGCCTTATTGCGGCATGCAAAAAAATCGGTTGACAAACCGGCTTGTTTCTAATAAAATAAATCGGTAAACATCCATAAGGAGGTAAATGCAAATGAGTGAAGTTATTGATATTGCACAGGATAAAATGAATAAAACCATCGCGGTCCTCAAGCGCGATCTGGGCGGCCTGCGCGCCGGCCGTGCAAACCCCCAGCTTCTTGAGCGCATCACCGTCGATTACTACGGCACCGCCACCCCCATCAACCAGCTCGGCAACATCTCTTCGCCCGAGCCCAGGCTGCTCGTTATCAACCTTTGGGATGCGAAGATGATCCCCATGGTGGAAAAGGCCATCCAGAAGTCCGATCTCGGCATCAATCCCACCAATGACGGAAAGCTCATCCGCCTCATTTTCCCCGAGCTTACCGAAGAGCGACGCAAGGATCTCGTTAAGACCATCAAGAAGAAGGCCGAAGAGTCCAAGGTCGCGATCAGGTCCATTCGCCGCGATGCGAACGAGACTTTGAAGAAGCAGAAGAAGGACAGCGAGATCACCGAAGACGATCAGAAGAACCTCGAAAAAGAGGCTCAGGAGATAACCGATTCCGCCATTAAGGAGATCGACAAGATCGCCGCCGATAAGGAAAAGGAGATCATGGAGTTTTGACGGACGTCAGAGGCCTCCCTCTTCAGCTCGCGGAACAGATCCTGCGGGCTGAAGGGTACATTGTCACCGCTCAAGAGGTGCGCTCGCGAAAGGGCGTGCCCGGCGGGGACGAAAAAAGAGTTATCAGGGTACGCCGGGCAGATTCGGATAATACCGTTTGCCTTGCGTACTCGGTTTTTAAGACGTCGGTTTCACATGAGACCGGGAAACTTGTTTGAACGATATGCGTATTTACGATAGGTATTCGGATGATAAGCTTGAAGAGCTCGGGCTTTCGGGAAAGCTGCCCAAGCACGTCGGCATAATAATGGACGGCAACGGGCGCTGGGCAAAGTCCCGTCTTATGCCGCGCCCCGTCGGGCACAGAGCCGGTATGGAAGCGCTGCATGAGATAGTGCGTGAAGCGCATTGCCTCGGTCTTGAAGCGCTCACCGTATATGCCTTCTCCACCGAAAACTGGCAGAGGCCCGTGCAGGAGGTAAACGCTCTTTTCGGACTTTTGACCGAGTATTTCGCAAAGGAGATCGACGAACTCGACGCGAACGGTGTTCGCATAATCGCGCTGGGCGATCTCGGGCCCTTCCCCGAAAAGGTCAAAGCCTGTATGACGGACGCGATAGAAAGGACCGCAAGCAACAAAGGCCTTAGGTTCTGCATCGCGATCAATTACGGTTCAAGAGCCGAAATAACAAGGGCCGTGCGGCTCATTGCTCGATCGCGCATAGAGCCCGAAATGATAAACGAAGACCTTATCTCCCGCAGTCTTTATACCGGGGAGCTCCCAGAGCTCGATCTTATTATAAGGACGGCGGGGGAGCAGAGGCTTTCCAACTTCCTGCTTTGGCAGGCCGCTTATTCGGAATTCGTTTTCACGCCCGTGCTTTGGCCGGATTTTACTCCCGAAGAATTCAGAAAGTGTCTGATCGAATTTATGAAGCGCACACGCCGCTTCGGAAAGGTCGTTGAATGATATGAGTGAGCTCGGAACAAGATCGATCGTTGCGGTTGGCCTTATCGCACTGCTTGCGCTCGTTATATGGCTCGGCGGATGGGTTCAGGCGGCTGTGCTTGCGCTTTTTTCCGTTATAGCAGTCACCGAGATGAACAGCATGTTCAGAAAGAAGGAGCTCAATATCTGCCTTCCGCCCCTTTTGCTGATGGCGGCCGGTCAGTATTTCCTCCTCTTCAAGCTTCCCGAATATCTGCCCATTCTTTACGTTGTTTGCTTCCTCTGGATAGGATGCGACAGGATCCTGAACAAAGGCAGAAGGAACGAAGACGTTATCGCTTCCGTTTTCACCGCAGTCTATCCTCTCGCTCTTCTCCTGTGCTTCGGCTTATTCGGCTTTGACAGGAGCGACGTTTCGAGAGTCGCTCTGCTCATCGTTTTTGCCGCGCCCTGCATGGCGGATAACAACGCCTACCTCTTCGGCAGGAAGTTCGGCAGGAACAAGCTCTGCCCCGCGATAAGCCCCAATAAAACGGTCGAAGGCTTCATCGCCGGCATTATAGGCGGGCCCATGGGCGGTATAATGGTCTATTTCCTTCAGAAGCTCTGGGGTCTCGACGTGCATTGGGCGATCCTCGTCTGCCTTGGCCTCGTCGGCGGGATCATAGGCCAGATGGGCGATCTGTTCGCTTCCACCTTCAAGCGTTGGGCGGGCATAAAGGATTACGGCAGGCTTTTCCCCGGTCACGGCGGAGTTATGGACAGGCTGGACAGCGCTATGTTCTTCGCCCCAACAGTTGCCGCGGTGTTCTGCCTTTTCATCAGGTAATTCATAAGATCAATGAAAAATATTGCTGTATTCGGCTCAACGGGCTCCATAGGCAGGCAGACTCTTTCCGTCTGCGAAAAGCATGTGGATGCATTCAAGGTGCATACCCTTGTTTTCGGCTCCAATCATGAGCTCGGGATAAAACAGATAAACGAATTCCGCCCGTCAACCGTCGGCGTCTTCGACGAGCATGCGGCGGGTATCGTCCGTGAAAGCTTCCCCGGTCTCAACGTGGTTTCGGGAAGCGCGGTATGGGAGCTTGCCGCGGACCCCATAATAGATATTGTCGTAAACGGCGTTTCGGGGTTCAACGGGACCTTTCCGCTTCTTGCGGCGCTTAAAGCCGGAAAGCGCACGGCTCTAGCTAATAAGGAAAGCGTGGTATGCGCGGGCGGTCTCGTCCGCAGGGCTTTGAAGGAAGGCGGGGGAGAGATAATCCCCGTTGACAGCGAGCAGAGCGCGATATTCCAATGCCTTGCCGCGGGCAGACGCCAGGACGTAAAGCGTCTCATACTAACCGCTTCCGGCGGAGCGTTCCGGGATATGCCTAAAAACGAGCTTGAACGCGTTACCCCCGAAATGGCAATGAAGCATCCTACGTGGAGCATGGGGCGAAAAATTACCATCGATTCCGCTACACTCTTTAACAAGGGGCTCGAGGTGATGGAAGCGGCATTCCTTTTCAATGCAGCAGCAGATGATATTTCGGTGCTCATCCATCCGCAGTCGATCGTTCATTCGATGGTCGAATACGCCGATAATTCCGTGACCGCCCAGATGAGCGTGCCGGATATGCGGCTGGCTATCCAATATGCCATGACCTATCCCGAAAGGTGTGAAAGCCCCGCGGCTCCGCTTGAGCTTTCAAAGCTCTCAGGACTGACCTTCTTCGAGCCCGATACGGAGCGTTTCCCCGCGCTGCCGCTCGCCTACCGGGCGCTCAGGATCGGCGGTGCTGCGCCCGTCGCATATAATTCGGGAAACGAAGTCGCCGTTGAAAGGTTCATAAAAGGGGAGCTTCGCTTTACCGATATACCCGGCTGCGTAGTTTATGCAATGGATAGGATAGGCGGCGCGGAAATAACCGATACCGAGTCGCTTCTCGAATGTGATCATGAAGTTCGCCGCTATGCGCGCGAATACGTTCCCGAATAATATTGAGGTTAATATGAGTTTGTTGTATTTTTTGATAGCCGTTCTTGTTATAGCCGTGCTCATCGCGATCCATGAGCTCGGACATTTTACCGCAGGAAGGCTGCTTGGGTTTAAGATCCTCGATTATTCGATCGGATTCGGCCCTGCCATATTCAAATTCAAAAAGAAGGATATTACCTACGCACTGCGCGCGATACCCTTGGGCGGCTCCTGCCGCTTTTACGGAGAGACCGAGCAGGATGAGGGCGAGACCGTCGAACCCGGCGCCATTCCGTTTAATGAGCAAAAGCCGTGGAAGAGGCTCATAGTCATATTCGCAGGTCCCTTCATGAACTTTCTGCTGGCTTACGTGCTTGCCGTGCTTATGCTGGTATGCTGCGGCGAACAGAGAACGCGCGATTACTCCAACGGCGATCTTGCCGTAGCGGTCATCGAAGTTTCGGAAGGCTCCGCCGCCGAAAGGGCGGGCGTTCAGCCGGGCGATATTATAATGAGCGTGAACGGAAAGGATCTTTCAAACGTGCAGCTCACGTTCGAAGAGCGGACCAATAAGATCTCCAAAGAGATACAGGACTATAAGGAAGGCGATCTCATACTCACAGTGGAACGCGATGGAGCCCTTATAGATCTTGCCGCAAACGGGTTATACAACGAAAAAGAGGGCAAGAACCTTCTCGGCATATCCATGGGGTACATGACTCGGTTCGAGCGCCTGCATTTTTTCCCCGCATTGAAGAGGGGCGCTTCATTCCTCGTCGATATAGTGAAGACCACGTTCGAAGCGCTTGCAAACGGCTTCAGGAAGGGCTTTAACGAGGGAGAACTCACCGGAATAGTCGGCACTTTCGTGATTACGATGAAGATGGCCGAAAGGGGGCTCTATTACGTGCTCTTGATAGCCGTTCTGCTTTCCATGAGCCTCGGTATAATGAACCTTCTGCCCATTCTGCCGCTTGACGGCGGGCATCTGCTCTTCGATTTTATTGAGCTCGTATTCCGCAAACCCGTTCCCCGCAAGATACAGAACGCGCTCAGCGCCGTTGGATTCATACTGCTCATAGGGCTTATGATCTACGTCACGATAGGGGATATAAGGGGTATAGCTCACGGCATTTTCGATTTCTGATAACGGATAAAAGAGGAACAATATGGAAACCAAAGGCTTCAAAATAGGCAATACGAATATAGGAGGCGGCGCACCCGTCACCATACAGTCCATGACCAATACGGATACCCGCAACGCCGAAGCGACTGCTGCGCAAGTTTTGGCGCTTGAAGAAGCGGGCTGTGAGATCGTGCGCTTTTCCATCTATGACGAAGCCTGCGCGAAGGCCATCCCTTATATAAAAGCGCTTACGCATATACCGCTTGTAGCCGATATACACTTCGATCATCGGCTGGCAATAAGCGCCATTGAAAACGGAATAGATAAGGTCAGGATCAATCCCGGCAACATAGGCTCCGAGCAGAAGGTAAGGGAGCTTGTCGCCGCCGCAAAGGACCGCGGCGTTCCCATAAGGATAGGGGTCAACGGCGGCTCTCTTGAAAAGGAAATGCTCGCAAAATACGGCGTTACCCCGCGCGGTATGGTCGAAAGCGCGCTTTCTCACGCCGCCATACTCGAAAAATGCGGGTTTACCGATATAGTGCTTTCGCTCAAGGCGTCTTCTGTTTCAAAGACGGTCGAAGCCAACCGTTTAGCCCGTGAGCTCATGCCTTATCCGCTCCACCTCGGCGTTACCGAAGCGGGCATGGATGAGGATGCGGTGGTAAAATCTTCAATAGGCATAGGCTCGCTTTTGCTTGACGGCATCGGCGACACGATAAGGGTCTCGCTGACGGGCGACCCGGTGCGCGAGGTTATCGCCGCAAAGCGGATATTGAAGGCCGTTGGGCTCCGCTCCGAGGGAGTGGAAGTCATAAGCTGCCCCACCTGCGGAAGAACGAGGGTGGATCTTGCTTCAATAGTCAATAAGGTAAGGGACAGCCTCCCCAAAACGGGAAAGCAGCTTCGCATCGCCGTTATGGGCTGCTCCGTGAACGGCCCCGGTGAATCGCGCGAGGCGGATATGGGCATCGCATTCGGCGCAAACAACGCGGTCGTTTTCAGAAAAGGAGAGCTCATCTATTCGGATCTGCTCCCCGGCGTTATAGACAGGTTTATTGCGGACGTTAAGAAGGAGCTTTCATGAGCGGTGAAGATTATTTGGAGTTGGGGAACAGGCTAATTCTTGATGGGTCCGTTTCCGTGACGGACGTTTTCCGTTACAACGGCTGCGACGATTACCGCGTTGAGCTTAAATCGGATTCGCTCCTTTCCCCCAATGAGATAGAAGCGGTAAAGCGCATAATCTGCAATAAGCTTTTTTCTTCTTCGGTCGAATTCGAATTCGATTTTTCAAGCGCGCTCGATGAGCTTTTGAATTCTCCGGAGGACGAAATAACGGGCTTTTTCAAAAGGGCGTGGAGCATGAACAGCCCCGAGATACTCCCCGTTATCGCCAATTCGCGCATAGAGTTTATAAAGGAAGGATCGGGCTCGCGTTTTGTTGTGCGATCTTCTCCGGAGCTCATAGGCGCGATCTATCCCGGCTCCGTTTCGGATCTCAAACGAATGGCGGCGTCCCTTTGGAAATGGAGCTTCGGCGTTTCGCTCGAACCGGATGAAAGCATAAAGGAACTCGTTTCAGTAGATATGAGCGGGGTTCGGGGCAGGGATAAGGATGCCGTTCGTACCTCGCCCGGGAGCAAGCTCGATCCCACCGGAAGAGGAAGATCCAAGCGGCAGAAGAGCAATGCAGTCGATCCCGGCGATATAGTATTCGGCAAGGGCATTTTGAAGCGCGAAGTTACCCGCATGGCCGATTTCGATGAAACGACCGGCAACGCGGTTGCTTTAGGTACGGTGATCGGTTATGAAACTTCCGAAACGCGCGATAAATCCAAGATCATATTCAAATTTGATTTTTCCGATAAGACAAACACTCTGACAGTTAAATTCTTTCCCGAGCCCGATAAGGCAAAGGAGATCGAGGAACGCATAAAGGCGCTCGTTGCTTCCAACACGCCTGTTTACGTTCGCGGAAGCTACAAATACGATAACTACGGCAGGGACTATATCCTCTTCGCAAACGATATAAACGTAGGCGAGCCGCCCGAAAAAAGGATGGACAAGGCGCCCGTTGGCGAAAAGCGAGTGGAGCTTCATCTGCATACACAGTCCTCCACCATGGATGCGCTCACAAAGGTTTCCGAGGTCATCACCACCGCAAAAAGCTGGGGACACAGGGCGATCGCCATTACGGATCACGGCGTAGTACATTCCCTGCCCGAAGCGATGAAGACCTATAAGAAGCTCAAGAAGAAAGCCAAGGAAGCGGAGGAGCCCTTTGATTTCAAGGTCATATTCGGGTGCGAAGGTTATCTTGTAAGCGATTCCACTCTTCACGATCCCGATGATAAGCCCTATTCCGCGATCACCTCGGTAATGACCCATTCCGCCGCGGGATGCTCGCTTTTCGCGCTTTCGGCTATCAAGTTTGACAGCAAGGGCGCAGAGCTCGGGCGGTTTGAAACGCTCTGCAGTCCGGGCAGTCCGCTTCCCGCGTGGGCGCAGGAAAGCTGCGGGATCGACTCCGCATCGATCCTTTCCGGCATCCAGCCCGATAAGGCCGTTTCGGAGCTTGTCGAATTCATAAGCGGTTCCATACCCGTCTGCTATAACGAAAACACGCTGAACGGCATTGCCGAAAACTGCGCCGACGAGAGTGCGGTTCCTTTCGAGTACGTCGATATAAATAAATTCGATCTCAACCTGCATCTCGACATAAAGGATTACAGCATGAAGTCCGGCTGCGCTCCCATTTCCGGAAGGTATGAGCAGGAGCCTCACGCTCCTCTCATGAAGCTTGCCGAAAGCATGAAGGAGCTTTTCCTTTCAATGCTTGACGAGCTGAAGGAAAGGAACGTTAAGCTCGTATCCTATTGGGACAGGCGTTTCCCCGATTACAAGAAGCTGCCGAGATACCACATAATACTGCTTGCATCGTCGCTTACGGGCCTCAAAAACCTTTATAAGCTCGTTTCGTACTCGCATCTTCAATACTTCCACAAGCGCCCCTGCATACCGAGGAGCCTTCTCAATATGCTCAGGGAAGGCATACTTCTGGGCTCCGCATGTGAAGCCGGCGAGCTTTATCGCGCCATAAGCCGAGGCAAGCCGGAGGAGGAGCAGCGCCGCATAGCCGAATGGTACGATTATCTTGAAATACAGCCTCTTGACAACAATATGTTCATGACGGAATCCGATGAGGCGAAATGGACGGTAGAAGATCTTAAGAACTACAACAGACGCGTAGTTGAGCTGGGCGATGAGCTCGGCAAGCTTACCGTCGCCACCTGCGACGTGCATTTCCAGGATCCCGACGATGCGATCTACCGCTCGATACTTTTGAGCGCGCAGGGCTTCCGCGATTCGCTCCGCATGACTCCGCTCTATTTCCGTACCACCGAGGAAATGCTTGAAGAGTTCTCATATCTTGGAGAAGAACGTGCAAAGGAAGTCGTCGTGACCAACCCCAATATCATTGCGGACAGGTGCGGCGATCAGCTCCGCCCCTTCCTCGATGATAAATTCACCTATTCTCCCGAGCTTCCCAACGCCAAGGAGATACTGCAGGAAATGACCATGAACGAAGCTCACCGCAGGTACGGCGATCCTCTTCCCGAGATCGTTCAGGCGAGGCTCGATAAAGAGCTGAATTCCATAGTGGGCAATGGTTACTCCTCACTTTATATGGTCGCGGAAAAGCTTGTTAAAAAGTCTTTGAGCGACGGGTATCTCGTCGGTTCGCGCGGCTCCGTCGGCTCTTCGTTCGTTGCGACTATGCTCGGCATTACGGAAGTCAACGCGCTGCCTCCGCATTATCTCTGCCCCAACTGCAAGTATTCCGAATTCAAGCTCGAAGAGCATTCCCGCTGCGGCATAGATCTTCCCGATAAGGATTGCCCCGTATGCGGTACAAAGCTCAAAAAGGAGGGCTACGATATCCCCTTTGAGGTCTTCCTCGGCTTCAAGGGCGATAAGACCCCCGATATAGACCTCAATTTCTCGGGAGACTATCAGCCTGTAGCGCATCATTTCACGGAAGAAATGTTCGGCGAAGGGCATGCCTTCCGTGCTGGGACCATCTCCGGCGTACAGGATAAAACGGTTTACGGTTACGTCAAGCACTATTGTGAAGAAAACGGTCTGCATAAATCCGAAGCTGAAATAAACCGCCTTGTTCAGGGCTGTTTGGGAGTCAAAAAAACCTCCGGTCAGCACCCCGGCGGCATAGTTATAGTCCCGGAGGATTATGAAATATTCGATTTCTGCCCCGTTCAGCATCCCGCCGACAAGGATGACGCAGGCTCCGTCACGACTCATTTTGATTTCCACGCACTGGACGATAAGCTCGTAAAGCTCGATATCCTCGGGCATGACGATCCGACCGTTCTCAGGATGCTGCACGATCTGACCGGGCTCGATCCGAGGACGATCCCTCTGGACGATCCCGAGACAATGTCCATTTACAGCACGGACGAGGCTTTGGGAGTCAGTCTTAAGCCCCTGGGCTGCGACGTGGGCTCGCTTGCGATACCCGAATTCGGCACCAATTTCGTCCGCGGGATGCTTATCGAAACGAGGCCCACCACAATGGAGGAGCTTGTCAGGATCTCGGGGCTTTCCCACGGCACGGACGTTTGGAACAACAACGCTCAGGTGCTCGTTGAAAACAAGGTCGCAACCCTTATGGAGGTCATCTGCACGCGCGACGATATAATGAACTACCTCATTTCGATGAAGTGCGATCCTTCCGGCTCGTTCAAAACCATGGAGAGCGTTCGAAAGGGCAGGGGACTTCAGCCCGAAATGGAGGCGATGATGCGCGAGCATACCGTTCCCGAATGGTTCATTGACAGTTGTAAAAAGATCAAATACATGTTCCCGAGGGCGCATGCCGCGGCTTACGTCATGATGAGCTTCCGCGTGGCCTACTATAAGGTGCATTATCCGCTCTATTTTTACACCGTCTATTTCACCGTCCGCGCCGACACTTTCGATATAACGCTCTGCCAAGGCGGGCTTGACGCGGTAATGGCGAACCTTAAGCTGTTGAAAAGCAAGGATAAACCCGATCAGAAGGAGAAGGACGCTATCACCATTCTCGAAGTAGTTGCCGAAATGAATCTTCGCGGGTTCGAGCTCCTTCCCGTGGATATTTACAAGTCCAACGCGACCAAATTCGCCATCGAGGACGGAAAGATCCGCCCGCCGTTCACTTCGGTGCCGGGTCTCGGTGAAAACGTCGCTCTGCTTATTGAAAAGGGCAGGGAAGGCGGAGATTATTCCTCTAAGGAGGATTTTGCAAGACGCACCAAAGCGAATACGGGCATTATGGAAAAGCTCGATTCGCTCGGATGCTTCGCCGGGCTGGCGGATACGGATCAGCTCACGTTCAGTTTTTAAGTCAATAACCAAAGGAGGATCGATATGAGGTATCAGAAACTCGGAAATACGGATATAGTCGTTTCGACGGTCGCGCTCGGCACATGGGGCTTGGGAGGCGGAAGCGTATGGTCGGATCACGATTCGACTGCGGAGGAGTCTTCCGCTCTGCTCTCCGCTTGTTTGGAACACGGGGTCAATTACATCGACACAGCTCCCGTTTACGGCACGGGCGCGAGCGAGGAGCTTTTGGGCGCCGCTTTGAAGGGGCGCAGGCACGATTTCGTTCTTCAGACCAAGTGCTCGCTTAACTGGCGCGGAGAAGGCGGCAATTTCCATTATTCTCGCGACGGCTATACCGTTAATAACGATACCCGCGCCGAGGCGGTCAGAAGGGACGTTGAAGATTCCCTCCGCAGGATGGGTACCGATTACATCGATTCCGTTATTGTCCACTACGTCTGCAAAAGCTTCCCCGTGGATGAGACGGTAGGCGCGCTTGAAGAGCTCATTAAGGAGGGCAAGATACGCACCTACGGTCTTTCGAACAGTCAGCCGCAGGATCTTGAGGAATATAAGCAGAGCTCCGCGAGGGTATCCGACGGCGTTTCGGTCGTGCAGGAGTTTTTCAGCATTCTTTCGCCCTTCCACGGCAGGGATTATTTCGATACGGCAAAGAAATACAACACCGTGTTCCAAACCTACGGCGTGCTCGAGGAAGGGTTCCTCACCTCGCCCGAGTTCATGGATAGAAAATTCGAAAAGACCGACATCCGTTCACGCATACCGTGGGTGGAAGAAAGGTATAAGGCGGGGCTTCGCCGCGCATTCGAAGCATGGAAGCCCATCTGCCGAGAGCACGGATGCAGCTTTGCGGCGCTCGTTGAAGCATGGGCTCTCACGCAGTATGACCGAATGAGCCTGCTCGTCGGAATGCGCCGTCCCGCAAACGTTGAGGATACCGCGAAATGCCTTGATACAGCGCTTTCGCCCGATGAGGTGCGCTTCATGGAAGAGGTCGTCCGCGATATTCAGGTCGAAGTGCTCGATAAATGACGCTGTAAACACATGAAATTCCTTATTGCATCAGATATCCACGGCTCCGCGCTGTATTGCCGTAAGCTCTTGGAAGCATTCGCGCTTGAGAACGCAGACAGGCTCATCCTTCTGGGCGATATCCTTTATCATGGCCCGAGGAACGACCTTCCCGAAGAGTACGCACCGAAGGAGGTCATCCGCATGCTAAACGGCTTGAAGGGGCGCGTGTTTTCCGTACGCGGGAACTGCGAAGCGGAAGTCGATCAAATGGTGCTCGATTTCCCCATATCGGCTGAAAGCATACTGATCCCCATATGCGGCAAGCTTGTGTTTGCGGCGCACGGGCATCAGTATAATGGCGGGGATATGCCGCCCCTCAGCGCGGGAGACGTATTTCTCTGCGGGCATACGCACGTTCCCTCATGCGTGGAAAGAGACGGGATATTCGTATTGAACGCAGGCTCCGTATCGCTGCCCAAGGAGGGAGCTCCGCACTCATATATGACCCTTGAAAACGGCGTATTTTCTTGGAAGACGATGGATGGGGAAGTTTTCGACGTTTTCAGAATATAGGATCGAAATTGATAAGTAAAAAAGCGAAAGCCGCAGAAAACGTTTCCGCGGCTTTTATCATTCAAGCAGTATTTATTTTCTGAGTTCTTCGGCTACGAGCGCGATTATCTCCGAATCGCCGAAGCCGAGATTTCTTGCGGTTCCCGTAAAGGCCCTCAGAGGCTCCGTAACGGCTTTTCTGCGCAGGGCTTCCAACCGTCCCGGATCAAGCTCCAAAGCGTAACATCCGCTCCCTGCGCGCGTTACGATGAGGCCCTCGGCTTCGAGCGCATCCCACGCGCTGCGAACGGTGATTATGCTCACGCCTATCTCCTTTGCAACGAGCCTTATAGGGGGCAGGGGAGAGCCGCCCTCGATCTCACCGGAGAGTATCTGAGCCGTGATCTGTTCACAGATCTGCTTATAAGCGGGAACGCCGCTGTTTGGAAGCACAGAGAGCCGCATCAGATATCCGACTTCTCGAATATCGAGGCGGAGCGCAGGTAAGAAAGCCACGTAACGACTGCATAAAGCACCGCAAACGCACCCGTGAAAATGAGCTGAGCGGAAAGCGCCCTTCCCGTTTTGGGCCAGCAGTCGATAGTGGATTCTATCGCGGCAAACAAAGCGGACTTATCAGCCGCAGCGCCCGCCGCGATGAATATCCCTTCAAACACGAACATTACGGCGAAAACCGCTATCGCGGAGAACACGAAAGCGCGGCCCGCCTTAAAGCCCGATTTGTAAAAAACGGGGAGGAAAATCGCGTTGAATACGGCGTGGATCAGGAAGCATCCTCCAATGAGCGCGGGGCAGGCGTCAATACCCGCCATGTTGGGGCTGCCTATGAGCTTGTGATTGACGAATATCATGCCGACGTAAAGCGCCGTCATTATAAGCTCCACGCAGATTACGAACAGATATTTTGCCTTTACGGTATCGCGTTTTGATACCGGCAGCAGGTTCGAGAACAGCACGTCGTTATTGACTGCGCCGACCTGCATAGTCTGGAATATCGCGTTCCCCACGAAGAAGCAGGGCACGAGATAGATATAGTTGGGTATGAGGAGCATCAGCACGAATGCGAAAAATATCCACACAAGCGGCTGCATGCAGAGCTTGAATTCCTTATAGATAAGATTCTTCATACGGCTTTTTCCTCCTGTTCGATATAGATCATAATGGATTCGAGATCGGCGGGGGCGGTGCGTATATCGGAAGGAAGCTCCGCCGCTTTAGCCGTTTCTATAAGCCCGGTAAAGCCAAAGGCGTTATTTTTGACCCCCAGCAGACTGCCGCGCAGCGCTTCGAGCTGCGCTTCGCCGCCCGAAACGAGAAGATATTTCGAGCGGAAGGTTTCGAGCTCTTCGGAAGCGTAAAGTTCGCCGTTCTTTATATAGGTGATAAGATCGGCGCATTTTTCGAGGTCCGAGATTATATGGGTCGAAAAGAGGATGCTCCTCGTCCCATCCTCGACTATCCCGCGGAAAACGTCAAGAAGATCGTCGCGCGAGATGGGATCGAGACCGCTCGTGGGCTCATCCAGAATGAGAAGCTGTGCATTGTGTGAAAGCGCAAGCGCAAGCGCGTATTTCACCCTCATTCCGGCGGAAAGCTCCTTTACGCGCTTGTTTTCATCAAGCTTAAAGCGGGAAAGGCAGCCTCGGTAGGCTTCTTCGTTCCAATCGTCATAAAAACGCTTCGTGACCTTGGTGATCGTTTTGAGCTTATACCCGAGATAGCAGTTAAACTCGCCCATTACAAATCCAATGTTCTGTTTGCATTCCCTTTGATTGGCAAAAAAATCCATTCCTCCGATTTTGACCGAGCCCGCGTCCGCCGCGATAAGCCCGAGCATGGATTTCATTGTAGTTGTTTTACCTGCGCCGTTTCTTCCTATAAAGCCCATTATATAGCCGGGCTCCAGTGAAAACGAAACGTCTTTCAGCAAAAAGCCGGGGTACTGCTTTCGCAGTCCTTTTACTTCAAGAAGCTCCATATCATATCCTCCGTTAATTGTGCTTATTGACTATACACAATTATATGCATGTGAACGGTGCTTGTCAACATGTTTTTTGATTATTTCGGAATAATTGCGCTCCGCGGGGAAACAATAGGCATAAAAAGCAAGAAGGAGAACAATATGAAAGCCACCGGAATAGTCAGAAGGATAGATGAATTGGGGCGCGTCGTGATACCGAAGGAGATCAGACGTACGCTCCGAATAAGGGAGGGCGACCCCCTTGAAATATTCGTTGACAGGGAAGGGGGAGTTATTCTGAAGAAATATTCCCCCATAGGCGAGCTCGGTGATTTCGCAAAGGAGTATGCGGAATCCATTCATCGCTCCGTAGGCAGGATAACCGCGATATGCGATATGGATACCGTTATAGCCGCTTCCGGAGCAGGGCGTAAGGAGCTTGAAGGGAAGCCCGTGAACGAGGCGCTTGAAGCGGTGATAGTTTCACGCAAGAGGACTGTCGCGGAAAGCGCAAAAGGGGATACCCTCATACCCGTCACCGCGGAAAACGGAGATCCCGGATACGCCGCGGAGCTCATCGTGCCCATAACAGCATCAGGAGATCCGATAGGGGCGGTAATACTCCTATCAAAGGAAGAAGGCGCGAATATCTCCGAATCGGATATAAAGGTATGCGAAACAGCGGCCTCATTCATGGGGAAGCAGATGGAGTCTTAAAAAACGGGCTTGACATACTTCCGCATGGGTCTTATAATAGCAAAAGCTGAATAAGGCTGTGATGCGGATCTTCATTTGCTTACGCCGCCCTCAGAGAGCTGCCGGAAGGTGCAAGGCAGCGGGGCTTGCTTATGATACTCGCCGCGGAGCCCCCTTGCCGAACGATGATCCATTAGGCGGGGCGTAGTCGGGCGTTAACCGAAAATGAAAGCGGGCGTCCCTTTGGGGCGTCAACCGGAGTGGTACCGCGGAGCTTATCGCACTTCGTCTCCTGTATGGGAGGCGAAGTTTTTATTTTAAGGAGCAAGAATATGGCAGGAGAAAAAAGATACGACCATATCGCCATCGAAAAGAAATGGCAGCAAACATGGAACGAAGCGCATTGTTTTGAAGCGAAGGATGATCGGAGCCTTCCCAAATACTATGCGCTCATAGAGTTCCCGTTCCCCAGCGGCGCGGGCCTGCACGTGGGCCATCCGCGCCCCTATACCGCGCTTGACGTTATTGCCAGAAAAAAGAGGCTCGAAGGCTATAACGTGCTCTTCCCGATCGGCTACGACAGTTTCGGACTTCCCACAGAGAATTACGCCATAAAGACGGGCGAGCACCCCATGAAGGTCACCGAGCGCAATATCTCCGTATTCCACCGCCAGCTTCAGATGCTCGGCATGAGCTTCGATTGGTCAAGGGAGATCTACACCTCCGATCCCGCTTACTACAAGTGGACTCAGTGGATATTTTTAAAGCTCTTCGAAAAGGGCCTGGCATACAAGGCGGAGCTGCCCATCAATTTCTGCACTTCATGCAAGGTCGGCCTTGCCAACGAAGAGGTTATTGACGGTACCTGCGAGCGCTGCGGCGCACCCGTTATCCGCATGGTAAGGAGCCAGTGGATGCTCAAGATCACCGAATATGCGGACAGGCTGATCGACGATCTTGATAAGATCGATTTTTCCGATCGCATCAAGACCACGCAGCGCAACTGGATAGGCAGAAGCACCGGCGCGGAGGTCACTTTCAAAATAGATGGCTATCCGGAAGGCCTGAAGATCTATACCACAAGGCCCGATACCATGTTTGGAGCCACCTACATGGTCGTTGCGCCCGAGCATCCTCTCGTTGAAGCATTGAAGGACCGCATCACGAATATGGAAGCAGTTGAAGCCTACCGCGAACAGGCGGCGCACAAGAGCGATTTCGAGCGCAGCGAGCTTGCAAAGGATAAGACAGGCGTTCCGCTCGAGGGCGTTTATGCGATCAATCCCTGCACCGAAAAGCCCATTCCCGTATGGATCTCCGATTACGTTCTCATGGGCTACGGCACTGGCGCTATAATGGCGGTCCCCGGTCACGATACCCGCGACTGGGAATTCGCAATGAAATTCGGCCTTCCCATAGTCGAAGTCGTTGCGGGGGGCGACGTTACGAAGGAAGCCTTCACCGACTGCGAAACGGGCGTGCTCGTCAATTCCGGGTTCCTGAACGGTATGCAGGTCGAAGAGGCCAAGAAGGCCATAATAGAATATCTCGAGGGTAAGGGTATAGGTCATAAAAAGACCAACTTCAAGCTGCGCGACTGGCTCTTCTCCCGTCAGCGCTATTGGGGCGAGCCTATACCCCTCGTTTACTGCGAGCATTGCGGCTGGGTCCCCATCCCCGAGGATCAGCTCCCGCTAACTCTGCCGGAGATAGACAATTACAAGCCCGCGGAGGACGGCTCTTCCGCATTGGCGAGAGCGACCGACTGGATCCACACCACCTGCCCCAAGTGCGGCGCGCCCGCAGAGCGCGAGATCGACACCATGCCCAACTGGGCCGGCTCGAGCTGGTATTTCCTGCGTTACTGCGATCCGCATAACGACAAAGCGCTCGCTTCGAAGGAGGCGCTCGATTACTGGATGCCCGTCGATTGGTACAACGGCGGAATGGAGCACACCACTCTGCATCTGCTGTATTCCCGTTTCTGGCACAAATTCCTTTACGATATAGGAGTTGTGAGCTGCCCCGAGCCCTATTTGAAGCGCACGAGCCATGGCATGATATTGGCGGAGGACGGCCGCAAGATGTCCAAATCCTTCGGCAACGTAATTAACCCCGACGATCTCTGCCGCGATCTGGGCGCTGATACCGTAAGGCTTTACGAAATGTTCATAGGCGCCTTCGAGCAGACCATTCCCTGGAGCACTACCGGCGTCATGGGCTGCCGCCGCTTCCTCGACCGCGTATGGCGTATGCTGGATATGGTCAAGGGGGAGGGGGAGCGCCCGGAGATGCGCGCTTCGCTGCACACCTGCATAAAGAAGGTGACGGAGGATATAGAGCGCATGAAGTTCAACACCGCGATCGCGGGTATGATGAGCTTTGTAAACGAGGTTTATTCCAACGGCAGCATAACGCGCGACGAGCTGCGCACCCTGCTCATACTGCTCGATCCCTTCGCGCCCCATATCGCGGAGGAAATGAACGAGCAGTTGGGCTTCGAGCCTCTTTATAAAGCAAAGTGGCCCGTATGGGATGAAGCGGCCCTCGTTTCCAACGTACAGGAGCTCGGCATTCAGGTAAACGGCAAGCTCCGCACCAAGATGACCGTTCCCGCGGATATTTCACAGGAGGAGCTTAAGGAGCTCGTTCTCTCCAACCCCGATCTTGCGAACTGGATCGAGGGAAAGACCCTCCGCAAGTTCATAGCGATCAGGAACATAGTCAACGTAGTTGTAGGCTGACAGAATAAGGGGCGGTGCGTTTAACTGCGCTCCGCCCCGCGGTTAATTTATGGCGACCAGATCAAAAGGCGAAATAGCTAAAATTGAAAGGCGAATGCGGATGGAACGCACCGTGCTTCCGGTATTATGCGTTTTGGGAGTCGCGGTTTTCGTGGTGCTCTGCGCCGTATTCGGCAAGAAGCGCGGGGGAGAGGAAGAGGAGATCGCTCCCACTCCCGCTCCGTATTCGTATGCGATCCTTTCCCTGCGTGACAGTCTCGGCGGCGACATAACGAACGGCGATAAATTCACGTCGCTCACGTATAAAAGCAATTCGGACGGCCGTTATGCGAGCGTCAACGCTTATATGAAATCGGGCGTACTGTGCATGTCTGTCACGCATCCTTTCGAAGTTAAGATGGCGGAACCCACCGCAGAGCCCACGGAGGATATTTTCGGAGGCTCCGTAAGTACGAGCTCCGTTCCCACGGAAGAGCCGGAGGACAGTTATCTTACAATGCTCGCGGATGAGCTAACGCTTTGTTTTTCTAAGGTTTATGTTCCGTCCGGTGACGATGACGCCGCAGAAAGGATAGGGGCGGCTCTCATTTCGCTGAAGGAAGGCGCTAAAAAGGCGAACGTCATTTACGGTATCTATATGCTGAAATTCGAGCGTCTTGAAAGCGACGGGCTGCTTACCGTCACGTGCGAGCCCGCGTGAGAAAAAGCTCTTTCACGCAATATATTTAAGCAGATACTTTACATTCTTCGGCGCGATATGTATAATCATATCGGCTTGATGCTAATTCATTCGGAGGTATAATTCAATGAGCAATGCCACCACCAAAAGGTTTGACACCCGCACGCTTGTCGGCGTAGCGCTTCTGACCGCGATAGTCGTAGTGCTCCAGCTTCTCGGCAGCTTCATCCGCTTCGGGACCTTCTCCATATCCCTCGTACTCATGCCCATCGTAGTCGGAGCGGCGCTTTTCGGAGTATGGGCGGGCGCATGGCTGGGTCTTGTATTCGCGATAGTGGTTCTTCTCCAGCCCGATACGGCCTTCTTCTTCGGAATAAGCCCCGCCGGCACCATAATCACAGTTATCCTCAAGGGCGTTCTCTGCGGAGCCTGCGCAGGTCTTGTTTACAAGCTTCTTTCAAAGAGGTTCAACACCGTTGCCGGCGTTATCGGCGCGGCGGCGACCGCTCCCATCGTGAATACCGGCATTTTCCTTATCGGCTGCAGGGTGTTCTTCTGGGATACCATAAAGGATCTGGCCGCTCAGAACGGTTACGGCGATAAGACCGCGCTCTTCCTCATAGTCGTATTCGTCGGTTTGAATTTCGTGTTCGAGTTCGTTGTGAACCTTGTTCTTTGCCCCGCGATCGTCTATCTGATCCGCATCGGCGAAAAGAGCTTTAAGAAAAAGCATTGACGCAGCTGATATCAAAAGCCGGCCTATAAGTCGGCTTTTTTCATACTGTTCCAATGTATTTTATTATACTTGCCGCGGAGATCGCCGCCTGTACCGCAAAAAGCACGAAGCAGATCTTTCTTTTGCGGGCGTCGCCGTTTTTTCCGAAATGATGAGCTCCCCACAGCGGTACGGCCGGAATGAGCGCGGCATATACGGCAAACAATAACTCTTTAATCATCTTTATCACCTCACGGGTATGATAGCATCGGCGTTCGTTTTGCTCAATAGTGTTCTTGAGGAAAAGCAGGTAATTTCAAGAAAACGCAAATTGGGGCTTTTTAGTTCGGCCGTGAGATGCTATAATATAAGTTGAGTCAGTTTGAGGAGAAGCAAATGAACGTATTCAAAGCCGTATCACCGTTTGAACCTACCGGCGATCAGCCGCAGGCGATAGAAAAGCTTGCGGAGGGCGTCAAGCGCGGCGACAGGCTCCAGGTATTATTGGGCGTTACGGGCTCGGGAAAGACCTTCACCATGGCAAAGGTAATCGAGAAGGTCCAGCTCCCGACGCTTGTTATCGCGCACAATAAAACGCTTGCGGCGCAGCTCTGCTCTGAGCTGAAAGAATTCTTCCCCGATTCCGCCGTCGAATATTTCGTCAGCTATTATGACTACTATCAGCCCGAGGCATATATAGCCTCTTCAGATACCTATATCGAAAAGGAATCCTCAATAAACGATGAGATAGAGCGTCTGCGCCACAGCGCCACCTGCGCGCTGAACGAACGGAAGGACGTTATAATAGTCGCTTCGGTCTCATGTATTTATGCGTTGGGCTCGCCCGAAGAATACATGAGGATGAGCTTATCCCTGCGAATAGGAATGCAGACAGACCGCGAAACCATCCTCCGCAAGCTCGTCGATATGCAGTATCAGCGCAACGACCTTGATTTTTCCCGCGGGACTTTCAGGGTCCGCGGAGACGTTATCGAGGTTTTCCCCATCGGTGAAATGGAAAAAGCGCTCCGCATAGAGCTTTTCGGCGATGAGATAGAGAACATTTCGGAAATAACGGTGCTGACGGGCCAGCCCATTCGCACGCTCGCTCACGTCATGATATTCCCGGCGACTCATTACGCGGCGGACAGGGAGCGCATTGAAGGATCTCTTGACGAGATAAAGCACGATATGATAGAGCGCGTTAAGGAATTCAAGGCGCAGAACAAGCTACTTGAGGCGCAGAGGATAGAGCAGCGCACCACCTTTGACATCGAGATGATACGCGAAATAGGCTATTGCCAGGGCATAGAGAACTATTCCAGATACTTTGACGGGCGCAAACCGGGCGAGCCGCCCTTCACCCTCATGGATTACTTCCCAAAGGGCTTCCTTACGATAGTCGATGAATCCCACGTAACTCTGCCTCAGCTTCGCGCCATGTACCGCGGGGATCTTTCGCGCAAGACGGAGCTCGTAGAATACGGTTTCCGCATTCCCAGCGCATACGATAACCGCCCCTTGACTTTCGATGAATTCGAGCAGCGCGTGGGCCAGCTCATATGCGTCAGCGCCACTCCCGCAGAATATGAGCTCTCGCGCGCATCTCAAATAGCGGAGCAGATAATAAGACCGACGGGGCTCGTCGATCCCGAGATCACGGTAAAACCCGTAACCGGGCAGGTCGATGATCTTTTGGGCGAGATCCGCATTACGGCTGCAAAGGGCTATCGAACGCTCGTCACGACCCTCACGAAACGCATGGCGGAAATGCTGACCGAGTATTTGGACGGAATGGGCGTAAGGGTCAGATACATGCACTCCGATATAGAAACTATCGAGCGAATGGAGATCATTCGCGATCTGCGCCTCGGCGAATTCGACGTACTTGTGGGCATCAACCTTTTGAGGGAGGGGCTCGACCTTCCCGAAGTCGGGCTCGTCGCAATACTTGACGCCGATAAGGAGGGATTCCTCCGTTCAACGACCTCGCTCGTTCAGACAGTCGGCCGAGCGGCACGAAACGCCGACGGGCGCGTAATAATGTATGCTGATACCGTCACGGATTCCATGCAGCGCGCGATAGACGAAACGAACCGCCGGCGCGAGATACAGATGAAGTATAACGAGGAGCACGGGATCACTCCCCAAAGCATCAAAAAGGCCGTGCACGACGTTATCGAGATCAGCTCCAAGGCCAAGCCCTCTAAGAACGGAATGTCCGACGAGGAGCGTGAGGAGCGCATAAGGCTCATAACAGAGCAGATGAAGCAGGCCGCTATGGAGCTTGAATTCGAGCAGGCGGCAAAGCTCCGCGACGAGCTTTACAGGCTTCAAGGCAAGGAGCCTGACGGCACGAAGCGGCTTGCTCCCGGCACCGTCGGTTCAAAGAAAAAAGCAAGACAAAGGACGAGAAAATGAAGGATTCCATTTACATACAAGGCGCGAGAGAGAACAACCTCAAGAATATCTCGCTGGAGCTCCCTCGAAACAAGCTGATAGTTTTTACGGGCGTTTCGGGCTCCGGAAAATCGAGTCTCGCTTTCGATACCATATACGCGGAGGGTCAGCGCAGGTACGTTGAATCCCTTTCGGCTTACGCACGCCAGTTTTTGGGGCAGATGGATAAGCCGGACGTAGATCATATCGAGGGACTTTCTCCCGCCATATCCATTGACCAGAAGAGTACCTCGAACAATCCTCGTTCCACGGTCGGCACCGTCACAGAGATAAACGATTATTTAAGGCTCCTTTACGCGCGCATCGGCCGCCCTCATTGCCCCGTCTGCGGCAGGCCCATAGAAAGGCAGAGCATAGATCAGGTCGTGGATCGCGTGCTCGATCTGCCCGAAGGAACGAAGATACTCGTCATAGCGCCCGTCATCCGCGCGAGAAAGGGCGAGCATAAGGCGGTATTCGAGCGCATCCGCAAGGAGGGTTACGTTAGAGTTAAGGTGGATGGCGCCGTTTACGACGTGAACGAAGTTCCCGATCTCGATAAAAAGAAGAAGCATACTATCGACGCAGTTGTTGACAGGCTCGTTGTAAGGGAGGGCGTCCGTTCGCGCCTTTCCGATTCGCTCGAGACCGCGTTTTCTTTCGGCGAAGGGCTTGCGAAGGTCGTTATAGTCGATGGCGAGGAGCTGCTGTTTTCACAGAATTACGCCTGCCCGGACTGCGGCATAAGCATAGAGGAACTTACTCCGAGGATGTTCTCGTTCAACAGCCCTTTCGGCGCCTGTCCCGAATGCACTGGCCTCGGCTTTACGCTCACGATCGATGAAACGCTCGTTGTGCCCGATACCCGTCTTTCTCTGAATTCGGGTGCGATCTCCGTTACCGGCTGGCAGAGCAATTCGAAAAACACCATTGCGGATATGTATTTTACCGCAATAGAAAAGGAATACGGCTTTGACGGCGATACCCCTTGGGAAAACATCCCCGAAGAAGGACGCCGAGCTCTGCTTTACGGCACGGGAGAGAAAAAACTGCATATACAGTATCAGAAGGAGTACGGCAGCGGCACGTTCGACACACCTTTTGAAGGGGTCATCCCCAATCTCGAACGGCGCTACCGTGAAACGCAGTCGGATTGGTCGAAACAGGATATCGAAGCCTATATGCGGAACACGCCCTGCGCGGCTTGCCGCGGCAAGCGTCTGAAGCCCGAATCCCTTGCCGTGACGGTTGGCGGAGTCTCCATAGCGGAGCTTTCGGATATGTCCGTCAAGCGTGCGAAAGAGTTTATAGAACATTTAAGCTTCAGCCCCTCCGAGGCGATCATTGCATCGCAGATAGTTAAGGAGCTTAAAGCGAGGCTCGGTTTCCTCGTCAACGTCGGCCTCGATTATCTCACTCTTTCGAGGGCTTCGTCTTCATTGTCCGGCGGAGAAGCGCAGAGGATAAGGCTGGCGACTCAGATAGGCTCCGGGCTCGTGGGCGTGCTTTACATACTGGATGAGCCCTCGATAGGTCTTCATCAGCGCGATAACAGGAAGCTTTTGGACGCTCTCTGCGGCCTGCGCGATCTCGGAAACACGCTTATTGTAGTAGAACATGATGAAGAGACGATACGCACGGCGGATCATATCGTGGATATAGGCCCGGGCGCGGGGGAACACGGGGGAGAGGTCATCGCTCAAGGCTCCCTTTCCGATATAATGGCGGAACCCGCATCGGTCACGGGGCAGTATCTTACGGGCATAAAGAGCATAGCCGTTCCGAAACAGCGCCGAAAGCTCGGCGGGAATTGGCTTTCCATCCGCGGCGCGAGGGTAAACAACCTCAAGAACATAGACGTTAAGATCCCTCTCGGCGTATTCACCTGCGTGACCGGCGTTTCGGGCTCCGGCAAATCCAGCCTCGTAAACGAGATAGTCAAAAAGAGCCTTTTGAACAAGCTGAACCGCGCAAGGGTCCGCCCCGGCGATCATGACGGCATAGACGGCGTTGAAGCGCTTGATAAGATAATCGATATAGATCAGTCTCCCATAGGCAGGACTCCGCGCAGCAATCCCGCGACATATACGGGCGTGTTCGACCTTATAAGGGACGTATTCGCGCAGACCCCGGATGCGAAGCTTCGCGGCTATACGGCGGGCAGATTCAGCTTTAACGTAAAGGGAGGCCGCTGCGAGGCATGTTCCGGCGACGGAATACTCAAGATCGAGATGCATTTCCTTTCGGACGTTTACGTTCCCTGCGAAGTCTGCAAGGGCAAACGCTACAACCGCGAGACCCTTGAGGTGCGCTATAAAGGAAAAACTATTGCGGATGTGCTTGACATGACGGCGGAAGAGGCTTATCATTTCTTTAAGCCCATACCTAAGATAGCGAAAAAGCTCGAAACGCTGTGCGACGTGGGTCTGGGCTATATAAAGCTCGGTCAGCCTTCCACAACTCTTTCGGGCGGCGAAGCTCAGCGCGTCAAGCTTGCTGCCGAGCTTGCACGAAAGAACACGGGCAAGACCCTTTACGTATTGGATGAGCCCACAACGGGCCTTCATATTGCCGACGTTGACAGGCTTTTGGGCATACTCCGGCGTCTGTGCGACGGAGGCAGCAGCGTGCTCGTTATAGAGCACAATCTCGACGTTATAAAGACCGCCGATTACATTATAGATCTCGGCCCCGAAGGAGGCGACGCGGGCGGTACTGTGGTCGCCTGCGGAACTCCCGAACAGGTCGCCAAGGTCCCCGAAAGCTATACGGGGCAGTTTCTTAAGGAAATACTCAGCTAACAGAGGAGGCATCACTATGGAATCTTCGATGGAAAGATGGTACGAGGCCGCGTTCAAAAGGGTCTCCGTTCGCAAATACTCCGGCAGCGCTTCAAGGGATGAGCTGCGCGTCCTCAAGGAGGCCGCAAAATACTTCAGCACCGACGACGTCCGCATAGTCGTCGGCAGGCAGGAAGGCATTTTCAATCCCCTTATCGGCAAGCTCATCTCCGGCACCGAAACATTCGCCGCTTTGATAAGCTGTGAGGGCGATCACGATTATATGGTCGGATCCGTTGGAGAGGCCTTCGTGCTTGAATGCACCGCGATGGGGCTCGGCACTTGCTGGGTTGGCGGCACCTATAACAGGAATATTGCCAATCAATGCATCAGATTGGATCCCGAAACGGAAAAGATACGCTGTCTCATAGCGATCGGTCATTATGACAAATTGCCCGAAAGAAAAAGGAACCGCAAGACGATCCAAAATCTTACGGGGATAGAGGAGAGGGAATTCGAATTGCTGCCCGAATGGCAGAGATCCGCTGTCGAATGCGCAAGGATAGCGCCCTCCGCAAGGAATTATCAGCCCTGGGAATTTGACGTTTTGAAGGATTCTCTGCAGGTCGCCTGTATTTCCAAGAATTTCGGTTTCGGCGGTATCGACTGCGGAATCGCCATGCTGCATATAGAGATCGGCGCCGCACATTGCGGCATATACGGCGATTGGCAGGTCGAGGACAGGCTTCCGCTGTTCACGATCGATTACAATCTCGATACATGAAACGCGTAACGATCTATACCGACGGCGCGTGCTCGGGAAATCCCGGGCCCGGAGGCTGGGCGGCGATACTCATGTATAAGGATAAGCGGCGCGAATTATCCGGTGGGTGCGTGAATACGACCAATAACCGCATGGAAATGACCGCCGCCATAATGGCGCTCAAAGCCTTGAAGGAGCCGTGCTCCGTGGATCTTTATACTGACAGCGCATATCTTTCAAACGGCTTTAACGAGCATTGGATAGACAACTGGGTTCGCCGCGGCTGGAAAAAGGCCGATAAAAAACCTGTTGAAAACACCGATCTTTGGCAGGAGCTTTACGCGCTTTCAAAAGCTCACGCCGTGACCTGGCACAAGGTCAAGGGCCATGCAGACAACGAATTCAATAACCGCTGCGATCAGATGGCGCGTGCGGAAGTTAAAAATCTCATTGAAAGCACAAAGCCCGATGATGATGCGTCTTCCGTGAAATGAGTCACGAAAGGGCCCGGCTGTTCTAAAATAATATATTTTTGATTATCCGTATTCAACATTGCGTTAAACTTGCCTTTAACGCAATGTTGTGTTATAATAAGGCAAAGCAAAGGAGGCTTCCCCATGAGCGATTATTCGGTTGAAAAAAAGAAAAAATACACCGTCAAGCTTCGCGAGCTCATTTTGGAGCTTCCGAAATGCTGCACGGATTTCTTCCGCGGCATCGAGCTTACAACGGGCGTTATGACCAGATACGGTTATGCTGTCGATCTGAGGACTTTTTTCACTTATCTCATGGGTACCGATCTCTGCGCCGGGATCGATTCCATGCGCAGTATCGGTTACGATATTCTCGAACAAGTCGATCAGGTATGCATCGAATGCTTTCTCGAATACGTATCGCTTTATCAGCCCAGCGATGAATCCGATGAGCTCGTTATAAACGGCGAACGCGCAAAGGCCCGTAAGCTTTCGGCGATACGCGCGCTTTTCAAGTATTTATACAAAAAAGAGCGTATCATAAACAACGCCCCCGCCCTCGTGGATACGCCCAAGCTGCACGAAAAGCCCATAATCCGTCTCGAGCCGGATGAGATGGCAAAGCTGCTCGATACTGTGGAAAGCGGCGACGGTCTTACGGAACGGCAGAAAATATATCATCAGTCGAATTCAGTACGCGATACAGCTATTATTACATTATTCCTCGGTACCGGTATGCGTATAAGCGAGCTTGTGGGGATCGACCTGGACGATCTCAATTTCATGTCCAACGAGGTCAGGATAACCCGCAAGGGCGGCAATGAGGAACAGGTCGTTTTCGGTTCGGACGTGCGCCACGCCCTCCTCGAATACATGGTTTACCGCGAATCCGTTATCCCTGCCGAAGGGCATGAAAAAGCCTTCTTCCTCTCCATGCAGAAAAAGCGCATGAGCGTGCGTTCGGTCGAAATTCTCGTTAAGAAATATGCGAAAATTGCGGCGCCTTTGAAGAAGATCTCTCCTCATAAGCTTCGCAGCACGTACGGCACCATGCTCTACCGCGAAACGGGCGACATTTATCTTGTTGCCGATGTTTTGGGACACAAGGATGTAAACACCACACGCAAGCATTACGCGGCCATGAGCGAAGACAGGCGGCGACTGGCGGCAGAGGTCATTAAGCTCAGGGACGATTCCCCCGCCCACGACTTTCCCAAAGATACGGGAAAAGACATCCCACCGGAAAACCCCGATGCAGAGGAATGAGCCCGCCTTCATAAACATATCCTTCAGTATGAAGGAAGCCGGTAAAAAACATATAAAAGCAAGGATCGCCGCCGTCCTCGGCATAGCGGTCCTTTTGTTATACGCAGCGCTTTCGCCCCCTTTCTTTAAGGAGCGGCTTGGCGCCGATCCTTACGGGCAATGGCTGCAGTATAAGCGCGAACCGCCCTTGGGGATCATAACGGTTTGGCATATAGTGGGAGTCAGGCCTTATATCGGGAGCCTTGGGAACCGCATAGACAAGTGTGCAAGGGAATATCAAAAAAGGTTCATAGGCGTGTATTATAACGTCAAAGCCTACACGCCCGAGGAGGCGCGCCGTGAGATGGAACGAGGAATAACACCCGATATAATGAGCTTTCCCGCGGGGGAATATCCGGAAGATATGTTCCTTCCGCGAGAAAATGAAAGCTCTCCCCTGCCCGCAGCCGAGCTCTTTTGCCTTTCAAAGCGTGTTATCGCTTTCGATCCCTCAGCATTTGGGGATGAAGGCTTTTCTGCCGCAGCATCCTCATTCGGTACCGAGGAAGAATTCAAAAGAGGCAAAGTCTCAGCTTGTATATGCGATATAAGGAGCGCGGGCAACATGCTTCGGGCTGTACAGATGGGAAAAATGCGGTATTTTGAGCTTGTTCCTTCCGATGAAGCGCCCCTTGCGCAATACCTGGGGATAATGAAAGGTATCGACCCCGTAAAGCTGCCCTATGCGGAAGGCTTGATCCAAAGACTTCTTGAAGATGAAATGCAGTCTTCGCTCTGCGGGATAGGCCTCTTCCCCGCCTCCTCCAAAACGGCCGCCGAATTCGATTCGGATTGGCTGCGCGAGCTTTACGAAAGCCTCGACCGCGGGCTTGTTCCCGGTCCTTTCGATTAGTGCTTGCAAAAACCTTCCCGACATGGTAATATATATTGAAAGCGGTTTTCCCGCGTATTACCATCGATGAAAGGCAGGGCGCTGTATGAGCTTATTGGATCAGTTAGTAAGAAGGATCAAGACGACGCTGAAGAATGACGTCGGCAAAAAAATCGAAAACTCAATGATGAACGCCATAAACAATACGAAGAAGACCATCCGTTTCGATCATCTTCCCACCTCCGTTGAGGATCTTAAGACCCTCCCCGGCGGGGATCTTTCCGATCCCTTTGAGGTCGCGGCGCTGACGATAGCCGTGCTCGCAAGGTTCCCCGAGGATGAGGAAGCCTGCTATGCCATGATCGATTATCTTAAAGGGCCCCGACCCATGAACCCCATGGAGAAGCAGTTCGTTTCCGATAGGTTCATGGATGGAGTCGATTACATTCCCCGTTCCTATTTCGGCGGCTGTACGGTCGAAAACGACTATACCCCCAACGTGCCCTATACGGTTGACGTTTGGGAGCTCGGCCCCAGCAGGGAGAATTACTCTCAGGGCTATTACCGCCTCTATCTCAATTCCGCGGGCGCGGATTCCGCGCGCTTCCTCGATCTTCGCCTTAAGCCCTCCACAAAGCAGTGGTTCCTTTGGGAATACGGTGGACTTCTCAGCGGCATAAGAGTGCCTCAGAGCAAGAACGAGTGGGCGTAATCCCTCAATAAAATCGAATTCCAGGCCGCCGTATTATCACGGCGGCCTTTCTTTATGCCCTTTTCGTGCGAAACACCGAAAATATAATCTCTCATTGTAAAAAAGGGGGTTACGGTATTGACCTTTATATGATATAATTACTATTTGGGACTATCCCGATCAAATCAGTAATTATATTCACGGAGGTCAATTATGGAAAATGTAAAGGTTGCTATTTGGGGCTTCGGCGCCATGGGTTCCGGCATCGCAAGGATGCTCCTCGGCAAGAAGGGCGTTGAGATCACCGGCGTATGCGATATGTGGGATAAGCTCAACGGTATGAGCATATTCGAGCGCCTCGGCATCGAGCGCGGCGACCGCAAGGATGTTCTTATCTCCAACGACATCAACACCGTCATCTACAAGGGCGCTGCCGACGTTGCGATAGTCGCCACCGATTCCTTCGTTCCCGCCGTATTCCCCAAGCTCAAGTTCGTCCTTGAGAACGGCATCAACGTTGTTACCACTGCCGAGGAAATGGCTTACCCCAAGGCTCAGCATCCCGAGCTCGCCGCAGAGCTTGACCGCATCGCCAAGGAGAACGGCGTTTCCGTTCTCGGCACCGGCATCAATCCCGGCCTCATGATGGATCTTCTTGCTATCTGCCTTTCCGGCTGCATGATCGACGTTGAAAGCGTTATGTGCAAGCGCGTCAACTCCCTCTCCCCCTTCGGCCCCGCCGTTATGAAGGAGCAGGGCATCGGCATCACCGTCGATGAATTCAATAAGGGCGTTGAGGACGGTTCCCTCGCGGGTCATGTGGGCTTTGAAGAGAGCGCCGGCATGATCGCCGAAGCGCTCGGCTGGAAGATCGACAAGTTCGAAAAGCAGATGGCCCCCATCGTCACCAAGGTCGATCGTCAGGCTCCCTACGGCTTCGCCGCCGCGGGCAACGTTGCGGGCGTCAATATGACCGCTCAGGCTTACGTTGACGGCAAGATGAGGATCGATCTCATCCATCCCCAGCAGATCGAGCCCGAAATGGAAGGCACTCATACCGGCGATTACGTTGTTATCGAAGGCACTCCCGCGATCCACGTTGCCAATACTCCCGAAGTTGAAGGCGGCCTTGGCACCATTGCGATGTGCGTCAACATGATCCCCCACGTCATCAACGCGAAGCCCGGCCTCAAGACCATGATCGATCTGCCTGTTCCCCACGCCATAATGGGCGATTTCCGTGACTATATAGAAAAATAAAACCTTAGGGGAGCTCCTTTTTAGGGGCTTCCCAAAGCTGTTTATATGGAGGTATTTTAAATGGCAAAGAAAGGCGATTGGGTGCAGATCCATAACGTAGTTCTGCCTCCCGAGGAGCGTTCTTCCTCTCTTCCCGACGATACGAAGGTCAATCCTCTTGAAATGTGGGTAAAGGGTTACCTGCAGGAGGACGCCGAGATCGGCGAAGTGGCTGAGGTCGTCACCCGCACCGGCCGTCACGCCAAGGGCGAGGTCGTTAAGGTCAACCCCTATTTCGAGCATAACTTCGGTTTCTTCGTGCCCGAAGTGCTCGAGATCGGCGATATGGTGCGCAAGATCACTTTCGGAGGTGAAGATTGATGGATAACAGCTATGACGCGATAATGGCCCGCAAGAACGAGATCATAAAGAATGCCGTCGGCATGGACTTTGAGAAATTCGAAAAGCCCGGCATCGGCTTCGATTATGAGGCCATGATGGAAGCCACCGGCTACACCATTGATGAGATCAGGCGCGTGCAGTCCATGTTCTCCATCGGCAACACTCCTCTGATCGAGCTCAAGAATCTGACAGAGCTTGCGAGAAAGTGCGCTCCCGAAGGCAAGGGCGCCCGCATATTCATAAAGGACGAAGCTTCCAACCCCTCCGGCTCCTTCAAGGCGCGCCGTGCCTGCACGAGCGTTTATCAGGCGAAGAAGCTGGGTTACAAGGGCGTTGTTACCGCAACGAGCGGCAATTACGGCGCCGCCGTCGCCTGCTGTGCGGCTATGGCGGGCTTGAAGTGCATCGTCGTTCAGGAATGCTACGATTCCAAGGGCGTCGGTCAGCCCGAGATCATTGAGAAGGCCAGGAAGTGCGAAGCGCTTGGCGCTGAGGTAGTTCAGCTCACCGTCGGTCCCGAGCTCTTCTCCACCGTGCTCCAGCTTCTTGAGGAGACCGGCTATTTCAACGCTTCCCTTTATACTCCCTTCGGCATCGCCGGAGTAGAGACCCTTGGCTATGAGATCGCCGAGCAGTTCCGCGCCAAGATCGGCAAGGATCCCGACGTTGTGGTATGCACCAACGCGGGCGGCGGCAACCTCACGGGCACCGCGCGCGGACTTCGCAAGGCCGGCTGCAATGCCAAGGTCATCGCGGCTTCCGTAAACCTTTCCGGTCTGCACATGGCTTCCGACGCGCAGTTCAATAAAAAGAGCTTCACCACGGGCCATACCGGATTCGGCGTTCCCTATTCCGTAAACCCCGATCATTCCGACGTTCCTAGGAGCGCGGCCCGTCCTCTCCGCTATATGGACAGATACGTTACCGTCACTCAGGGCAGCGTCTTCTATATCACGGAGTGCCTGGCTTCCCTTGAAGGTCTTGAGAAGGGCCCCGCGGGCAACACCTCGCTTGCCGCCGCGTTCCGTCTGGCGCAGGATCTTGATCGCGATCAGTGCATCGTCGTTCAGGAGACCGAATACACCGGCGCGGGCAAGCACATCAATCCCCAGCTCTCCTTCGCAAGGCAGAACGGCATCGACATCCACTTCGGCGATCCCAAGGATGAGATCCCCGGCAAGAACATAATCCTTCCCGCTCATCCCTCCCTTATCCAGGTCACAGATCTCGATCTCGATCATATGCGCAGATCCCGCATAAAGAGGGCCGTCGGCACTCATAAGGATGAGCTTACGGATGAGGATATCCGCTTCCTCATGGAGGAGACCAATTCTTCCGAAGAATTCGTCCGCAGCGCCGTCGCAGCGCTTTAATGAAGCTAAACAACACACACGGAGGTTTATTTATGAAACGTGACGACGATTTCAAAGATCGCCATCAGCATTTGAAGGATCTGACCGATGAGCAGATCGATGCTCGCTTCTGGGAGCTTGCGAATAAGCTCGTCGATCCCCTTCTTCAGATGGGCAAGGAGTACACTTCTCCCGCTATAGAGCGTTCCGTTCTTCTTCGCATGGGCTTCTCCTCCATCGAGGCGAAGGCAATAGTGGAAGGCTGTATGGAGCGTTCGCTCATGTGCTACGGCGCAGGCAACGTGGTTTACCGTCTTGCCAAGGCCAAGGGCATGGAGATCCGTCCCGCGGGTCTCGAACTTGTGAACGGCCGTCTTTGGGACGAAGCCGCCGATCTTTTCAAGGGAGGTAACGAATAATGAGCGATTACAGGCTTTCACCCGATGCTCCCATCAACGTAGCAGAGATACTTAAGGATCTCGACAAGTACCGTCCCCGCCGCAGGGGCTGGACCTGGCGCAAGCCCGTTCCGAATCTTCACATGGGTCCCTTTGAGTATCAGGATGCGACAGAGCCGCTGAAGTGCTCCGTCCCCCTTCCCCCCGCTCACTATTTCGAGGATATAGATCCTCAGCCCGCTCCCGTTATCACTACCGAGATCGCTTCCGGCCGCTTTGAAGACGATATCCGCCGTATGCGTATGGCGGCTCATCACGGCGCGGATCACATAATGGTCATCCGTACCGCAGGTCAGAGCCATTTTGACGGGCTTATCGAGGGCACTCCCCAGGGTATGGGCGGCGTTCCCATAACCCGTAAACAGGTAAGGGCGCAGCGCAAGGCCCTCGACATGATCGAGGACGAGGTCGGCCGCCCCATCAATTACCACAGCTACGTTTCCGGCGTTGCGGGTCCCGATATTGCGGTCATGTTCGCGGAAGAAGGCGTTAACGGCGTCCATCAGGATCCCCAGTATAACGTCATTTACCGCAACATCAATATGATCCGCTCCTTTGTTGACGCCTGCGAATCCAAGAAGCTAATAGCCTGGGCGGGCATGGCCCAGATCGACGGCGCGCATAACGCAAACGCCACCGCCCGCGAAGCATGGAAGGTAATGCCCGAGCTCATGGTCCAGCACGGCATTAACGCCATCTTCTCCGCAAGGGTCGGCATCAACAAAAAGAACATCTGCCTTTCCACCGTTCCTCCGACGGCCACTCCCGCGCCCTGTATCCACATGGATCTGCCTTACGCGGTAGCGCTGCGCGATCTCTTCCACGAGTACCGCATGAGGGCGCAGATGAACACCAAGTACATCGAATCCTCGACCCGCGAAGCGACCGTTACCCACGTTCTCAACATGGTCATTTCCAAGCTGACGAGCGCGGATATCCAGTCCACCATCACCCCCGACGAGGGCCGCAACGTTCCCTGGCACATCTATAACATCGAAGCCTGCGACACCGCCAAGCAGGCGCTCATCGGCATGGACGGCCTTATGGAAATGGTTGAGCTCAAGAAGGACGGTTATCTGCGTGAAAAAGCTCGCGAGCTCAAGGAAAGGGCGGTCCTCTTCATGGAGGAAATGCTCGAGCTCGGCGGCTATTTCGCGGCCGTTGAGGAAGGCTTCTTCGTTGACTCCGGCATCTATCCCGAGCGCAACGGCGACGGTATCGCAAGAAAGATGAACGGCGGTATCGGCGCAGGCACCATCTTCAAGCGCGATCCGCAGTACATGGCGCCCGTCACCGCGCATTACGGCTATAACAACGTCGAGCAGTACGGCGGAGATCCCATGGATCCCGCGGCGCTCATCGGCGGCTGCACCCTTGAGGATCCCGATAAAATCATATATATCGACGAGCTCGACGATAACGACAACGTCAACGTCCGTATGGCTGAGACCCGCGATTTCACTCCCGGCGGCAAGAAGATCCGCCCCGAGATGGAATGGCTTGCCGACGGTACCGTTATGCTCACCATGTTCTTCCCCGCTCCCAAGCAGATCGCGGAAGCCGCGGCGCTTGAGTGTGCGAAGCGCATGAACCTTACCGAGTGCGAGGTCATCTCCCGCGAGATAATGCATCCGCAGGACGGCACCCGCATAGAGGTCAAGGGCAAGGTCCCCTTCGAGATCGACGTGGATTCCCTCGTCATCCCCAAGGAGCCCGACGTTCTTTCCGATGCTGAGATCCGCGCTGACATAGAGCGCCGTCCCATGAAGATCGTCGCCGCGACGGTCGGCGAGGACGAGCACTCCGTCGGTCTTCGTGAGATAATCGACATAAAGCACGGCGGCATCGAAAAATACGGCATGGAGGTCATCTATCTCGGCACCTCCTGCTCGCCTGAAAAGCTCGTCAATGCGGCTGTTGAAACTCATGCGGACGCTATAATGGCTTCCACCATCATAAGCCATGACGATATCCACTATAAGAATATCGCCAAGATCGATCAGATCTGCCGTGAGATGGGTATTCGCGATAAGATAATCTTCATCGCGGGCGGCACGCAGGTCACTCCCGAGCTTGCAAGGAAAGCGGGCGCCGACGAAGGCTTCGGCCGCGGCAGCCACGGCGTGCATGACGCCACGTTCCTCATCAAAAAGCGTTGGGAAATGGAAAAAGAGGGCAAGATGTAACGATACCCCTCCCTTATCCTAAGGGAAGCTTCAGATCCATCTCTTCTTATTGACGGATGAAGGGAAAACGCATATCCCTTCAATGGAATTAATGGGAGCCGCTGTTTTCAAACGGCGGTTCCCGTTTGCGAGGTCAAAATGAACGTTGACGTTCTTGTTTACGAAATAGGTTCTACTACCACTCTCGTCAATGCCTTCAACGGCATAGATACCGACAAACCGCGCTTTATAGGCCAGGGGCAGGCGCCCACTTCCGTTCTGGAAGGCGACGTCCGCATAGGTCTTAAGGCAGCTATAAACGATCTTGCAAAAAATCTCGGCACGGAAAACGTAGAATACGGGATCGCCTTCGCGACTTCGAGCGCGGCCGGCGGGCTCCGAATGACAGTTCACGGCCTTGTTTACGATATGACCGTCAAGGCGGCTAAGGCCGCCGCTTTAGGCGCGGGCGCCATAATCAAGCACGCGACAGCGGGCATAATGTCCGATTACGATATAGAGGACGTGCGTGCGATCGCTCCCAACCTCATTCTGCTTGCGGGCGGGACCGATTACGGCGAGCGCGAAACAGCGATAGAGAACGCAAAAAAGCTCGTCGCATCGGGTATAAAGGCCCCCGTCATTTACGGCGGCAACATTCAAAACCACCATATTATCAGAGCGATCTTCGAGGGAAGCGGCATCCCTCTCTACATAACCGAAAACGTCTATCCTAAGCTCGACCTGTTGAATATCGAGCCCGCAAGGAAGATAATCCACAAGGTGTTTGAGGAGCATATCGTAAAGGCCGCGGGCATGGAGCACGTGCGCGATATGGTCACGGGCAATATAATCCCCACGCCCGGAGCCGTTATGGAAGCGGCGCAGCTCCTCTATAACGAGATAGGCGATCTTGCCGTTATAGATATAGGCGGCGCCACGACGGACGTTCATTCCGTCACGCAGGGCTCCGATGAGATAGCGAGCATACAGACCACCCCCGAGCCCTTTGCAAAGAGGACGGTTGAAGGCGATCTCGGCATGTACGTGAATGCACACAACGTGATAGATCTCATAGGCCGTGATAAGCTTCAGAAGGAACTGGAGCTCGATATGGACTCCGTTATGAGCGATTACAAGCCCATTCCCGAAACTCCCGAGCAGTTCAAGCTCACCCACAGGCTGGCGCTTGAAGCGGGCAGAGTTTCCGTTGAAAGGCACGCAGGCGCGCTTCGCTATATCTACACGCCGAGAGGCCGCCAGACCATTGCCGAGGGCAAGGATTTGACAAAGCTCAAGTATTTAGTCGCCACCGGCGGCGCTTTAACGAGGCTTCCCGAGCACGAAAGGATAATGAAGAAGATAGCGGATTCCAATGAAAACGGAATGATGCTCTTCCCTAAGCCCAACGTGCTGAAGCTCCTATACGACAACGACTATATCATGGCGTCCCTCGGCGTTCTTTCGAAGCAGTATCCCGAAGCCGCACTCTCGCTGATGAAGCAGAGCCTCGGCATCGATTAAGGAGGAAGCATGTACCCCCGTATAAACATACATCTTGATAAGCTCAAGGAAAACCTCGGTTTTCTTGTCGGACTCTGCCATGAGCAGGGGATCAAAGCAGCGATAGTGACCAAGGTATTTTGCGCGGACAGGCGTATCGTTCAGCTCATCAATGAGAGCGAAGCCGATATGCTCGCGGATTCCCGCACGCAGAACCTTCTTGGCATGAACACGAATAAGCCCCGTCTGCTGCTCCGTATAGGCATGCAGTCCGAGGCCGATACGACAGTCGCCTGCGCTGAAATATCCATGCAGAGCGAGCTTGAGACGCTTAATAAGCTTAATTCCGCTGCAGAACGCGCCGGGCTCGTTCATAAGGTCATCCTCATGATAGACATGGGCGATCTTCGCGAGGGCATTTTCAATACCGACAGAGAAAAGATCATGGAAACTGCGTCGTATATCCACAAAGCTTCAAACCTTGAGCTTTACGGCGTAGGCGTAAACCTCACCTGTTACGGCGGCATCCTTCCGGATGAAAACAATCTGGGCGGCCTAGTCAGTATCGCAAACCGTTTAAGAGAAGCATTGGGCGAAGAGATACCGATCGTCTCTGGCGGGAATTCTTCAACGATGGGTCTTCTGATGGAAAGGAACGTGCCCGCAGGGATCAACCATCTGCGGCTCGGCGAAAGCTTCGTGCTCGGGAACGACACCGCGACAGGAAAACCCGTTCCCGGCCTCAACACCGATTGCTTCGTGCTTGAAGCGGAGATAGTGGAGCTTCAGACAAAGCCCTCCAAGCCCATAGGCAAGTCCGGCCCCAATGCTTTCGGCGAATACCTCGAGTACCCCGACCGCGGAATGATGAAGCGCGCAATACTCGCGATAGGCAGGCAGGACGTTTCGGTTGACGGCCTCTTCCCCACCGATCCTTCCGTTGAGATCATCGGCGCGAGCTCCGATCACCTTATCGTGAATCTCACCGAATGCGGCCGTGAGCTCAAGGTAGGAGATACGCTCACGTTCATCCCCGATTACGGCGCGCTGCTCCACCTTATGACAAGCAAATATGTCGATAGGAACTATATCGGCTGATATAAGAAAGGCAATAAAATGTTCGTACATAACGTAACCTTCCAGAACAATCTTCGTTACCGCACCTGGGCGGAGATAGACCTCGCCGCGATGAAGTCCAATCTCGAATACGCAAAGAAGCAGTCCGGAAAGCCCGTGATATGCGTCATTAAGGGCGACGCATACGGCCATGGCGCAGTCGAGTGCGGTAAATACCTTCAGGATAACGGCGCCGATATGTTTGCCGTCGCCTGCATCGAGGAAGCGCTTGAGCTCCGTGAAAACGGCATCACAATCCCCATCCTCATTCTCGGCTACACGCCCGCGCTCTTCGTCAAGGAGCTTTCCTATTACGATCTCGAGCAGACCGTTGTTGACGTTTCCCATGCGGATGAGCTGAATAAAGCTGCCGAGGAGGCGCACGTCCGCATAAAGGTCCACATCAAGATCGATACGGGCATGGGCCGTATAGGTCTTTACGCGCACGGACATATCGGCGGCAGGAAGGTCATTGATAAGGCCATAGACGATGCGGAGCATATCTACAATCTGCCCCATCTTAACGCCGTGGGCCTCTATTCGCATTTCGCTGTAGCCGATTTCCCGGAAGGCGACGAATACACCGCCGCGCAGTATAAGAACTACTGCGACGTAAGGAACGGTCTGATCGCCCGCGGCATTCATATCGAGAAATGCCATATCTCGAATTCCGCCGCCATCATGGATCATCCCGAGGTGCATTTCGATTACGTTCGCGAAGGTATAATCCTTTACGGCATGTACCCCAACTCCAAGCCCCAGGAAGGCCCCCTAAAGCCCGTTATGACTCTTAAATCCCGCGTCGCGCTCGTCCGCGACATCCCCAAGGGCTCGACCATCAGCTACGGCAGGCTCTTTAAGGCGGAGCAGGATATGAAGGTCGCCGTCATCTCGATAGGCTATGCCGATGGTTTCCCCCGCCGCCTGACCAATCAGGCTATCATGACCATCAACGGTCAGCGCTTCCCGCAGATAGGCCGCGTATGTATGGATATGTGCATGTGCGACGTAACGGGTTCCGACGTAAAGCGCGGCGATGAAGTCATTATTTTCGGCAAGGGCGGAATTTCCGCCGAGGAAGTCTCCGTCATGGTCAACACCATAAACTATGAGGTCACCTGCGATATTTCAAGGCGCGCGCACACCTTCTATCTGAACCGCTGATATGGCTCTGCTTCGTTTTGATTGGGATACGCTCTACCGTGAGCTTGACGGATGCACGAAATGCGGCCTCTGCAAGGGGCGGCACAGCATCGTCATTTCCGACGGCGATCCTCATGCCGAAATAATGTTCATAGGCGAAGGCCCCGGCCGTGAGGAGGATGAACAGGGCGTCCCCTTCGTGGGTGCCGCCGGAAGGCTTTTCAACTATCTGCTTGAAGAAGCCGGGCTCACACGCGAGGAGATCTACATCTGCAACATCGTCAAATGCAGGCCTCCGCAGAACCGCGATCCCTTTCCCGAGGAAGCGGAAGCTTGTCTCCCCTATTTAAGGGCTCAGATAGCGCTCGTTCGCCCAAAGGTCATCGTCTGTCTCGGAAGGATCGCAGCAAGATACGTCTATGACAGCGAGATACAGATCTCCCGTCAGCGCGGTCAGGTAAGGAAAAAGGGCGCTTTCTACGTGATACCCACCTATCATCCCGCCGCGATACTCCGAAAGCAGGAGCTTACCAACGATTTCGTTTGGGATCTCAATACCGCACGAAGAATCAGGGATAAGATAAACAACGGCGAAGAGATACTTGTTTGACTTAAGCTAAAATGACCCGTCCACAAGGGACGGGTCATCGTTATATTATTTAGGTCATTATTTGCGCTTGGGCATGCCGTGGCAGCAGAGGCCCTTCCAATCATGGGCGGCTTCCATAACGCATTCGGATACGGTGGGATGCGGGTGGATGGTATCGGCAATATCCTTGACGGATCCGCCGAGCTTCATCACCGCGGCAAGCTCCGCGATCATGTCGGTAGCCCTCGGGCACATGAGCTGAGCGCCGATGAGTTTCCCTTCCATATCGGAGATGAGCTTGACAATACCGAGGTTTTCGCCCATTACCATTGCGCGGCCGTTGCCCGCCACGTTGAAAGTACCGAGCTTATATTCGATCCCCTGCGCCTTTGCCTTATCCTCCGAAATGCCAACGAACGCGATCTCGGGGCTCGTATAAATACAGGAGGGAACGACGTTATAATCCATTACTTCGTCATGGCCCGCGGCGTTCGCGGCGGCAACAAGACCCTGTGCGGAGGCGACGTGCGCCAACTGTATCTTTCCGGTTATATCGCCTATCGCATAGATGTTTTCAATATTGGTGCGGCAATGATCGTCTATCACAACGAAATTGCGGTTGAATTCAATGCCGACTTCTTCAAGGCCAATGCCCCTCGTTTCCGCTTTGCGGCCAACGCTTACCACGCAGCAGGCGCCGCTCGCGGTCTTGACGGCCCCGTTCAGCTCATAGCTTACGGTGACGGTATCGCCGCCTTCGAGCTTGGTGACCTTCGCGTTGTTTACGATCTGCACCTTCTTATTTTTAAGAACTCGCAGGCAGGTGCGAACTATATCCGCATCTGCGCCGGGCAGTATAGAGGGCATCATTTCAATAACGGTGACGGGCTTGCCAAGAGTCGCAAACAGGGTAGCAAATTCTATGCCGATAACGCCGCCGCCTATTATGACGAAGCTTTCGGGCAGCTCGGTCATGGTAAGGATATCATCGGAGGTGACTATGTTCTTACCGTCTATCCCCTCGATGGGAGGACGCGCGGGAGAAGAACCCGTTGCAAGTATCAGCCGATCGTACGATACAGTTTCAGGCTCCACGTCCGGTCGTACGATTTCGATATGGTGCGCGTCGGTCAATCGGCCGAAGCCCTTTATAACCTTAACGCCATGTGCCTTTTCGAGCATTCCGATACCGGAAACGAGCTTTTCGACAGTCGCGGTCTTATATGCCGCCATCTTGCTGTAATCATAGCCCACCTCCGAAGCCTCTACGCCGAAAACGGAGGCGTTGACGGTCTGCTCATATACTTCCGCGCCGTGCAGGAGCGCCTTGGTGGGTATGCAGCCGCGATTCAAGCAGGTGCCGCCGAGTTCGCGCGCTTCGATCAAAGCGACCTTTTTGCCAAGCTGAGCCGCCCTTATCGCTGCGACGTAACCGCCGGGGCCGCCGCCCAGAACAACTATATCATATTCGTATTCGCACATGGAAAAAACCTCCTTGTTTGTTAGCTTTAGAATACCATAAAGCTCCTGTGTTTTCAACCTTTTACGGGATTATATGATTTGATTGACAAATGTATCGGTTTTGGTATAATCAAAGCATGGATCATAAGGAGGCGTTTATATGGATAAGATCGAACAGCTCAAATCAATGATAAAGGAAAGCGGCCGCATCGTTTTTTTAGGCGGCGCCGGCGTTTCTACGGAAAGCGGCATTCCCGATTTTCGCAGTGAGAACGGCATATTCAAAGCCATACGCGATTTCGGTTATCCGCCCGAAACGCTTCTTTCCCGCTCCTTCTTCGACAGGGATCCGGAGGTTTTCTTCAAGTATTATCGCACTCTTTTGATGAGCGGAGACGCCAAACCCAACCGCGCTCATTACGCGCTTGCTAAGCTTGAACAAGAAGGCAAGCTCACCGCCGTTGCTACTCAGAACATAGACGGGCTTCACACCATGGCCGGAAGCAGGGCGGTATTCGAGCTGCATGGCTCCATTAAGCGCAATCACTGCATGAAGTGCCATAAATTCTATGACGATACCTTCGTAGCGGAAAGCGAGGGCATCCCCCGCTGCTCCTGCGGAGGCATAGTCAAGCCCGACGTCGTGCTCTATGAAGAAGGTCTCGATTATGAGACTTTGAACGGCGCCTGCACCCACATAATGCGCGCGGATATGCTCATAGTCGGCGGAACGAGCCTGCAGGTCTATCCCGCCGCGGGGCTCATCGATTACTACCGCGGGCACAGGCTCGTGCTTATAAACAAATCCTCAACGCCTTATGACAGCTATGCCGATCTTGTTATAAACGATTCGATAGGCAAGGTTTTGGGCGAGGCCGTCGGCATAGTATAAAACAATTACACAAGTAAAAGGACTCCCTTCGTCAAAGGGAGCCCTTTTCGTTTCCGTATCAATAATACGCGACGTCTTCGTACATATTACCGTAAGCTTCGATCACCTTCGCAATAAGCTCTAACTGCTGCCCGGTGAGCTCTATGACCGCGCTTGTCTCCGTCCTCTCATACGTTGATCCGTAAAGGTCTCTCGTAATGGTTATGAGGTATGCGCTTGAAGGATCCGTATTGAACTTGACGTTCTTAAGGCTCGACATAAGCTCATAGAACACGGGGTCGGTATCCTTTGCAAGCTCCGAAGGGCCTGTGCTGTAAAACTTAAAGTCAAAGTTCATGGTCGAGAGAATGCATTCACTGCCCGCAAAAGCTCTGGGATCGTAGATGTTTATGCTGAAATAACCGTCCCAATCCCAGTTCTCCATCCATGAAACGATGTCTTCAAGATCCTGCTTGACTTCGGCCTCGTTATAGCTGTTCAGGATCTCATAATAACGGGCGGTCGTCTTGGGAGTCTTGGAGTTAAGGCGATACACCGCTCTGTAATTATCGGCGCCCTTGCAGCCGATCAGATGCACATAGCCGGGCCTGTCGATATAATACCCCCTCAGAGTCTCCTTATCGGCGGGAGTAAGCGCGTTGTATTCCTCTTTGAAGAGCGATCCGAGCTCCTTGTTTTCGGCCCTTGTGAAGGAGCCGCAGATGTACCAGTTCCTGCCGTCGGGAAGCTTCTCGGCTATTTTGCGGCATTCTTCGGAATCGTTCCATCGTTTCATAAGCTCTATGTACTGCCCATCGGATAAAGTCAGGCAGCGGGTCAGCGTTCCGCCCAAGCCCTTCCTGAATATCTTGACGTTAATGCCGTTCCCCGAAGTATGCTCGCGGGAGGACGTAAATCCATAGGCGTTGGCTATTATCTTTATCGCATCGGGATCGTTAAGCACAACTTTGTTCTGCATCTGGGTCACGTAATCGTCGGCCGTGCCGGAATTATACAGGAAGCCTCCAATACCGCCGTAGTCAGGATAGTAATCTTCCTGAATAATCGTAATGCCTTTTATGTTGTTAACGTCAGCTCTCTTTGAAAGCTCCGCCTTGCTGATAAGCTCCGGCAATACGAAGTACAGCACGCTTATTCCGAGACAGATCACGAACAGAGGCATTGCTTTAAGCATCCTCTTTGCGCTCTTGGTGGAAATGAGTTCATACAGGCAGTACGCGACGAACGCGAGTATCAAAAGCACCAAGCATCCGGTGGAGAATTCGCCATCATCCTTTATTACGAAAACCATAATGAGCAGGAAAGGCAGGCCGATAGCCGTCCTGATTATGTGCTGGAATACGCCCTTCGTGGTGGCCATTCCGGCATGCTCGGACTTGCGCTTGTTGAATGCGACGCCGCCCAGGAATACAAGAATGAGCGAATAAACGAGGTTGTAAATCATTGCCCAGCCGTTTGCGAAATCGTTCACGAAGTCTCTCCAGCCAAAGGCACTCACCATAGCCGCGTAAGGCGTTGCGATCATGTTGAAGGTGGGATCGAACAGGGGCGAGATCGTGGGGACCACAAGGCTTTCATGACCGTACCTCCATACGAACACTCCGAGCACCGTTAAGAGGAACCTGGGAATGAACAGTATGACGGCCGCGGCGATGAGATCGACGAACCTCGTGCCGGATATGGCGCAGGCAATGGCGGCTGCGCCCATTACCTCAAGCGCGGCTATGACCATATTCCCAAGCACGCAGAGGTAAAGGAAATAGTTGAAGGGAGCGCCGATCGCGGCATAGATCAGCACGGTAGCAGCCGCAAACGCCGCAATACCTATCATAAGCCACACAAATACCGCAAGCAGCGAGGAGCCGTATATCGCGGTTCTTGTGACGGGGATGCTGTGATAGAAATCGCTCGTTGAACGCTTATTCAGCCAGCCGAACGCGTTGAAGGTGAGTATAACGCCCATTATGTAGATGAACGCCATGAACGGTCCCGCAAGCGATAAGCCCGAAGGGATGCTGTAATTATTGAAATTATCGGCTCTATGCCGTATGAGCTCCAATATGACCGTTACGTTTGCGAGCATGAGGAAGCAAGCGCCGACAATGCCCGCGGTCTTGAGCTGACGGAATATCTCTTTGAAATAACCTCTATGGAAAAGCTTATTCATTTCATTCCACCTCCTGCTTCAGAACTTCGGAGAATTCGTACCCCAAAGCGTCCATTTCATAGACGAATACCTCTTCAAGCGAAAGGGGCAGTATCTCAAAGAGAAGCGGATCCATCGCGCGGAGCTTCTTTTCGGTCTCTTCCCTTTCCCCTCGCACTATTATAGAGGAAACGCTGCCGTGCTTCGTGAATGAGAGCATATCTATACCGGCGAACTTGGAGCGGTCGTATTCCCCGCTGAACGCAATCTGCACCTTGAAGAGCGAAGTCTTGAGGTTGCCTACGTCGCTTTCGAATATGACGCCGCCCTTATGCAGGAGCGCCAACTGATCGCAGGTATCCTCGAGCTCGCGCAGCGAATGGCTCGTTATAACGGCGGTCGCATTGCGCTCCATAACGTCGTCGTAAAGCAGGTTCTTGACGAGGTTGCGCATAACGGGATCGAGTCCGTCGAAGGTCTCGTCGAAAAGGATGTAATCCGCCTTGCAGGAGAGAGCGAGTATTGTCGCCGCCTGACGCTTCATACCTTTGGAGAAGGTGGCGATATTGGCGTTCGGATCGAGCTTGAAGGTCGAAACGAGATCCTTGAACCTATCGTATGAAAAGCGCTCGTAAACCGAGGAATAGAGCTTTGCCATCCTCACAAGATTTGCGCGCGGCAGGAAATAGAGCTCATCGGGAACGAATACGAGCCTGTTCTTTATTTCGGTGTTGTCATAGACGTCCTTGCCGTCGATCTCGACCTTGCCGCCATCCGCCCTGTATATGCCGCTTATAAGGCGCAGAAGAGTCGATTTCCCGGCTCCGTTGGAGCCGACCATACCATAGACGCATCCTTCGGAAATGCTGCAGGAAAGCGCGTTAAGCGCCGTAAAACGATCGAACTTTTTTGTCAGGTCCTTTGCAATTATCATTCTTGGGTCACCTTCCCTTCCGTATTATCAGAGTTTCCGTAGATCCTTTTCACTATTGTCAGGATCGTGTCTTCCTTAACTCCCTTCGAGCGCAGCTCTTCGAGGAGTTTTTCAAGCACCGCCGTCTTTTCCGATGCGTTGCTGCGCAGCCTTTCGAGCGCATCCTTCGATATGAACCTGCCGTTCCCCGGCACCGTGTAGCAAAGCCCTCTGCGCTCTATCTCGGCATATGCTCGCTGGAGCGTGTTGGGGTTTACGTTGAGCGCCTGCGAAAGCGCCCTTACGGACGGGAGCTGACCTTCGGGACCTATATCGCCGCTGATTATGCTCTTTTCGAAGCACTCTATAAGCTGCTCATAGATGGGCGTGCGCGACATCTTATCGATGGTAAACACATTCATCCCCCTTTCTGTCTTTACTGTGTTAATAATGTTAATACACATAAAACGGTTTGTCAACCCCTTTTTTTCAAAAAAGGCAAAAAAATCCGCCGCATTGCTGCGGCGGATCAGTTTATCGGTTATCAGCCCTGATAGAAGGTCTTGAGAAGGTTCTTGTGGGTAACGATCTTGGTGCTTTCCTTCCACTCCTTGAACTTCTCATTGAACATATCGTTTTCCATGTCCGTCTGCTTGGCTTTACGGCATGCTTCAAAGAGGGTCTTGGCGGTGATGGGCTCGTCCTCTTCCTCTTCGGTGTTCTCGGCGTTCTCGGCGTCCTCGCCCTCATTGGCGTTGGGATCCTCAGTGGCGTCGGTCTTGTTATCCTCGGCTGTCTTATCATCCTTTTCGATGGTGATCTGCTTATGAGCCTTGGAGAGAGTTTCGTTCATGGCGTCAAGCTGAGCCTGAGTCATGTGGCCGTGCAGAGTGACGATACCTTCGGAATCGGTAACGAGCTCGTCATTCTCATAAATGGGGACCATGAGATAACCGTCCTCATCATACATGGAGAAGATCTCGTTCTCATTGAGGATGATGTAATGAGCGCCCGCCTTGGTGAACACCTTAACGACCTGAGTGCCGTCGGTCAAGGTGAAATACTTAAGAGCATACTGGGTGGAGTCGGGGTTGACCTGCTCCTTCGCTTCATCGTTGACTTCAGCAGGCTCCCACTCGTCACCGAACATGAGCTTCATAGCCGCATAGCCGAAGCCGGGATAATAGCTGTCGATCAGCTCCTGCTGCATGATGTAGCCGAAATACTGATAGGCAGGCTGGAGCATGCCGGGATCCTCATCGGTATCCTTGTCGAAGCACTTCTCAAGGAAGCCCGCGCGGTCAAGGGTGGGGATAAGGGCCTCAAACTCCTCCATCTTGGAAACGAAATCGGCGTCATCAGCGGCGTACTGGGCAAGATCCTTTACGTCGTCGCCCGCGGAGGTCTTGAACTGGAGAAGGGTATGATAGACGGAGAAGAATTCGCCGTAAGGATCGGCTTCCTTCGCTTCGTTCTTATCGGCGGTCTCGGGATCGTCTTCAACGGCCTTTTCGGGATGGGGCATGAAGAAGGGCAGAGTCTCACTGGTGCGAACTACGAAGCTGTCGAAACCGGACTTGAAGGCGGCAACAGTGGTATCGGTCTTGGCGTTCTCTTCGAAGTACTTAACGACGTCATCATTGGAGGCGGAAACGCCCTCAACGGCGAGATCGTGCAGCCTCTCGAGGCGAGCGGTCTGACGGAGGGAATCTTCAAGATTCTTGCGATACTCGTCAAAGGTCATCTTGCTGTTCGCAAGATCGGCTTTCAGAAGCTCGAGCTCGGCCTGATACTTGGCCTCTTCATCGGTGATGGAAGAATCGATCTTGGAAGCGTAGGTGGTATTGCAGTACTCGCGGATCTTGTCTTCGATATCCTGCTGGAGCTTGGCCTCGCCTTCCTCGGTGAGGGTGATGTTCTGCTTTTCGAGCTGATCGAGCTGAACGCCGTAATTTACGAGCTCATCGAGCATGTAGTTGGCATACTGCTCACGGTCGATAAGGCCGTACTGCATGTAAGCATAATACATATTGGAATTGGTATCGGTGTTGTTGTAAAGCGTGAGATACTGGTTGAGATCGAGCTTTACGTTGCCGACCTTGGCCACGGTGGGGTTGCTATTGTAGGAGCTTACGCAGGCGGTAAGGGAGGCGATCATAATGACGGCCATTACGACAGCGAGAGCTCGAACGATTGCATTGGTGCGTTTCATTTCTGTTCTCCTTTAGGTTAATAAAGATACCGTAGTATTTTATACAGTTAACGGCTTGTTGTCAATATCCAATATCAAAAACTTGCCGAAAACAGCCATGGGTTATGCGCCCTTTTATCAGCGCGGAGGTATGGGCTGCGAAGCGTCGCCCGTTCCGATCTCTATCTCGCCGCGGACGGGAGAATACTTATCGGTATAGAGGTAAAGCTGCTCTATGAGCTCGCCGTCCTTATCGTAGTGCATAAGATACGCCTTTGCGGTATAGCCGATCCTTTCGGTGATCCTCACGCGCTCATAACCGGCTCTCCAAAGCGGGTTTTCAATGTAAAGAGGTTCTTCGGGCTGAAGCTCTTCCTCTATCTCGGCATAGGTCTCGTAATAGGAGCCGTCCTCTTCGGGCACGCCGTAGATATAGACGTACATGACGCCCTTCTTTATATCGGCATAGGTGAAGATATACATGGGCTCCTTGGATTTGTTCTGCCACTTGAGATCGGGGCCGTTTGTATCAACCGTAGCGTCAAGACCGATGGGAACGTAAGAGCTCGGCCAGGAATGATGCTGGCGCTGTGTGATCTTCATCCTCGGGCCGCACTGCAGAAGAGCGTTATACAGCGTTCCCGATACCTGGCAGATGCCGCCGCCCGCGCTGTCTTCATATTCTTTGCCTCCGACAATGCCGGGAGCGGGGAGCCAGCCGCCCGCTTCCGTACGGGGGCCAACGTATTTGTTGAAGCTTATCTCCTCGCCCGGTCTGCATACGCAGGCGTTGAGGATGCTCGCGCCTTTCTGAACGTTGCGCGCGCGGTTATGGTGCTTTTCGTCAACGTCGAATTCCGAGGTGTAGCTCGAAATGAGAACTATGCTGTCCTTGATGTCCTGCGGGGTCTTTTCGGGCTCCGATTCGGTAAGATCTGCGGTAATTACGGCGTCAAGATCGCCGTTGTTGAAGGCTTCTACTATGCGGTCCGTCATGGATTCCGTATCCATCACGTAGCCCTTCTTGCCGGGGTTGTAGTAGATGTAGCCTATCGCCTTGCCGTTATCTGCATAGACCGTTTTGACTATCGTGCCCGAATCCCTTATTACGGGGGAATCATCGCCGGAGCTGGTATCGTCATTCGCGGAAGGACGCTGGCTGACGGTGATATAGGGCTCAACGGGTTTGGTATCGACAAAATCGGCGATGCGTTCGACACGCTTCTCTATGCTTTCCCTGCTGCAGTTGTATTCTATATGGAACTCAACGGGGTTTTCCTTAAGCTCCTGCTGTTTCCTGTAATTGGCCGCATGATCGTTAATGCTTTCGCGACCGAGGTAATAGGCCTTTTCGAGCACGTCGTTCACGTTGACAGTCATGCCGAAATCGCTCGCTCCCAAAGCCATGCAAGCATCGCCTACCGAAACGACGATGCTTATATCGTTGAGTTTGTTTTCAACGACCTTTATGAGCGCGCTGCGCGCATCGTCATAGGTCATGCCGCCTATGTTGACGCCCTCAACGATTATTCCATCGTAGAACCTGCCGTCGTCAATATAGGAGTATTCCTCCCCTTCCGCCATACCGTGATAAGACTTGCCGTTCGGAAGAGTCTGCACTTCCTCCCAATTATCGGCAAAATACTGCTTTATGGCACGCTTCTTCTCCGCCTTTATGAGCAGATCCGTACCAAGCAGAAGAGCGCCCGAAAGTATAAAGGCCGCGCCGCAGCTCAGGAAAGCTATCCCGAACGCACGGCCCTTCTTCTTTTCGGAAGCTCCGTTAACTATATTCATCTCATGACCCGCACCGTTTTTCAAGTACGATACCTCCATGCAGTTATCTCCATTTATCATTATACATCTATTGATACTCAATCGCAACCTTTCCAATACAATATAATCTGTTATCCCGGCCCGTATTTACAAATCCGCAAACCGTGGTATAATTAACTAATGGCCATACGCCGTATTGAAAGGAGCCTAAAATGAGAGCCGACGGTAAAAGAGTAAAAAACATTCCCCCTATGTATGCCGTTGCCGCGCATATTATGGCAAAGCGGTCCGACGCATGCAATTCGATAGAACTCAACATTCCTTTGGAGCCCATGCAGAATTACCTGCGCGACGTCCGGGCGAGAGGTCATAATATAAGCCATCTTGCGCTTATAATCGCCGCATTCCTTCGCACCACCGCGGAATACCCCTTCCTTAACAGGTTCGTCGTTAACAAGACGATCTATGCAAGGAACGAGTTTGCCGTCGGTATGGTGGTATTGAAACCCGGCCAGCTTGACGGCACAATGAACAAGATGTATTTCGAGCTTGAGGATGATATTTTCGAGGTGCAGAAGAAGGTTGACGCCTACGTTGACGAGAACCGCGGAGCGGGAGAAACCAACTCGACCGATAAGCTGATCTCCACACTGCTCAAGATCCCCGGGCTGTGCCGTTTCGGCGTATGTATGTTCAAGCTGCTCGATAAATGGGGCCTCCTCCCCCGCTCCATCATTAAAGCGAGCCCCTTCCACACGAGCTTCGTCATATCCAATCTTGCAAGCATAAGGACAAACCACATTTTCCACCATATTTACGATTTCGGCACGACAAGCATGATCCTCACAATGGGCAATTCCCGTGAGGTACCCAAGAGGGTCGGCGGCGAGATCAAGTTTGAAAAATGCATGCCCTTCGGCCTCGTTATGGATGAACGCATCTGCTCCGGCAGCTATTATGCGCTCGCGTTCCGCAGGCTTTCAGAATATCTGCGCGATCCGAAGCTTTTGGAAGAGCCTCCCCGCGCGGTAAACAAGGATATTTGACGTATCGAGGCTCCGCTGTCATGCGGAGCCTTTTTCATGCATATCGGGAGCTTTTCACGCATATCCTTCTATCGAAGTAAACGAAAGGTCTTTATCTTGATGGAAGCTTATATAGAGGAGCGTGTGCTTGAAACGGCCGCATACATAATAGATACCGGAGCCACCGTAAGAACGGCGGCGAAGCAGTTCGGAGTATCAAAATCGACCGTCCATAAGGACATGACGGAAAGGCTCAGGCATATCGACAAAGGCATGGCTAAGGACGTTGCCTCCGTGCTTGAGACCAACAAGGAGGAACGTCACATAAGGGGCGGATACGCTACTTACTTGAAGTATAAGGGCGCAAAATAAAAGGAGCTTTCCGGCTCCTTTTTGTAATCCCGTTCAGTTCTGTTTCATCCGCTCCGCCTGAGAAGGACGCAGATACATTGGTACGGCCTCGGGTACGGGCTGTACGATCCCGCGCAAAACTTCCTTGAGAACAAGCTCCGCATCCGGGAACATATTTTCACCCAAACAGTTCCCCACCGTTCTTGCGCCTGCAGGCAGTGCTGAGATCACCTCTTCCGTAACGGCGGGAGCGGGGCCTGACAAGACTTTGCCTTCAATGAATACAGCCGCGTAACAGTTGCCGTTCCTGCAGTCGATAAACACGGCGGTCACGCCCTCATCCGGCGCAAGGCAGCGGAGCGCGGCAAGCGAGCTTACGGGATAAACGCTTATTCCGAGGGCGTATGCCATCGCGTTTGCGCATGATACGCCTATGCGTACCCCTGTAAACGAGCCGGGGCCAATATCGACTGCAACGCCGTCAAGACCGGACCTTTCTACCCCCGCTTCTTTCAGCGCGTTTTCTATGAGCTCCATAAGCACCGCGGAATGCGAGGCGCCGCTTTCATCCTTCTGAAAGCTCAATATCTCTCCCCCGCGCATCACGGCAGCGGAGGGGCAGCGCGACGAGGTCGATATTCCGAGCAAAGTCATCATAAAAGCGCCTCCGTTATTTCTTCATATCTTTTGCCGAAGGGTAAAAGCTCCACTCTGCGCAGCTCCGATCCGCTTCCCGCGATATGTATTTCGAGCCTTTCCGCGGGGAGCGCTTCCGGCACGTTCTCACACCATTCCATTACCTTTACGCTGTCGGAGGCCAAATGATCTTCATAACCGATAGCGTAAAGCTCGTCCGCTTCCTCGATCCTGTAAGCATCGAAATGATCGAGCGTAAGCTTTCCCCTGTGGCGGCGCACTATTGTAAAGGTGGGGCTCAAAATGCCCTCTATGCCGAGCGCGGCGGCAATTCCTTTGGTCATAGTCGTCTTGCCGGCGCCAAGACCTCCGAAAAAGGCTATGAATGCGCCGGGGAACAGTCTTTCGCCAATAAAGCGGCCTATCGCGCGGAGCTCCGCGTCGGAATGGGCGGTCAATTCTGTTTTATGCGATACGGCGTTCATCAGTTAAAAGTACCTCTGAGCATGAGCTCGTTCCTGTAATCCATGAGTCTGTCCTCACGGATGGCCTGCCTTATGCCCTCCATAAGCCTGTAAGTGAAGCGCAGATTGTGGATGGTCAAAAGCTGGGCTGCAAGTATTTCGTCGGCCTTTATCAGATGGCGGATATACGCCTTTGTGAAATGGCGGCAGGCATAGCAGTCGCAGCCTTCTTCTATGGGGGTGAAATCCTCACGATAGCCCACCTGCTTGAGGCTCTTCTTACCATCGAATGTCATTGCCAGCGCATTGCGGGCGGTGCGGGTCTGCATCACGCAGTCGAACATATCGATACCGCGCATCGCGCCTTCTACAAGGCAATCCGGACTGCCCACGCCCATAAGATAATGAGGCTTGTTTTCGGGAAGATAGGGACGGATCGTATCGAGCATTTCGTACATGACGGGCTTCGGCTCGCCGACCGAAAGGCCGCCTATCCCGTAACCGGGGAAATCCATAGCAGTCAAAGCCTTCGTGCTCTCTATTCGAAGATCGCCGAACATTCCCCCTTGGATTATGCCGAAGAGCGCCTGATCTTCGCGCGTGTGAGCCGATCTGCAGCGTTCCGCCCAGCGATGAGTCCTGTCCATAGCCTTTACCGTGTAATCGTATGAGCAGCCTGCGGGGGCGCATTCGTCAAACGCCATGGCTATATCGGCGCCCAAAGCTTCCTCGATCTCCATCACCTTTTCGGGAGTGAAGAAATGCCTGCTCCCGTCTATATGCGAATGGAACTCCACCCCGTCTTCCTTTATCTTGTTCATTGCGGCAAGGCTGAATACCTGAAATCCGCCGCTGTCTGTAAGCATGGGGCCGTGCCACTGTGAGAATTCATGCAGGCCTCCCGCCTTTTTGACAAGCTCATGACCGGGGCGCAGATACAGGTGGTAAGTATTGGAAAGAACGACTCCCGCTCCGATCTCTTTCAGATCCTTTGGGAGTATCGCCTTAACGGTCGCCTGAGTGCCGACGCACATATAGGCCGGGGTCTCTATATCTCCGTGCGGAGTATGCAGTATGCCGAGCCTTGCTCCGGTCTGCCCGCAGGTCTTTATAAGCTCGTAAGTCACGGGGGGACGCTTTTCGTTAATCTCTTGCATGATCGTTCCTTTTAACGCGTAATTGCCCCGAAGGCCTTTCGGAGCAATCATATTTTACATTATACGCGCCTGTATTGCAACCGTTAAATCCCGATCGCCGCAATTATACAAGACGGTCGAGTATCCGGTAAACGAGCTCCATATCGAGCCCATCCCGCACGGCCGAGGCAAGCTTTTCGTACTGTTCTTCCTTGTAATTGACGGGGTCAAACGAGCCGAGCCTTTCGTATCCCACGCCCTTTTTATCGCAAAGCGCCTTCAATACGGCTTTCGCTGCTCCTTCCGCATCGAATATCCCGTGGATATAGCTCCCGTAAACGCAGCCCCTTGATACAACGGGCGAGGCTTTGCCGCTCCTTCCCATGTGGATCTCATACCCTTCGTAACGGACGCCGTTCAATCCGGCGAAAACGCCTTCTATCCCACAGAAAACGCCTTCCGTCTGCCGCTGTATCTTTTCACCTTCGAAAACAGTTTCGATCGGGAGCAGGCCTATCCCGCCGATCTCGCTTATCCCGGAGGATTCCACGTTTTCGGGATCGGCTATGCGGGTACCGAGCATCTGATAACCGCCGCATACGCCGAATACGGGCGTATTCCTTGAAGCCGCCTGTTTTATCTTCGCTTCAAGGCCGCATTCGCGCAGCCAGACGAGATCCGATATGGTGCTCTTTGTGCCGGGAATGACTATCATATCCGGCTCGCCGAGTTCCGACGGGCGTTCGATATAGCGGACGGATACGTTTTCAAAGCGTTCGAAAGGCGCAAGATCGGTGAAATTGGAGATGCGCGGAAGCTTTATAACCGCTATGTCGATGAGCTTCTTCGCGCCCTTGCCGAATCTTTCGGAAAGGCTGTCCTCATCGTCTATATCGACGTGCAGATACGGCACAACGCCGGCGACGGGCACGCCGCAGAGCCTTTCGAGTATCTCAAGGCCGGGTTCGAGTATCTTTTTATCGCCGCGGAATTTATTGACGACAGTACCCTTTACGCGGGCGCGCTCATCGGGATCGAGCAAAGCGACCGTTCCGTAAAGCTGAGCGAAAACGCCGCCGCGGTCTATATCCCCCACGAGCAAAACGGGCGCGTCAACGAGCTTTGCCAAGCCCATATTGACTATATCCTCCTGCTTAAGGTTTATTTCCGCAGGGCTCCCCGCGCCCTCTATCACTATTATATCGTTTTCGTCGGCAAGCGAGCTGTATGCTTCCATGACCGCGGGAACGAACTCGCGTTTGCGGCGGTAATACTCCATAGCGCGCATGTTCCCTATGGGCCTGCCGTTCACTATCACCTGACTCCCCACGTCGGTAGTGGGCTTTAGCAGTATCGGATTCATGCGGACGTCGGGCTCCTTCCCCGCCGCCTCCGCCTGCACCACCTGCGCTCTGCCCATCTCAAAGCCGTCCTTCGTGATAAATGAGTTGAGCGCCATGTTCTGGCTCTTGAAGGGCGCGACCTTAAAGCCGTCCTGCTTGAATATGCGGCAGAGCCCCGCGCAGAGCAGGCTCTTTCCCGCATTGGACATAGTGCCCTGTATCATTATGTTTTTTGCCATTGCAATACCTCCGATACGGCTTTTGTCAGCCTTTCGTTTTCCTCGGGCAGCTTCACGGCGATGCGGTAAAACCCCTCCCCGAGTCCATGATAGTTCGAGCAGTCCCTTATCTTGACGCCCTTTTCGAGCAGTTTTTCGCAAAGCCCCGCTTCACCTTTGAAAAGCAGGTAGTTGACCTCCGAAGGGAATACGATAAAGCCCATATTCATAAGCGAAGCCGAAAGCCTTTCCCTTTCCGCGCGTATGAGCTTCCTCGTTTTTTCAAGGAATTCCGTTTCCTTCAGCGCCGCCGCGCCGGCTTCCTGCGCCGGGACCGAAACGTTCCATTGCTGAGTTTGGCGGGACATTCGGGCAAGCAGACCGCGATCGGCCGTTAGGCTGTAGCCGAGCCTTATTCCCGCCATACCGAAGCTTTTTGTAAACGCTTTAAGTACGACCGCGTTGGGATAGTGGGAAAGCCGGGGCACAAAGCTTTTATTTTCATCGGCAAGATCCATAAAGCATTCGTCTATGAAGAGCCTTATGCCGAGCCTTTCACAAAGCCTTGCCGTTTCCTCGATAAGCTCCGCATCCGCAGTAAGTCCCGTTGGATTGTTCGGATCGCAGATAAACACAGCATCCGGCTTTGTTTCCTCTATCTGCCGCAGTACGGAAGGCGTCAGTCTGAAATCGTTTTCCTCTGAAAGAAAGTGCCTCACGATAAGGGCGCCCTCCGCAGGGAGCGAGTATTCCGCAAAGGTCGGAGCGAGCTCCAGCACGGATCCCGGCCTTTCGGAATGGGCGAAAGCATAGATCAGCTCCGCGGCGCCGGCGCCGCAAAGCACGTATTCCTTCGGGACGTTTTCATGCTCCGCGATAGCCGAAACGAGCTTTCGGCAGTACGGATCGGGGTAATGCGCCGCGTTTTCGAGCGCGCGGACAACGGCCCTTTTTACGCCTTCCGGCATGCCGAAGGGGTTTGTGTTAGCTGAAAAATCGAGCTCGATATTTCCCTCGTATATGTCTCCGCCATGGAGATTTTCGGAATTATAAAGCATGGGTCAAAACCAGTATTATGAGTCTTAGTCCCGCGAATACAATAAGCGACAAACCCGCCGCGGCGAACATTATCCTGTTTGCACGGGTAATGTCGGTGTTTTCTATCTCGCGCACAGGGTCGCCTATGAACTCCTTTTTGTGCAGCGCGCCGTGATAGTATGCGTCGCCCGCGAGCCGCAAGCCCAGCAGTCCCGCCATAACAGATTCGGTCTGGGCGGAGTTGGGGCTCGCGTGCTTATAACGGTCGCGTCTGAATATGCGGAGGCCGTTTTTCGCATCGAAACCGAGCAGCGCCCCGCCTGAAAGCATTATGACGGCGGACAGCCTTGCGGGAATGAAATTGAAAAGATCGTCGAGCTTCGCGGGAAAGAAGCCGAAATGCTTATACGGCGGCTCAACGTAGCCGAGCATCGAATCCATCGTGTTGACGGCCTTATACAGCATTCCGAGCGGCCCGCCGCCTATCGCAAGAAACATGAGCGGCGCGATCACGCCATCCGAGGCGTTTTCCGCAACGGTCTCCACGGCGGCGCGGGCTACGGCCTTTTCGTCAAGGGAAGCCGTATCGCGCCCGACTATCATTGAAACGGCCCTGCGCGAAGCTTCAATATCGCCCGTATCAAGGGCATATTTCACCTTCATGCTCTCGTCGCGGAGAGACCTTGCGGCAAGGCACTGCCAGCACATTACGCTTTCGGCGGCAAACCCGAACCACGGAGTGACCTTGTAAAGCAAAAACAGAATGACGGCGGGAACTGCGAACGCCGCGGCTGCGACCATTGTCCAGAGCACTCCTCCCGCGGCCTTTTCTCCGCGTTCCGTTTTCGGGAACGCCTTTCTCAAAAGCTTTTCCAATGCCGAAATAAGCTTCCCCATGAGCACCACAGGATGCGGGATCGAATGCGGATCACCGACCGCAATATCTATGACCGCGCCCGCGAGGAGCGCGAATAAAGACCATTTACCGAACATCAGCCCTGAAATGTGAACACGTAAACGGGGTTGCGCGCAGTCATAAGGTTATACCCCCCGATCCGACGCGCCTTTGAAACGTTTATCATAACGGCTTCCTTTTCGGCAAAGTCCCTCTCATTCATAAGCTTGGTGAGCTCCGCCGCCGTTTCGAGCGATACTGCCGCCGCGACTATCCGCGCGTGTGGCGATCTCTCCCATACAAGCTCCGCTATCTCGCGAATGCTGCCGGAGCTGCCCCCTATGAAAACGTGCGTGGGAGCGGGCAGATCCGTGCATGCTTCCGGGGCCGCGCCCGTGACCGAAACAATGTTCACCGTGCCGAAGGCCTCCGCGTTGGCTTTCAAAAGCTCAGCGGCTTCGGGCTTTTTCTCTATCGCATAAACCTTTCCGCGAGGAGCGGCGAGCGCCATTTCAACGGAGACCGAGCCCGTTCCCGCGCCAACGTCCCAGCACACCGAATCGGGCAAAAGACGAAGCTTTGACATGACTATCGCCCTTATTTCGGATTTGGTCATGGGCACTATGGGCTTTTCATCCGCGCTGCGGGTAAACGCCTCGTCCGGGAGCCCCGCGGCGGAGCTTTCGATATTATCGTTTTCAATGAGGAGCGCGCAAAGGGGATCGAACTTTGTGTTTTTAAGCTCCGCGGCAGAGCCCTCTGTGATGCGTTCCTCCGGATAGCCGAGCCTTTCGCCCGCCCAAAGCTTTACGTTTTCAAGGCCCGCTGAGCAAAGCTCCTTAATGAGCTTCCCCGCGCCGTTCTCACCTCCGACGAGAGCGAACACGCTGCGGTTCCTGCGGACGGCCGGGACGATCGCGGCGTCTCTTCCATGGAGGCTGACCGCCGCCGTGTTTTCGTAAGAAGCCCCCGCCTTTGCGCAGAGGTATGAAAGCGAGCTTACGCCCGGTATCACCCTCACATCACAAAAATCGAGCTTGGGAACGAGCTTTTTGGCTCCGCTGAAGAAGCCGACGTCGCCGCTCAGCATGACCGCAAAGCGGGAGAATTCCTTGTGTTCCTTTATTACGCTTATTATCGCATCCGGCGATATTGCCTCGAATACCGTCTGATCCGGCCTCGCAGTCTCAAGCATGCGGGCGGCGCCTATAAGGCATTCCGCATGGGAAGCCGCTTCCGCCGCTTCCGCAGTCATGCCCGCTCTTGTTCCCGTACCCACTCCTATTACGCTTACGCTCGGGCGCGATACGAACCCGAAACGCTTTTCTAAAAGCTCCAGCGTTTCTTCAAACGTTGATCCCAGAGCGCCGCTTTCCGGACGCCCTATGACAATGAGCTTCGCGCCCGCCTTCATTGCGGCAAGCGCCTTTTCCTCAAAGCCGCCCGCCTTGCCGGAATCCTTCGTTACGACGTAAGCGGCGTTCACGGACTTTATCATAGCCGCGTTCATGCCCACGGAGAATGGCCCCTGCATCGCGAGTATGTGGGAGGGCTTCAGACCCGCCTCGCGGCAGGCGGTTATAGAGCTTTCAACAGGGAGCACCCTTGCAAAAGCTCTTTCATCAAAATCTTTGATCCCCGAAAAAGCGGCAAGCTCCTTCGAACCCGTAGTCAGCAGGATATTGCCTATCGCACCGCTTAAGTATTCCACCGCTTCCGGAATATCCTTTACGCAGACGGCGCTTTCCGGCGCGCCTTCTCCGCTTCTTTCGACGCGAAGGTATTCCGTGCCCGTTTCAAGGCAAGCATGCATCAGGTTTTCAGTCACGACGGACGCATACGGGTGGGTCGCGTCTATGACAAGATCAAAGCGCTCTTTTGAAAAGAGCTCCTTCATCTCCTCAAGATCCATTCTCTTGGACAGCACCTTGAGCTTTTCGGCGGGTTCTATAAGCTCCCCGCCGTATTCCGTCGCCGTGCAGGCCGTAACGAGAGCATCCTGCAGGCTGAGAAGATCCGCTATCCTTCTTCCTTCGGTGGTTCCGGCAAAAACACAGAGCTTAAACATTTCTGTACCCCCTCGGAGTTACCATGCTCCCGTTTATCATTTTGGCAGATGAATTGCCTATAAAAACCGTGCAGAACATATCCGCCGGGAACTCCGCAAGCTCCGAAAGCGGCATGAAGAATCGCTCCTCCCCCTCGCGCCCTATATTGCGGGCAACGCCGCAGATACGGTCTTCGGGAAGGTATCTCAAAAGTATTTCGCAGGCCTTTTTCAGATGATCGGGGCGGCCGTGGCTCGCCGGATTGTAAAGGGCGATCGAAAAATCCGCCTCCGCCGCGTTCACCAAACGCTTTTCTATGATCGCCCATTCCGTGAGCCTGTCGGAAAGCGATATAACGGCGAAATCGTGCGTGAGCGGCGCGCCCAGAAGCGCCGCGCCCGAGCAGGCGGCGGTAAGACCGGGTACTACCTCTATCTCGGGCTCCGCGTCTTCACCGCGAAGCTCGAAGCAAAGCCCCGCCATGCCGTAAATGCCGCTGTCGCCGGAGCAGACGAGCGCGGTATTCCTGCCTTTTTTCGCTTCGTCCAACGCCATGCGGCAGCGCTCCGCTTCACGCGTCATGGGAGTGGTGAGGTATTCCTTTTCGGGATAACGCGCTTTTACAAGCTCGACGTAAACGTGATAGCCTATTATCGCGTCCGCGCTTTTCAGCGCCTCGTCCGCGCGGACGGTCATGTTTTCGTAATTGCCGGGGCCTATGCCCACAACGTAAAGCTTACTCAAATCGCACCTCCGTTTTTTCAAGCGCGGCGGCGACTGTCACGCCGCCCTGCGCAGTCTTCCTTATTATGAGCTCGTCCGCTCCCATAAGCGCCGCGCGCTCGCATACGTTATCCACGCCCGTCACGCTCTTCACGAAATCGGAGGGGGTGAAATCGCCCTTGACGGCGGCAAGCTCCTCCGCCGAATAAAAGCTTATCGGGAGCCCTCTTTCACGGCAAAATCCCAAAAGGCCCGCCTCGTCCTTTTTGAGGTCTATGGATGCGGCGGATTTTACCGCGCGCGGGTCGATCCCTTTTTCCTCAAGCACAGTGTTTACGGCGTTTTCGATCGCTTCCTTCGTCGCGCCCCTTCGGCAGCCTATGCCGAGCGTTACGCATTTTGGGATGAGGCGGAGAGTTCGATTAAACGGCTCTTCGGTACGGTACGTGATAAAGATCCCCGTAACGCCTTCGCCTATCTTGAGCCCAGCGGGGAGCTCGCCCGTTATCGGAAGATCGCTCTTTAGCGGGACTTCCCCCTCGAGCACGGCGGCGGAAACGGCCTTCGCTGCCCCCATGTCGCTTATTTCGTAACCCTGCGTTTTCGCCCATGAATCCACGGAAAAACGGCCGTTCCTGTCAGTCGCGGTAGTGACGACGGGCACGGCGCCTATGGCTTCGGCAATGCGCTCCGTGAGCTCGTTCGCGCCGCCCAGATGCCCGGAAAGAAGGGAGACCGCGAACCTTCCCGTTTCATCGACGGCGATAACGGCGGGATCGGTCGTTTTGCTCTTTACAAAGGGCGCTACGCACCTTACCGCGATCCCGCAGGAGGATACGAAAACGAGCGCTTCGGATGCGCCGAACGCCTCCTCATAGAGCGGCGCCGAGGGCTTTGGAAGGGGCAAAAAGCCATCGCCCGAAAGCCTTTCAGCAGTATAAAAGCGGAGCTCGCCCGAAAGCGCTTCGCCTATGCGACGCGCGGTCTCGATCCCTTTTTTGCTGTATGCGAAAAGCGTTATCATTTGGCCTTCCTGAACTCCGTTGTGAATTTCGGGTCGTACAGAAGCGAGCGCAGGTAATCTTCGCCCATACATCCGCCTACTATTATTAGGCTCGTTTTCTTCAAGCCGTTCTCCGTGACGGTCTTATGGAGCGTTCCCACCGTGCAGCGGAATATGCGTTCGTCCGGCCAGGTCGCCTTATAGACCACGGCGGCGGGGGTATCCTCGGTATAACCGCCCTCTATGAGCTCCCGCTGGAGTTTTTCTGTAAGCGAGGTCGAAAGGAAGAGCACCATGGTCGCGTTGTGCGCAGCCAAGGATGCGATGCTTTCCTTTTCCGGTACGGGCGTTTTGCCCGCGGCTCTCGTTATTATGACCGTCTGGCTGACGCCGGGAAGGGTGTATTCCGCCTTCAGAGAGGCCGCCGCTCCGCAGAACGAGCTGACACCGGGGGTCACGTCGTAATCTATCCCGAGGGCGTCGAGCTCATCGAACTGCTCGCGCACCGCGCCGTAGATAGAGCTGTCGCCTGTGTGGAGGCGGACGGTGGTCTTCCCCGCCGCTTCCGCGTTTTTTATGGCCTCAACGACCTCTTCAAGGGTCAGCTTCGCGCTGTCCATTATCTCGCAGTCGGGTCTGCAGTAAGAAAGCAGCTCCGGATTGACGAGCGAACCCGCCCATATCACGACGTCCGCTTCCGAAAGGAGCCTCGCGCCGCGCACGGTGATGAGATCTGCGGCGCCCGAGCCCGCTCCCACAAAATGCACCATAGTCATTCCTCCGTAAAAAAGTTCAGGTATCCGCGGGCGTTTTCGGTCTCGCCCAGGACCCCGTATTCCTTTGAAAACATTATCATTTCAACGCTCATCCCGTCGCCTGCGCGGTGGGAAAGATTTGCTTTCGCCCTTGCCGTGACGCTTTTGAGAGCGGCTTTTTCAAGCACGGGATCGGCCTCGCGCATGAGGCGCACAGCCTCGTCGCAGGCGACGCATTCCAGCATCTTTTTAATAAGTCCCGTGTCCGCTCCCGCCGCGCCCGCGTGGGCGGCCAGTATCTCCATGCGGCAGTCGCCGTATTTGGAGTGGGTGTTCATCATATTGCCAGCGAGCTTCACGAGTTTCCCGATATGTCCTATCAGCAGGAGCCTTTTGAAGCCGAGCTCACGGCAAATATCAAGCGTATCCCCTATGAAATTTGAAGTCTGCACGGCTTTTTCCGGGTCTGTGCCGAGGCTCGCTCTTATGAACTCCGCTCCGTAATTGCCGGGGGTCAGAAGCGCGGTTTCAAACCCCAAAGCCCTTCTTTGTGAAAGCTCGGCGCGGATCGTATCGACGAGCGCCTTTTCGCTCATTGGCTCCACTATGCCCGTCGTACCGAGCACCGATATGCCTCCGACGATGCCGAGCCGTGGATTGAAGGTCTTTTTCGCAAGCTCCTTACCCTGTGGTATGGATATCACTACGGAAAGCCCCTCACCGCAGTCGAAAAGCTTCATGACCTCCTCTGTGTTTTCCTTTATCATGAGCCGCGGTACGGAGTTTATAGCCGCGTTCCCGACAGGCTGATCGAGGCCGGGCTTTGTAACTCTGCCCACTCCCTCGCCCCCGTCGATAGTCACTCCGGGCGTGTTCGAATACGTTACGCAAGAATACACTAGCGCGCCGTCCGTTATATCGGGATCGTCGCCCGCATCCTTTCTGACCGCACAGGATACGGCGGTATCGCTCATTGCTATATCCTCAATATCGAGCTCGAGCGTTATTCCCTTCGGCGTTTCGAGCGTAATATGCTCCTTGCGTCTGCCGGATAAAAGCATATAGGCCGCCGCCTTCGAGGCCGCCGCCGCGCAGGAGCCGGTAGTATAGCCGAGTCTTAATCTTTTGCCGTCCTGAATGATAAATTCGTTCATTTCGTTATCCGGTAAAGCATTGCGTTGACTATAGCCGCGGCAACGTTAGAGCCGCCCTTCCTGCCGCGCGCAACGATGTGCGGCACGGAGGACGCGATGATCAGTTCCTTCGATTCCACTACGTTCACGAAGCCCACGGGCACGCCTATTATGAGCTTCGGGGAAAGCCGCCCCTCCCTCATCAGCTCGTCCAATGCGATAAGCGCCGTCGGCGCGTTGCCTATCGCGAATATAAGCGGCTTTTCAAGCTTCGCCGCCTTCTCCATGGAGACCGCGGCGCGGGTGACGCCGCGCGCCTTGGCTTCAGCCGCCACGTCGTCATCGCTCATGAAGCAGCGGACCTCCCCGCCGAGCTTCGAAAGGGCCGCTTTGCTTATTCCCGCTTTTGCCATCTGCGTATCGGTCACTATATCGCAGCCGCTGTTAAGGGCTTCGATCCCGATCTTTACCGCATTTTCGGAAAAAACGAGGTTGTTGACGTACTCGAAATCGGCGGTCGTGTGAATGACGCGCTTTATTACGGGCTCGTTTTCGGGATCGAGCACGACTCCCTCTTCGGCAAGGATGCCGGAGATGATCTCAAAGCTGCGTTTTTCTATATCCATGGGTCTTAATATCTCAAACACGATGCTTCTCCTTTATGCAGGCGTTGTAAAAGCCCGCGGCAAATACTGGGTTCGCGTAAAAATGGATGTGCGGATAGCCCGCGTAAAGCGTTTCTGAGGCGTGTACGCAGGGCCAGCTCCTGCCGTCGGGCTTTCGCGCGGTAAAGTCCCCGCCCGGGCGCTCCGCATCCCAATGATGGAATTCGTGCGCGGGGATGCTCCCGCCCGCCGGGCAAAGCATATTATCGCGCTCGGCGGTCAGCGTGACGTAGCCGAAGCGCGTGAGCCTTCCGTTATCGAAGCTCCTTCCCTTTATCAAGCCGACCATGGGAAGCGCGCCAATCGCCTCCGTCAGATACATGAAGCCGCCGCATTCGGCAATGCAAGGCAAGCCTTTTTTCAAGGCTTTGCTTATGCTTTCGCGCATTGATATGTTTGCAGAAAGCTCCTTTGCGTAAAGCTCCGGATAGCCTCCGCCGAGGTAAAGGCCGCAAACGTTTTCGGGAAGCCGCTCATCCTCCATGGGGCTGAACGGTATGAGCTCGGCGCCCATCTCGCGCAGAAGCTCCAGGCTGTCTTCATAGTAAAAACAGAACGCCTTATCACGGGCGACCGCTATGCGGACGGGCTCGCGTTTTTCGGTCTTGACCGCTTCGTATAAAAGCTTCGGCGCGGTTCCCGCCAATTCCATGACCCCGTCAATATCGAGGCTCTTTTCCGCCTGTTCGGCAAGTCTTTGCAGTTTTTCCTTTATATCAGAGATCTCTTCCGCGGTTACAAGCCCCAGATGGCGGCTGCCTATCTCGCATTCCGCCATGCGCGGCATGAAGCCGAGGGGCTTTATGCCGAGTCGGGAGCTAATCTCCGGAGCAAGCGCCGAATACACCTTCCCGGAGCAGTTGTTGAGAATTACGCCCTTTATCAAGCTTTCCGGCACGAATTCCGAAAAGCCCTTTATCTGCGCCAATACGGAAAGCGAGGCGCCCTTCGCGTTCACGATGAGGACCGCGGGCGTTTCGGTAACTCCTGCAAGATCGTACGCGCTCGCCTTCATCGTCGTAAGGCCGAGCCCGTCATAATAGCCCATCACGCCCTCTATGACGGTGATATCCCTTCCCCTTCCGTTTTTCGCAAGCAGGAAGCGAAGCGTGTTTTCATCGAAAAAGAACGGATCGAGATTGGATGATGGCGCGCCGATGACCTTTCTGTGGAACATCGGGTCTATGTAATCGGGGCCGCATTTGGCTCCGCCCACATCTATCCCGCGATTTTTGAGCGCCTGCAGCACGGCGCAGGTCACGGTCGTTTTTCCGCAGCCCGAGCCCGTGCCGGCTATGATCACCCTTTTTACGCTTGCTTCCTCAATCATAGTGCAAAAGCCCCTTTTCCTTTGCGATCTCAAGCAGTTTACCGTTATACTCGTTGAGTTTTCCGATAGGAGCGCCCGCGTCTATCACTTCCTCGCAGGACAGCATGAGCGCCCGCGCCCTAATAAAATGCTCTTCCCGCATGGGCTCGAACGCCGTCGCCGTAACGCATTCCGAAGCAAGATTATTTGCGACGGCTGCATCCACGTCGTTTTCAAACAGTATCCCCGCGGCAAAAGGCACGCGCTCCCTTTGCAGTCTTCTCATGACGGGGATGCCGAAGCCGGCTCCAGCTATTACGAATACCTTGGGCTTCCCTTCCGCTTTTTCAAGCTCAACGCTTCCGAACGCGGCGTTATAGGAACCCTTTTTAAGATCGTAGAGCTCCTCAATGGGGACCTTTTTTATGACCTCATCGGGCGTGCCGAATGCGGCGATCGTCTCCCCCTTAACGCAAAGGAGCAGATCCGAAGCTTTCGCCGCAAGATCCGTTTCGTGCAGGCTCATTATCACCGTAACGCCGCGCTCGCGGGCAAGATACCTTAAAACGGAAAGCAGCTCCGTCTTGTGCTTTATATCGAGGAAGGCCGTCGGCTCGTCAAGTATCAGAAGCTCCGGCTGCTGAGCAAGCGCGCGCGCAAGAATAACGCGCTGCTTCTGACCGTCCGAAAGGGTCATAAAATCGCGATCCGCAAGCGGCTTAACGCTGACGAGCTCAAGCGAGTCGTCAACAATGCGTTTATCTTCATCGGTCATTCGTCCGACAATATTCGTATAGGGGTATCTGCCGAGTTCGACGATCTCGCGCACCGAAAGCAGTTCGGGCCTTATACGGTCGGTAAGCACGACGGCCTGTTTTTTGGCAAGCTCCTTCACCGTCATCGCCGAAAGCTCCCCGCCTTCGATCGCGACCGTGCCGCGGATCGCCGCAAGCTGGCGGGCGATCGTCTTCAATATGGTTGATTTGCCCGAGCCGTTGGGCCCGATGAGCGTGAGTATCCCGCCCTTTTCGAGCGCTATATCTATATCGCGGATAAGCGTTTTTCCGTTATAACCGACTGCAAGGCCGCGCGTTTCAAAAAAGCTCATGCCGACTCCCTTCTGCGACGCGAGATCATCATTGAGATCACTATCGGAGCGCCGAATATGCTCGTGACCGTGCCTATATTGAGCTCGGTAGGCGCGAATACGGTCCTTGCGATAAGATCGCAGAACACGCAGAATACCGCCCCCGCCAGGAACGCCGCGGGGATCACAAAAGCGGGACGGGACGTTTTAAGAAGCCTTCTTGTAATATGGGGTACGGCGATCCCCACGAATGAGATCGGGCCCGCAAGCGCCGTCACGCAGGCTGAAAGCAGGCTTGAAAGAAGTATCAGCGCAACACGGAAAGGCTTTACCGAAACGCCCATGCTTTTTGCGTACCCTTCGCCCAATGCATAAGCGCCCATGGGCTTTGAAAGCAGCCATGAAGTCAATACCGCGGGCAGGCAGATGACGGCCGCCGTAACTACCGAATCCCAGCCCTTTCCCGAGAAGGTTCCCATGGACCAGTATTTGAGATTTACTATATCCTGTTCGGAAGCGAAAGTGACCGCCATATCGGTGACCGCAGAGCAGATATACCCCACCATTATGCCGACCACGAGCAGCAGCTCCATGTTCTTGACCTTTTGAGAAAAGAGCAGTACGAGCGCGGTTATGAGCAGCGAGCCCAAAAAGGCAGCGGCTACCGTCACTCCCGGGCTCATGGCGATCCTGCCCGTCAGGAATATCATCGTGATCCCCACTATCATTTTAGCGCCCGAGGATATGCCGAGCACGAACGGACCCGCTATCGGATTGCGGAAGAAGCTTTGGAGCAGGAAGCCCGAAACAGCGAGCGCGCCGCCCAAAAGCGCCGCCAAAAGCATTCGCGGCATTCGGACGTTGAAGAGGATAATGCTTTCTGTCGATGCGTCCTTTCCGTTAAACAGGAGCGCCCGGATCTCCCCGAGGGTCAGGCGCACGGAGCCTATCGCGAGATTCAGAAACAGCGCCGCCGCGAGCAGACCGAAAAGAAGCATCATCACTGCGGCGAAGCGGCTTACCGTATTTCTTTTTGAAGCGTTTTCGGCGCGCATATACCCTCCGAAAAAACAATAAAAGACCGAGCATGGCAATAAGCATGCACGGCCGTTTTTCCGCACTTAAACAAACGCCTCCGCCTTCTGTCCTTCGGCTCAAGGCTCACTCAAGCAGGTCTTCCGGCTTGCGCATCAACGGCTTTGGGAGCGCCTTCTCGGGCAAATTGCCCAATGGCCGACTTTCGTCCGCTCCCGCCTTCGCGCTTACGGCGGCGGTTCCGCTCGGGATTTTCACCCGATTGTCTATTCTCCCCCAAAGGCAGTTGAGCCAAAGGGGGCACTCGAGTTCTTTCGTCACAGCTATTTTAATGTTTGGGAAACGGTTTGTCAAGCTATGGCTGAACAATGCTGTTTTGAAAATATATTGGCTTTACGTGTTGACAAAACCTTTAATGGGAGTTATGCTCAAAATAATCGAATAAGCGTTTGAGTGCGCCGCCCTGCCTTCGGGCTCTGCGGCGAGAATAGGGAATCCGGTGCAAATCCGGAACGGTACCGCCACTGTATGCGCGTAGAAACCGTCATGTGACGAAAGTCGGTCATTGAGGGAAACCTTGAGAAGGCTGATGTCGGTTTTGCTGATGCGTGAGTCAGGAGACCTGCTTGGATGTGTGTTATCGGTGCGCCCTCGGTCGTGGGGCGGATCGGTATGCTTTATGTGTGCATATCTTTAAGCGGAGCGGTATTCAGGCTCCGCTTTTATTATTTCAGACGCGTATTCTTATTGGATAATATTTGCCCTCAGGGGCTTAAACATCAGGAGGTTTTACAATGAAAAAACTCGTAAAGATCCTTAGCATCGCCCTTGCTCTCTGCATGGCGCTGGGCCTCGCCGCCTGTGCGAAGAAGCCCGTTCCCGATGCGCAGAAGACCGACAAAGAGCTCGCCGACGAAGTCGCCAAGCTCATTGACGCCATCTACGTTCAGGCCCGCACCGATAAGACCGATGAGGAGTGCGCCGCCGCAAAGGCCGCGTGGGACAAGCTCACCGACGCTCAGAAGGAGCTCGTCGAAGGCGAAGAGGCAGATCCCGATTACTTCGGCCGCGACACCGGCGACGCCAAGAAGGACGATCCCCGCAACGCGGACGAGATCGGCGAAAAGGAGCTGCTCGTCGTTTCCTTCGGCACCTCTTTCAACGACAGCCGCGCTCTTGACATAAAGGGCATCGAGGACGCCATTGCCGCCGCATTCCCCGAGTGGAGCGTGCGCCGCGCCTTCACCGCGCAGATCATCATCAACCACGTTCAGGCCCGCGATAACGAGAAGATCGACAACATGGATCAGGCTCTCGAGCGCGCCGTCGCCAACGGCGTAAAGACCCTCGTCATCCAGCCCACCCACCTTATGCACGGCGCCGAGTATGACGAGCTCAAGGCCGCCGCCGACAAGTATGCCGACAAGATCGAAAAGATCATCATTTCCGAGCCTCTCCTCGGTGAAGTGGGCGCGGACGCTTCCGCCGTCAACACCGATAAGGAAGCCGTAGCCAAGGCCGTTGTAGCCGCCGCCGTTGCCGACGCCGGTTTTGCCACCATTGAGGAAGCAGAAGCCGCGGGCACCGCTTTCGTACTCATGGGTCACGGCACCTCCCACACCGCGAAGGTCAGCTATTCCCAGATGCAGGCGCAGATGAACGCGCTGGGCTACAAGAACGTATTTATCGGCACCGTTGAGGGCGAGCCCGAAGAGACCGCCTGCGAAGCCGTTATCGAGGCCGTTTCCGCCGCCGGTTACAAGAACGTCGTGCTCCGTCCTCTTATGGTCGTAGCCGGCGATCACGCCAATAACGATATGGCCGACGCCGAGGATCCCGAATCCTGGCTCTCCATGTTCACCGCTTCCAAGAAGTTCGAGAAGATCGACTGTCAGATCGCCGGTCTCGGCCGTCTTGCTGACGTCCAGGCGCTTTACGTTGCTCATGCTCAGGCGGCTGTTGATTCCGCCAACTGATAATACGAATGAACATCAGAAAGACTTTTTCATTTTTCCTCTGTGCCGCCGTCCTGTGTCTTCTGTTCGCCGCGTGCGGGCAGAAGCCGGACGGTAAGGCGCCGATCGCGGACGGAGTCTATTCCGCCGATTTCAAGACGGACGGCTCCATGTTCCACGTGAACGAGGCCCATCACGGCAAGGGCACCCTCACCGTTAAGGACGGCAAGATGACCATTCACATCACCATGCCTTCCAAGAACACGGTCAACCTGTTCCCGGGCCTTGCCGAGGATGCGCAGAAGGAAGGCGCCGAGCTCATACAGCCGACTCTGGATACCGTCACATATGAAGATGGCACGACCGAGGAGGTCTATGGCTTCGATATCCCCGTTCCCTATCTCGATAAGGAATTCGACTGCGCGCTCGTGGGCACCAAGGGCAAGTGGTACGATCATAAGGTATCCGTATCAAATCCCCAGCCCGTTTCCGATAACGCCGAGTCCATAAAGGACGGCGAGTACCTCTGCGAGGTCACCCTGTCCGGCGGAAGCGGCAAGGCGAGCATCGAAAGCCCCGCGAAGATAACCGTGAAGGACGGAAAAATGACCGCCGTGATCGTATGGTCGAGCAGCCATTACGAATACATGACGATCGGCGAGGTCAAGTATGAGCCCGTCAATACCGAGGGCAATTCCACGTTCGAGATACCCGTCGAGCTCGATCGCGATATAGCGGTATCGGCTCTCACCACAGCCATGAGCGAACCGCATCTTATCGATTACACCATCCGCTTCGACGGTTCCACCATTAAGTCCAACTGATTTGGCTCCGTGTGTCTTCTGCGTGCGTCGGCATGTTCGGCGTGCGCAGAAGTTTTCACTATGTAAAGGAGGATCATGAAACGCATTGCCGCTTTAGCACTCGTAATACTGTCTCTGTTTTCGCTTATCGGCTGCCGCGAGCACCCCAATTCGGGCGCGCTCGGAAACGGCTGGGAGCCCGTTTCGAAAACGGAGCTTTCCTTCGCTCACGAATTTTCGATAGACGAGTACGAAGGCGGTTACAAGCTCGTTACCATCAACGACGGCGGCAGGTTCCTCATCGTACCGGAGGGAATGGATGCGCCCAAAGGTATCGCTTCCGATATAGCGGTGCTTAAAAGGCCCGTCCGGAATATCTATATTGCGGCAACAGCCGTTATGTGCCTTTTCGACGGGCTCGGCCGTCTCGACGCGATACGCCTTTCCGGCACGAAGGCCGAGGGCTGGTACATTGAGAACGCCCGTAAGGCGATGGAATCGGGCTCCATTCTTTATGCGGGCAAATACTCACAGCCCGATTACGAGCTTATTTTGAAGGAGAATTGCCCTCTTGCCATTGAATCCGGCATGATAGGGCATGCTTCCGACGTGAAGGCACAGCTTGAAAAGCTCGGCGTGCCGGTGCTCATCGACCGTTCAAGCTACGAAACGCATCCTCTGGGGCGCACCGAATGGGTAAAGGTTTACGGCGCGATCCTCGGCGAGGAGGAAAAGGCCGAAGCGCTGTTTCGCGAACAGGTCGCGCTTATGTCTTCCGTGGGCGGTACCAATACGGGCAAGACCGTCGCTTTCTTCCGCATAAGCGGAACAGGCTATGCGGTCGCCCGCAGATCCGGCGATTACGTCAGCAAAATGATAGCACTTGCCGGAGGCGAATACGCGTTCAAGGATCTCGGCGGCGAAAGCGCCATGGCGACCGTTAATGTCGAAATGGAGACCTTCTTCGCCACCGCACGCAATTCCGATATAGTAATTTATAACAGCACCATCGGCGGAGAAGTCGCCAATATGGATGAATTCCTGGCGCTCAATCCGCTTATGAAGGAACTGAAGGCCGTTCAAAACAGCGCCGTATGGTGCACGCGTGAAAGCATGTATCAGCAGACTCTCAATATAGGCCGAATGATAAGCGAGCTCAACGAAATAATGAACGCCTCTCCCGAAGAAGATCCCGATCTCGTCTATTTCTTCCGTCTGCACTGATCTTCATTGATTCGTTCCCGCGCCTTTTTTGAGCGTTTCCGGATCCGGATCCGCCGTTCCTGAAAGGCGTTTTTTTATGCCGAGGCTTTCGGCTTCTTGAAATATCGTTCCCGTTTTGTTAAAATGTTTTCGTATGCGGCCCTCTTCAAGCGATATGCTGATCAAAGAGCCCGTCATACGGCCGTAACAGCAGATCAAAGCCGGAGGTATTCGTTAATGGTAAGATTTGATACGAGGGATAAAAAGCCCAAGCTTTACTGGCTTATTCCTTTTGCCGTCGTTTACGCGGCCTGTCTTGCTCTGCTTATCGCATTCGGCGGCGAGGGGTTTGCCGTTCCCATGTGCATTGCGACCATTGCTTTCTTTTCATTGACCGCGGCGGCGCTTTTCCATGCGTTCAAGGAGCAGCTTAAATACAACCCTTATTCCTATAACACGATCTACTACATCGGGTTCGCGCTGTTTATCTGCACCGTCGTGATAACCAACGTCATCCTTCTTGCAAAGATGTTAGCGCATCCCGATTTATATAATGCCGAATACATTGTCAGCGATATTTGTTTTTCGGCAAGGAATTACATGTTTTTCTCCGCCCCCTTCATACTTGCTTTCTCGCTTGCGCTGTGCGTATCTAATATCTCTTTGCTTATGCACGAGCGCAAAAGGTTCGTGAATGTTTTGGGGATAATCCTCGCTCTGCTGCTCATCGCCGGAGAGGTGTTCCTGTTTATGTTTGACCGCTATGTGCAAGGCAGCCAGTTCGAGGTGATGATGCACGATCTTGTGAGCAGCATATTCGCTTCTATCTATCTCTATTTCGAATGCATGGTGATAGGCGCCATTATCGCAAATATCATAGTGGTCAGCTACAAGCCGGATCTTAACAAGGACTATATCATAATCTTGGGCTGCGGACTTCGCCCCGACGGCACCCCCTCTCCCCTTTTGAGAGGCAGGATAGAACGCGCTCTCGCCTTCTATAACAAGCAGAAGGCCGAAACCGGTAAAGAGCTCAAATTCATCGCTTCCGGCGGTCAGGGACCGAACGAGGTCAATTCCGAAAGCACGGCCATAAAGCGCTTTTTGATAGAAAAAGGGATCCCGGAAGAAATGATAATCGAGGAGGACCGCTCCTCCTCCACGTTGGAAAACATGAGGAATTCAAAGGAGATCATCTTCTCCGAAGATCCCGCCGCAAAAGTACTGTTTTCCACCACGAATTATCACGTTTTCAGGAGCGGGCTTTCCGCGCGGCGCGTTAAGATGCGCGCCGTCGGGATAGGCGCTAAAACGAAATGGTATTTCTGGCCCAATGCCGCCGTGCGCGAGTTCGTAGGTCTGCTTTCCGCTCACCGTGTGAAGCAGGCCGTGATCCTCGGCAGTATGATCCTTTTCTATGTAATTCTCACCATCGCCGTTTACAGATAACGAACCGTCATTCAAGGAGGTAGCATGAGCCGCGTCTATTCAAAATCCACTATGGATCCTTCCGGATTCGTACTGCTTTCGGATATCGTTCCGCAGATAATACAGGAGATCCGTTATTTCTCGACCTACAATTTCATAGGCGACCGTATCGACGGTTATGAGGAACCCTGCGCGCTATGCACCAAGGAAGCGGCGCGGGCGCTCAAATCCGTCTCAAATGAAATGATGGTGCGCGGACTGCGTCTTAAAGTTTTTGACGCGTACCGCCCCGTCTGTGCGGTAAAGCATTTCGTGCTCTGGGGCATCGAGGATCAGGATATCCGAATGAAGCCCTATTTCTACCCGGAGCTCGAAAAGCAGGAGCTGTTCGCAAAGGGCTATATAGCAAAGCTTTCAAGTCATTCCCGCGGCAGTACGATAGACCTCACCCTTCTCGATATGAAAACAGGCAAAGAGCTTGACATGGGCAGCCCCTTCGATCTGTTCAGCGAGGTTTCCCATCCCGCCAACAGGAGCGTTACCGAGGAGCAGTTCCAAAACCGCATGCTTCTGCAAAGGGCGATGGTCCGAAACGGCTTCCGCCCGCTCGACTGCGAATGGTGGCACTTCACTCTTGAAGACGAGCCTTATCCCGATACCTACTTTGAGTTCCCCGTATCATCCGATTATCTTAAACGCTGAGCTTAATGAAACAATAACGCCCGCATGGCTTTTAGCCGGCGGGCGTCTTTTCCGTTTGCCGATAGGCGACGTTTCGGAGCAGGGCTTGGCTTGTTTTCGGTTTCATGCGGCGTCGCCTTATACGATGAGCATCGCGTCGCCGAAAGAGAAGAACCTGTATCGTTCATCAACGGCGTGCTTATAAACGCGCATTATCTCCTCACGCGAGGAGAAGGCGGAAATGAGCATGAGCAGGGTGGATTCGGGCAGGTGAAAATTGGTTATAAGCGCATCCACCGCTTTGAACTTATAGCCGGGGGTAATGAAAATATCGGTCCATCCGCTGCCCGCGTGCACGACGCCGTTATCATCGGCGGCGCTTTCGAGAGTACGGCAGCCCGTGGTGCCTACGGATATGATCCTTCCGCCCGCACGCCTTGCGGAATTGATGAGTTCCGCCGCCTCCTCCGTTATCTGCCAGAATTCGGAGTGCATGTGATGATCTTCAACGTTCTCCGCGGAAACGGGGCGGAAGGTCCCGAGCCCGACGTGCAGAAGCACGTCCGCAATAAAGACGCCCTTCGCGCGAATGGCTTCAAGCAGCTCGGGAGTGAAATGCAGTCCCGCGGTAGGTGCGGCGGCGGAGCCGTTATCGCGCGCATAGACGGTCTGATAGCGGGATCTGTCCTCGAGCTTTTCGGTGATATAGGGCGGGAGCGGCATTTCGCCCGCGCGGTCAAGCACTTCCTCGAAAATGCCCTCATAATTAAGGCGGACTATGCGGTTGCCGTCCTCAAGGCATTCGAGAACGGTCACCGAAAGCTCGTCGTTCACTATGAATTCCCTCCCGGGGAGCGCCTTTCTTCCGGGCTTTACGAGGCATTCCCAGTCGGTCTCGTTCACGCGGCGGAGGAGCAGGAATTCCATCGCTCCCCCCGTTCCTTCGCGCTTTGCATAGAGCCTCGCGGGAATGACCTTGGTAACGTTGCGAACGAGCACGTCTCCCGGCTCCAGATAATCTATAACGTCATGAAAGATCCTATCCTCTATCGAGCCCGTCTCCCTGTTATAGACGAGCAGACGGGACATATCGCGCTTTTCCGCGGGAGACTGCGCGATGAGTTCATGAGGAAGATCATAGTAAAAATCAGAAGTTTTCAATTCGGTTTACCTTTATTCGATAATAGTATAGACGAGCGGGAGCTCTCCGGGCTTTTCTTCGGAATAGTTGACGGCGCTTTCGATGAGCGAAACGGCTTCTTCAAGGCGGCTCTCGTCATTGACGTAAAGCTCGGCTACGGGCTCTCCCTTTCTGACGCTTTCGCCGCAGCGTTTCTTCATCAGTATTCCGACTGCGGGATCGACCTTATCCTCCTTCCTGAACCTGCCCGCGCCGAGCAGACAGGAAGAGACGCCCAATGATTTGGCGTCAAAGGAAGCAATATAGCCGTCATTCGGGGCGCATACGGATACTTTGCGTTTTACCGCAACAAGCTTTTCGGGATTTTCGACGTAACTTATATCGCCTCCCAGCGCTTCGAGCATATCGCAGAGCTTCCTGTATCCCGCGCCGGATACGAGCGCCTCTTCAAGCTTCCGTTTCGCATCCTCCGGGCCTTCGGCAAGGCCCGCGAGCATGAGCATCCTGCCGCCCAATGTCAAGCATACGGAAACGAGAGGATCGTCCATGGGGACTTCACCGCGAAGGACCTCTATCGCCTCCTTCATTTCGAGGCCGTTGCCTATCGCCATGCCGAGGGGTCTGTTCATATCGGTGATGATGGCGACTGTCCTGCGGCCGAGGCTGTTGCCGATAGAGACCATACTGCGGGCAAGCGCGGCGGATTCTTCGAGAGTGTTCATAAACGCGCCGTTGCCCGTCTTAACGTCGAGCACTATCGCATCCGCGCCTGCTGCAAGCTTCTTGCTCATTATGCTGGAAGCGATGAGCGGGATGCTCTTTACTGTGCCTGTCACGTCCCGGAGCTGATACATCTTCTTATCGGCGGGATCGAGATCCGTCGACTGGCCTATCACAGCGATGCCTATTCTGCGGACTATATCCTTGAACGTATCGAGGGGCTGTTCGACGCACACTCCCGGTACTGATTCGAGCTTATCGAGAGTACCGCCGGAATGTGCGAGCCCGCGACCGCTCATTTTGGCGACAGTGCCTCCGCAGGCTGCTACGAGCGGAGCCGCAACGAGGGTCGTGGTATCGCCCACGCCGCCCGTCGAGTGCTTATCCACCTTAACTCCGGGCAGATCGGAAAGATCGACCGTATCGCCCGAATGCATCATGGCCATTGTGAGATCGGCGGTTTCCCTTTCGGTCATGCCGCGGCAGCATACCGCCATCATGAAGGCGGACATCTGCGAATCCTCAACCTTCCCTTCAACAAGACTGCGAATGAGGAATTCAAGCTCCTCGGCGGTCATTTCACCGCAGTCCCTTTTCTTTTCGATGAGTTTTGTGACAAGCATATCCTTCACGCGCCTTTCGGGCGGGCTCCTTTCATTTTCTTTAATGTGATTTTATCACGGAAACGCGCTTTTGTGAACTGTTATTTTGCTTAAAACAGCCCCGAAGAGCAAAAAACAACACATATATTGTTGAAATCGGCGATTTCTCGATTTACTTTTACTTCAGATCGTGGTAAAATGGTATAATATGGGGTCTTTGTGGGGATCCCGTAATAATGTTAACAAAAGGGCGTTCGCCCAATTACGGAGGAATATATGTCTGAAATCACCACCATCGAAACCGGTAAGGTCAAGCTGACCTTCAAGCTTTCCGCCGAGGATTATACCAAGGCTCTCGTCGATGCTTATCACCGCATCGGCTCCCGCTACGCCATGCCCGGCTTCCGCAACGGCAAGGCGCCCCGCAAGATGATCGAAAAGCAATACGGCGACGCGGCTTTCTGGGATAAGGAGCTCGATATGGCCGTTGAAAAGGCCTGTGCCGAAGCCGTTGCCGAGCATAAGATCTTCCCCGCCCTCGCTCCCGAATACAGCATCATCAGCTATTCCGAGACCGAAGGCTGTGAGATAGAAGCTTCCATAGTCCTTGAGCCCACCTGCGAGCTTGGCGCTTACAAGGGTATAGAAGTCCCCATGCAGGAGTATAATGTTACGGAAGAAATGATCGACTCCGAGCTTGATAAACTCCGCCATGAGCAGGCCCGTATCGTTGCCGTTGAGGACCGTCCCCTCGAGGAGGGCGATACCGCCGTGTTCGATTTTGCCGGCTTTGTTGACGGCGAGCAGTTCGAAGGCGGCACTGCCGAAAAATACAGCATGGTCATCGGTTCCCATCAGTTCATCCCCGGATTTGAGGAGCAGATGATCGGCATGACCATCGGCGAGGAAAGGGACGTTAACGTTACCTTCCCCGAAGATTATCATGCCGAAAACCTGAAGGGCAAGCCCGCCGTATTCAAGGTAAAGCTCCATGAGCTTTCCCGCGAGGAGCTTCCGGAGCTCAACGATGAGTTCGCTTCCGAAAGCAGCGAGTTCGAGACTCTTGCCGAGCTTCGCGAATCCACCCGCGCAAAGCTTGACGAGCAGATGAAGAAGGATCACGACCGCGCTTTCGAATCCGCCGCCATCCAGCAGGTCATCGACAACGCGAAGGTCGAGATGAACGAAGAGCTCGTTCATGCCGAAGCTCACGCGGAGCTCCACAACCTTGAGCATCAGCTTGCCGATATAGGTCTCAAGTTCGAGGATTACGCAAATTACATGGGCACGACCGTTGAGGATCTGCATCAGCGTTATCACAAGATGGCCGAGGATCAGATCAGGGCGCGCTCCGTCATCCAGGCGCTCATCGACGCCGAGAAGATCGAGCCCTCCGACGCCGATTACGAGGCTGCCGTCAATTCCTATGCCGACCGTTCCGAGGGCTGGACTCCCGAAAAGGTCGCCGAAGAGCTTGCTCCCGACAAGCGCGTGAAGTACGGTCAGGCCGCTCTCTATGAGGCCGTGATCCGCTTCATCAAGGAAAACGCCGTCATCACCAAGAAAGAGAAGGTCGAAGAATGAATTTAGTCCCCATTGTTGTAGAGCAGACCAATAAGGGCGAACGCTCCTACGATATCTACTCCCGCCTTTTGAAGGACAGGATACTGTTCCTGGGAGGCGAGGTGACCGATGAGGAAGCGAACCTTATCATCGCTCAGCTTCTTTTCCTTGAAGCGGACGATCCCGATAAGGATATCTTCCTTTACATCAACAGCCCCGGCGGCTCCGTTTCCGCAGGGCTCGCGATCTACGATACCATCCGTTATCTCAAGTGCGAGGTCGTTACCATCTGCGTCGGTCTTGCCGCCTCAATGGGCGCTTTCCTGCTGGCTTCCGGCGCAAAAGGCAAGCGCAAGGCGCTCCCCAACAGTGAGATAATGATCCATCAGCCCTCCGGCGGGGCTTACGGCCAGGCTTCCGACGTTAAGATCCATGCCGATCACATAATAAAGACCCGCAGGAAGCTTAACGAGATACTTGCAGAGCGCACCGGCAGGCCCCTTTCCGTTATTGAGGAAGCTACCGAGCGCGATAATTTCCTTTCCGCCGAGGAGGCGCTAGAGTTCGGTCTTATAGATGAGATCGTGGCTCCCCGCCGCTGACGTAAAGGGTAAAATTCTTTAGGAGAAATCAATGGCAAAATACAGCGACAATACAACAGTCAAATGCTCCTTCTGCGGAAAGACGCAGGATATGGTCAAGCGCATAGTCGCGGGCCCCGGCGTCTTTATCTGCAGCGACTGCATAGAGCTTTGCCGTGAGATCATCGATAACGATGACGACGCTCCCGAGCCCGTTGAAAGCACCGAGCTTCCCAAGCCCGTTGATATTGTTAAGGTGCTCGATGATTACGTCATCGGTCAGGAACACGCGAAAAAAGCGCTTGCCGTCGCGGTTTACAACCACTATAAGCGCATCACTACCGAGACAGAAACGAGCGACGTTGAGCTTTCAAAGAGCAATATCGTTATGCTCGGCCCGACGGGCTGCGGCAAGACCCTGCTTGCGGAAACGCTTGCGAGGATACTTAAGGTCCCCTTTGCCGTTGCGGACGCCACCAGCCTTACAGAGGCGGGCTACGTCGGCGAGGACGTTGAGAACATCCTTTTGAAGCTCCTGCAGGCCGCGGATTACGACGTGGAGCGCGCCCAGAAGGGCATCATCTACATCGACGAGATCGACAAGATCGCACGCAAATCCGAAAACCCCTCCATCACCCGCGACGTTTCGGGCGAGGGCGTTCAGCAGGCGCTCCTCAAGATACTTGAGGGCACCGTCGCTTCCGTTCCCCCGCAGGGCGGCAGGAAGCACCCGCATCAGGAGTTCATCCAGTTCGATACCACAAACGTTCTGTTCATTTGCGGCGGCGCGTTTGCGGGCATCGAGGAAATAATCAAGAAGCGCATAGGCAAAAAGACTATGGGCTTCGGCGCGGACGTGGTTTCGAACGTAGATATGGACATAGGCGAGATCCTGAAGTTCATTCTTCCCGAGGATCTGCTCAAGTTCGGTCTCATTCCCGAATTCATTGGCCGCGTGCCCATAATCGTGACACTCGATCAGCTTGATGAGGAAGCTATGCTTCAGATCCTCACCGAGCCCAAAAACGCGCTTTCCAAGCAGTATGCCAAGCTTTTCGAGATGGACGGCGTAAAGCTCGAGCTCGACCGCGAGGCGCTGCTTGAGGTAGCGAGGATCTCCATCGCCCGTAACACGGGCGCAAGGGGGCTCCGCGCCATACTCGAGGACGTCCTGCTTCCCGTTATGTATGAGCTTCCCTCCCGCGACGACGTGGAGAAGGTCATAATAACGAAGGCCGCGATCCGCAAGGAAACGGCTCCCATTTACGTGCTCAAGCAGACGGAGCTTCCCGGAACGGGCACCTCCGCCGAATAAACACCGAGATCATGAAAACAGTACGTGCAGAATTTGAAGGTGAAGTCTTCTACGGCATCCTCGAAAACGGATGCGTGAAGCGTCTTGTCCGCGCGCCCTATGACGGCTTTGAGGAGGACGGCAGGATCTACCGTGAGGATGAGGTCCGCTTCCTTGCTCCCGCGGAGCCCACAAAGATCGTTGCGGTGGGCAAGAACTACCGCGCTCATGCCGATGAAATGGGCGAAGGTCAGCCCGAAGAGCCCCTGCTCTTCCTCAAGCCCTCCACCTCCGTCGTCGGCAGCGGCGATAACGTGGTCTATCCCAGGATCAGCCACAGGCTCGATTATGAAGGCGAGCTCGGCGTTGTCATTGGCAAGAAGTGCCATGCGGTGCAGCCCGGACATTCCGCGGAAGTCATATTCGGTTTTACCTGCCTCAACGACATAACCGCAAGGGATATCCAGAAGGCGGTCTCACAGTGGACCCGCGGCAAGGGTTTCGATACCTTCTGCCCCATCGGCCCGCATATCGAGACGGAGCTTGACGCTTATAACGCGCCCATCGAAACGAGGGTGAACGGCGAGACCCGCCAGCGCTCCAACACCAACTGCATGACCCACGATATAGACAAGCTCATCTGTTACATAACCGAGTGCATGACCCTTTTGCCCGGCGACGTTATCGCAACGGGCACTCCCGAGGGGATCGGCTCTATGCAGAGGGGCGACGTTGTCGAAGTCGAAATAGGCGGCATTGGCGTACTCAGAAACACCATAGTATAATGGACGGATTATCGCTTTCCGCGGTCGTGCAGGAGCTTAACAGCATCATCGGCGGCCGTATTGAAAAAGTGCAGCAGCCCGAAAAGGACGAGCTGCTTATAGCGATCCATACGGCAGGCGGCTCATACCGCCTGCTTATTTCCGCTTCCCCGGAAAACTGCCGTATAGTGCTGACCAACGAGAAAAAGCAGTCCCCCGTCGATGCTCCCGCGTTCCTCATGCTCATGCGAAAATACCTGACCGGAGCGAGGATAGTCGGCATAGAACAGCCCAATATGGACAGGGTCGCGGAGCTTGAGCTCGAAACCGTTTCCGAACTGCATGACAAGCTTTCTCTTCGCCTTATCTGCGAAATAATGGGAAGGCACTCGAATATCATATTAGTAGATTCGGATGGGAATGTGATCGATTCGATAAGGAGGGTCAATCCTTCCGTTTCTTCAGCGAGGCTCGTTCTTCCGAGGGTCAGGTACGAATACCCGCCCTCCAAGGTGAAGCGCGATCCGCGCAGCGCGGAGGCTTCCGATTTCCTCGAAGTGCTCGAAAACGCCGTGAAGCCGGAATCTGCGCTTTCCGAAAACTTCTACGGGCTCTCCCCCGCCGTCGCAAAAAAGCTCATCGCGTCTTTGGGGGGCGTCTCCTCCGGGGCGGAGCTGCTTTCCCAAAGGATTGCCGCGTTCTATGCCGATTTTGCCGCGGGGCGTTACTTCCCCTGCATTGAGACCGCAAACGGAAGCTGCGTCTGCACTCTGCCCTTCAAGCCCGAGGGCGCATCCTTCGTGCAGTATGGGAGCATGTCCGAAGCGGTTACGGCATTCTATTCCACTCGGGCCGCTGAAGAGAGCGTAAAGAGGCGCACCTCATCCTACGAGCGTGCAGTAAAGAACGCCATACAGAAGCTCGAAAGGAAGCTCGGAATCTATACCGAGGCCATCCAGAGCGAGGAGGAGATCGAAAAGCTCCGTCTTTACGGCGAGCTTTTGACTTCTAACCTTTATCTCATACCGCAGAGGGCGAGCTCCGCGCTTGTTTACAACTATTATGCCGACCCGCCCACGCAGGTCGAAGTGCCTCTCGATCCCATGTATTCCGCTGCGGATAACGCGCAGCGCTATTATACCAAATACCGCAAGGCGAAGCTTGCCCGCGATCACGCGCTCGAAATGCGCGAAAAGACCGCCGCGGAACTTTCGTATCTTGAAGAACTGCTCTATACCCTTTCCTGCTGCGAGGGGGAATCGGAGCTCGGCGAGATACGCGCGGAGCTCATTGCGGGAGGCTATATAACCGACGACGCGAAGAAGCAGAAGCGCGGCGCGGCTCCCGCAAAGCTCCCGCCTTCCAAGCCCTATGCTTTCGTTTCACGGGATGGGATCAATATTCTTGTGGGCAAGAACAACAGGCAGAACGATAAGCTGACCTTCGGCATTGCCGATCCCGATGATACTTGGCTCCATACCAAGGATATACACGGCTCGCACGTGATAATTAAGAAGGGCGGCCAAATACCCGACTCCACCCTTTATGACGCTTCTATGCTCGCTGCCTACTATTCAAAGGCAAGGGGCTCTTCTAACGTACCCGTTGACTTCACGCTTGCAAAATACGTGAAGAAGCCTTCCGGCGCTAAACCCGGAATGGTGATCTATACGCATCAGCGCACGGTTTACGTGACTCCCGACTTAGAGCACGTAAAGCTGCTTATGAAATAACTTAGGATCCGTTACGGCCCGTTTAACGGGCTTTTATTGTATCAGCAGCTTCAGCTCTTCATACCTGCTCCCGAATATAGCTCTCGAGATCCCCTCCGCTATTGCGTCCGCCGATATTCGAACGAGCCTGTCTATCTCCTTTGGGGTCACCACAAGCTCTTCCATATCCTTTGGGATCGCGGCGTCCTCCCCCGCCGTTTCGCGAACTATGGTCGAGGCATATACCACGAGCGGAGCGCCTATCGCAATTACTTCCGCGCCGAGAGTCTCCTTTTCAAGCCCTGCGCGAATATTGCCAACGCCCGAGCCCGGCGCTATGCCCGTATTCGAAAACTGCACCGCGGCGGCGATCCTGTTTGTTTTAAGCGCGGCAAGCGAATCCACCGCTATTACAATATCCGGCTTAACGCATTCGACTGCCGCACGGGCAAGCTCCGAGGTCTCTATCCCCGTGGTGCCGAGCACTCCCGGCGTTACGGCTGAAACAGAGGGCGTATCGGTATCCAGCGCCTCGGGAAGATATTTAACTATGTGCCGTGTGACGAGCATACGGTCTGTGACCTCGGGCCCCAACGAATCCGCGGTCACGCATCTGTTCCCGAGCCCTACGATGAGATACGAAGAAGCGCCGCTGAAAAAAGGCGCAAGCTCGCTTTCAAGCACCTCCGGGATATGCGAATACGGTTCGGGGTCTATATCAGGCAGGCGCCGGGCTTCGACCGTTACGTATCTTCCCACCTTCTTGCCGAGCTTTGCCGCCGCTTCCTCGGTCTCGATCTCGATCCTTGTGATCTTTAACCCCTTTTTTGTAGTTTTCAGCTCCTTCACTCCCTCAAAGGAAGGGTAAAGCTCCCTTGCTTCCACTGCAAGATCCGTTCTTATCGCCATTTATGCCTCCCCTAAAATGCGTTTCAAGTATAATAATAACCAGTTTGACAACAATATATCCGAAAAACACGCTATATATTGAAAAAAAGGCTTGCAAAGCAATACGGGATGGTGTATAATAGTTCTGTTCGAGATTTGTATAGGAGGTGAACCGATTTGGCAAACATTAAGTCAGCTATCAAGCGTGTTAAGATCACCGAGAAGCAGAACCTTCGTAACCGCATCGTTACTTCTCAGTATAAGACCGCTATCAAAAAGTTCGACAAGGCGTTGGAGTCTGGCGATGAGGCTCTCGTTAATGAGACTTATACCAATGCAGTCAGCATGGCGGACAAGGCTGCCGCAAAGGGCGTTATCCATAAGAACGTCGCCGATCGTAAAAAGGCTCAGCTTGCCAAGAAGCTTGCTGCCAAATAAGGTTTATCATATTTGAGAGACCCACAAATAAAAAGACCGATGCATTCGTATCGGTCTTTTGGTGTGTTTTGATCATTGTATCGGATCCTGCCTCCACTTTGTTTCCATAAGCACCATTTCAAGATACTTATCATCCTTCATAGTGCCGCTTATGCGCATAAACGCCGTATCGGAAAGCCTTGAGATCAGGTTCAAAAGCTCATCCTGCGTAAACCGCTTTGCGGATTCGTATGCGCGGTCGTTCGCAAAGGAACTGCCTTCCATGGAAGCCACTACTTCCCTCCTGCCCCTTCCCGCGTCTATGCCGCGCCTTGCGGAGAGCATTACCTTAAAGCGGTTTACAAGGAAGGAAGCCAAGCCTATCGCTTCCTCGCCCTCATCCATTATAGAATGGAGCGCCCTTATGCCATCGGCCGGCTTACCGAATATGAACATATCGAGCATGTTATAGACCTTAAGATCGAGCGAGGCGCGGATGCAGACGGAAATATCCTGCTTGGTGACGGTATTCCCTTCGCCGACGAAAGCGATCAGCTTATCCGTCTCGCTCACGAGATTGGCCATATCCTCCCCCACCGTGCGGACGAAGAGCTGAGCCGTATCAGGATGGAGCATTACCCCTGCCTCGTTTGCATGCTTGATCGCCCATTTCGCGCATTCGTTTGCAGTGAGCTTTTCGAAAAGAACCTCATTCCCCATTGAAGAAGCCAGCTTCAAAACCGAATTGTTTTTGGGAAGCACCCCTTTGAACGCTATCACGAGCACCGTTTCTTCGGGATGGGAGATAATTATCTCCTTGTATTTCGAGGGTTCCTCGCCCAGTTCATTGCAAATAACGTAACGCTTATCGGCAAACAGCGGAAGGGTCTCACAGCAATCGGAAAGTTCCTTTACGGTAGGCTGTTTCATCACGGCATAATTGAACGGGCGCAGATCCTCCGGTATGGAACGCTCTATCATGGAGAGAGCCTGCGCTTTTACGTACTCCTCCTCACCGTGAAGCACGAATGTGCTCCCGGGGAGGCCTTTTCTTATCATGCTGAAAAACTGAGAATGGTTCATGCTCTAATTATATCCGCGATGAGGCTCGCTGTAAACAGCAAAAACAGGGGCAGCGCCATCTTGATCCTGCTTTTGATCGGACGCAGTACAAAAGGCGATACCGTGAATATTATGAGAAGCATCAGAAGGAAGCTTAACATCGAGGGGCGGAATACTTCTATACTTGCGTATGGGAGGGAGCTCAAACCTTCCAATATACGCATGGCGATGCGTATAAGCATCCTCGGCGCATGAGCGAGCACCGACGCGGCGCCAGGAAAGGGAACGGCTATAAGCAGCACCGCAAACGAGAATGTGACAGCGACTGCAAATATTGGCACGGCGGTGATATTCGCGATGAGGGCGTAGGTCGGGAAATAACCGAAATATCTTGCCGTGACGAGAGCCGTCGCGGCGGTCGCTCCCAAAGTGACCGCAACGGCGCCCATCAGCTTGTTAAGCGCTCTGCTTCCGTAATTGAATGCGCCCGCGCTCGTTACCGCGATTATTCCGAACGTTGCGGAGAAAGACAGCACAAACCCCGCGGACCACAGCTTATACGGCGCGGCGAACAGTATCGCTATAGCCGCAAGCGAAAGTGAAGACAGCGGATCGCGCGGCTTCATAAACGCATCGGCAAGCAGTACTGCCATGCACATTATCGAGGCTCTTACGAGCGAAGGTGTGAATGACGCGACCGCGCAGTACAGGAGCAGGAACGCTCCTACCGCGGCGGTTCTTGCGGCGTAATATCGCTTTGGAAGCACAAACAGCAGCAGTGCGGTGATAAGCCCCACGTGGAATCCCGAAAGGCTCATGATATGCGCTGTGCCGGTCGTTTTGAAGCTGTCGTGATCCGCTTCGTCAATACCCGTCCTTCTGCCGATCAGAAATCCCGCGGCAATATCCGCTTCGGAACCGAATACGGTCTCTATCCTCTCTTCGAGCAGGGACCTTACGCCTGCGAGCCATTGTGTGACGGGCAGTCGGTTCCGTGCGGTGACGGACCAGCTTTCGGCCTTCGCCGTGACAGATATGCCGGAGGAGAGCATTACGAGTCTTTCATCGTAAGCGCCGAAGCGGCGCGAGGGATTCTTCGCTTCCGCCTTCGCTTCGACCGCTTCGCCAACGCAGGCTCTGCCGCCGTTAAGATCGAGCTTTACCCGGTATGAAAGACGGTCTCCGTCTATGCGCGCATCCTTCAATACGACAGTTGACGCCGAATTATCGGAAACGGATACAACAACTCCTTCTATCCTGTGCAGGCCGGGCCGGATCGTATCGGGCATTGCCGCAGCCATGCGGGCAAGGCCTATGAGAAACGCCGCGGCAAGCACAGCTGCCGGCGCCCTATGCATGCGGAGCGAGCGAATGAGCAGCGCGCCCGCTGCGGCGACCGCAAGAATGAGCGCGGCGGCGAGAAAGCCCGTCTTGAGACCGCTGCGGCAAATCGCCTCAAACGACGCTATCCCCGCAATGAAACCGACCGCGGCAAACAGCAGCGGGCGGTAATTGATAATTCTGTTCGGTGAACGGGGATCAAACACGCATTACTGCCATCGCTTCGATCTCAACGAGACCTCCTGCGGGCAGAGCGGCTACCTCAACGCAGCTCCTTGCGGGATGGGGCTGAGGGATGAGCATGCCGTAAAGCTTATTGATCTGGGGGAAATCGGCCATATTCTTGACGAATACAGTGGTTTTAACAAGGCAGTCGAGACCCGAGCCGCCCTCTTCAAGGATCGCCTTCAGGTTATTCATCGCCTGTACGAACTGAGCTTCGACTCCTTCGGCAAGCTTGCCCGTTTCGGGGTTGATGCCGAGTTGGCCGGAGGTGAATATCATTTTGCCGACGTGGACCGCGTGGCAGTAGGGGCCTATGGCGGCGGGAGCGTGTTCGGCGTTGAAGTTGGTTTTAAGCATTTGGTTCTTCCTCCTTATTGTTGTCATCCGAAGATGTATTCTTCTCGTAAGTGTCTATAATGCAGTCGTTCCAAAGTATAAGCGCGTTTTCGCCCGTATCCGAATAATAATGCTTGCGCATTCCCGCATAGGCGAAATCGAGCGAAGCGTAAAGCCTCTGTGCATTGTGATTGTTTTCGCGCACTTCAAGGGTCATGCGCTCGGCGCCGCGCTTCATGCCTTCCTTCATGAGCCGCAGTATCATGGCGCGCGCTATGCCGCGCTTTCGATATTCGGGATCGACCGCTATATTGGTCATATGCGCTTCGTCGAACATGATCCAAACGCCGGCGTAGCCTACTACGTTTCCTTCGTCAAGCGCAACCACGTAATAAGCAACGTCATTTGAAAGCTCCCCAAGGAGCGAATTGTAGCTCCATGGCGTTATGAAGCTTATCTTCTCTATTTCGGCAACGCGGCGGACGTCCTCCGCGCGCATCTGTCTTAATTCCAGATCCATCATTGTTTCCTCGCTTTCGTATGCGGCTTCGCAAAGCATACGGTAGCCGCGTAAACGTTTTTCGCTCCTTCTTTGAGAAGGGCCTCCGCACATTTGCCGAGGGTGGCGCCCGTCGTGCGGACGTCGTCTATAAGCAGTATATCGAGCCCCCGGCAGGCTTCGTCCGCCGCGAAAGCGCCTTTGAGATTGCGCTTTCTGCCCGCTTCGGTGAGCCTTGCCTGCTGTTTTGTATCCTTGTATCTTATAAGCAGCTCCGGTGCAAGCTTATAGCCTCCCCTTCTGCATATCTCCTCTGCTATCAGCCTGCTTTGATTGAAGCCGCGTTTCCATTCGCGCCTGTAATAGAGCGGCACAGGCACGACTGCGTCTATATGCCATTCCTTCGGTATCTCGATCATCCCGCCCAAGGCCTTGCCGAGATACCTCGCTCCATTGTATTTGAGCTTCTTTATGGGGCGCGAGGTAACGTCGTTATAGACCCATGCCGCGGTGTAATCGGCGATCCCTTCTATGGGAGGGGCGGAATTGAAAGCCTCAAGGCCCATCTCGCATTCGGTACAAAACCCGTTTTCGCCTGTCACGGCTTCCCTTCCGCAGGATATACACCTGAGTCCTTCGGGGAAAACAGCCTTTTTCAGCGAAGCGAACAGCCGCTTAATCATCGTAAACATCCCCCATGCCGTTCAGCTCGCGCAGGTAATGGAGCAGCGCGCTGTAACGCTTTGCGCTGTAATTGTTCTGCACCATTCGTTCGACGCATTTCGCGGAGCCTACTATATAGACCCTTTCCCTCGCCCTTGTTACGGCCGTATAGAGTATGTTGCGGTTCATAAGCATGGGAGGGCCGTAAACGAGGGGCAGTATCACCGTGGAGAATTCGCTTCCCTGGCTCTTGTGGATGGAGATCGCATAGGCAAGCTCCACCTCCTCGAGCTCCGAAAGGGAGTATTCCGCAAGCCTTTCATCGTCAAACAGTATCTTGACGGATTGGCGCAGGTTGTTGACCTCCATAACAGTGCCTATATCGCCGTTGAAAACTCCCGCTCCCTCCTCTTCCGGTACGCCGAATTTCAAGCGTTTCCATACGAGCTTATAATTATTGCGTATCTGCATCACACGGTCGCCCGTTCTGAATACGGTATCTCCGTATCTGCGTTCCGCTTTTTCGGGAGAGGGCGGATTGAGCGCCGCCTGCAGACAGGAATTGAGCTCATATACGCCGATGGGGTTCTGCTTCATGGGAGCAAGCACCTGAATATCCGTTTCGCCTCCGGAAGCAAGGCGTGTGCAAAGGTTTATGACCTCATTCCTCGCCGTTTCGATATCGGGGCATCTTATGAACTGGAAATCATCCTCGTTTTTATCTATTCCGGGCATTTGCCCCTTGTTTATACGGAAGGAGTTGAGAACTATCATGCTTCGCCCGGCCTGGCGGTAGATCTCGGTAAGCCTTACAACGGGCACAGCTTCGGAAAGTATTATATCCTTCAGCACGTTTCCGGGGCCGACCGGCGGGAGCTGGTCGAAATCGCCCACCATGAGAAGCCTCGTCCCCGGAGCGACAGCTTTGAGGAACGAATGGAAAAGCGGAATATCCACCATGCTCATCTCGTCAAGGATTATAACGTCCGCTTCTATGGGATATGTTTCATCCCTTGAAAATTCCTCGTTCCCGAATCCGCCGTATTCCAGCAAACGGTGGATAGTCCTTGCCTCCCGCCCCGTGGTATCGCTTATCCGCTTTGCCGCTCTGCCCGTGGGCGCCGCAAGCTCCATGGTAAGCTCCATGCTTTCCATTATTTCGATTATAAAGCGAAGTATGGTCGTTTTGCCCGTACCGGGGCCGCCTGTGATCACGAGCACGCCTTCTTCAACGGCGCCCTTCACGGCGTTCCTCTGTTTTGGGGCAAGATCTATTCCGAGCTTTGCTTCAAGCGAGGAAATGAGCCCGTCTATATCCGCAAGGGGCAGGAGCTCGGCGCTGCTCATTATGTTGTTGAGACGCAGCGCGCAGTCCATCTCCTTATAATGGAGCCCCGGAAGGAACACGAATTCATCGCCGTTCAAATGCTTCTGCACAAGATCGCCTTCGACGGTCATCCTGTCGATCACGCTTTCGCAGGCCGCAGTCTCCACGCCGAGCAGATCAACTGCGCGTGAAAGAAGCAGATCGTACGGCAGGCAGGTGTTGCCTTCGTTCCTTGCCTCATTGAGGATATGGACAACGCCCGCCTTTATCCGGAAGGGCGAATCGAATTCAAAGCCAGCGCTGTGCGCGATCTTATCTGCGGTCTTGAAGCCTATGTTTTCTATATCGGAGATCAGGCGATACGGATTGTCCTTTACCATCTTCACGCAGGAATCGCCGTAAAGCTTATGGATCTTCGCCGCTTGATTTACGGTGAAGCCCAGCTCCTGCAGACCCATGTAAATATCCCTTATGGCGATCTTTTCCATATAGGAATCATGGATCATTTTGGACTTTACCTTGCCAATGCCGGAAATGAGTTCGAGCTTTTTGGGCTCCTTTTCTATTATCTCAAGAGTGTTTTCACCGAATTTTGCAACAAGCGCGTTGGCGGTGGAAACGCCGACTCCCTTTATCAGGCCGCTCGACAAAAACCTGAGCGTCGCTTCGGCGGAATCAGGCGCTATGGAGTTAAACGCAGAAACGGAGAAACGCCTGCCATAGTTCGGGTGGACGGTCCACTCGCCCTTAAGCTCCAGCTTTTCTCCTTCGAACGCGGAGGGCATAACGCCGACTCCGACAAATCTGAGATTGGTCTCGTCAACGAAATCAATGACGGACCAGCCGTTATCCTTTCTTACGCGGATCCGGCTTACAGTTGCTTTGATCTCCATGCGGTTATTATACAGCACGCCGGCGTCTTTGGCAACAGGAGAGCCGAATTATCTGCCCGTATCAAAGAGCGATGGCGGCCGTCGCCTCAAGGGAGGTTTCGGCGTCGGGTGCGGCCGCGGTTTCATCCCGTGAAGAGTATCGATTTAGGAGCAGCGCTCCGGATCAAACAAAAAAGCCTTTGGCTGTTTGTTTGTTGGACGTGAATGGATCCATCCGCCTGCGGGCAGCCCGGGGCGGCTCTGACCGTCCACCGGACGGTCATTCACCCCCGCCCTTCGAATCCATTCCATCATTTGACCAAACAAAAAGCCACCCTTCCCGCGCTCCTGATAAGGAAGTAATCCTAATCAGATAATTGCGCACAGGAAAAGGCAAAGAAATCCCGAGATAAGCATTACGCTTGTCTCGGTTTTCTTTTTGAGAAAAACATCTCGCACATTCGTCAAAACGAATTCGGTCTGCTATCATATTTTCAGAAACATGAATGGAGGTTATGACTATGCGGACCGTTTTCAAAATACTGCTCGTCCCGGTATGGCTGATGCTCACGATACTAAAGCTCATATTCAAACTCACGGCAAGTGCGGCGGCGTTTGTGCTCGCGATAGGCGGAGGACTGCTGATCGTATACGACCTGATTCTGCTTATCATCGGCAGCGGTTCAAATGAGCTCATGCTTCAGCTGCTCATGATTGGCGGCATGCTGATTGTCGTCCCGCTTCTCGCAGGGATTATGACCGGCTTACTGGAAGCGGCGCAGGAACCCATTAAAGAATTCATTGAATCATAAGGAGGATACTCACATGGAAATCACTTACACAAAACGCGGAGAATATTACTATCCCGACCTTATTCTCCCTCCCCAGCCGACCGAGGATATCGGTCGCTTCGGACGGATGCGGAAGAAGTTCCTCAAGGAGCACCAGCCCGACACCTTCGCGTTGATGCTGATGGAGAACACCCTGACGCAGCACCTCATCGATATAGACCGTCAAGCCATGGAACAGATCGACCTCATTTCCTCCCAGCTCGCCCAAGCCGAAGGCGTCACCGAAGACCTCAAGTCCTGCAATCAGCTTGGCTGGATACAGGCGACGAACTCCTGCCGGGCGAGAGCCGAAGAACAGGTCATCCGCGAGCTTGTGCTCGCATAGCTGAAAGCGTTTCAAAGCACTAATAGAAAGGGCAGTTGCATTAGCATTAAGCTAACTCGCAACGCCCTTTTTAACTATGATCGTCATATCCGTGCGAATTGTACCGTGTATAATCCGACTGAATATGATACAATTCCATTGTAAAGAAAAGCGGACGGAGGCGCCGGTTTGGATTTCGGAAAGAAAATAGCGGACGCGAGGGTAAAAGCGAATATCACTCAGCAGGAGCTTGCGGATAAGCTCTTTGTTTCGCGCGAGCTTATTTCCAAATGGGAGAACGGCCTGCGCCGTCCTAACTACGGAACTTTCCTGCAAATCGCCGATGCGCTGTCCGTCCCGGTGGAATCGCTGATCCGACATGAGGACTGCGTCTTTGAGGAGCTTGAAGCCTGCGTTCCACCGGGGTGCGAGATCCCGCGCGAGCGGCTGTCCCGGTTGATCGGTCGTTTTGCGGAGGGACTTCCGCAGCCGGACGCGGGGATGTTCATCCGAAGATACTACCTTCTGAACTCGAACGCCCAGATCGCCGAATACTACGGCATAAGCGAAAACAGAGTACGAAGCAGAATTTCAAGAACAGTACAAAAGCTCAAAAAATACTTGAAGGAGGAATGCAAAAATGGATGAGCACAGAATGTTTGACGCGATAGCCGATATCGACGAACACATTATAGATAAATGCCTGTCGGATGACAAAAGTGTAAAGAGCAGCCGCTCCGTTTCCGGTAAACGGCGCATCCCTTGGTATGCGGTCGCCGCCGCCGCGCTCGCGCTTGTATTCCTCGGCGGAGTCATAAATACGGTCGGGATAAAGCTCCTTCAAAAGACCGTCAGCAACACCGTATCCCTTGATGTGAACCCATCCATCGAGATCAAGCTCAATCGGAATGAGCGCGTCGTCGCCGTCGTGCCTCTCAATGAGGACGCCGAAAAGGTCGTCGGCTCAATGGATTTTTCGGGCGTGCCGCTCGATCTTGCCGTAAACGCGCTGATCGGCTCGATGGTGCGGAACGGCTACCTGAACGAGTTTGCGAATTCCGTGCTCGTCACGGTCGACGATAAGGATGAAGCGAAGGCCGAGGAGCTGACGCGCAGGCTCGTTTCCGTAATAGACGAGGCCATGATCCCGCAGGGAGGCGGAGCCGTTATAGGCATGACCGCCGTGCATGACGCGGAGCTTGAAAAGCTTGCGGACAGGTACGGGATAACGCTCGGAAAGGCGATGCTGATCAGCAAGGTCGCCGAGTACATCCCTTATTACAGCTTCGACGAGCTCGTTATGCTGAACATTTCGGAACTCAATATGCTCCTCGATCCCAAGGCCGCGGACGTGACGCACATCGGCACGCCCAAGACCAGCATTATATCCTCCGCCGAAGCCGTCGCCAAGGCTCTCGATGCGGCGGGCTATAAGGATGCGTTCCTTGTCCCCGTCAGCGGGAAATACGTCACGCCCGCCGTCGACGCCTACCGTGTGGATTCACGCGAGCCCGATACTGCATTCGAGCTGATCTCCGATCTCTGTATCGAAAACGGAGAGCTCGTCTACTGGGTGGAGTTCCGCGACGGAGCTATGAAATACGATATCCGCGTGAACGCCGGTGGGAGCGGCGCCGAGATCTTCAAATGTCCCGTTTGGAGCTCGTATTACGGCCTCACGCCAAGCCACCGCTCGAGGCTCGTTTCGGAAAACGTTGCCGTAAACGCCGTGCTCAAAGGAATCGGAGCATCGGCTCCCGATATCGAAGCTCTGACTATACGCATCGAATCGACGGGCAGCGTGGACGGCGCAGTCACCGCCTACACGATGGAATTCCGCTATGCGGGCTCCCTTTGGACGGCTCAGATCAACGCCGAAACGGGAGAAGTATTGAACGTCGAACACCGCTGAAAGGAGATTTGCCATGAAAAAGTTTATTATCATATTCCTTTGCGCCGTTATGCTGTGCCTCTCGGCCTGTCAGCCGACGCCGGATAAGCCGGTGGTCATCTCCGGCAACGACGATCAGCTAAACGAAGCCATCAATGCAACGCCTCTGCCGACCGACGTTGTCCGCGAGGATCCGGATCACAAGACGGACAGCTTCGTCTGCCTCGATACCAACGTGACGGTGAACGTCGACGCCGAAATAGTCAAGCCCGAGACGAACGTGTTCCCCGTTTACCGCGCCGAGGCTGCGCCAATAGAGGACGGCTTTGGGAGGAGAATCGCCGAAGGCGTGCATCCTGATATCATATTCTATCATAAGCAGACAGCGCAATCGGTCGAGGAACTCGAGGCGAGGCTCGAGCAGTACCGCGCATTTATCGCCGACTGGGACAGCCTTGTCGGTTATTATGTGGAGCAAGGATGTTCACAGGAAGAAGCCGAAGAAACAGCCGCTGAGGTAAAAGAAGATTACGAAAACAATATGATACCCGAGCTTCAGAGGCAGATAAAAGAAGCAAGGGATAATCCTCCGAGTGCTGATCCGGTACCTGCAGACTATATGCTCCGCCCGATATCATACTATATCCCGTTGCTTTCAGGGCAGGATCAATGGAGCAGAATGGCATTTGCCCGAGGTATTGACGCAAACGGTGTGAGAATAACCATACAGGAAGATTACTACTTGGACGAGATAGATCACTCGGTCGTCGAATCCACCGTGCGATATGATTACGGGGACAATTTTAAAATACCCGATCCCGTGTGGCAACCTATGACGCAGACTTTTGAAGAAGCTCAAGAATCGGCAGTTAGCTTCGTTCAAAAATCCGGCCTTTCAGATTACGTGCTGTATCGAACCACTCCTCGATATTTGGACAACGAGGGCATAACGAGCTTTTTAAGCAAAAAGGTCGGGCAAAAGCCCATAGCATACGAGTTCTATTTCTGCAAAGCAATAAACGGCGTGCCCATCGTGAAATCCGGTATCGTGAACGAGTACGCTCACGTTCAGGAGGACGCGCATCTGACCGTGGTCGTGACGAACGAAGGCGTCAGCTTTGCTTTCATGAAAAACAGTTGGAAGCTCGGAACGGTCGAAAACGAAAACGTTTCCATGCTGAGCTTTGACAAGGCATATGACTGCTTCTGCCGTCAGGCAAAGGTCGAATACACCCTCGAGGGCTTCAAGGGGGAAGGCGCGAAGAAGGGATCGGTCGAGATCAGGATCAAAAGGATCCAACTCGTCTACTGCGCCATACAGAGTGTAGGCGGCGGTTATACCGTGGTTCCCGCGTGGATGTTCTGCGGGGAGATGATCTTAGACGGCAAGCCGAATACCGTGTTTAACGCTTACAACGACGATCTGTTCGACGCCTCGAGATTTATGATAATCAACGCGATCGACGGCTCGAGGATATCGGGAGTATCCGGCAACGGCTGGGGCGAGGATATTCTGTAATGCCGAAGTGGTGCATTTATTTGCGGCAGTTTTTGACCGATACTCGCCGAAGCATATTCTCCTTCCGCTGGCTCGCTGCGGCGCTGCTCATCGCGGGAGCGGTGCTCGCAGCGGTGCTGACCGATTCCACATACATTGAGACGATGCGATATTTCCGGCTGCACGGAGGCACGCTCGATCCGCTTTTCGCGCACACGGTCATGGCAAAGGCCCTGACGAACGATATGCTTCTTGCTTGTCTTCCGATAGCCGCGGCGCTGCCCTTCTCGACAGCGGTTATCGAGGACGTGAAGAGCGGCTATATAAAGCAGTTTCTTCCGCTCGTATCAAAACGGAGCTATGCCGTATCGAAGCTTTCCTCCTGCGTTCTGGCCTCCGTTCTGGCTGTCGCGGTCGGGCTCGGGCTCGTTTACTTCGGGATATACGCCTACCACATGCCCCTTCAGAAGGCTTTCGAGCTTGCCGACGAGCAGAGAGCGGCCGCGGAGCTTTTCGGAAGCAATCTTCAAATTATGCTCCGCTGTCTTCCCGCCGCCGCGCTTTGGAGCGCACTCGCGCTTTGTATCGGCACTGCGGGCATGAACAAGTTCCTCGCGTACATATCGCCGTTCATCTGTTACTACGTGCTCGTCATAATCGCAGAGCGGTACTTCCGCGAAGTGCTTGTGCTGAACCCGAAGAACTATATCACGGCTTCGGGCGATTGGGGCGGCTCGCCCGTCGTAATATCTTCTCTGACTGCGCTTGCGGCAATGCTTGCAGCATACTTTGCGATCACAGCGAAGATCGGCGGAAATGCCGACAGAAGCGGCGCTCGTTACAGCGACAAGCCGATCAAGCTCACAGAACGAAAGAAGCTCCGTCTCCCGAGAAAAGGAATACTCGGGGACGTCTCCGAGGTGCTCACCGCCGCGAGGGTTGATTTCAGCTCGTGGCGCACGGGGCCGAGGATCATACTCACCTTCGCTTTCACGGCGATACTCTGCTTCCTGCTCTCCAACAAGGTTACGACCTTCGCCTACACCTACGGGACGACGACGCAGATGTTCGAGCCATTCGTCTGGACCTTCGGGGACAGCAACAGCATACTGCTTATAAGCCTCATGCTTCTGCTGCTGTTCTCCGATATGCCGAATTTGAGTGCGGGAGTGCCGTACTACCTCATCCGCATGAAGCGGCGCACGTGGCTCCTCGGGCAGATGCTCTATATGGCTCTGACGACGATAATGTACTGCTGTTTCGTGCTGCTAGTCACCATGCTGATCTCGATGCAGAACAGCTTTCCCGGCAACATGTGGTCGGAAACGGCGGCGCTCCTCGGCTATTCGGGTACGGGCCAACGCATGCTGCTGCCGGTGTTCGTCAAGACGCTCGAGATGAGCACGCCCTTTGCAGTGACGGGAGCAATATTCTTAGAGATGCTTCTCTACTCCCTGCTCGTGGGCTCGATACTTCTGCTCTTCAACATCCTCAAGGGCCGCGCGGCGGGCATGGGAGCGGTGCTGGCGTTCTCGCTCTACGGCTATATTCTGAACCCGCAGACCATAATGACCCTGCTCAAGCTCCCGGATTACTTGCAGTACCGCGCAAACGTGATAATGGGCTGGCTCTCGCCGCTCAACCACGCGACGTATCACATGCACAATTTCGGCTACGATCTGCTGCCGACGCTGACGCAGTCGAACCTCATATTCTTAGGGCTGATAGCCGTCTTATTCGTGCTCACGCTGATCGCCATCCGCCGGTACAGCTTCAGCTTTACGTCGGGCGACTCAAACTGATGATAGGAGAAAGTATGAATTCTATCGAGATAGAAAACCTTACAATGGATTTCAGGCGCGACCGCGTCCTGCACTCTATCACGCACAGCTTTGAAAAGGGAAAGATACACGGCGTAGTCGGCAACAACGGCTCCGGCAAAACAGTCATGTTCAAGTGCATCTGCGGCTTCCTGAACCCGACCGGCGGCAAGGTGACGGTCGAGGGCAAGCGCATCGGCCGTGACCGGGATTTTCCTGAGAGCATCGGCATAATCATCGAAGCCCCGGGCTTTCTTCCGCAGTTCAACGGACTAAAAAACCTCGAGATGCTGGCTTCGATCAGAGGAAAGCTCACTCTCACAGAGATTGCGGATGTGATACGGCGCGTCGGGCTCGATCCGACTTCAAGAAAGCCCGTCGGCAAGTATTCGCTCGGTATGCGCCAACGCCTCGGCATCGCGCAGGCCATCATGGAAAAGCCCCGAATCCTTATACTGGACGAGCCGACGAACGGCCTTGACAAGCACGGCGTCAAGGAGATTCGCGAGCTTATACGAAGCCTGAAGGATCCGGAGCGCACCATACTCATCGCCAGCCATAACGTAGCCGATATCGACGAGCTCTGCGATACCGCCTGCGAGATGGACGCAGGCGTGCTGACCGAAATTCGTTAATGGGGGTTGGATCATGAAGATAAAAAGACTTGTAACGATTTTGATTTCTGTTCTGCTTCTCTTGATTGCGGCGGTTCCCGTCTTCGCGGAGGGCGAGCTCTATATAGATACGAAGACCGTCTATGACGGCATGACCTGCTCCTATTCGGAGGGCTATATCCCCTCTGTCGAAAACGGAGAGGCGCGCATAGTGCTTCCCTTGAAGGGCGGCACGGGCTCCACGCTCACGGTCATCCCCGATCTCGGCGACGCCTCCTCGTGCCCGTTCGTCTACGGGAACTATAACATGACCGTGAAGCGGAACAGTAAAGCCGTTTTCGTGGTCGACCTCAAGCTGAAGCTGCTGGACGATCCCGTAAGCGGCGTTTATCCCGTCGTGTTCAACGTGGCGACAGCGGATGGCATGACGGGTTGCTTCACGGTTTACGTAACCGTCGGCGATATCTCTCAAAGCGGATCCGGCAGCGCGGATTTCTATATTTCCAAGGTCGTTTGCCCCGACGATATCGAGCCGGGCAGCGACTTCACCGCAAGGATAACCCTTGAAAACATCGGCGGCGTGACTGCCTCTGGCGTCAAGCTCCAATACTCCTCGGATTCTCCCGCGCTGACTCCCGTCGGCAGAACGCATTCCATGCTCCTCGACGACTTCCCCGCGGGTGAGAGCCGCGAGGTCGAGCTGCCCCTGCATTTGAGCCGGGACGCCTCGGCCGGAAGATACGGCGTCAACGTCGAGCTTTCATTCAGAGCTCCGGGCGGGAACGCAATGGAGGCGTGCGAAAGCTTTTTCGTAGACGTCAGCTCGCATGCCTCTATCGCGTTCGACGAGCCCGACCTCACGGGCGGCGTCACCGAGGACACGCCCGTCGGTATCTCCGCGAATGTCTACAACACCGGCAGCATGCCCGTGTATGACGTCTTCGTTTCGCTCGAGGGGCAGGGCGTCTACTCCGATCTCGCGTCGCTGCGCGTTTACTATAAGTCGATCCAGCCGGGTGAGACCGCCGCGGGGATGATCACGGCCTATTTCTACTCCGCAAACAATTATCTGAACTCCGACGGCACCCTTCCGGTGACCTACCGCGTCACCTATCAGGACGAAAGCGGCACGCAGCACGAGGAGAAGAGCGTTTTCAACGTCAGCCTCCTTCCCGCTCAGACACAGGAACCGGCCGCAACTCCCGAGCCCGCCAAGGTCAACACCCAAGGCCAGTACTGGACGATCCTCATCGCAATCATCTCCGTTATCGCCGTCGTCACGGCAATAGCCATAGCCGTGAGCGTGACAAGACGTGCGAAGGTAAATAGAAACTAGCGTTATTGTAAAACGCAATCTGCACGTGCGCAAATGTAAAGCGCATTTGATTGACTGCAGCGGCATGAAATGGTATGCTTTCATCGTAAACGACCGAACACTTTACCCAACGAACTGAAAGAGGTGAAATCATGCTGTTCAACGAAATGCTGATCAAAAAGCGCAAGGAGCTTGGAATGACGCAGGACGACCTTGCGGAAAAGCTCTCTGTAAGTCGTCAATCTGTCAGCCGGTGGGAAAACGGCGAGTGTATGCCGGATTCCGAAAAGCTTCTTCGACTATCCGACGTTCTCGGTATCAGCCTTGACGAACTTACCGGAAGAGAAGTCAGGCTTGAACCCATAATACTGGAGGCGCCAAAGCTTCCGAAAGCGAAAAAGCCATCGTACCTTCGAGCGCTGATAGCCGCAGCGGTTTGTCTGGCTGTCGGAGCGGCGGGGTTTTTGCTTGGCAGATACATATTGCCGCACAGCA
>JAFPXD010000068.1 GCA_017394835.1 Clostridia bacterium
CCACGTGCTTTCATTGTACAATTAACCTGCTTTCTGGATGGTTTTTCTGGTAAATTAATTATACATGAAAGCAGCAAACCGGGCAACCCTTACGGGCTACCCGGTCTTGTTTTTGATGGGGCTTAGTGCAACAGCCCCATACCTGCGGGTATCGCTGCTGATTCTGTATCGTTCCTTACAGCCTGTACAGCTTGGAGAACTTACTCGTGAGGTAATCGACGTAATACCGCGGATCGAAGTCCTCGCCGGAGGCGCTGCGGATGAGATCCGCGGGGGTCTTGAGCATGCCGTACTTATGGATATGCTCGCGCAGCCAGAGCGTGATGGGCTCTATATTGCCCGCGGAGATGAGGCCGTCAAAATCGAGCTCCTTCTTCATGTGGGCGAGTATCTGCGCGCCGTAAGCGTTGCCCAGCGCGTAGGTGGGGAAATAGCCTATGAGCCCGCTGCCCCAGTGCATATCCTGCAGGCAGCCTTCTGAATCCGTTTCGGGGACGATCCCCAGATATTCCCCGCAGAGCGCGTTCCAGCGGCGCGGCACGTCCTCCGCCGAAATATCCCCGCGGATAAGGGCTTTTTCAAGCTCATAGCGTATCATGACGTGCAGGCAGTAGGTCAGCTCGTCCGCCTCCGTACGCTTCATGGAAGGCTCCGCGCGGTTGACGGCAAGGAAGAATTCCGCCGGGCTCACGCCTCCGAGCGCTTCGGGGAAATACCGCTTCAATACGGGAAGAATGAGCTCCGCAAACCCGCGGGAGCGGCCTATGAGGTTTTCATACAAACGGGACTGCGATTCGTGCATGCCGGCGGAGGCGCCGTGACCCAGGGGGGAGCCCTCGAGCTCTTCCGAAATGCCGAGCTCGTAGAGCGCGTGCCCGCCCTCGTGCAGTATGCTGAACATGTTGGCGTGGACGCGGTCCTCATAAACGTGGGTGGTCATGCGAACATCGTTCCGGCTAATGAAGGTGGTGTAGGGGTGCTCCGCCTCGCCCAAAGCGCAGCGGCGGCCGTCAATGCCCATGAGCCCCATGAGCTCGCGCGAAAAGGCGAGCTGCTTTTCCCGCGGGAAATGCCCGTGAAGGAAGGATGCGTCCGGCTTAGGACGCTTCGCGATACGCCCGATAAGCGGGACGAGCGCCTCCCGAAGCCCACGGAAGAACGGATCGAGGAACGCCCGGCTCATGCCCTCCTCGTTTTCATCGAGCAGGGTATCGTAGGGGTCGCTTTCGGGGCGCGCAAGGAGCGCGAGCCTTCGGGAGCTTTCGAAAACTCCCTGCAGATACGGGCGGAAAAGGCCGAAATCATCCCTTTTCTTTGCCTCGCGCCACGCCGCCGAGGCGACGCCCAGCAGCCTGTTGTGTTCCGCCAACGCATCCGCGGGGATGCGCTCGAGGCGCAGGGCCTCGCGCCGCGTGAGCTCCGCTTCGCGCCGGGTCTTTTCATCGAGCTCATCCGCGTGCTGCAGCAGCGTCTCCAGCGCACGGATAAGCTCCCTGTCCGTCATGAGCTTTCGCTCCTCCGCCTTGAGCGCGGCAAGCGTTTCCGCCCTGCGCGGGGCGGAGTTTACGGGCGCCGCGGTCATCGCGTCGAAATTCATCACCGCCCGTGCGTGACTGTATGCTTCCCTTGTTTCAAGCGCCCGCGAGAGCGCGGCCTCAGCTTCAAAAATATCCATATCGCAAACAAAAAAGCGCCGCGGGAAGGCTCCCGCGGCGCAGGACTTTTACAGGTCGTACAGCGCGGAGAACTTCTCCGTGAGGTAATCGATGTAATACTGCGGGTCGAAATCCTCGCCCGTCGAGATGCGGATAAGCTCCGCGGGAGTCTTCAAAAGCCCGTACTTATGGATATGCTCACGCAGCCAGAGCGTGATGGGCTCTATATTGCCGGCGGCGACGAGCCCCTCGAAATCGAGCTCCTTCTTCATGTGGGCGAGTATCTGCGCGCCGTAGGCGGAGCCCAGCGAATAGGAGGGGAAATAGCCGAAGCCGCCGCCCGACCAGTGGGAATCCTGCAGGCAGCCTTCCTTATCGGAGGGAACGTCAACGCCCAGGTATTCCTTGTAAAGCCTGTTCCATTCGGCGGGCAGATCCTTGGTCGAAAGCTCGCCGTGCATGAGCTTTTTCTCTATCTCATAGCGGATGAGCACGTGCATGGAATAGGTGAGCTCGTCCGCTTCGGTGCGGATGAGGGAGGGCTCGGAGCGGTTTATCGCGCGGTAGAACTCATCGGGCGTTACGCCATCAAGCTGCTCGGGGAACATCTCCTTCGCAATGGGGAGTATGAGATCCGTGAACGCGCGGGAGCGGCCTATGAGGTTTTCATAGAAGCGGGATTGGGATTCGTGCATCCCGCAGGAGGCGCCGCCGAAGAGGGTGGTGCCGTCCAATTCATCGGCATTGCCCATCTCGTACATCGCGTGCCCGCCCTCGTGGATCACGGAATACATGCTGGATTCGAGCGCATCCTCATAATAGTGGGTGGTGATGCGCAGATCGTGCTTGTTGAAGCCCGTGGTGAAGGGATGCTCCGTTTCGCCTATCGCGCAGTCGCGGCGGTCGATGCCCATGACCTCCATGAGCTTATCGGAAAACTCACGCTGCTTCCACGCGGGGAAATGCTTGTGCAGGAAGGAATTGTCCGGCTGGGGCTTTTCGGATATGCGGTGGATGAGCGGTACGAGCGCGGCCTTTATCTTATCGAAATAGCCGTCGAGCACGTCCTGGGTGAAGCCTTCCTCATATTCGTCGAGCCAGTAATCGTAGGGATCCGCCTCGGGAGCGGCGAGCCTGCCGAAGCGGATGGAGGTCTCGACGAGTTTATTGAGATACGGCTCGAAGGAGGCGTAATCGGAATTGACCTTCGCATCGTGCCAGACCGCGGAGGCTTCATTCACAAGGCGCTGATATTCGACGTAATCCTCAACGGATATGCTCCGCATAAGCTTAAGGCTCTTCTGGGCAAGAGCGGCCTCGCGGCGGGTGATCTCGTCGATCTCGTCCTTATGCTCGGTGAGGGTATCGAGAATTTCGAAACGCTCGGGGCTGACGGAGATATTGTAGGTGATCTCGGAAAATTTCGCCATGACGTCCGAATAGCCCGCAACGGCGTTTTTGGGAGCGGCGGTCTCGAAATCGTAGGACATCACGCCCATCGCGTGATAATAAACGCCCATGAGTTTGTTCTGCTCTTTGAATTTTGCGATTGCTTCGTTAAGCTCCATACATTGCCTCTTTCCGCCCCGAGGGGCATTTGTTTCCTTTAGTATAAGTTCACAAACTGCGCCTGTCAAGATTCACCCCGAATGCGCCCCGCTCATATTTTGGAACATAACACGATGGAGGTGGGTATGGAAAACGATAATATTGCCGAGCTTCGCGGCGTGAAGCTCGTTTATCATGAGCCCTCGCGGGAGACGCTTGCCGTGGAAGGGCTCTCGCTCGAAATAAAAAGGGGCGAATTCATATCGGTGGTCGGGCCCTCCGGCTGCGGAAAGACGAGCGTGCTCAAGCTTTTGACGGGGCTTATGTCGCCTACTGCGGGCAGCGTGAGCGTGATGGGCGAGGCGCCCTCCGCCGTTCGGAAAAGGATAGGGTACATGCTCCAGCGGGACGCGCTTTTCGAATGGAGAAACATCCGCCGCAACGCGGAGCTGGGGCTTGAGATAAGGGGGGAGCTGGATGAGGCTTCACGCAGAAAAGTAGGCGAAATGCTTGAAAAATACGGGCTCGGAGATTTCGCGGGGCATTACCCGGATGAGCTTTCGGGCGGCATGAGGCAGAAGGCGGCGCTCATAAGGACTTTGGCTCCGGAGCCGGAGCTTTTGCTGCTCGACGAGCCTTTTTCCGCGCTCGATCATCAGACGCGCCTCATATTGGAGGACGAGGTCTATGAGCTCATCCGTTCCGGCGGGCGGACTGCGGTGCTCGTCACGCACGATATTTCGGAGGCCGTGGCCATGAGCGACCGCGTGGCGGTTTTCACGGGGCGCCCCGCGAGGGTGCGGCGTATAGTGGAGCCGGGGCTTTACGGCCTTCCCGGCGAAAGGAGAGCGGATCCCCGCTTTTCGGCGGTGTTTGAAAGCATTTGGAAGGAGCTGAGGCAGGATGAGCGAGGAGCATAGGAAATACCTCCGGGGAATAAAGCGCAGGCGCTCGCTCGTGACCCTCGCACGGGTGCTGCTGCTTGTTTTAATGATAGGCGGATGGGAGCTCGCCGTGCGGCTCGGGCTCGCCGATCCGTTCATAGTGTCTTCGCCCTCCCGCGTGGTATCATGCCTTGCGGGGCTTGCTTCACGCGGGGAGCTTCTGCCCCACGTTGCGGCCACTTTCGCGGAAACGGCGGCGGGCTTTGCGGCGGGCACGGCGGCAGGCTGCGCGGCCGCGGTGCTGCTGTGGTTCAGTCCCTTCCTCGAAAGGGTGCTGGAGCCCTATCTCGTCGTGCTCAACGCGCTCCCCAAGATCGCGCTGGGCCCCATACTCATAGTTTGGGTCGGCGCGGGAGCGGGGGCGATAATAGTGATGGCGCTGCTCGTTTCGACCGTCGTGACGGTAATGACCGTTCTCGCGGGATTTTTGGAGCAGGGCAAAGAAAAACAGGAGCTCATGGCAAGCTTCGGCGCTACCCGCGCACAGACCTTTTTGAAGGCCGTGCTGCCCGCCTCGGTGCCCTCCATAATGAGCGCGCTCCGCATAAGCGTGGGCATGAGCTGGGTCGGAGTCATAGTCGGCGAATACCTCGTTTCAAAGCGGGGGATAGGCTATCTCATAGTCTATGGCGGGCAGGTGTTCCGCCTCGATCTCGTAATGGCGAGCGTGAGCGTGCTCTGCGTGCTTGCCGCCGCGATGTATTACGCCGTCGCCTTCTTCGAAAAGCGCGTTTCGGCAAGGTTTGCGGAGACAGCGGCGAAATAGGGATGGTTCAAGAGGGGCGCCGCCCTCTTTTTTTGTTTTCGTTCTTCCATTTTAACTGAAAATGTGGTATGATAAACTCGGTATGATATTTTCGAATGGAGAAATCGTATGGAACGCAAACACATCATTAAAATAACCGTCGCCTCGCTGCTGCTTGCCGCAGTGCTTGCGGGCGGCTGCATGGGCGGCAAGGGCTGTTCCTGCAGGCCCGGGGAAGATAAGCAGGCGGAAGCCACGGGCTCTCCCGTCGAAATAGATCCCACCGGGGAGGTCACCGCCGGCCCGACTTGGCTCGTGACGGCGATCCCCTCCGATTATCCCACCCCCACGCCCACGGCCGATCCCTTTGCGGAGCCCACTCCCGAGCCTTCGGCGGGCCCCACGGCCGATCCCTCCGCCGGCCCCACTTGGGATCCCTCCGATCCCATGCGCGCCTCCTTCGCGCGCGAAGCGGTGGTAGAGGCGATCACCACGGGCAGCTTCGGCGTTGCAAGCGACGGCACGGTGCGCTTCATGGGCAAGCCCACCACGGGCCAGAACCTGAATTACGGCAGGACCGGCGTGATAGACGTGGCGGCGAACGATACCACCACCGCGTACCTTACCTCCGACGGCAAGGTGACCGTTACGGGCGGCATGCAGCTCCGCTTCGGCGAAACGATGGGATGGAAGGATATAGTGCAGATCTCCATGGGCGATAAGCACCTCGTCGGCCTCAAGAAGGACGGAACCGTGGTCGCCTGCGGCGATAACGGCAAGGGTCAGTGCAATGTCTCCTCATGGAAGGGCGTGCTGAAAATAGACGCCGCGGGCGATATGACCGTCGGCGTGACGGCTGAAGGCGTGCTCGTGACGCTCTCCTCCGAAGCGCAGGAGGCCGCGAACACCGGCATAAAGGCCATAGACGCGGCGGCGGCTCCCGATCATTTCGCCGTGCTCCGCGAAAACGGCGACGTTGAGGTATTCACCAAGCCCTATAAGTCCGGCAAGTCCCTGGGCTGGAGCGGCATCGTAAAGGTGTTCGCTTCGGAGGGCGCAACGTGGGGCGTCAACTCCGCGGGCAGGCTCTTCACCACCGCAAGCTTCGTCAAGCGCACCGTGAACGACGTTTATGCCGTTTCGGCAAGCGCGGAGCACGTCGTGGTGCTTCACGGCGACGGCACCTGCGAGGGCATAGGCAGCAATAAATTCCTGCGCTGCAACGTTTCCGGCTGGAGGCTCCTGCCCTATGTCAGCGAGGATAAATGGCTCCTCGGCATCACCCCCGGGGCCCGCCTTAACGGCGAAATGGTCCGCACGGGCATGAGCTTTGATTATACAGAGCCCGCGACGGGCAAAACGAGCCGCGTCACCTGCGTGATACTGGGCGACGTGAACTGCGACGGCTTTATTACCGATGCGGACGTTACGGCCGTGGAGGCGCATATCAGCGGGAAATCGACCCTTACGGGGGCGAAGCTGCGCGCGGCGAACGTCATGAGGGATTCCTCCAAGCCCAAGTCGATAGATATAAACGACCTCGATATTATAAAGGCGGAAGCGAAGGGCACGAGGACCATCGATTTTTACGCCAAGGATGACAGGTATTCCGGCAAGCTTGCCGATGCGAGAAGGAAAAACCCCGATGCGCTCGGCTATATCACGATAGAGGAGACCAATATCTCCTACCCCATAATGTATGACCTCAACTGGTTCTACAACGATCACGATATAGACCGCAAGCCCGTTACCCGCGGCAGCATCTACTTCTACTTCAGCCATCCGACGGGCAATATCGTAATAACCGGGCATAACGCAAGGTCGAGCGGCACGATGTTCCATCAGCTCCACAACATCCAGAACAGCAAGTACAAGCTGATGAACTTCAAGAACAGGCTTTGGTGCATAAACACCTACGGGCAGACCTCCTATTGGGAGGTGTGGGCGATGTATGAGGAGGGCCGGTTCCCGAAGGCTTCCGATTCCTCACAGTATTTCAACACCTGCTGGCCCAACGGCTTCGATTCCAAGACCGACGCCGAAAAGCAGAAGTGGATCGACTATCAGCAGAAGAAGAACCAACTGGGCTTTACGATAAACGTTTCGGTCAAGGACAGGTTCATGACCATCTCCACCTGCGGCGACAGTCATTCCGATTCCGCCTACGGCGCGAGGCTGTACTTCTTCCTGCGCCTTGTGGGGAGCGACTGATGATAGGCAACGAATTCACGGTAGGGCAGCGCGTCATAATGCGCAAGCCCCACGCCTGCGGCTCATCCGAATGGGAGATCGTGAGGACGGGCGCGGACGTTAAGATCAAATGCTCGGGCTGCGGCAGAGTGGTAATGCTCGACAGGGGCGATTTCATGCGGGCAGCCAAAAAACTTATGGGAGAAAAAGATGGAAACAGCGAACAATAACAAGAAAAAGACCCGCGCCGCGGCTGAAAAGCTGCACGCGAACGACAAGGGTTACAAAGCCGCCTCCAACATTGATTTCCTGATATTCGTGGCGGGGCTCATACTCGCCATGATCGCGATACGCGCATTCGTGATGGAGCCCGTCCGCGTTGACGGACCCTCCATGCAGAACACCCTTCAGAACGGCGAGCGCTGCATAGTGGAAAAGGTGAGCTATTGGTTCACAAAGCCCAAGACGGGCGATATAGTCATACTCCATTTCCCCAACAGGGGCAATGAGAATTTCGTAAAGCGCGTGATCGCGACCGAGGGGCAGACGATCGAGCTCGGCGAGGAGCTCGTCACCGATCCCGAAACGAACATAAACCGCGTCAATTACTACGTGCTCATAGACGGCGAGCGCCTCGATGAATCGCAGTGGGCGGATACCTGGCTCTTCGACGAGGGTTACAGGAACATCCCCATCACCTGCGAAGGCGCGGTCGATGGCAAATACACCGTGCCGGAAGGCTGCGTATTCGTAATGGGCGATCACCGCACCAACTCGCAGGACAGCCGCTATGTAGGCGCCATCCCCCTTTCGGACATTGTGGGCAGGCTCCACGGCGTCATCTATCCCTTCTCCGCAAGAAGATCCGTCGATTGATATGGAATACACGGTACGAAGCACCTATACGAAAGCGCGTTCGCGGGCAAGGCGGGCGGCGGATATAGCGGTCATACTGCTGATCTGCCTCGCGCTCGTTTTCGCGCTTTTCAAGCTCATACTCGTGCCCGTTTCCGTTTCGGGCTCCCGCGTTTGCGATATTGCGGACGGGGAGCTGATACTCGTTGACAGAGTCTCGAAATTCGTTTCGGACTATTCCGAAGGCGATATCGTCCGCGTGAACCGCGGCAGGGGCTTCGAGCTCCTGCGCGTTGCGGCGGGCGGAGGCTCGGATTACACCGTCAGGGGCGGCAGGACCTATCTGAACGGCTGCCTCATAGATGAGAGCGGATACGCCTCCGAATGGGGCGGGGAAACGGAATTCAGCGTTTCCGTTCCGGAAGATTCCCTGCTTCTTCTGCCCGACAACAGGGAGGGGATAACCTCACTTGAGGAATACACGATCCGCTACGCCGCCGTTTACGGAGAGGTGCGCCTTCGCATCCATCCGTTAAGCAAGCTCAATCTTTTCATTTGACATAGGAGCCCCCGGCTCAAGGAGGAAAAATGCAATTTGTTCTGAACCTCGTTTCTGCGCTTTACGCAGCGGCGTTCGCCGTTTCGGGCTTCATGCTCGCAAGGCTCGTTCTCCCTTCCGACAGGCTTATAAAGCAGATAATGTTCGGACTCTGCGCGGGGCTCGTAATGCTCCTCTGGCTGCCCGTTCTGCCCTCGTTCCTGATAGGCTTCGGCTTGGCTTCCCAGCTCATCGCGCTCGCCGCCGCCGCGGGGATCGGAGTGCTTTCGGCGGTATTGGGAAAGGGCAGGGCTAAGACGGGCAAATTCGAGCTCAAGCGCGAGCGCGCGCTCATTGCCGTCTGCGTGCCCCTTATAATAGTCGGCGGCGTGCTGATGGGAAATCATTACATCACCTCCGCGTCGAACGGCTCCCTGCACGTGGGTCAGTGCACTTACGGGGATCTGTGCATGCACCTCGGCTTTATAACGAGCATTTCGGTGCAGAAGACCTTCCCGCCCACGTATTCCATACTTCCCGGCACTCAGCTCGGCTACCCCTTCCTCTGCGACAGCATAAGCTCCACCTTCTATACGCTCGGCTCCTCGCTCCGCTGGGCGACTCTCCTTCCCTCGCTGTATGCCTATATCACGGTGGTGCTCGGCGTGTATCTCTTCTTTGAGGATTGGTTCCGCCGCGATTCGATAGCCGCGCTTGCGACTGTGCTCTTCTTCATAGGCGGCGGCTTCGGCTTTGCGTATTTCTTCGATAACGCCAAGACCTATGCGGGCCTCGCCACGCCCGAAGCCTGGAACAACTGGATAAACGAGGTTTACGGTACGAGGGTCAGCACCGAATGGGGCGCCTCGCTCAATATGGGCCAGCGCCTGCTCACGGGCTGGTACAAGACTCCCACCAATTACGTCGATCTCGGCCTGCGCTGGGTGAATTCCATTGCGGATATGCTCCTCCCGCAGAGGGCGACCCTCTTCGGCTGGGCGCTGCTGTTCCCCGCGCTGCAGCTTCTGCGCCGCGCGGTGTTCGATAACGAAAAGCGCCTCTTCATCGCCCTCGGCGTGCTTGCGGGAGCGATGCCCCTCGTGCATACCCATTCCTTCTTCGCGCTGGGCCTTATAAGCGCGTTCCTGTTCGCCGCCCGCCTTATCGGCATGCTCAAAACCGAAAAGGATGCGGCAAAGAGCAAGGAAAGGAGCTCCGGCCTCAGGTATTTCTTCCTCTTCGGCGTTATCGCCGCGGCGCTTGCCGCGCCTCAGCTCTTCGGCTTCACGTTCCGCCAGAGCAGCGCGGGCGGATTCCTCAAATGGCATTTCAACTGGTGCAACGAATCCGACAGCTTCATTTGGTTCTACGTTAAAAACCTCGGCTTCATATTCATTCTGATGCTCCCCGCGTTCATCGTGACGGAAAGGAAGAACAAGCTCTTCTACGGCGGCGCGCTGCTTATCTGGGCGGTATGCGAATTCATAGTGTTCCAGCCCAACACCTACGATAACAACAAGCTGCTCTTCGTCTGGTTCGCAATGACCTGCGGCATAGTCTCCGAACTCATAATAAAGGCTTGGGAAAAGCTCACCCGCGCCGAAAAGGGAGGGAGTTCCCGCTTCGCCGTGCGCGCGGCGGCGTTCGTCTGCTTTGCGGCGCTCATCCTTTCGATGACGCTCTCGGGAGTCATGACTCTCGCCCGCGAATACGTTTCGGGCGACCACATAGGCATTGAGGCGGGTTCGATACGGAATAAGGAAACGGGCTATGAGGTCGTTTCCGCCGATCTCGTCGCCGTTACGGATTGGATAAAGGAGAATACCGATCCTCATGCGACCATCCTCACCGCCACCAACCACAACAACGCCGTTGCGATGCTGACCGGGCGCGACATAGTGTGCGGCTCGCCCACGTTCCTGCATTTCCACGGGGTCGATTATTCCGAAAGGTATTATAACGTCCAGCGCCTCTATGAAGACCCCGCCTCCTGCTTCGATAAGCTCGCGGCGGAATACGGCATAGATTACGTGCTGCTGGGCAGTTGGGAATACGGCAGTTACGCCGTTGACAGCGGGTTCTTCTCCGGCCTCACGCCTGTGTTCAGCTCCGGCGGGAACACGCTTTACGCAGTCGGCAGAGGCTGACGGGATATACTTTTATTCCTGCCCGCCACGTGATATAATAGCAAAACTTCTTTCAAAGGAGCTCCCATGAAACAAGCGACCGCCCAAAAACCTTACGCACGCCGCAGGGGAGTGCTTCTCCCCCTGTTTTCACTGCCTTCGCGCTTCGGCATAGGGACCCTCGGGCGGGAGGCGTTCGGCTTTATCGACGCGCTTTCCGAAAACGGCGCCTCGATATGGGCGATACTGCCCACCGGCGTCACCGGTTACGGCGATTCCCCCTATCAGAGCTTTTCGAGCTTCGCGCTGAATCCCTATTTCCTCGATCTGGAGGAGCTCATAGAGGAAGGCCTGCTCACCGAGGAGGAATGCGCCTCCTGCGATATGGGGAGCGATCCCGGCAGGGTGGATTACGGCAAGCTGTATGAGGACCGCATCCCGCTGCTCATGACGGCCTTTGCAAGGGCGAACGGCCGTGGGGAAACGGACGGGGCCATAGCGGAATTCGAAAAGACCGCTCCGTGGCTCAATGATTACGCCGAATTCATGGCCATTAAGACGAGCGAGGGCGGGATCCCGTGGTATGAGTGGGGGCCCGGCCTGCGTGACCGCGATCCCGGCGCGATGGCGGCGGCGCGGGAAAAGCTCGAGCTTGAGATCCGCTTCCACAAATATCTGCAGATGAAGCTTGCGGAGCAGTGGTCGCGCCTGCAGGAGCACGCGTTAAGGCGCGCGGTGCTCATAATGGGGGATCTTCCCATCTACTGCGCCTACGATTCCGCCGATTGCTGGGCATACCGCGGGAATTTCCGCCTCGATAAGGCGGGCAGGCCCAAGGAGGCGGCGGGCGTCCCGCCCGATTATTTCTGCGAGGACGGTCAGCTCTGGGGCAATCCCACCTACGATTGGTACAGGATGAAGAAGGATGGCTTCAAGTTCTGGCTTTCGAGGCTCAGCCGCGCGGCGGAGCTTTACGACATGCTCCGCATAGATCATTTCAGGGGCTTCGCCTCCTATTATGCCGTCCCCGCCGGCGCGCCCAACGCGCGTGAGGGCAGGTGGCGCAGGGCGGAGGGCGCAAGGCTCTTCGAGGCGGCGAACGAGATGGGCCTTTCCTGCGAGATAATAGCGGAGGATCTGGGCTTCATAACGGGCGACGTGGTGCGCCTCCTCAATAAAACGGGCTTTGCGGGGATGCAGGTCATGGAGTTCGCCTTTGACGACGACCCCAAAAACCCGCACAAGAACCGCCGCTGGAACGGCGATCCGCGGACTCTGCGCAACAAGATCGCCTATACGGGCACTCACGATAATCCTCCCCTTGCCGCTTGGTGGGAGGAGGCGGATGAGCGCACCCGCGAGCTTGCGGAAGAATATGCCGGGACGGACGATCTGCCCGGCGGGATAATCGCGGCGACAGTCGCCTGCGATGCGCGCTATGCCGTGATCCCCGCGCAGGATATTCTGCTGCTGGGCGCCGAAGCAAGGATGAATACCCCCGCCACCGCCGCGGGAAACTGGACTTGGAGGCTCACGCCGGAAGCAATGGCGCAGCTCAAGGAGCGCATTAAACTCACATTCAATTAAAGGGGAATCATAGATTATGTTAATGGATGCAAAGGGAATAGTCCGCAGAGCGGAGGAGGAGCTTCGCTCCGAATACCTTGTGGAGCTCAATGAGGCGACCGTGCCCCAGCTCCACCGCGCGCTTTCCGGCGCCGTTATGTACGCCATGAGCGACGATTGGCGCAGGAGCCGCCGCGCTCACGAAAGCACGAGGCGCGCCTACTACCTTTCCGCGGAATACCTGACGGGGCGTATGGTCTATAACAATCTTTACGCGCTCGGCCTGCTTGACGAGGTGACGAGGCTTTTGAAGCTTCGCGGCGTCGATATGACCGTCATGGAGGATATAGAGGACTGCGCGCTGGGCAACGGAGGCCTGGGCCGCCTTGCCGCCTGTTTCTTGGACAGCGCCGCCACTCACGATCTGCCTCTCGACGGCTACGGCCTGCGCTATAAGTTCGGCCTTTTCAAGCAGGATTTCCACGATGGCTTCCAGCTCGAGCTTGCCGATAACTGGCAGAAGCAGGGCGATCCCTGGAGCCGCAGGCGCGACGATAAATCCGTCGTGGTCGAATTCGAGGGTCAGCGCGTCATGGCGGTCCCATACGATATGCCCATTATAGGTTACGGCACGGATAACGTCGGCACGCTCCGCCTTTGGCAGTCCGAGCCCTTTGAGGAGCTGAATTTCGCGCTCTTCAACGCGCAGGATTATGCCGAAGCGGTAAGGGAAAAGAATCAGGTAGAGGATATAACCCGCGTGCTCTATCCCAACGATTCCACCGAGGCGGGCAAGAAGCTGCGCTTAAAGCAGCAGTATTTCCTTTCCTCCGCCTCCATGCAGGATATCCTCCGCCGCTGCAAGCGCGCAAGGGGCGACGTCGGCTGCTTTGCCGCGCACGCCGCGATCCAGTTGAACGATACCCATCCCACCATCTCCATTCCGGAGCTCATAAGGCTCCTCATGAACGAGGGCATGGATTTCGACGCCGCGTTCGAAACGGCGCGCAAGACCTTCAATTACACCAACCATACCCTTATGAGCGAGGCGCTCGAAAAGTGGTCGGTCGATCTCATAAGGGCCGTAGTGCCCAAAATGCTCGAGATAATTGAGCTCATTGAGGCGCACCTTATGGATGATCTGCGCTCCCGCGGGGTCTCCGAGGACCGCATCGCGAGGATGCACATAATCGACGGCGGCATGGTGCATATGGCGCGCCTTGCGGCTTACGTTTCCACCTATATAAACGGCGTTGCGGAGATCCATTCCGAGCTTTTGAAGACGAGCGTGCTCGCCGATTGGTATGCGGTATTCCCCGAGCGCTTCCTCAACATGACCAACGGCATCACTCAGCGCCGCTGGCTGGGGCTCTGCAATCCCGAGCTTACCGAAATGCTCGTGGATAAGATCGGCGGCGGCTTCATAACCGATCTTTCGGAGATCGCGCGCTTCAAGCCCCATATAAACAGCGAGAGCATAAAGCGCTTCCGCGAGGTAAAGCACAGCCAGAAGGTCAAGCTTTCCCGCCTCATTCAGGAGCGCGAGGGCGTGCAGATCCCCGCGAATTTCGTGTTCGACGTGCAGGTAAAGCGCATGCACGAATACAAGCGCCAGCTCATGAACGCGCTTTCGATAGTGCATATCTACCGCGAGCTCAAGGAGGGCAAGCTTTGGGATATGCCCCCCACGGCGTTCATTTTCGGCGCGAAGGCGGCTCCCGGCTACATAATGGCCAAGAACATAATAAAGTTCATAAACGATCTTGCGGCAAGGATCAATTCCGATCCCGACGTGAACTCCCGCATCCGCGTGGTGTTCGTCCGCAATTACAACTGCTCCTATGCGGAGCACATAATCCCCGCGGCCGATATTTCGGAGCAGATCTCCCCCGCGGGCACAGAGGCTTCCGGCACGGGCAACATGAAGCTCATGCTTAACGGCGCGGTGACGCTCGGCACCTACGACGGCGCGAATATAGAGATCGTGCGCGAAGCGGGCGAGGAAAACAACTACATATTCGGCGCCTCCGTGGATGAGCTTGAGCGCATCCGCCCGAACTATTCCCCGCGTGAGGTATATGACCGCGATCCCATCGTAAGAAGAGCGGTTGATGCTCTCGTTGACGGCAGCATTTCGAGAAACGACGATTCCGTTCGCGTATTCCGCGAGATCTACAACGGCCTGCTCGTGGGCGACTGGCGCAAGCCCGATTACTATTTCAACCTCTACGACCTGCACGGCTATATAGATACGAAGCTCCGCGCCATTTACGATACGCGCGATGCGGACGCATTCGCAAGGAAGTGCCTTATGAACGTCGTTTCGGCGGGCAAGTTCTCCAGCGACCGCACTATCGCGCAGTATGCGGAGAATATCTGGCACATAGAAAGCGTTGAGGAACTTTAAGACCTTTGCCGCCGCTTCCCGATGAAACGGCGGCGTTTTTATAAGCATGGAAGAGAAAAAGAAGCTTTCGAAACAGACCCTTCTGAAGGCGCTCGGGCTGATGGGTATCCGCTCCGTGCGCGGGGAGGACGTCACGGCCTTCCGCGCCGAGGAGGACGGCATGGAATATGAGGTCTGGCGCGTGGAGACGGAGGGGGGACCCCTTGTGCTGAAGCGCGAAAAGACGAACGAGATAGAGACCTACCGCGCCTTCTTTCCCGAAAAAAAGGCCTATGCTCCCGCGTTTTTGGGCGATACGGAATGCGATGGGGAGCGCTTCTTCCTGCTCGAATACGTCGAAGGCGAAACCTTGACCCGCTGCACCCGCGAAAGGCTCGTTAAGGCGCTGGACGCCCTCATCGAAATGCAGGATGAGTTCTGGCAGCGCGAGGAATATTACGATAAGGGCCTGACCCTTGCGCGCTCGGCGGAGCTCGTGAGCAGACGCGGAGATTACCTTGAGGACGAAAGGCTCGAGGAGGCGTTCGCGCTCTTCATGCGCGTGTATAAAAACACGCCTCTCACGCTCTGCCACGACGATCTGCTCCCCTTCAACCTGCTCGTGGACGAGCGCGCGGTGCTCTTCGATTTCGAAATGGGCGGCATGCTGCCGTATCCGCAATCCTTCGCGCGGCTCATCGCCCATACGGAGGAAAGGGAGGACGCGTTCTTCTGTATGACGCGGGAGGACTATGCCTTCGCCATCGAATATTACTATGAAAACCTTGTGAAAAAGCACGGCGTGGCCTATCCCGATTACCGCCGCACGCTCGACTTCTTCCTCTTTTACGAATACTGCGAATGGGTGATGCTCGGCAACCGTTATGACGCGAAGGATGACGAGCGGTATTCCCGCTCCCTGAGCCTTGCAAAGGAGTGCGCGGAGAGGCTGCTCGGCGAGTGAACCGGCAAAAAAAGCGCGGCGAAAAAACCAAAACTAATATATCTTGATTTCCGTGCGGACTGCGGTTATAATATGCCTGCAAAAACCCCAAAAGGAGATGAAAAACATGGAGATCAACAAGAATATGACCATCGATTCCATCATCGCCGTTGACCGCGGCATCGCCAACATCCTTATGGCGAGCGGCATGCACTGCCTCGGCTGCGTTATGGCGAGCGGTGAAAACCTGGAGCAGGCCTGCGCTGTTCATGGCATCGACTGCGATCAGCTCGTCGAGACCATCAACGATTGGCTTGCGAACAAGAACGCGTAAGCGAAAAGAAAGGGCGGCTCGAAACGAGCTGCCCTCGGTTTGCTGACAAAGATATTTCAGAGACATAAAGCACTGAATGAGACAAACTCGGTGCGACCAACGGGAGCCGCGCGGGTCAGCGCGTCCGCAGCGCGATAGCTGCGGAACTGCGATACTCAGCCCAAGCAGGATCGCTCCTGCGAGACATATCCCCGCGATTGATCCACTCGGCAAATCAGAAGCGGACTTGCTTCAAACGGGTTCTTATAATCGGTACGGAGTATCGCAGTGGTTCGTCAGTGATCTGTGGGCGGCTTGAAGAAACGAGCTGCCCTTTTCATAAAAAGGAGTCATTATGCAGCTTAACGAAAACATCCGCTATTCACCGGAAGTCCGGGAGGCGATACTGAACGGCAGGCCCGTTGTGGCGCTGGAATCCACCATCATTTCCCACGGGATGCCCTATCCCCAGAACGTGGAGACCGCGAAAAACTGCGAGCGCATAGTGCGCGAAGAGGGCGCCGTCCCCGCGACCTGCGCAATACTGGGCGGCGAGCTCTGCGTGGGCCTGACCGAAGAACAGCTCGAGTATCTGGGCAGGACGGGTATGGCCGTCACCAAGACCAGCCGCCGCGATATAGCCGTAGTAGCCGCCCGCAGGGGCGACGGCGCGCTGACCGTTGCCGGCACTATGATCTTGGCCTCCATGGCGGGCGTGCGCGTGTTCGCCACGGGCGGCATTGGCGGAGTCCACCGCGGAGCGACGGAGACCATGGATATTTCCGCGGATCTCGACGAGCTCGGGCGCACCTCCGTAGCGGTCGTATGCGCGGGCGCGAAGAGCATACTGGATATAGGCCTCACCCTCGAATATCTTGAGACCAAGGGCGTGCCCGTCATCGGCTACCGCACGGACGAGATGCCCGCGTTCTATACCCGCTCGAGCGGGTTCGGCGTGGATTACCGCATGGATGAGCCCGCCGAGATCGCCGCGGTGCTCGACAAGAGGCGCGAGCTTAATATCGAAGGAGGCACCCTCATAGTCAACCCCATCCCCGAGGAGCATTCCATGGATAAGGCCAAGATAGACGCCGTCATCGAGGCGGCTGTCGAAAAGGCAAACAGGCTCGGCATAAAGGGCAAAAAGATAACGCCCTTCCTCCTTGCGGAGATAAAGGACGTTACGGGCGGCTCCAGCCTTGAGGCGAACATAGCGCTCGTTTATAATAACGTGCGGCTCGCTGCGAGGATCGCGGGCGCTATGAAAAACCGATGATTTAAGATGTAATAAGCGCGGGAGGCATCGCTCCCGCGCTTTGCTTTACTCCTCAAACGGCCTGTATTCTAAGAGATCGCCCGGCTGGCACTCAAGCGCGTCGCAGAGCTTTATGAGCGTGGCGACCTTTATCGCCTTCGCCTTGCCGTTCTTCAAAATGGATATGTTGGAGATCGTTATTCCGACCTTATCCGCAAGGACGCCCACCTTCATCTTGCGCTTTGCGAGCATCACGTCGATATTGAATACCATCTCGCCGGGAAGGGCGATCTCCTCCTCGGGGATAATCTCGTTGTTTTTCATGCGCGCCTCCTTAAATGGTCAGGTCGTTTTCTTCCTGCAGCTTTGCGCCCTTCAATGCGTAATGCGAGAGCGCAGCGGCAACAACGGCGATCGCCGCCCCCGCGAAAACGGGCAGGAGCGAGGCCAGAAGCAGCCCGGGGTGATTCATGCCGAGGAAAAGCAGCACGAGATTGCCTATGAAGAAATAGGCGGCGTCCGCGGCGGCGAGTATCGCGATCACGGAAAGATACTTCGCGTTTTCACGGCTGAAGGAGCGGTCTCGCCCAATGTTCACGGCTATGAGCCATGCAAGCACGGCGGCCGCGGCGATGGGCAGCGCGGTCCCCAGCACGAAGAGATACCACGGCAGATAATAGGGGGCGAACTCTTCGCCGCCCGCTTCCACGAGCGACTTGCCCACCTCGGGCACTATCAGCGCATAGACCAGCACGCAGCAGATCACGGCGCCTGTTATTATGACCTTGAGCAGCACCGAAAACTTTTTCTGTTCCATTTGAAAACCTCGCTGAGCTTATTTGATGGATCCATTATACACCGCCCGCGCAGATCTGTCAACAATAATTTATCGAATTACAACAAAATATTTGTGGCCGCAAAATAGGCTGTTGACATACCGCTGCAAAAAGACTATGATATACAAGCGAAAATATAAATCCAAGGAGGATATCACCTTGAAAATCGAAGTCGGTTCTGTAATTAAGGGCTTCCGCGTGGAGCGCATCCGCGAATCCGCGGAGCTCGGCGGCAGATTTGTCGAAATGCGCCATGAAAAGGTCGGCACGGAGCTTTGCTGGGTCGATAACGGCGAAACGAACAAGCTCTTCTGCGTGGGCTTCAAGACCCTGCCGGAGGATTCCACCGGCGTTTTCCACATCCTTGAGCATTCGGTGCTCTGCGGCTCCGAAAAGTACCCCGTGAAGGAGCCCTTCGTCGATCTGATCAAGAGCTCGATGAACACCTTCCTCAACGCGATGACGTTCCCCGATAAGACGATCTATCCCGTTTCCTCCCGCAACGTGCGCGATTACCTCAATCTTACGGAGGTATATCTCGACGCGGTCTTTGCGCCCCGCTGCGTGACAGATCCCAACGCCTTCCGTCAGGAGGGCTGGCGCCTTGAGCTCGATGAGAACGGCAAGCCCTATATAAACGGCGTCGTTTACAATGAGATGAAGGGCGCGACCTCCGGCCTTGACGATATTCTCGAAGAGGGCATAGGCGCGCTGCTGTTCCCGGATAACTGCTATGGCTTCAATTCGGGCGGCGACCCCGTGCGCATCCCCGAGCTTACCTACGATATGTATAAGGCGATGTACCGCAAGTACTATCATCCCTCCAACGCGAGGGTGTTCCTTGACGGCGACGTGCCCCTTGAGCAGACTCTGGAGCTCATCGATTCCTACGTTTCCCATTCCGAGCGTGCGGAGGCTCTGCATGAGATCCCCATGCAGGCGCCCGTGGCAGCCGAAAACACCCTCTATTATGAGATCGGCGCGGGCGAGCCCGCAGAAAACCGCGCCTGCGTGGCTTATGCGAGGACGGTCGGCACGTTTGCCGATAAGCGCATGCTCATGATGACCGACGTGCTCTGCTCCATGCTTGCCGATACCAACGAGGCGCCCTTAAAGCGCGCTATCCTCGAAGCCGGGCTCGGCGAGGACGTGGATCTTGAACTGCAGGACGGCATTTTACAGCCCACCCTTGCGCTCATAGTCCGCAATACCGAAAAAGAGAAGGCCGCCGCGATCCGCGAAAAGACGGAGGAGGTCATAAACGGCCTGCTGAAGGAGGGGCTCGACAAAGAGCTGCTCACCGCGCATCTCAACCGCTATGCCTTCCGCGTAAAGGATATGGAGGAGCCCGCGGGCCTCATCCGCTGCATAATGAGCTATCAGAGCTCCCTCTACGGCGGCGACCCGATGCTCTACCTTGAAAACGACGCCGATATAGCCGCCCTGCGCACGGAGATCGAAAACGGCGGCTTCGATAAGCTCCTGGGCGAGCTCTTCGATTTCGACGGCATGTGCCGCCTGACCGTACTGCCCTCCGCCGAGCACGGCGAAAAGCTGAGGCAGGAGGAGGCCGCCCGTGCGGAGGCGATCTATTCCGCCATGACCGAAAACGAGAAGGAGGAGCTTACCGCGCTGAACGACCGTCTGCACGTCTGGCAGGATAACCCCGACGATCCCGCGGATACCGCAAAGCTCCCCGTGCTGCCCCTTTCCGAGGTCAGCCCCGAGCCGATGATCACGCCCACCAAGCTCTGCGGCAGGAAGGGCTTCCCCGTGATGTACCACGCGGTGCCCTCCCACGGCATAAGCCATATCAACCTCTATTTCAACATCTCCGACCTCTGCGTGCGCGGGCTTTCCGCGGCGGGGCTCATGGCGGCGCTCATGACTAAGCTGCCCACCAAGTCCCATTCCGCCTCCGAGCTGCAGAAGCTCATCAAGACCTATATCGGCCGCATCAAGTTCGAGATAAAGGCCTCCATGCGCAAGCCCGAAGCCTGCACCCCGTATTTCGCCGTTTCCTGCGACGTGCTGGATGAAAACGTCGAAAAGGCGGAGGAGCTCATAGCCGAGATACTGCTCGAGACCGAATTCGGCGATCTTGACCGCATAAAGGAAAACGTGCTCCAGATCAACGAAACGACCCGTCAGCGCGCTATTATGGCGGGCCACGTGATGGGCCTTACCGCCGTCACGAGCCATTATCTTTCCTCCGCCGTAGTGACGGAGGCGACCGCCGGCTATACCTTCCGCAGCTACATAAAGGAGCTTGCGAAGAGCTTTGACGAAAACGCCGCGGAGCTCAAGTCCGTCATGGAAAGCATCCGTGACAAAGCCTTTGCGAAGGCGCGCCTCACCGTCGGTCTCACCGCCACGGAAAAGCCCTGCCTCTGCAAGCTGGCCGATGCGCTTCCCGCCGGCGAGCCCGCCGAGCCCGAGGTGCATTACGATTCCCCCTGCCCCGATAAGTTCGGCGTGCGCATCCCCGCGCAGGCGAGCTTTGCCGAAAAGGGCGTGAATTACCCCGATATGAACGGCTCCATGAAGGTCGCGCGCAAAATAATCAGCCTTGCGTTCCTCTGGAACCGCGTGCGCGTTCAGGGCGGCGCTTACGGCGTCGGCCTCAACGTAAACGACAGGGGCGTTATCTGCCACTATTCCTACCGCGATCCTTCCCCCGCAAGGAGCATAGGCGTTTACGGCGAGGAGGCCGATTTCATGACCTCCTTCTGCGAGGGCGATGAGGATATAGTCAAGTACATAATCTCCGCCGTAGGCGACACCGAGCCCCTGCTTTCCCCCGCGGAGGAGGGGGCCGCGGCCGATATGCTCGTGCTGGACGGCAAGACGGATGAGGATATGAGGAAGCTCCGCCGCGAGATGCTTGCGACGAGCAAGGAGAGCCTGCTTGCGCTCCGCCCCATACTCACGAAGTGCGCCGAGGAGGGCAAGATCTGCGTGGTCGGCAGCGACGCCGCCCTTGCGGAATTCGGCGATATGCCCGTGTTCGACGCGTAAAACAAAACCGGATCGGGGGAGCGGCATAAACCCGCTTCCCCTGTTTACACCCATGAAGCGCTTCTCGTTCAAAAAAACGTTCTGCATCCTTCTCGCCCTGCTCATGGCGTGGGGCTTTTTTGCGTGCAGACCGAAGGAAGCGCAGAAGCCCGCGGAAGACAACGCCCGAACGGAGGAGCCGTTCATCCCCGCGAACGCGGAGGAGGCCGCCGCGGCTTACGAGGCTTATCCTCTCGAATACATCCCGTTCACAAGGAAAAAAGCGGAGCCCGTCCGCGAGCCCGAGGTTCCCCGCTATACTCGGGGGGACGACGGCGTGTGGCGCCGAACGGACGAGGAGGAAAGCGGCAAGGCGGTCATAATGATCACGGGCGATCTCATGTGTCAGACCCGCCAGCAGCAGGCAGGCAAAACCGATAAGGGCTATTCCTTCGGCGGAAGCTTTTCCCGCGTGGAAGCAGTATTCGACAAGGCGGATCTTGTTGCGGGCAATCTCGAAGCGACCCTTTCCGAAAGCGCTCCCTATATGGCGGAGCAGAACAAGGTGGAGGGCTATCCGCATCTGAACGCGCCCGCCCCGTTTTTGGAGGCGGTGCGGAACGCGGGCTTCGATATGCTCATGATGAGCAATAACCACAACTGCGATGCGGGCGTGCGGGGCATTTACGATACGATAGACAGGGTCGAGGAGTACGGCTTCATCCATACCGGGCTCTATCGGAATTCCGAAGAGCCGCGTGTCACGCTCGTCGAGGTGAAGGGGATGCGGCTCGCGTTTTTGAATTATGCGGCCTCGGGCTTCAACGGGAAGGACGCGCATCTGACGGAAGAGGGGCGCGAGGCGCTGCTTGCCGCTTATTCAGAGGAAAAGCTCTGCCGCGACGTTGCCCAAGCAAGGGAAGCGGGGGCGGAATTCGTGTTCGTCTATATCCATTGGGGCAAGGAGTATTCAAACGGCGTCACCAAGCGGCAGTGGCGCATCGCGCGCGAGATCGCGAACGCCGGCGCGGATTACATAATAGGCTCCCATCCGCACGCCCTGGAGCCTTACCGAAGGATATTGGCGGACGACGGCCGCATAGTGCCCGTGTTTTTCTCGCTCGGGAATTTCGTTTCGCATCAGAAAAAGGTCGTTTCGAAGGATACCGTGATACTCCGCATAGAGCTCAAAAGGGATGCTTCCGGCGCGGTGAAGCTCAAAAAGCAGGGCTATATCCCCTGCCGCGTGTTCACGACCTTCCGCGGGAAGAGTTACGTCGTTATCCCCCTGACGGAGCCCTACAACAGGGGAGCCGTCAGCAAATACATCGCGCCCGCATATTCGAGGATCGCCCGCGTTGTGGGCGATAAGATCGAAGCGCTCGGCAGGCTCGTGATGAGGGTAAGGGCGGGGAAAAAGGGTATTCCCGCGGCCGCCCCCGCGCTGAAGGTCGGGGAGTGAGCAGGCGGCTCATACTGCTCCCAAGTAAAGGTTTTTAATAAGGGCTTATTCTGACCCTCCTTAAAAACCTTTACACCTTTTTTACAAATACCCACTTTAACATTGCCGTGTTTTATGGTAGTATAATGGGGCAATATAATAAAATGGGTATCTGTACCGAAATGAATGAAACAAGGTGCGGATAGGAAGGAAAGCATAATTTGAAGAAATACAGCTCGATACTGATATACGCGGTAATAATCGCGGCGCTCGTGCTGCTGATCCTGGGCGGCAAGGGCATGCGCAGCGTCAAGCCGCAGGAGCTCACACTCGCTGAATTCTCCGACCTCGTGCGGGAGGGCATGAAGACCGAGGAGGGCGCGGCCTACGAAAATAACAGCAAGATCCTCGCGGTCCGCATCGCGGGGACGGAACTCTATGCCCTTTACACTCCCGAATACTATAAGGAAGCGATGCAGAAGGAGCTCACCGAGCGTGAGATCGCCCAGAGGCTCGAAAGCTTCAAAAAGGGCCGCGTGTATGACGCTCATGCGACAGTCATTTCGGCGGATACCTTCCGCAGCGAGATGACGGGTCTCATCTGCTCCGTAACGGGCGCGGATAAGGATTCCGTCACGGTCAACGATTACGGCTTCGAATACGTGCTCGACGTCGAGCAGACCTCATGGTTCTGGCTCATAATGCCCTACATTATAATGGGCGCGGTGCTCGTCGGCTGTATGCTGCTCATCGTGAGGGCGAGCGGGCGCGATAACCGTCAGGCGATGAACTTCGGCAAGAGCCGCGCAAGGCTTTCGGACGGCAAGGATGGCCGCAAGACCTTTGAGGACGTTCAGGGCTGCGAGGAAGAAAAGGAACAGCTTGCCGAAATGGTCGATTTCCTGAAGGATCCCAAGGCCTTCTCCGATATGGGCGCGCGCATACCCAAGGGCGTGCTGCTCGTAGGCCCTCCCGGCACGGGCAAGACCCTGCTCGCAAAGGCCGTCGCGGGGGAAGCGAACGTCCCGTTCCTCTCCATCAGCGGCTCCGATTTCGTTGAAATGTTCGTTGGCGTGGGCGCAAGCCGCGTGCGCGATCTCTTCAACACCGCGAAAAAGCTCGCTCCCTCCCTCGTTTTCATCGACGAGATCGACGCTGTCGGCAGGCAGCGCGGCGCGGGCCTCGGCGGCGGTCATGATGAAAAGGAGCAGACCCTCAATCAGCTCCTCGTCGAAATGGACGGCTTTGAGGGCAACCAGGGCGTTATCGTCATTGCCGCGACCAACCGCCCCGACGTATTGGATCCCGCTCTGCTGCGTCCCGGCAGGTTCGACAGGCAGGTTACGGTCGATTATCCCGATATTAAGGGCCGCGAGGCGATACTCCGCCTTTACGCCAAGAACAAGCCCATGGCGGAGGACGTGGATCTTAACAAGATCGCGAAGCTCACCCCCGGCATGACGGGCGCGGATCTTGAAAACATACTGAACGAGGCGGCGATCCTTGCCACCCGCCGCAAGCTCAAAGTGATAGATACCGATCTCATCTCCGAGGCGATGAAGCGCGTTTCCTGGGGCCCCGAAAAGAAGAGCCGCGTGGTCACGCCCGAAAACAAGTTCAATACCGCCACTCATGAGGTCGGCCATGCGATAGTGATGCGGAAGCTGCCCAACTGCGATCCCATCGACGAGCTTTCGGTCATACAGCGCGGCAGGGCGCTGGGCTACACCAGCTATATCCCCTCCGACGACCGCACGAGCCTTACCCGCGGTAAGATGCTTGACGAGATCGCGGGCCTCATGGGCGGCCGCATGGCCGAAAAGATAAGGCTTTCCGATATTTCCACCGGCGCCTCCAACGATCTGAAGCGCGCTACCGAGCTTGCCCGCCGCATGGTGACGGAGTTCGGCATGAGCGAAGAGGTCGGCCCCGTGTTCTTGGCGGGCGACGCCGAGGTATTCATTGGCCGCGAATGGGGACATCAGCGCGAGTATTCCGAGACCATGGCCGCGGATATCGACCGCGAGGTGCGCCGCATACTCGAGGAGGCCGCCGAAAGAGCGGGCCGCATAATCGAAGAAAACGCGGAAGCTATGACCCGCGTGATAGACGCGCTTGTTGAGCACGAGCATATCTCGGGCGCCGAATTCGACAGGCTCCTTGAAGGAGCGGAGGATTGGGAGGATAAGCCCGCAGCGGAAGCCGAAAAAGCCCCCGCCGCGGATACGGCTCCCGCAGGGGAAGCGGCCCCCGCAGGGGATGCGGCCCCCGCCGAAGATACGGCCCCCGCCGCGGATACGGCTCCCGCCGGAGACGGCGAGACCGAAGGGCGCTGATATGTACGATCTGCATATGCATTCCAACTGCTCGGACGGCATTCTGCCGCCCGAGCGCATCATAGATGAGGCAAAGGCCGCGGGTCTGACCCTTGCCGCGCTCACCGATCACGACTGTGCGGCTGGCGTCCTTCGTGCGGCGCATCGTGCAGAAGCGATAGGCCAGCCCTTCATTTCGGGCGCCGAGTTCGAGGCGGAGTATCACTGCGAGCTTCACATACTGGGGCTCGGCATCGATCCCGTGCACCATTCGGTAACGGAGGCGGCCAAGATAGACCGCCGCAGCCGCATATTCCGCAATCAGCTCATGCTCCGCAAATTTCAAAAGGCGGGCATAGACCTGTGGGGCGAGCTCGATAAGCCCATCGAAACGGTCACAAAGCCCGATATAGCGGCAGCGCTGGTGCGGCTGGGCTGCTGCCGCGACATTTCGGAAGCGTTCTCCGTGTATTTCGTGCGCGGCGGCGAGTTCGACATTCCGCGCGTCCACCTTTCGAGAAAGCGGATAATGGAGATGATCGCGGAAGCGGGCGGAGTCGCGGTGCTTGCTCACCCGATGAAGATAAAGGGCGATGCAGAAGAGCTCGTGCGCGAGCTTGCGGAGCTCGGGCTCTGGGGGATCGAAGCGTACTATTCCGAAGCCACGGAGGAGGAGACGAAGCATTTCCTCCGTCTTGCCGAAAAATACGGGCTGCACCCCACCTGCGGCAGCGATTATCACGGCCCCAAAAGGCATGGGATCGCGGAGCTCGGCTGCGCGTGGCGCGACGTGCCGGAGCTTTGTGAAACGGAAGCGCTCCTGAAGGAGATGAACGGAGTTACGGATCAGGCCCCCGCGGGGAAGCTCATTCAAAGAAGAAGGATCCGCGCGTTCTGCTCGATAGATGAATTCCGCGTGCTTGCGGATGAGGTCGCGGAGGAGCTGCCCGAAGAGTTCTTCAAGGGCCTGAACGGCGGCATTGCGATAATAGAGCGCGCCAAGCTCCATGAAAAAAGCAAGGCGATGCGCCCGCTTTACGTGCTGGGCGAATACAATTACGGCGGTCACGCGGGCCGCTGGATAAACCTGTACTACGGCTCGTTTGCAAAGGTCCATTTCATGAAGCGGGGCGAGGAGCTCAAGGCGGAGCTCCGCCGCGTGCTCCTGCACGAATTCCGCCACCACCTCGAGACCCGCGCCGGCGAGCATGGGCTTGAATACGAGGACGCCGCGTATATCGCCGAATACGTCGGCGACGATGAATAATGCGCCCCCTGACCTTTACAGCAGATATAAACTCCGCCGGCTGCACCGTGCAGCATGTGCTGACGGAGGTATTCATGATGTCGCACTCCCATATCGCGCGATTGAAGCGCAGGGAGGGCGGCATTTTGAGGAACGGCGAAAAATGTTACGTTACCGCAAGGCTTTCGGAAGGCGATACATTGACCGCGCTCATTTCCGATCCGCCCGAAACGCATCGGTTAGAGGGCTGGGAGCACCCGCTCCCCATAGAGTTTGAGGATGAATGGCTCTGCGTGGTGAACAAGCCCGCGGGGCTCACCGTCCACCCGGAGAGGGCGGGCGGGGGAGGCTCGGTCGAAAACGCGCTTTCCGCGCATTTTGATCATGATGAGTTCGTTCACACCGTCTCCCGTCTCGACAGGGGCACGAGCGGGCTCATGACCGTCGCCAAATCCGGCCACGTGCACGAGCGGATGATACGCCTCATGCACACGCCCGCGTTCCAAAAGGAATATCTTGCGGTCTGCGAGGGTATTTTCAACGAGAAGCACGGCTTCGTCCGCCTGCCGCTTGCCCATCCCGCGGGCTCCAATTTCAAAATGGAGGTCAGTGAGGGCGGCCTTTCCTGCGAGACGGAGTATGAGGTCAAGGGGGAATACGGCTCCCGCACGCTCGTCCGGCTCATCCCGCACACGGGCAGGATGCACCAGCTCCGCGTTCACATGGCGGCGATAGGCCATCCCCTGACGGGCGACTGGCTCTACGGCACGGAGATAGAGGAGATCTCGCATGCGGCGCTCCATTCGCATACCCTCCGCTTCGTCCATCCCATGACGGGGGAGAGGATAGAGCTTGCCGCGCCTCTTCCCGATGAGATAAAAGCGCTCATTCGCTAAAATATACGGAACCCGCGCGCGGTCTCGCGCGTTATATCTATGTATGGGGAGCTTTCCCCGAATAAACGGCTCGACAGGAGCCTGTGTCAAGAAGGAAAAAACATGAAAAGACTTTTGAAACGGATCGCGGCAAGTATTCTTGCCTGCATTTTCACGCTCGGCGCGTGCGGCGCGGCGTTTGCGATGGAGGAGGGCGACTCGCGCGTGGTGCTGGGCGCCGACCTTAACGATGAACAGCGCGCGGAAGCGATAGAATTTTTCGGCGTGACGGGCGAGGAGATCCCCCTGCTCACGGTCACCAATAAGGATGAGCGCCAGTATTTCGAAGGCAAGCTCCCCGATAAGCGCCTCGGCCATCACGCATGGTCCAGCATATACATAAAGGCGGCCGCTCCCGGCGCGGGGCTCGATATAACCACCCACAACATCAATTACTGCACCGCGGAAATGTATGAAAACGCTCTCATTTCCGCCGGCATTACCGACGCCCGCATTATAATCTGGGCGCCCCGTCCCATAAGCGGCACCGCGGCGCTCACCGGCATATACAAGGCCTATGAGGATATGACCGGCCGTATGCTGGACGACGCGGCGAAGGATCTGGGTATCGAGGAGCTTATCGCCACGGGCGAGCTCGCGGAATACATCGGCTCCGAGGAGGCGCTTTCAATAATCCGCGACCTCAAGAAGATACTGGATGAGACAAGGCACATGTCCGACGAGGACGTTATGACCCGCATAAACGAGATCGCGGACGAATACGACGCGGAGCTCACCCCGGAGCAGGCCAAGCAGGTATTCACCCTCGCCCGCATGTTCGAGGGGCTTTCCGCAGAGGAGATCCAGCAGCGCCTCGTTAACATGGCGAAGGCCGCGCAGAAGGCCAACAAGTTCACCGAAACGGTGCAGTCCGTGATCCGCTCCATTGGCGAATTCCTTGAGACCATCGGCAATTTCTTCGCCGAGATATGGGATAAATGGTTCGGCGGGAATAATTGACGGCAAGCTTTACTCAAGCAGGGCGCAAGCCCTGCTTCAGACCGCTGACAAAGTTACTGCAGGGAAATAAAACAGTTAATGAAGCAAACTCGGTGCGACCAACGGGAGCGTCGCAAAACATTTTGGGTTTTGCTAATCGGGTCAGCGCATCCGCGGCACATGAAGCGGTAAAAGGGGCAACAGTGTTGCGCCTTTAGCGGAATGCCGAAGCAGCTATGCTGCGAGGGAGAGGCGCTTAAACTGCGACAAGCCAAGAAGATAGGATTTGACGGGGCGGACCCTGCCGCCCGGCATAAATCTTTTCGAGCATTCACCGGATGCTCGAAATCGCAATGCGACCGATTTATGCCCTCCTGCGAGACATATCCCCGCGATTGATCCATTCTGCAATTAAGAAGCAGGCTTGCTTCAAATGATTCTATAATCCGGTATGGGGCATCGTAGGGTTTGTCATCAATCTGAGCCCGCTTTTTGTGCGGGCTTTTCTTTTTGAAAACCGCGGACGGCCGGGACCGGTGCGCCGTGATGGATCTTTTTTTTGAAAGAGCAATAGAAATGAGCCTTCTGAATCGTATTATAAGCAGAGGGCCCTCTATGATAAAGGAAAGGAGTGCGTTATGAGCGCTGTTCGGAGAGCGGACGAAGAGATACTGGCAGCCTATGACCGTTGTGCGGACGCAGTCTACCGGGTCTGCCGCATGTTTTTGAAAGCCGATAGTGCCGATATCATGGACGCCTTTCAGCAGACCTTTTTGAAGTATATGGTCTGCCCGAAACGGTTTGAGAACGATGAGCACGAAAAGGCGTGGCTGATAGTTACCGCTTCGAACGTATGCCGCGACATTTTGCGCTCCTCGTGGAAAAAGAAGGTCAGGCTTATGGATGAGCTGCCGCAAAGGGCGGCGCCTTCCGATGAGGACGAGACCTTCCGGTGCGTGACCGCGCTGCCGGAGAAGTACAGAACGGCGGTTTACCTGTATTATTACGAGGGGTATTCCGCCTTGGAGATAGCAAAGCTTACCGGTAAAGCCGAATCCACGGTATATGCTGTTCTGAGAGATGCCAGAAAACAACTAAAACAAATGCTGACGGAGGATGAATTATGAGCATAAAGGATTCTTTTGACAAGATCGTAATGCCCGAGGACATGAAAGACGGGCTTCGAACCCGGGTGGAGGAGGCGGCGGAAGCCGCAACCCGAAAGCTGCACAGACGCCGAATTCTTAACAGGGCGCTGCCCGCCGCAGCTGCGCTGGCGCTGATCGTCGGCGCGGCGGTATTCATAGGCTTACGCGGCGGAGAGCATGGGCAGATCTCGGCGCAGGCCGATACGCCCGTCACAGAAACCGCCGTCCCTGCTTCCCCCACGGTCGCGGCTTCAGAAACGGCGCCCGCCCCGGATAAAAAGGTCGGCGCTCTCGTCACCCTGAGCATCAATCCCGAGGTTGAGTTCAACGTGGATGAGGACGGGATGATAATAGAGGTCACGGGCAAGAACGAAGACGGAGCCGAGCTGATAAGGGACGTCGATTTTACCGGCATGAGCTTTGAAAACGCCGCGATCACCGTTGTGAACCTGCTGATCCGCGACGGATACATAACGGCGGAGAGCGTTGACAAAAGCATATTCCTTTCCATCGGCGGCGAAGGCGGCGAGGGTTTGCTTGAGGTGCTTGCGGATACGATCCGATCTGCGGCGGCAGGATACGAGATGGCCGTCGATACCGTACAGACGGGCGATGAGCAGCTTCAGCTCGTGCTCAAGGAACAGCCGCAGGAGGACGACTCCCTGCAGAAGGCCGATCCTAACGATCTGCCCCTCTATATGCAGGTGGATATACAGCTGACCGGCCTTGTCAACACCCCCGAGACCCGCTACTGGGATGCGGCAAACAGGATCTTCTATACCGGAGTGACAGAGCTGGATCGCGTCGTATTAACCTTGGACAACGGCAAGAAGTACAGTGCGGTCGCTGTTACCGGCTACGATCTGGACGGCGGACCCCTTGCGGAAACGGTGCTGTTGGTTCTCGTTGCGCTTGATGAAAACGGCTACCTGACCCGGGATATGCCCGGCAAGCTCGTTATCGCCCTGCACGGAGGCACTGAGGCACAGTTTCAGACCGCGCTCGAAATGGCAAGCCTCACTGTCGAGGATCTCGGAGTCGGCCTTGAGGCAGTACCCGGCAGCGAAAGCGGTACCGTGGTGATCTCCTCTTCGGCGGAGCCTTCCACCGCGCCGGAGCACGAATACACGCTTTCACAGCTTTTAAACACGCTGATCAACAAGGACGCCGCAAAGGTCACAGAGCTGCAGATGCGCATACTCTCGCTTGCCACCGATGAGCAGTACGTAAAGGATGAGCTCCTTCGCCCGCGGTTCTGGGCAGTAATGCCCGATCTTATTGGCCTCACCGAGGAGGAGGCGGTGCGCCTCTGCGAGCAGAACGGCATCAATTACTATATCGATCACATGGAGTTCACGAATGAAGCCGACCCCGACTTCATCGGCAGGGTGAAGTATCAGGATCTGCCGGCAGGCACCTCCGTATGCACCGATTGGCAGATGCAGTTCTCCGTGCAGGACGCCGACTAACGAGGCGGAAAGCCTGCGGCGATACTCCGGAGCGGCGGACGCCGAAAACAATAACGAAGCGACCACCTGCCGATAACTTCAAGTATCGCGCCGGGAGTGTATTCGCTTAAGGAAATAACTAAAGCAAGGGTTGAAGCAACACCCTTGCTTTTTTATTGCAAAAAATGTTGACATCCGTAAACGGCAGTGTTATTATGTGTTTGGTGTTTACTAATGTTAACACCGTCGCCCGATGGGCGCCCTAATACGATCTGTTCGGAGGAATGTATGGAAGAAAAAAGGATATGCCGCAGATGCGGCGCCGAAGTGCCGGAGTATGAGACCCGCTGCCGAAGCTGCGGCTCGGAGGATATAGGCCGCGCCGAAGCGGAGCCTTCCGCCTGTGCGCAAGCGCCCGCGGGGGATGCCGCAAAGAATGAAAGCTCCGGGGAAAACGTGCTTGCGGGCATAGTCGGGGCGCTGCTCCTCGGGCTTGTCGGCGGGCTGGTCTATTTCCTGCTCTATCAAATAGATATCATTGCCGGAATAAGCGCGGTGGTGATATTCGTGCTTGCGAACTTCGGCTACGGCCTCTTCACCGGCAATACCAAGGGGAGCTCCGTTCGCCGCGTTATCATCTGCTTTGTGATCACGGCAATAGTGATATTCGTCGCGGAATACTTAAGCTGCGCGTTCGAGCTTTACAAGGCCATCAAGGAGGAGGGCATGGGGCTTTCCTACTTCGACGCAGTCAGGCTCATGCCCGAAGCGCTCAAGGATCCCGAGGTAAACCGCGCGATACTCGGCGATCTTGCGATAGCGTATCTCTTCGGCACCCTCGCCGCCATACCCACCGTTATAAATATGGTGAAGAACAAGAAGCGGGGATAAGGTTTAAGAAGCATTATAAAGGTGCGGCGCGGGGAAGGGTGCATTCACTTAAGGAGACGCAGGTTTTCAGCCGTGAGATCCAAACCGGCCAAATGAAAAACCGGGGATGACGATCCATCCTCGGTTTTTTGTTCTCTAACGGCTGTAAACCGCGAAGCGTCTCAAAAGAGGAGATTTTTGTGCCGGACAAGGAGAAAAGCACAGGAATACTTATTGAAGTCTTTCGAGCATTTTTGACGCGGTGCGGCGCAAAAAGATCCCTTTTGAGGCTGTGTATCGTTAAGTGAATGCGCCCAATGAGCCGCGCCTTATTTTTTTATCGCCCCACTTGAACATCGCGGGGTTTTCTGTTATCATAACGTCCGGGGGATCCGCTTTACAGGCGTCCCGGAATAAATCGCAAGGAGATACCGCCATGCTCGAAAAAGGAATGAAGGCTCCCGATTTCAGCCTTCCCGATAAGGATGGGAACACCGTCCGTCTTTCCGATCTTGCGGGGAGAAAGGTCGTCCTCTACTTCTATCCGAAGGACAACACTCCCGGCTGCACCCGTCAGGCCTGCGCCTTCGCGGGGGCGTATGAGCAGTTCAAGACCCTGAACTGCGCCGTAGTGGGGATAAGCCGCGATTCGGTCGCCTCGCACGTGAAATTCTCCGAAAAGTACTCTCTCCCGTTCATACTGCTTTCCGATCCCGAGCTTCAGGCGATAAAGGCATACGGAGTCTGGCAGGAAAAGAAGAATTACGGCAAAACGACCATGGGCGTGGTGCGTACTACTTTCGTGATAGACGAAAACGGCGTGATCGAAACGGTGATGCCCAAGGTCAAGCCCGATACCAACGCCGCGGAGATATTGAAAGCATTACAGGAGGGAGCGGAAGACAGGGCGTGAAAGCCGCCTTCCCGCATTGAAAAATGTATAGGATAATAAGGAAAAAACAACTTAATCCCACCGTCACGCGGATGGATATAGAGGCTCCCCTCGTTGCGAACAAGGCGAAGCCCGGTCAGTTCATAATACTGCGCGTCGATGAAGAGGGAGAGCGCATCCCCCTGACCGTCGCGGGGGTCGATAAGGATGAGGGCTCCGTCACCATCATATTCCAGATAGTGGGCGCCACAACGGAGCTTCTGAACCGCAAAAACGAGGGCGAGTACATCCGCGATTTCGTGGGTCCCCTCGGCGTGCCCACCCATACGGAAGGGATAAAGAAGGTCTGCATAGTGGGCGGCGGCGTAGGCTGCGCCATAGCGCTCCCCGTCGCACGGGAGTTTCACGAGAAAGGCGCGGAGGTCACGAGCATTATCGGCTTCCGCTCGAAGGATCTGCTTATCCTCGAGGAGGAGTTTCGCGCCTGCTCCGACAGGCTCACCGTGATGACGGACGACGGCTCCTATGCGCGCCGGGGCAACGTCACCGTTCCCCTCAAGGAAATGCTGGAGGCGGGCGAAAGGTTCGATATGATAATCACCATCGGCCCGCTCGTGATGATGAAGTTCGTGACCCTTACCGCAAAGCCCTACGGAGTGCCCGTCACGGTCTCCATGAACCCCATAATGATAGACGGCACGGGCATGTGCGGCGGCTGCCGCCTGACCCTTATAAGGGACGGACAGCGCGTCACCAAATTCGCCTGCGTTGACGGCCCCGATTTCAACGGCTACGAGGTCGATTTCGACGAGGCCATGAGCCGCGGCAGGATGTATTTCGATTTCGAGCGCAGGGCGCATGAAAAGACCTGCAATCTCTTTAAGGGGGTGTGAAGCATGGCATTGAATCCCAAAAAGAACGAGATGCCCACGCAGAAGCCCGAGGTAAGGGCGCATAATTTTAATGAGGTCGCGCTGGGCTACACCGTGGAGCTTGCCCATAAGGAGGCCGCCCGCTGCCTTGACTGCAGGCATAGGCCCTGCGTTACGGGCTGCCCCGTGAACGTAAATATTCCCGATTTCATTACAAAAATAAAGGAAGAGGATTATGAGGGCGCTTACGCCGTTATAACGGAGACCTCCTCCCTTCCCGCGGTCTGCGGCCGCGTCTGCCCGCAGGAGACCCAGTGCGAATCGAAGTGCACAATGGGCATTAAGTTCGAGCCCGTTGCGATAGGCCGCCTCGAAAGGTTCGTCGCCGATATGCACAATTCTCACGACGGCGCGAAAGCGGAGCCTCCCGCGCCCAACGGGCACAGGGTCGCGATAGTGGGCTCCGGTCCCTCCGGCCTCACCTGCGCGGGCGACCTCGCAAAGAAGGGCTATGCCGTCACGGTTTTCGAAGCGCTCCACACTGCTGGCGGCGTGCTGGTTTACGGCATCCCCGAGTTCCGTCTGCCCAAGAGCATAGTCGCCAAGGAGGTCGAGACCTTGAAAGCTCTCGGCGTGGATATTGAAACGAACGTCGTGATAGGCAAGACCCTCACGATAGACGAGCTGTTCGAAATGGGCTTTGAGGCGGTTTTCGTGGGCTCCGGCGCGGGCCTGCCCAACTTCATGAACATCCCCGGCGAAAGCTTGAAGGGCGTCTATTCCGCAAACGAGTTTTTGACCCGCTCCAACCTCATGAAGGCGTATCTTGAAGACCCCGTCACCCCCATAATGAAGGGCGGCAGCGTGGCCGTCGTGGGCGGAGGCAACGTGGCGATGGACGCCGCGCGCACTGCGCTTCGCCTCGGCGCGGAGCACGTCTATATAGTCTATCGCCGCTCAATGGATGAGCTGCCCGCCCGCCGCGAGGAGGTCGAGCACGCCATCGAGGAGGGCGTGGATTTCCGCCTTCTCAATAACCCCGTCGAGATACTGGGCTATAATGACCCCGAGGATCCGCGCGACCCGAAAAACGGCTTTGTTACGGGTATGCGCTGCATAAGGATGGAGCTGGGCGAGCCCGATGCGAAGGGCAGGAGAAGGCCCGTCCCCATAGAGGGCTCGGAATTCGAGATCCCGGTCGATACGGTGATAATCGCCATCGGCACGAGCCCCAACCCCCTCATAAAGAACACCACCGCGGGGCTTGAGGTCAATTCCCACGGCGGCATAATCGTGAACGAAGCGGGCCTCACCTCCCGCGAGAACGTGTATGCCGGCGGCGACGCGGTAACGGGAGCGGCGACCGTCATATCCGCCATGGGCGCGGGCAAGCTTGCGGCCAAGTCGATAGACGAAGCGCTGATGGGCAAATAAAACAATGCACACAAAAACGCGGACGGGGATAATGCCGAATGGTCATAAGGCGGTATTTGGAGACTTCTCCTAAACAATTAGTCTGCGAAACAAAAACTCTTTGCAAATGGTTTTAGCCACTGCAAAGAGTTTTTTGCTGTAATTACGGGGATATGTCTCGCAGGAGCGATCC
>JAFPXD010000069.1 GCA_017394835.1 Clostridia bacterium
TTCCACGTGCTTTCATTGTACAATTAACCTGCTTTCTGGATGGTTTTTCTGGTAAATTAATTATACATGAAAGCAGCAAACCGGGCAACCCTTACGGGCTACCCGGTCTTGTTTTTGATGGGGCTTAGTGCAACAGCCCCCCGTTTTCGGTTGCCGTTATCGGAATCAGCCGACCTTCTTGAAGAGGACGATGTTGGAACCGCTGGTGGTGGCTCCGAAGAAGCCGTAATCATCACCGGCGCCCGCGTAGAAGGTCATGTACTTGATCACGCTGGAGGAGACCGTGTACTTCATCATGCCGTTGGTGTACTGCCACTTGGTAGCGTAGCTGGTGCCGGAAGCGGGATAGCAGTCCGCATAGGAAGTGGAGCTGTAAACACGGAGATAATAGCTGCTGTTGTAGCAGGACTGGATCTTGTAGTAGGAACCGCTGGCGACGAACTTCCAGGTGGTGTTCGCAAGGGTAGCGGTGGTGAAGGTGGTGTTGTCAACGCCGACGACGTTATTGCCGTTCATGACCGCCCTTACAGCATAGCCGTAGTAGTTGCTGCTGCTGTTGAGGTAGTAATGGTTGGACTGATCGGGGTTGTAGTTCATCAGGATATAGACGTTGGTGCCGTCGGTATAGCCGATGAGGTACTCAGCGCCGGTGGTGATGCTCGTTGCGGGAGCATAGTAGGTGCCGGAGGGAGCGCTGGTGGGAGCAGCCGTGGGAGCCGTGGTGGGCTTGGGAGTCGCGGTGGGCTTGGGAGTCGCGGTGGGAGCAGCGGTGGGGTTGGTGCCGGAGCCGGAGACCTCCTTGAAGAGGACGATGTTGGAGCCGCTGGTGGTCGCGCCGAAGAAGCCGTAATCATCAGCCGAGCCGGTGTAGAAGGTCATGTACTTGGTGAGGCTGGAGGAGATGTAGTAGCTCATCTTGCCGGAGGCGTACTTCCAGTTGGTAGCATAGCTGGTGCCGGAAGCGGGATAGCAGTCGGCATAGCTGCTGGAGCTGTAAACGCGGAGATAATAGCTGCTGTTGTAGGCGGACTGGATCTTGTAGTAGGAGCCGTTCGCAACGAACTTCCAAGCTACGTGATCGAGGGTCGCGCCGGTGAAGGTGGTGGTATCAACGCCGATAACGTTGCTGCCGCTCTTTATAGCCCTTACGGCATAGCCGTAGTAGTTGCTGTTGGAGTTGAGGTAGTAGTGGTTGGACTGAGAAGCGTTGTAGTTCATGAGCAGGTAGGTGTTGGTGCCGTCGGTATAACCGATGAGGTACTTATCACCCGTGGTGATGCTCGAAGCGGGCGCATAGTAGGAAGCGCCGGGAACCGCGGTGGGAGCGGTGGTGGGCTTGGGAGTCGCGGTGGGCTTGGGAGTCGCGGTGGGAGCGGGAGTGGGGTTGGTGCCGCCGCTGCTGAACAGGGTCCAGTCACAGTAAACGGTCTGGTTGGAATCGGGGTTGGAGGGGAACGAGTCAAGAGCGCTCATTACGATGGGGTAAGCATCGCCGCCGGAAACGGGATCGGGCACACCGTAGGTGTTCTTCATAGCCTGAATAGCCGCCTTGACGGTGGCGCCGTTCTTCATCTCGGTCCAGAACTTCGCCTCGTACTTATAGTCGCCGGTGAAGGATACGGACTGGGAATAGCCGTAAACGCCGCCCGCGCCCGCGGCAAGCAGGGCGGTACCGGTGGTGCCCTTGCCGCCCTTCTTCATGCCTTCGCAGATAGCCATCCAAACGAAGCAGTTGGAGAGGGTGCCGGAAACGTGGTTCTGAATGTAGCGGCCGTCGATGAAGGCGGCGGAACCGGACTTGACAGCCCAGCCGTTGTTATAGTCGGTGGTGGTGATGCCGGTGGTGGTGGTCAGGCACAGATAGGAGGTGGTGCCGGACTGAACGCCGTGGGAGTCATAAATGACTACGCCCTTATTGGTGTAGTTCTGAGCGATGGCGGGGCCGGTCGCGGAGGTGCCGGTCAGCTTGGTGAGGGTGCCGCCGGTGGCGTTCGCGATGGACTGCGCCTCGGTCTTATACTGATCGGTGAAGCTGGAATCCTGGCCGTAATAGGGGCCGACGAGAAGGACGTTCTTGCTGCCGGCGGAGCCGCACTGGCCGCGGGTGCCGAAGACCTCCTCGACCTTGGAGGCGATGGAGGAAACGTGCTTGGTGTTGCGTACACGGTAGCAGTAGAGGTTGTGCATGCCATCTACGGTGAAGGCGAACTGGCCTTCATTTTCCCATACGATGGAGCCCTTATCTACGCGGGGATCGTTGACAGCCGCATTGTAGGCCGCCATGGTAACGGCGCTGACGCCTGCGCGCTTTGCGAGCATGTCGGCTTCTACGGCCTCGATGCCTGCCCATACGTCATCGAGCAGAGCGAGCTTCTTATTTTCCTTTGCAGCCTCATACGCGCTCTTTGCGAAAGAAGCGAGAGGCATTACGGCTACAGCCATCAGCACTGCGATGACCAAGCAAACGAGTTTCCTTGTTCTGACGGACATTTGTTTTTCCTCCAAATTAAATTTATTTGCGAAAGGTATGACCTTTCGAGAAAGACGCATATATTATACCGTCCTCCCGATATATTGTCCAGTCCTAATTTTCGATTTTGTGCAAATAATATAAATATATTTTGGTTTCCGTTCACAATTTAGTCACAATTTAGGCCATATTTCCGTTTTTTCGGGCGTCGGCGGCGCTCCCCATTGCTTTTACAAACACAAAACAAGCGGGATATGTAAAATCTTTACATATCCCGCTGTATATTTAAGCTGTTGTTTCATCACATCGTATATCGCGCCGTGGGGCCCGATCGGGTTCGGCACTCTTCCCCGCCCCCTTTTTTCAGTGCTCTTCGGCCGTCTCCATGCCGAACAGCTCGTAAAGCGCCTTCATATCCTTTGCGCCGATCTCAAGATCGCGGTCCATATCCGCCGCCGCGCGCCCCATGGGCGAAAGCTCGCCCGCGTCTATAAGGAATGCCGCAAGGGTGGAAACGTCGGCCGAATCCACTGCTCCGCTGCCGTCGGCGTCGCCGGGGACGGCTATGAGGCGCAGCGCGCGCAATTCCATCTCTTCATAATCCATGCGGCCTGCGCGGGCGTCCAATATTCGGCCGTCCGGGCCCACAAAGAGCGTGAGCGGCACCACGTAGTAATCGCCCGCGGCGTTCACAAAGCCTTCGTCCGCTATAACGCAGGGGTAGATTATCCCCATTTCGCACAGGAGCTCCCAGCCGTATTCGAAGCTGCCCCCTATGCGCCGCGTTGCCGCGCCCAGCACGGAAACGCCCATTCCGGAATAATTGCGGTGCAGTTCGTTGAGCGAGGGCATTTCGAGCCTGCAGTTGATGCATCCGCTGTCCCAATAATTGACCACGGTAACGAGGTTATCGGCAAAGCGCTCTTCCGTGAAAAAATCCGTCCTGCTGGGAATGCCGCCCTCCTCCATGTAGGGGGCGTTTATGCCCGTTATCACGTTTCCGATGAGCTCATCCTCAAAGCGCGCGGGATGGGCGGCTGCAGCCCCCGCAAGCAGGAAGACGAGGACGAGCGCTGCGGCAAGCAGCTTTTTCATGGCCGTTGTTCCTTCCTAATATAATACCGTTTATTCGCCGCAGGGTGTTTTCGCTCCCGAACGGGCTTTCACGCGCGGCGCCATTCACGACTGACCAACGGGGATCACTCCTCCTTGGCCTTGAGCATATCCTTCGTTTTCATGAGCCTTGTGAGGTTGCCGCGCTCGTTCTCATCGAGCTTCATCGAAATATCGTGGATGGCCTCCTGAAGCTGGGGGATCATGACGTATTCCAGCGCGTTTACGCGGCGGCGTGTCTTTTCGATCTCATCGGCAAGGAGGTTGCAGGTCTTTTCGACCTCGGCAAGCTCAATCAGGAGCGGCATGAGCTCCGAGAATTTTGAGACAGCGGTATCGAGCTCGGAGCTCGTCCCGAACACGCCGTAGGGCAGGCCGCGGCTCTCGCCGGGGATGTAGGTGAGCTTCGGCACCTCGACCGAGAGCACCTTGGCGCTTCCGACCTCCACCTTTGCGGAGGCCGCGGGGAAGCAGAGCGCCTCCTCCACCGCGGGGGTGCTCATGGTGGCCTTTGCTATTACAAAGCTTTTCATGGCTTCGCTCATAAGGGCTTCGACCCTTTCGCGCAGCTCGCGGTTGCGGCGAACGAAGGTAATGAAGCGGCGGACCGTTTCATCCCTCTTGTCCTTCATTAGCTTGTGACCCCTCGACGCGGTGGAGAGCCTCTTTTTAAGGCGGCTCATCTCCATGCGGGTGGGCTTATAACTGATGGCCATAGATCATGCTCCGATCACTCGGTTTTTTCGTAGTACTTGTCGAGATAGGCGTCCCTTATGCGGCGCAGCTCGGAGCGGGGCAGTATGCGCAGAAGCTCCCAGCCAATATCGAGGGTCTCCTCAATGGAGCGGTTGTTGTAATAGCCCTGAGAAACGTAGCGGATCTCGAACTCGTCGGCGAACTTCGCATAGAGCTTATCCACGTCCGAAAGCGCGGCGTCGCCCAGTATTACGGCGAGCTCCTTCGCTTCCTTGCCCCTCGAATACGCGGCGAAGAGCTGGTTCATGGTATCGGCGTGATCCTCGCGGGTCTTGCCGCGGCCTATGCCCTTATCCTTCAAACGGGAAAGCGAGGGCAGTACGTTCACGGGGGGAGTTATGCCCTTCCTGTAAAGCTCGCGGGAAAGGATTATCTGCCCTTCCGTAATGTAGCCCGTAAGGTCGGGGATGGGGTGGGTTATGTCGTCCTCCGGCATGGAGAGTATGGGTATCATTGTGATGGAGCCGGGGCAACCCTTTATCCTGCCCGCGCGCTCATACATGGTGGCAAGGTCGGTATAGAGGTAGCCGGGGTAGCCGCGGCGGCCGGGAACCTCCTTGCGGGCGGCGGAGACCTCACGCAGCGCCTCCGCGTAATTGGTTATATCCGTTATTATGACGAGCACGTGCATGCCGAGATCGTAAGCCAGATACTCCGCAGCGGTGATCGCCATGCGCGGGGTGGCTATACGCTCGATAGCGGGGTCGTTCGCAAGGTTTACGAATGTGACCGTCCTTTCGATGGCGCCCGTCTTTTTGAAATCGGAGATGAAGTAATCCGCCTCCTCAAACGTGATGCCGACCGCGGCGAACACTACCGCGAAGGGCTCGTTCGTGCCGCGGACCTTCGCCTGCCTCGCTATCTGGGCGGCGAACTGCGCGTGGGGAAGGCCGGAGCCGGAGAATACGGGCAGCTTCTGGCCCCTTACCAGAGTATTGAGGCCGTCTATCGCGGAAACGCCCGTCTGTATGAACTCGTTGGGGTAATCGCGCGCGGCGGGATTCATGGGCGAGCCGTTTATATCGAGGAGCTTTTCGGGGATAAGGGGCGCGCCGCCGTCCTTGGGACGGCCCATGCCGTCGAACACTCGGCCGAGCATATCGGGCGCGACCGCGAGCTCAATGCTGTGGCCCAGGAATTTTGCCCTGGAATCGGCTATTTTCAAGCCCTGCGAGCCCTCGAAGAGCTGGACGAGCGCTTTATCGCCGTTCACTTCGAGCACCTTGCCGCGGCGGGTATCCGCCCCGTTCGAGCGCTTTATCTCGACGAGCTCATCGTATTTGACGCCATCGACGCCCTCTACCATTACGAGGGGGCCAACGACCTCGCGTATCGTTGTGTACTCCTTACGCATTTTCTTGACCTTTCTCCGTCAGTTTACGGATCCCCGCCGCAAGCTCGCTTGTCAGCTCATCGGCTAATTGCTTGTGATCCTTTTCGGCGCAGTACTTATACCTGCCCATGCGCTCGCGCACGGGGAGCGCCGTTATGCGGCTGAAATCCGCGCCCGCTTCCAAAGCGGCAAGGCCGCGGTCGTAGAACTCGAGCAGGAGCTTTAAGAGCCTGTGCTGCTTTGAGGGGGAGGTATAGGTATCCACCGCGTCGAACGCGTTCTGGTGGAGGTAATCCTCCCTTATGGAGCGGGCCGTTTCGAGCTTTAAGCGGTCGCGCGTGGAAAGCGCGTCTATGCCGACGAGGGAAACGACCTCCTGCAGCTCGGCCTCCTCCTGCAGAAGCGCCATGGCGCGGGTGACGCAGGCGCCCCAATCCTCGGCCACGTTGGAATCGAACCAGGGCTCGAGCCTGTCGGTATAGAGCGAATAGCTGGAAAGCCAGTCTATCGCGGGGAAGTGGCGGGCGTAGGCGAGCTTTGCGGAAAGCCCCCAGAATACCTTGACTATTCGGAGCGTCGCCTGCGAGACGGGCTCTGAAATATCGCCGCCGGGCGGGGATACCGCGCCGATCGCGGAGATCGCGCCCTTTCTGCCCTCGCTGCCGAGCGTGACCACCTGGCCCGCCCTCTCGTAAAACTCCGCAAGGCGGCTCGAAAGATACGCGGGGTAGCCCTCTTCACCGGGCATTTCCTCAAGGCGGCCGCTCATTTCTCGGAGCGCCTCCGCCCAGCGGGAGGTGGAATCCGCCATTATGGCCACCTTGTAGCCCATATCGCGGAAGTATTCGGCGATAGTGATGCCGGTATAGATCGAAGCCTCACGCGCGGCGACGGGCATATCGGAAGTGTTCGCGATCAGCACCGTGCGCTTCATGAGGGAAAGGCCCGTCCTCGGATCGACGAGCTCGGGGAATTCGGTAAGAACGTCCGTCATCTCATTGCCGCGCTCGCCGCAGCCGACATAGACGATTATATCCGCGTCCGCCCATTTGGCGAGCTGGTGCTGAACGACCGTCTTTCCGCTGCCGAAGGGGCCGGGCACTGCCGCCACGCCGCCCTTGGCTATGGGGAAGAACGTATCAATGACCCTCTGGCCCGTTACCATGGGCTCATTCGGGGGGAGCTTTTCGGCATAGGGACGGCCGCGGCGCACGGGCCAGCGCTGGAGCATGGGGATCGACTTTTCGCCCTCCTCCGTCTCTATTACGGCAAGCTCGTCAACGATGGTCATATTGCCCTCGGGAGCGAGCTTTTTGAGCACGCCCTTGATCCCCGGCGGGACCATTATTATGTGCTTGACGGCGCCGGTCTCCTGCACGAAGCCCAGCTCGTCGCCTCCCTCAACACAGGAGCCCACGCGTGCCGTCGGCTGGAAATTCCAAAGCTTTTCGCGGTCCAGCGCGGGAGCGGCGATGCCCCTCGTAATGCGGGAGCCCGCGTTTTCGAAGAGCTTGGTGAGCGGGCGCTGGATGCCGTCGTAAATGGATTCGATAAGGCCGGGAGCCAATTCCACCGAAAGCGGCGCGCCCGTGAAATAGACGGGCTCGCCCGGGCCGATGCCGCCCGTTTCCTCATAGACCTGAATGGAGGCCCTGTCGCCCCTCAGCTCTATGACCTCGCCGACAAGCTCCTTATCGGAAACGTGAACGACGTCATACATCTGGACTTCGCCCATGCCGTCCGCCGTTATGAGCGGGCCTGCGACCTTGACGATGGTGCCGTGTTTTCTTGCCATAAATGGTTCCTCCGTTTTATGGATAGCTGCTTGTTATCAGAAGAGTATGTCCGCGCCGATGGCCTTTTCCACGTTTTCACGCACGCTGCGCATGGCGGCGCCCGTCGAGCCCTTGCCCGAGGGGATGGGGATTATTGCGGGGAATGCCGCGGACCTGTATTTTTTGACCGTCTCCGAGGCCGCCTCGAAAACGGGCTCGGTGACGAATATTATCCTTGTGTTTTCCCGTGCGAGCTTATCTATGAGCCTGCCCGCCGCCTGTCCCTCGGTCTCGAAATAAACTTCGAGCCCCGCGGCGCGCCCGAGCAGCACGGAATCCTTATCGCCTATCATCGCGATGTCAGCCATAGAGCTTCACGCTCCTTTCATCGACTGCGCTCATGGGGATATTCGCACGCTTTGCGGTGAGTATGAGGCGAACGACCTCCGCCTCCCTCTCGCGCGCGAGCATATAGCCCACGATTGGCTTGACGGTATCTATCTCCGTCCTGCCCTCGGAGGCGAGCGCTATCAGGTGATCGTCCCTCGCCTTTTCGATGGAGGCGGTATGCCCCGTGCGCATGTATTCTTCAAACCCTTCGCGGATAGCCCGGCGGCGCTTTGAGGCGCCGAGCTTCGCTATCACCGAAAGCGCGCGGTCGCGGTCTTCGGGAAGGGCTTCCGCAAGGCGCGAAAGCTCTTCATCCGTGAACTCGCCCGTGGGAAGAAGATCCTCCCTGCCCGCGCCGCGGATCAGCGCCGCAAGGTTCGTAAAATCGGCGAGAGCGCCGAAATATTCCTTAACAAAGGGGTTTTTGATCGAAGCGGCGTATTTGAAATAGGCCGGATCGACCCGCCTTGCGACCTCCTTAGGGTCGTTCGTGCGGTAAGTTATTACGTCAAGCTCCTCCAATGCGGAGGCGATAACGGGAGGAAGCATGCTGTAATCGCCCCTCTTCATCGCCGCCTTCAGTTCCGCTTCGGGATAGACGCCGCCGAAATCGAGCTTTGCCGCTTCCGTATCCCCGCCCATCATGCGGAGCTTGTAGAGGAGCTTTATATTCACCATATCATGCCGCATACGGAAAACGTCCGTCACCGCGGCCTGCTTTTCGGGCATGAGCTCCCCCATGAGGGCATAGGTCTTTTCGAGCTCGCCCGTTATCAGGGAATCGATCTCGTCGCCGCCCGAAGGCGCCGCCTGCCCCCAGCCGCATTCGCGAAGGATCCTCACCGCTTCATCGAAATCGGGCGCCGCGGCAAGCCTTGCCGCCGCCTCCTTCGTGAGCAGTGACTTTTCGATAACGCGAAGTCTCGCTATGCTGTTTATAAGGCTTTCGGCCATTGGTCTCCTCTATTCCTTAAAAGGTCATTTCTTAAAGAGAGTGCGCGCGGTCTCGGAAAGGAAGCCCGTTTTGACCTCCTCCATGAGGGCCGCAAAGGAACAGTCCTTCACGAAATTGCTCCCGCGGAGGATGAACCCGTCGGCAATGCCGGGCTCGCATTCGCCCAATGTCAGCCCGCCGCCGCATTCCGAAACGAGCTTTTCAATGAGAGCGCGGTCCTTTTCGGCGGGGCAGACGGACTCGCCCCCCGTGCACTCGCGGGAAAGGAGCCTGCGCATGAGCGCCTCGCGCTTTTCGCCCTCAAGGGAGCTGAGCCCTTCCATGGCGCCGGAATAGGCGCGGTCGATAAGGGCGCGCTTCTTTTCGAGGAGCTCCTTCCTTGCTTCAAGCTCGCTCGCGGTGGCGGCCCTTGAAAGGGTCTCCTCACGGAGCTGCTCCGCCTTGACAGCGGCCTCTTCGCGCAGGGCTGCCATATCCTCTTCGAGCTTTGCGCGGATGGCGGCGGCCTTTGCCTCGCCCCGCTCCCCGATAGCCTCGGCCGCCCTGTGAGCCTCCTCCAATATGCTTGCTATGAGCTTATCGGCTCCGTTTGCTGCCTCTGCCATTATTTTACACCAACGACCATGAGCACGGATACGAGAACGGCGAGTATCGCGTAGGTCTCGACCATGATGGCGAGAACTATGCCCTTACCGCCTTCGCCCTGCTTCGCGACGATGTTCATGCCCGCGCAGCAGACCCTGGACTGCAGATAAGCGCTCGCAAGGCCGACGACCGCGATGGGGAGAGCGGCGAAGAAATAGCCCTTGCCCACGGAAGCCGCAAGCTCGGAAGCGCCGGAGCCGGAGAGCAGACCGGAATTCGAAGCGATGAGGAACGCAACGATGAAGCCGTAGATGCCCTGAGTCGCGGGGAGGAGCTGCAGAACGGTGCACTGACCGGATTTTTCGGGATCCTCCGCGATAACGCCCGCCGCCGCGCGGCCTGCCATGCCGACTCCTATGGAGGAGCCGATGCCGGGGAGCACGAGTGCCAATACCGCGCCGAGAGCTGCCCATACAATACCTGTCATATTAAGTTGACCTCCTGGTTCATTTGATTACTTTGTTATATTTCGTATCGGCGGCGAGCGGCTTGAAAAGATGCCCGCCGGGCGAATAGAAACGGTTATAATACTCGATAAACTGAAGTCTCGCGCAATGGATGAACGAGCCCAACGCGTTTATCGCGATGCAGAAGAGGTGGAGCGCGCAAAGCAGCGCCGCCGCCACTATGAACGAGATGACGGGGCCGACGACGGGAATGCCCTTCAGCGCGCCCGAGACCATGGAGCAGATCATGTTGAACACGGAGCCCATGACGCCCGTGGCAAGACCAAGCGCGAACACACGCGCATAGCTTAAAACGTCGCTGAAGAAGCCCGTTATGTCATAGAGCTTGCCCAGGCCCCCCGTAACGCGGCCAAAGCCCTTTTTGTTCCTGCCTCCGAACACTATTATGAGGAAGAGCCCAAGACCTATCATGCCGTAGCCCAAATATTTTACGGCGCCCTTTGCAAGCAGCATCACCGCGAGCCCCGCGAATATCATGAGCCATGAGGCGATATCGAACACCGCCGTCTGCCAATCGCCCTTCCCGATATGGAGGACCATCGAAACTATCATGCCCGCGACTATCTGCGCAAAGCCCAGACCGCAGTAGATGACGAGCGCCGTCATCTGATCCTTCATGGGATCGAGCAGCGGGAACGGGAACGAGGCGCCGAAGAGATCCTTCCAGCTCATCCCGAAGAAGGTGCCCGTCAGAAGGCCGCAGATCGCCGTCGAAATGCCGCCCCAGACGAGTATGCGGCAGATCTGCTCCACGCCGCCGCGGGGCTTCTTGAATTTGAGCATGAGCAGCGCGCCCAGCGTCATTACGAGGCCGTAGCCCGTATCGCCCATCATGAGCCCGAAGAAGAGCAGATAGAAGGGCGCCATTACGACCGTGGGATCGAACCCGCGCGGATCGGGCGGGGAATACATATTCGTTACGAACTCAAAGGGAGCGAAGAACTTGTTGTTTTTGCAGTAGGTGGGGGGCTGCTCCTCGTCATAGGGATCGCGGGTCTCAAGATAATAGACTCCCGCCGCTTCGGAAAGGATATCATCGAGCTTTTCCGCCTCATCCGAGCGCGCCCAGCCTTCGAGCATGAAGGTCTCGCCCGTGGCGAAAAGCCCGCACCGCGCCTCCGCGCGCGCCTGCTCGATCATTGCGCCGTCAAGGCCCTTTTTGAGCGTCTCGCCCTTTTCGGCGAGCGCTTCGAGCTTTTTGGCGTTTTCGGCGACGGCCGCTTCATCGGCGGCTATGCCTTCATACATTTCGTTGATTATATCGGCGGGAACGCCCCTGTATTCGGGGAGCGCCGCTTCCGTAAAGCCGGCGGCGGCAAGCGCCTCCTCCGTCTCCTCCGGCCCGTTCTTGGGAACGGCGGCGAGTATCGCGGGCTTTGCGCCGGAGCCGAAAACATCGAACATAACGCCCGCTTCGCGAAGGCCTTCGAGCTTTTCGGCCCTTACGGAGCCGAGCACGAACCTTGCGCTCCTGGTGGGCTTTATGGTTTCGAGCGGGACCGTGACCTCGGCATAGGGGGCGAGCGACTTTATTGCGGCAAGGCGCTTTGCCTTATCCGCCTTGGCCGCCGCGGTACTCTTTTGGATCGTATCCAGCTCCCCGCAGAGCGCGAGCGCTTCGGGAACGGCCTTTATAAGCTCCTCATCCCCGCATTCGGGAGCGGCTTCGAGCATGCCCGCCTTGGGCATGAGCGAGCCGAGCGCGCCAATCGCCGCCTTTATCTCGGCCGCGTCGCTCCTTCGCTTTGCCAGCTCCTCCTGCGAGGCGGCGCGGAACCTTTCCGAAGCCTTTGAAAGCGCGGACGAAACCGCCGACCCCTCCTCGGGCTCGGATGCTCTTTCGATTTGAATAACGCCGTTCTTTTGAAGCGCCTTCATTATGCGCCGCTCATCCGCCTTCCGCGCGAACAGCGATATGTGCTTCATCGGTACGATCATTGCCTGCTCCGGATCAAATAGTGTTAAGGATATGTTCTATTATGGAATTCGTCGCCTCGGGAAGAGCGGCTTCCGCCTCTTTGATAAACAGCTCCGCTTCCTCGCGCGCCTTCGCCATGAGACGGGCGGATTCCGCCTTCGCCTCCGCCTCCGCCATGGAAGCGGCAAGCGCAAGGCCCGCCTTCGCTTCCTCGCGGGCGTTTTTGAGCTTTACCGCGGCTTCATCCTCCGCCGCGGCGGCAAGCTCGCGCGCATTTTCTGCCGCGTTTATGCGAAGCGCCTCCGCGTCCGCCTCTGCGGCGGCAATGCGTTCAATAACTGTGGGCATTTGAAAAAAGATCCCTTCTTTTGATCGCCCTTCGGGACGAGCCCGAAATGGGCCGTATATTATTATAGCAGAAGTTTAGGTGGTTGGCAAGTAAAAAGGGGGTAAAACTTATACTCCCCGGGTGTTGCCAAGCCGCGTTTTTTAATGTATAATCCCGAACGTGAAATCAAGACTCAGACAAACGGTACTCCCCGTAATAACCGCCCTGATCTGGGGCACCGCGTTCGTCGCGCAGGACGTATGCTCGGATCACATCCCCGCAATGGCGTTCAATGCGCTGCGCTTCTTTATCGCGGTCGCGTTCCTTCTTATTATCAAGTGCGCGCTCCGCGCCTTCGGGAAGAGCCGCCCCGTCCCCCAAGAGGAGCGCCCCGCGTACCGCAGGAGGCTCCTCATCGCCGCCGCTCTCTGCGGAGCCGCGCTCGCCTCCGCCTCCATACTCCAGCAGGCGGGCATGGGCCTCGGCACCGACTCCGGCAAATCAGGCTTCATAACCGCGCTTTACGTGGTGCTCGTGCCCATCGGCGGGCTGCTGCTTGGAAAGCGCGTGCGTCCCGTTTTCTGGCTGGGGCTCGCGCTCGCGGTCGCAGGCCTCTACCTCCTCTGCATAAACGGGAAGCCGGAGCTCGCCGCGGGCGACCTTCTGACCCTCCTCTGCGCCGTGATGTTCACCGTGCAGATACTCCTCATAGACCGCTTCGCGCCGGGGCTCGACCCCATAGACTTCTGCGCGGCGGAATTCATTGCGGCGGGGCTCATTTCCCTTGCGGGGATGCTCCTTTTCGAAAGCCCCTCGGCGGAGGGCGTGCGCGCCTGCATATTCCCCCTGCTGTACGTCGCGATATTCTCGAGCGGGATCGCTTACCTGCTCCAGATAGTCGCCCAGAGGGAGGGCGACCCCGCGCTCGTCACGATCCTTTTCAGCCTTGAAGCGGTGTTTTCCGCCATCGCGAGCGCGATAATACTCCGCCAGCGCATGACCGCAAGGGAGTACATAGGCTGCGCGCTCGTGTTCGCCGCGGTGCTCATCGCCCAGCTCCCCGAAGGGAAGAAGGGCCGGAGCGCTTAAAGAACGAAGAATAAACCTTTTGCGCAAAAAAAGACCGCTGACTTGACTTTGTCAGCGGTCTGAGCATGGCTTAGGCCATGCTTTTTTGATTTCGGTCCGCTCCGTTTACGCTTCCCGATCCCCAACCGAGTCTGCGGGACGGGCAGCGCGAACGGCGCCGGCTTTCAGGCGATCCCGGATCAGATCCTCACTCCCGCGAACTCCGCGGTGAACGCTTCGCCGTCATGGGTGAAGAGGAGCCTGTATAAAAGCTCGCCCTCCGTTTTCTCGGGATCGGCATATATGAGCAGATGTCCGCTCCGCTTCCCGAACAGGGCGGCGTTCACCTGCATATCCGTGCCCTCGGCGCCCTCCGTGCGGAAGAGCCTGCCCTCAGTCTCCGCGCCGCCGCCTATGGGCTTATCCTTTATGTAGAAGCAGTATTTGCCGCATCCGGCTATTGACGAAACGCCCGAATCGAGCTTGACGGGCTTCTTGAAATTCTTTATCACGAAAAGGGACTTGGCGTCGGACCTGTAATAGATATCGCCCGTTTCAGCAACGGCCATATCCACCGCGTTTTCGGCAAGCAGCTTCGTTTTGCCGCCGAAGCCCGTGCGCTGCAGCTTCCCGCCGGAGATCCAGACCACGCAGTTCTTTTCCTCAATGACGGAATAATCTTCCGCTTCCTTCACTATCCACTTGATCCCCTTCGCGCTGAGCACGCCGAGATCCCAGGTGTAGCCGCCCTCCTGCCCGCTGCGGCAGAGGAAGAGGCCGTTTATAAAGCTCGTCACGTCGTTTATATAAACGGGAGCTTCGCCCCAGCTTATGCTGTAACGGTCGGTCTTGGCGGTGTAGCCGAAGCCCGTGCAGAGCTCGGTATCGGACTTATCCGCAAGCTTGAAAAGGCGGTTCACGCCGCCCGCGGTATAGTAGCAGAGCTCGGAAAGATCGGAGGTGAAATTGAATACGCTCGCCCCGCCTATATCGGAGCTGATGGTATGCTCTTCCCCATCGGAGAACACGCAGAGCGTCTTATCCTTCCTGTCGAGGGTGTAATAGACGGAGCCGTCGTCCGTGATGGCTATAACGGAGCGTTCCTCGCCCTCGAAAACGCGCTTTGCGCCGTCCTTTCCTATTATGAACACGGCGGTCGTGACTCCCTCGTCCTCAAGCACGCCCGTCATCGCCACGGTCTGCCCGTGGGGGGAGATGGCAAGCTGCGCGACGGAGAACACACCTTCGAGAATGGGCTCCGCGCTGCGGGTATCGAGGGTGTAGCGCATGAGCTTGTTCCCTTCGAGATAGCACGCGGTGCGCCCGTCGAATGAGATCTCCTCCGAGAATACGGCTGTGCCGAGAGGATCCACGCCCTGTTCGGAAACGAAATACACCACGCTGTTGTCAACGTTCGCAAGGGAGGTGCGCCCGTCCGCGGCATTATCCATTGAAGCCGTGCCGGGAACGGTCCCTTCGATCTTTACCCCGTCTATCACGAAGCTCGAGAGCCTGTCTCCCGCGGTATAGACCCTTGCCGTGTTGCTTTCGAGCTTGGGGCCGTATTCGACCTTAACGCCGCAGGCGCCAAACGCCGCCGCCATTGCCGCGATGAGGATGAGTGCGATCGCTTTTTTCATCGTTTTTCCTTTCTTATCGGTTTCCGGTCTGCTCGGCGCCCTTCACGGCAAGGCTCCACGCGGAGCCGTCTGCGGAGGTATAAACGTCGAACACGCGTACGCCGTAATCGTTTTTGTAATCCCGGGTGAAGCAGAACACCGCGCCGCCCATCGTCTCGAACCCGGCGGCGTTATTCACCGCAAGCTCGGGAACGAGATCGTTCCTGACGGTCATAAGCGCCCCGTTTTCGCCGGATCTCACAATGAAAACGCAGGTCTTCGCGGGGGTCATGCCGCAGGAGACCACGCCTTCCGCAAGCTGCATGGGCATCACGCCGCTCTTGCCGCCGTAGAAGCTGAGCACGCCCGCGGAGCTTATGAAATAATAGGTCCCGTCGCCCGCGGTGCAGAAATCCGCCGCGCCGGAAGCCACGAGGCTCGCTTCCTTGGGGTCGCCCGTCTTCATATCGTAGAGCTTGCCGTCCGCCATGAGCACGCCGAGGCGGCCGCCCTCGCCCTCGTAGAATTTATAAGCGTTTTTGGCGATGAGCTTTTCGCCGCCGCGCGCGTTGACGTAATAAATATCGTAAACCGTGCGCGCGCCTTCGGATGAGGATCTGTAACTGTAATAGAGCCTGCCGAGAAGAGTATCGGTATCCTTCACCTCCGAAACGACGGCCGCGCCGCCCTGCACGGAGGAGCAGCACACCCCCGCCATGAACAGGGACACGCCCTCCGCGATGGGCTTCGCCCTGCCGCCCGCGCGGGAAACGAGGGTCTCGCCGCCGCTGTCGAAGAGCACCTCTTTAAGATCGCGGGAAAATTCCAGCATCCCCGTAAAAGAGGAGGCGAGCTTCACTTCCCTTTTGCCGGAGGCATACCAAAGGGAGCCGTCCGCGGGATCGGCAAAGTACCAGAACGCCGCGCTGTCCGCCGCCGCCGCTATGCAGGCGTTCTCACGGAGCAGGCGGGAAGCGCCGTTTTCGAAAACGTAGGAATCCTGCCCGGAGCCCGTCTTTACGGTATAGCCCACCGTGTTCCCGTCGGGGGAAACTACTATGGAGCTTATGCCCTTTATGCCGTCGGGCTTGATATCCTCCATGCCGCCGGACGCGAGATCGAGTATATGCACCTCCGTCGCGGTGGTGAATACGGCCTTTTTCCCGTCAAGGGAGAGCAGCGCGAGATCCACGCCCGCGGAGTAAAGGTTTCGGACTCCGCTCTTATCGACGCCGTAAAGGGCCGTCCCAGACCGCACGAGGGCGTAAGTCCCGTCGCAGGAGAGGAACGAATCGACCTTGCCTATCAGCTTGTCGGTGAGGACTTCCGCATCGGCAACGAAGCGGGTAGTGCTCTCTTCGTCCGAATAGAAGTAATTGATATTATGCTCGTAGGGGCGGGAGGAGGCCTTCCTGCCGCCGCCGAGATCGAGCGCTATCGCCCCCGCGATGAGCGCCGCCGCCAGCACTCCGACGAGTATCCATATCCAAAGCTTTTTCATACGGTATCCTTTTTGCACATATTTTCTATGATAGCATTATACTACAAACCTCCGGGAAGTGCAAATGCCAATGCGGCGCGCCTGCCTCCATCCTTCCCCTGCTGAGGGGAAGGCGATTGCGTAGGCTTCCCTTGGGGGAAGGCTATAACAAAGGCTTCCCTTGGGGGAAGCTCTGCGCGGCACAGCCGCTATGTGATGAGGGAATGGTTATTGTACACTACTTGCTTGGTAAGGTCACTTTCTTTTCCCTCATCCGCCGCTTCGCGGCACCTTCCCCCAGGGGGAAGGCTATAACAAAGGCTTCCCTTGGGGGAAGTTCTGCGCGGCACAGCCGCTATGTGATGAGGGAATGGTTATTGCACACAACTTGCTTGGTAAGGTCACTTTCTTTTCCCTCATCCGCCGCTTCGCGGCACCTTCCCCGCATTGCGGCTTCGCCGCGGGGGAAGGCTTTTGGCCTGCCGCTTCCCATAAAAGCAATGCCCCGCGCCTGCTTCCCTCCTTCCCCTGCTGAGGGGAAGGCGATAACAAAGGCTTCCCTTGGGGGAAGGCTTTTGGCCTGCCGCTTCCCATAAAAGCAGGCGCGGTGCTGCAAAAAAAGCCGCGGGCAGCCGCGGCCTTTTTGATCGGTATTTGTTTGTTACATCGTGCCGAATATCCTGTCGCCGGCGTCGCCGAGGCCGGGAACGATATAGCCGTGCTCATTGAGGTGATCGTCTATCGCGGCGGTGAACACCTTGACGTCGGGATGCATCTCCTGCACGGCGCGGAGGCCCTCCGGCACAGAGACGAGGCACATGAGGCGGACGGACTTGCAGCCCGCTTCCTTAAGGTCCCTTATGCCCTCGCAGGCGGAACCGCCGGTTGCGAGCATGGGATCGACGAGTATCACGTGGCGCTCCTGAATATCGGTCGGGAGCTTGCAGTAATAGGTGACGGGCTTTAACGTTTCGGGATCGCGGAAGAGACCGATATGGCCCATTTTCGCGGTGGGAACGAGGCTCATTATGCCGTCCGTCATGCCGAGGCCCGCGCGGAGTATGGGCACTACGCCCACCTTGCAGGAAACGAGCATATGCGCCTTGGTGGGAGCGATGGGGGTCTCTATTTCGACCTCGTCAAGGGGCAGATCGCGGGTGACCTCATAAGCCATGAGGGTCGAAAGCTCGGAAAGAAGGGTGCGGAAATCCTTCGTGCCGGTGTTCTTGTCCCTCAGAAGCGCAAGCTTGTGCTGGACAAGGGGATGATCGATCACGGTTACGTTGTTGAATTCGCTCATATCTGGTTCCTCCCGGATTTATTTTTCGTATTCGGTTATTTTGTTGATCCTGTTTTCGTGCCTGCCGCCGTCGAACCCGGTCTCGAGCCATACGCGGGTTATCGCCTTTGCCGTTTCGGGGCCTATTATCCTCCCGCCCATGGCAAGGACGTTGGAATCGTTATGCCTCCTCGTAAGCTCCGCGGAGAGCACGTCGCCGCAGAGGGCGCACCTTATGCCCTTGACCTTGTTGCAGCAGATCGAAACGCCTATGCCCGTGCCGCAGATGGCAATGCCGCGCTCGTATTCGCCCGCGGCCACGGCCTCCGCCATGGGGAACGCCATATCGGGATAATCGACGCTCGCTTCGGAACAGCAGCCGAAATCGGTCACAGTATGGCCCATCTCCTCAATGAAGGGGATGAGCCTCAGCTTGAGCTCGAAACCTCCGTGATCGGAGCAGATCGCAATTTTCATGATAAACCTCCGTTTTATACAAAGCTCCGTGAATGAAGCCGATGCGCCTTCCCCCGGGGGGATCCCACTCCGCCTCCGCAAGCGTCACGATCTCGCCTTCCCCCCGGGGGGGAGAGGTGTCTGCGCCGCAAAGCGGCTATGCCGGATAAGGGGTATGTATTTACTCCGGGATCCCGTTGGGATCCCACTTCGCCTCCGCAAGTGTCACGATCTCGCCTTCCCCCGGGGGGGAGAGGTGTCTGCGCCGCAAAGCGGCTATGCCGGATGAGGGGTATGTATTTACTCCGGGATCCCGTTGGGATCCCATCTTATTTCTCGAGGACTGAGAACCCCGCCGCGCGCAGGAGCCTGTTCATATAGGCAAGGCCGCTGTCCGTTTCGGAAATGCCCTCGGCAAGGATCACATCGACCTTTCCCGACCATCTGCGGAGCGCGGAAAACAGCTCGCGGCAGAGGGTCGCGGGGTCTTCCCTATCCCCTATTATATCACAGTTCATCCCGTTATAACAAGTGCGAGTTTGCTCCGTGCCGAGCACGACGCACCTTCTTCCCATAGCTTCCTCTATCTCGTATTCGCGGCAGAGGATCGAGGCGATGCGCCGCGGCGTGCCGACCGCGACCACCACCTCCGCATCGGGCGCGTAGTGGCGGTGCTTCATGCCGGGGGAGGCGGCCTCCTCGCCCTCCTCAAGAGGACGGAGCACCGCGGGCGAAACGTCCACCTCGCCTATTATCGCTTCGAGCATCTCGCGCGTGATGCCGCCGGGACGCAGTATGGTGGGCTTGCCGACGAGGGTGAGCACCGTCGATTCCACCCCCACGGGGCAGGGGCCGCCGTCCAGAATGACGTCGATGCGGCCGTCCATATCCTCAAGAACGTGCTGCGCGGTGGTGGGGCTGGGGCGGCCCGAAAGATTGGCCGAGGGCGCCGCGATGGGCACTCCCGCCGCCCTTATGAGAGCCAGCGCCGTCTTGTGCTCGGGCATACGGACGGCGACGGTCGGAAGACCCGCCGCGACCTCGTCGGGCACTATATCGCTCCTCAAAAATATCAGCGTGAGGGGCCCGGGCCAGAACGCGTCCATGAGGCGCTTCGCGTCATCCGGCACGTGGCGCCAAAGCTGCTTCACGTCGGACTTTTTGGCGACGTGCAGTATGAGCGGATTGTCCTGCGGGCGGCCCTTGGCTTCGAATATCCTTTCAACGGCCTCGCCGTCAAGCCCGTTCGCGCCCAGACCGTAAACGGTCTCCGTCGGGAACGCAACGAGCCCGCCCGCGCGGATCACCCTCGCGGCGTAATTGGTGCCGTTTTCCTTTTGAGTTTTGGCGTTGAAGATCTCGGTGTGCATGGTTTACTCCTCCCCCGCCTGCATGAGCTTCATCCTTTCGTCGAGGATGAGGGCGTCTATCATTTCATCCATATCGCCGTCGATGAAGGCTTCGAGCTTATAGAGCGTGAGGCCTATGCGGTGGTCGGTGACGCGGCTCTGCGGGAAATTGTAGGTGCGGATCTTTGCGGAGCGGTCGCCCGAGCCGACCATCGCGCGGCGCGAGGCCGCTTCCGCATCGTGCGCCTGCGAGGAATAGAGCTCGAAGAGGCGGCTCTTGAGCACGCGCATCGCCTTTTCGCGGTTCTGTATCTGGCTGCGCTCATCCTGGCTCTGCACGACGAGCCCCGTTGGGATGTGGGTGATCCTTATCGCGGAAGAGGTCTTGTTGACGTGCTGGCCTCCCGCGCCGCTGGAGCGGTAGGTATCCACCCTTATATCATTTGGGTCTATCACGACCTCCACGTCCTCCGCCTCGGGGAGCACGGCGACGGTCGCCGCGCTCGTGTGGATGCGCCCCTGGGATTCCGTTTCGGGCACGCGCTGGACGCGGTGGACGCCGCTTTCGAATTTCATGCGGGAATAGGCGTTTTTGCCGTTTATCTGGAACACGGCCTCCTTCACGCCGCCTATCTCGGTATCGTTCATGTCGATCATCTCGAGCTTGAAATTATGCCTTTCGGCGTAACGGGAATACATGCGGAAAAGGGTCGCGCCGAAGAGCGCCGCCTCGTCCCCGCCTATGCCCGCGCGGATCTCGATTATGACGTTGCGCTCGTCGTTCGGATCCTTGGGGAGGAGCATGAGCTTCAATTTTTCCTCAAGCGAAGCGGCGTTTTCCTCCGCCTCCCGCAGCTCCTCGCGGGCCAGCTCGCGAAGCTCGTGATCGTCTGAAAGGGCGATCATCTCCCTGCATTCATCCTGTGAGGCAAGCGCGGCGGAATACTCGTCATAGACCGAGACTATCTCGCCGAGCCGCGTATGCTCCTTCGCAAGCTCACGGAAAAGGCCCTGATCCGCAATGACCTCGGGCCGGGAGAGCTTTTCGGCCAGCTCCTCGTAGCGCTCCTTCATTTTTCGAAGCTTTTCAAGCATTTTTTATAATTTCAACTATCCTTTCGACGCCGTTCAGATCCTTTATGATACGGGTGCGCGCGCCCTCAAACAGCGCGGAGACGGCCTCCGCCTCGCCCGCGCCGACCTCCATGAGCAGCGCGCCGCCGCTTTTAAGATGCGGCCCGTATTCCTTCGCTATGCGGCGGTAAATATCGAGCCCGTCCTCTCCCCCGTAAAGCGCAAGGCGGGGCTCATGGGAAAGCTCCGGCTCGAGAAGCGCCATATCCTCCGCGGAAATATAGGGGGGATTTGCGGTTATGAGATCGTATTCCACCGCCCCCTCGAAAAGATCGGCGCGGCGGAATATCAATTCCGCTCCGTTCCTTTCGGCATTCCTGCGGGCGAGCGCAAGCGCCTCCTCCGAAATATCGGAAGCTTCCGCTATAATATCCCGCGGCGCGAGCTTCTTCAGCGCGATCGCGACGCAGCCCGTGCCCGTGCAGATATCGAGCGCGCTTTCATACCCTTTTTCGCGGATGAGGCGGAGCGCCTCCTCGGCAAGCGTTTCGGTATCCTGCCTTGGGATGAGCGCCGCGGGGCTCACGAAAAGATCCAGCCCCATGAAGCTCCATTCGCCGAGCAGGTATTGAAGGGGCTCCCGCAGGAGCCTCCGTTCGATCAGTTTTTCGAGTGCTTCGAGCTCCTTTTCGGCAAGCGGGCGCTCCGAGAACGCCGCGCGCGCGGGCTCCTCGCCCGTGACGCAGGCGGTGATCAGCCTCGCTTCGAAAGCGGCCTCTTCCGTGACGGCGGAAAGCCTTGCCCTCGTTTTCAAATACGCCTCGCGCGAGGTCACCTGTTTTCCTCCGCGGGAGCCTCGCCGGCTTCGGGAGCCTCGGGAGCTTCGGGAGCTTCGGGAGCTTCGGGAGCCGCTTCGCTCTCCGCCGCCTCCTCGCCGCCCCTTTCGGGATCGGCGGGCGCATCTATCGTGACCGCTGCCGCTGCCGCCTTCGCCGCCTCTTCCGCAAGCTTCCTTTCCTCAAGCGGGTTCTTCTGCCCCATAGCGAGGTAGAAGGAATAGATAGCGACCTCCAGCATATCGAGCTCCGGCTCCTTGGTGGTGATGAGCTGGAGCGCCATGCCGGGCGCCCTCACGGCCTTCGTGAACCAATTATCGGTCTTTGCCGCCGCGCGGAGCACCTCATAGCTGACCCCCGCGATGAGGGGCAGCAGCAGTATGCGCACGCCGAACCTTATGAGGAAGGCGACGCCGCGCTTCATCTCCGCTCCGGGGAAGCCCAGGGAGTGCATTATTATATCCGCTATCGTGAGCACTATAATCGAGATCGCCATTACGAGGAAAAGGTAATTCGTGCCGCAGCGGGGGTGCAGGCGCTTGAATTTCATGGCCTTTTCGGGGGTCAGATCGTCCTCGCCCGATTCATAGCAGGCGATGGTCTTATGCTCCGCGCCGTGATACATGAACACGCGCTTTATATCCTTAATTCCCGAAACGGCGAACAGATACCCCACGTATATCGCAAGGCGGAGCAGGCCTTCGAGCAGGGAGCGCCAGATATAGAAGCGATCCGCGCCCGCGGCGGCCTTGCCGAATATGAGGGAGGCGACGAACTGGGGCAGGAACATGAAGAGCCCCACCGCCAGCGCGAGCCCGAGCACTATGCCGACGCCCATAACGGCGTCCATTATATCCACGTGGAGCTTATCCGCGAGCCATTTTTCGAATTTGGAGGGCTCCTCCTCGAAGCTCTCGCCCAGAAGCTCCGCGGATTTGGTGGTGGTATCCATGCCCGTCTTGAGGCTTTCAACGAACGCCACCATCCCGCGCACAACGGGAAGGCCCCAGAAGGTGCCCTTCTGCGCCTTTGACCTGTACTTCGTGTAATGCTTGACTATGGAGCCGTCCGCGCGGCGCACCGCCATCGCAATGCCCACGTCGGATTTCATCATCACGCCCTCCATAACGGCCTGACCGCCTACGGAGCAGCGCCTTACGGAAGGGGTCTTTTCCTTGTTTTTCACCGGATACCTCTTAAATTATCACTTTTTGTTCTTCGGGAAGCGGGGGCGCAGCAGGAGCGCATACCCCAGCCAGATTATGAGCACCGCGGGAGCCGCGACGCAGACGGTTGCGATAACGCCCTTCCAGAATACCCGCTGCCAGTCGCCCGGAACGAGATACGAGCGGACGAATATCACGAGGAATATGAAGAGGAGCATCAGAACGTCCATCACCCTTTCGGTGCTGACCGCCTTGCCGAAGAGCTTCGTTTCGGGCTTTTTCATCGCATACCAGGCGGCGGCAAGGCCCGCGAGACCGATGAGTATGCCGAACAGAACGGAAATAAAGTAGATCATATCAACCTCACAAAAGCTTATTGGTCTGGATGTAAACGTCGCCGCTGCCAAGCGTTACGACTATATCGCCGGGCTCCGCGTTTTCGCGCAGCCAGTCGGATATTTCTTCAAACGTCGCAAGATAGAGCGCATTGTGGGTCGCCTCGTTTATCGCGGCGACCATATCGCGCGCGTGGACGGAGCCGTCGTCCACCTCGCGGCCGGGGTAGATATCGGGAACGAGCACGCGGTCAACTCCCGCAAAGCAATCGCCCTGATGCCCGCAGAAGAGGGTCTTCGCCCTTGTGTAGCTGTTGCACTGGAACACGCAGAAGAGCCTGCCATGGGGGGTGCGGAGGCCCGAATCGACCGCGGCCCTTATCTCGGCGGGATGATGCGCGTAATCGTGGAACACGCGCACCCCTTCGCGCTCGCCGTAATATTCGAACCTGCGGCGGGTGTTTTGGAACGAGGAGAGCGCCTCCGCGGCCGTTTTGAAATCGGTCCCGTGGGAGAGCGCAACGGCCATCGCCGCGACGGAATTGAGCATATTGTAGCGGCCGGGCACGTGCAGGACCACCCTGCCGCAGTTTTCGCCGCGGAACATGAGATCGTAGGAGGGGCAGCCCTTCTCGTCATAGGTCTCGTTCTCGGGATAATAATCGGGGGCGAATTCCTTTTCAGCGCCGTAGGTGAGCTCGTTCACCCTGCCCCTATATTCTTCGAGCAGCCCGCGCACGCGGGGATCGTCGGTGCAGCCTATGAACATGCCGCCTTCGGGAATGAGCGCGACGAACTTGCGGAAGGCGTCCGTGATGTGATCGATATCCTTGAAATAATCGAGGTGATCGTCGTCGATATTGTTGATGAGCGCCACGGTGGGGCGAAGAGTCAGGAAGCTTTCGACGTATTCGCAGGCCTCGGTTATGAAAAGATCGCGCTTGCCGAGCCTCGTGCCGCCCTTTAAGAATTCAACGAAGCCGCCCACGTGAACGGTGGCGTCCAGCCCGCCCTTTTCGGCTATCAGCGCAAGCATGGAGGTGATGGTCGTTTTGCCGTGACATCCCGCGATGCCCACCACGTTATGAAAACGCTCGCTTATCCAGCCCAGAGCGACGGAGCGCTCCATTTCGGGTATGCCGAGCTCCTTTGCGCGCATACGCTCGGGGTTTTCGGGCTTTATCGCCGCGGAATAGATGACGAGATCGCTGCCATCGACGTTTTCCGCCTTCTGACCTATCGTGACGGGGATGCCGAGCTCCTTGAGGCGCTCCGTGAACGGGGAGACGGCCTTATCGCTGCCGCCGACCTCATACCCGCGCGCGGCCAGTATCTGCGCCAGACCGTTCATCGAACAGCCGCCTATGCCTATCAAATGTATCTTCTTAATGTTTTCGGGACAAATATTCATTCTTTCCTCCAATCGGGCCGCTGCCCTTCAACTTTTTATTATATTCTATTTGAAGGAAAAAGGCAAATACATTTTGGAGGCGGGCGGCGCAAGCGCGCCGCGAAAAAGGGCGCCCCTCGTGCGTTCGAAGGGCTTCCCCCCGCGCCGCCATAAATTTTTCGGCGGAAAATGCAACCTTGCGGCCCCCTCGTTCGTTATATAGGTGAAGGCGATGAGATGAGGCGTCGTCTTCAGATCATGGTTTGGTTTTCTTCCTTTCTGAAAAAGAAAAGCGGCGGCCCGCATAAGCTCGATAGTCGTAAGGCCGTTATTGCGGTAATTGCCGATAATGAAGTCAGCTATGCCGCGACCAACGGGAGCCGCGCGGGTCAGCGCGCCCGCGCCGCGAGAGGCGCGGAACTGCGATCACGCAACAAATTAGGATCGCTCCTGCGAGACATATCCCCGTAATTACAGCAAAAAACTCTTTGCAGCGGCTAAAACCATTTGCAAAGAGTTTTTGCTTTACAGACTAATTATTTAGGCGAGGTCTCCAAATACCGCCTTATGATCATTTGGCCTAAACGGCCGCCGTCTTTTTTTGCCTTGGGGAGCTCCCCGTTACGCCTCGGTCAAAGCCTCGGCCGGATCCTCCGGATCGGCCTCCTTCTTTTTGCGTTCCTTTTCCTTTTCGTCCGTGCGCTTTTTGAGCACGTCGCACCATATCCTGTACAGCACGGCGGCGGTGGGCACGGCGACGAGCAGGCCGCCTATGCCGAAGAGCCCGCCCGCAAGTATCGCAGCGGAGATCACCAGTATGCCGGGGATGCCGACCGCATCGCCCACTATGCGGGGATAGACAAAGTTATCGTCGATCTGCTGGATGCCCACCACCATGACTATAAACCACAGCGCGAGCCAGGGGTTATCCTGCCGCGTCATAAGTATAATGAGCGCCGAGGGGATGGTGCTGACCCACGGGCCGACTATGGGCACCAGCGCCGCCACGCAGATGAACACGGATATGAGCTCGGGATAGGGCATACCGAATATCCTCATTCCTATGTAGCACAGCACGCCTATTATAAGGCAGCTTACGAGCTGGCCCGTTATGTACTTTTTGAAGGTGGTGTTCGTGAAGGAGCCGTATTTCAGTATGGGCGCGGCGGTCTCATCGGGCAGCATGTTCATAACGCTGCGCTTTGCGAAGCCGATCAGCTTTTCCTTCTTAACGAGGGCGTGGATGCTTATCACGAGCGTCACGAGCAGGCTGTAAACCACCTTGACCGCGTTTACGGTGAATTTGGGCAGCTTCTGCAGGAAGCTCACCGCGAAGGAGTTCGCCTTCTGCATGAGGTTGTCGAGCGTCTTATCGACTATATCGGCAAGCTCGTCGCTTATGCTGATCTTTTCGAAAAGCTCCTCCGCCTTGTTTGAAATGGTCTCTATATAGCCGCCCAGATTGGTGACGAAAGTTACCACGCTGTCTATGACCTTGGGCATGATGAGCGCGATGATGAGCGCGATGAACCCCAGCACCAGTACGTAGGAGATAAATATGCTGATCCCCCTTGCAAGGCCGGGGCGCTTTTCGCCGAGGCGGCGAAACACGCGCTTTTCGAAGAAGCTCATGGGAAGGTTCACCACGAACGCGAAGCAGAGCCCGTAAAGAATGGGCGCAACGACGGTCAAAAACGTGCGGACCGCGCGGCTGACGGGGGCGAAATGCTCCAGCAGCTCGTAAAACAGTATCGCGCCGAACAGTATGAGCGCCGCGGTTATCGCTATCCTGCGCTTTTCGCCCTTCAAAAGAGTTTTCATTCCCTCGCCTCCTTATCGCCAGTATCGCGCAAAGCCTCACTGTTTATGCTTGTTCGCCCAAAGCTCCACTGTGATGTAGGCGCTTATCGCGTCTATGGCGCGGCGGTTCCTGCCGCCCTTCATGACTGCGAAATCCGCGCGGCGGATGTATTTTGAGATGACCTCGTCATACCAGGGCTTGACCGTCTTTACGTACTGCGCGGCGACGCCCTCTATCTCGCGCCCGCGCTCGGTCGTATCGCGCAGCATGCGGCGCAGCAGGCACATATCGGGATCGACGTGCATATAGACCTTGAGGCTCATCCTGTCCATGAGCTCCCGATCGTAGAAAACGTGTATGCCCTCAAGTATCACCACGTCCGGCGGCTGGATGAGCTCGTCGCTGTCCGCCCTGACGTGATTGGCGTAATCGTAGCCCTTCTTCGTGATGGGGCGCCCCGCCTCAAGGGCGTTCATATCCGCTATGAGCTCCTTGTAATCGAATATTTCGGGGTCGTCGTAATCGGTGACGACGCGCTCCTCAAAGGGCTTATAGCTCTGATCCTTATAGTAGCAGTCCTGGCCTATTATGACCGTTTCGCAGTCAAGGGAGTTCTTGATCTCCTGCGCGAGGGTGGATTTGCCGCTTCCCGAAGCGCCGCAGATGCCTATTATTATCATAGTTTGCCTCCTGAAACTTATAAGGTCTCGCCTGTGTTTTTCATTATTACGCGCCCTTCCTCTATGCGCAGCTCCTTATTGCAGACGGAGAGCGCGGCGGGCTTGTGAGTGATTATGACGACCGTTTCGAAACCGCCGCTGCGCAGGTTTTCGAGAAGACGCCTTTCGGTATCGGCGTCGAGGGCGGAGGTCGCCTCATCCAGCAGGAGCACGGGCGCCCCCGTGAGCAGCGCCCTTGCAACGGCGATGCGCTGCGCCTGACCTTCGGAAAGGCCCATGCCGTGCTCGCCTATCACGGAATCGAGCCCCGCGGGAAGGGACTCTATGAATTCTTCCGCGCAGGCGGTGCGGGCGGCGCGCATTATTTGCTCATCGTCCGCGTCCTTGCTGAAGAAAGCTATGTTTTCGCGGATGGTGCCGGAAAGCAGCAGGTTTCCCTGAGGGACGTATGCGAAGAGCCTTCTCGTGCCGGCTCCCGCGGAGGCGGAAATATCGGAGCCGCAGATCCTGACCTCGCCCCCGCACGGGGCGTAAACGCCCAGCAGGAGCTTCATCAGCGTGGATTTGCCTATGCCCGAAATGCCCGTCACAGCTACGAGATCGCCCCTTTTGAGGGTGAGCTCCGCATCGCGGAGAACGGGGGTCTCCGCCCCGTCCTTTTCGTAAGAGAACGAAACGCCCTCAAAGCTCGCGGAAACGAAGTCGGAGGGGACGGCCTCCCCTTCCGAGCCGCGCTCCGCGGGAAGGTACTCTATTTCCATAAGCCTCTCGCAGGAGGCGGTCATTGTGAAAAACTGCGGCACGAGGCCCGTGAGCTGTGAGAACGGCGCCTGCACCTGGGAAACGAGCTGCAGCACCGCCGCGAGCGCGCCGTAGGTGATGACCCTGTCCGGGCCGAACACCCCCGCTATGCTCATTGTCCCCCACGAAAGCGCCATGATCACGCCCAGCGTGAAAACGAAGCTCATACCCTCCCCCGCGAGCACCGAAACGAGCCTGCGCTTCATGGCGGCGGCAAAGCTCCTTTCCTGGAGCCCGTCAAGCCGCGAGAGCATGCTGCCCGAGGCGCCGAACACGCGCACGGCAAGCTGGTTTTCGGCCGTTTCCTGCATGAATGAGCGCGCCGCGCCCTCAGTTTCCTGCATACGGCGGTGGAGCCGCTTTATATGCGGGCGGATCACGAGCGAGAATGCCGCCACCACTATTGCCGCCCCCAATGAGAGCGCGGCGAATATCCAGTCGTAGCGGGCGAGCACGACGAATGCCGTGATGAGCTTTGCCGCAAATTCGAACAGCTTGGGCAGGAGCGAGGAGGCCGCCTCCGAAACGATCGAAACGTCGTTCGTCATGCGGTTCATAAGGTCGCCGCTGTGGTAGCGGGTGACGCAGGCGTAATCCCTGTCCAATATCCTCTCCATAAGCGAGCGGCGGAGCGTCATGCTCATGCGGAAGCTCATGCGGGTCTGCAGGAGCTTTGCAAAAAATCTTATCGTGAGCCCGGCCACGGTCACTCCCGCCATTATTCCGAGGCGGATGAACATGGCCCTTTTATCCCCCTCGACGGCGGCGTCTATCGCCTGAGCCATGAATATCGCCATCGAAACGGAAAGCACCGATACCGCCGCCATCATGAACGAAAGCAGTATCAGCGCGGGGAGCCGGCTGTGAAGCTTCCCGCGGAGGTAGCGGAGCGCGCCGCCCGTATCCCTATTCACTTTTTGCGAAACAGCTTTTTCCATACGTTGTAAATGACGCGCTGCGCCTTCATTGATAAGGAGCGGAACGGGCTCGTTGCGACCATCCAGAACGAATAGAGCCTGTACCACGGCTCGCTCGGGGAATGCGCTTTGCCGCGGCTTTCATACGCCGTAACGACGCCTATCACGGCCTCCTTTTTGACGGGCGGATCGGGCTCCCTGCGGTTATCCCCGCAGAAAACGAGCTCCCCGCCCCTTGTTTTTACGAGCCTGTGAAGAACGAAACGCTCCTCATCCCCCTCGCGGGAAATGAAAAGAGCCACCGTGCCCTTTTTTATTCGGGCAGGAGGCTTTTCGAGGGTGACGGTATCGCCCTCGGCGCGAAGCATGGGAAGCATGCTCACCCCCTTCGGGGAAAAGCTCACACTGCCGCCCTCACGCAGCTTTTCCTCCATGAGCGCCTCCATCTGGGAGAGCTGCGCATGGAGCTTTCGTTTTTCTTCGCTCATCTTATCGCCCGCTGTCAGTCCAAAAGCTCCTCTCCGCGGAGCTTTTCGACAAAGCGGCGTATGCCCGCGCGGGCGGTCTTTTCATCGACCTCATACTCCGCGAGCATGGCGCTTACCATCGCATCCTCATCCGTTTCGTTCTCCAGCAGACGCCAGAGGAACGCCGCGGTCTCGTTCAAAGTTATCATGCCGTTGAAATCGATCGCGGTCTCGCCCGCGGGAACTACGATAGTCGCATCGGCAACCTGCTTTAAGACAAAGCCTTCCTTGATCTTCATTATCCCTTTCCGCGCTCCCGATCGAACGGGAGCTCCTTTCCTGGGGGTATTTTTCCCGCTTTCGCGGAGAAACTTGCGCGGGTAACGGGCAAAAGCCGCCCCGCAAAATTTATAAAAAGGTTAAATTCTTATTGAGGGGAGCATCGCGGCAGAAGCGAGCTCCGCGGCGGAGAGCTCCGGAGTGCAGCCGAGGCGGTAAACGGGCGTTTCCCGAAGGAGCCTGTCAACGGTCGCAAGCAGCTTTTCCATGCTCTCCTTTTTGATGGCGCGCACCGTCTGCGAAATGAGCGCGGGCGCCGCCTCCCGAGCCCGCATGGGCTCTATGAAATCCTTATCCGACCTCTGCAGGAACGCTATCCCGCCGAGGGGGACCGCCTCGTTGCGGTTTATATCGTGCTTGCCGCTCCACGGGGTGCCGTAAACTATGAACCCCTCCTCCGAGGAGCGGAGCGCGGGCTTATCGTCATTCAGTATGTAGGCTTCGGGGAAGAGCTTCATCCACAGGCCGGTATGGGTGCTTTTGCCCACTCCGGAGGGGCCGGAAAAGAGGTACGCGCGGCCGCCCACCACTATCGCGGAGGAGTGCAGCAGCATCCCGCCGCGCTCGATGAGCTTGAAATAGAACTTGTTGCCGGAGATGAGGTAACGGGCGCCGTCGTCATTCAGAGTGGTCTGATCCATCAGCCATTTGCTTTCGGCTTCGGAAACGGTCACTGTGAATTCGGGCTCGCCGCTTTCGACGCGGTACTTGCCCGCACGCGCTTCAAAAAGCGCGCCGCATTCCTTTGCTTCGAAAACGATGTCCGCCGCCTTGAACAAGTCCATACCTCCCCTTTTATACTGCTCTCATATTATAACAGTTTTTTTCCTCCCGCACAATAGCCCATTTTGGGGCGCGGGCAAACAAATTTGATCCTTCCGGCCCCCGGGGTTTGAGTTTTGCCCCCGCGCGTGGTATAATATTGCGAACCAAACCGAAAAGGAGCCCCCGCTTTGCGCCCTTACCGCCTTAAAAAAGCAAAAAGACCCTTCCGGCCCGCCGTGCTGCTTTTAGCCGCGCTGCTTTTGACCGCGCTTTTCGCATCCTGCAAAGGCAATCACTCCGGCGCCATTGAGGTCGTGATCCCGCCCGCCGGCGATGAGGCGGCCCGGACCGCGTCGCCCACGGAGCCCGCCCATTCCGATCCTTCTGCGGAGCCTTCCTCCGCCCCGTCCCAACGCCCGGAGACGCTTCGCTCCCGCGCGCTTGCCGGGGAAGTGATCCCCGTTTCCGGCGGGAAGGCGGCCGGCGCGGGAATGGAGCCCGTTTCGGTCGATATAGACGGCGACGGCGCGGAGGAGCTGCTTTCAGTTGAGGATATTGGCGGCGGCCCCGTGTTCTGCATCGGGGGGGAGCCCTTTCTTGACGTGGGGCAGAGCGTTTACATAGCCTCTCCCGATGGGAAAAACATAGTGTTCCTTACCGAAAAAGCGGGCGAAGAGGGCTTCCGCATGTTCTTTGCCGATTATAACGGCAACCTCTTCTGCCGCTTCGTCGGGCGCATGGCGAACGGCCGCGCGGAAGAATTTCCCCGCCTTTCCTCATGGGAGGAATACGTCAGGGCGGGGCTTGAGATCCCGCTCCAGTCGCCCATTCTTTACGAGGAAGGCGAGCCCGGCCGACATACCGTCCGCCTCGATATGGACGGGGACGGCGCCCGGGAGGAGATCTCCTTCGACGGGCTGACCCTTACTTTGAACGGCGAGGATCATTCCGAGCTTCTGACCGCCACGCTCCCCCGCTTCATCTGGGATGAGGGCCGCGGCTCCATTGCGCTTTACGGCTCCGCGGGCGATCTTGCGATATTCCTTTTCATAGAAAACGGGAAGGTAGTGAAGGAGACCAGCTACGCGCAGCTTCTTTGACGCGGCTTCGGGGCTCGCCCCGGTCAAGCGCTTGCTCTCTTTTCCCGCAAAATATATTTTCGCTCCCCTCTTGACAACTTCGAACATTTGTTCTATAATAATATATGAGTTCTATACATCTATAACGAACAAGAAAACGACCTCCCAAGGGTCGTTTTTCTTGTTCTATATATATTTACATAGATATATCTATATTATCTATATATGCACGGCGCCGGGAAAAAGCGGGGCTTACCGTCCCGCGTTCCTTCAGGCCCCGCTCCACACGGCATGGACTGTGTGATCCCGCTGCAGAGCGATGGGAGTATTCGCGGTCAATATCTCGCCGTTCGGCTCGAGCGACCAGCCCATAAAGCGGTACCCCGGCCTTTCGGGCACTATCAAAGCAAGCGGCGCATAGGTGAGCGCGCCGTTTGGATCCGCGGCGAACACGGGCAGTACGTCCTTCCCCTCCGGGAGGGGCTCGCCGCCGCACACGTCGAGCAGGAGCTCTATTTCAAGCTTCAGATGGCGCTTTGAAACGAGGCGGTAAAATCTGAAATACGAGCCGCTCGAATGGAATTTGTTTGCGAATTCGAGGAATTCCTCCGCCGATCTCGTTTTGGCGACGGCGCGCGGCGCTATCTCCTCCACCGTTTCGACGACCGCGGGGCGGCCCCTGCCATCGAGCTTTATATCCGTTATTATCACGCAGTGACCGCGGTAAAGGGGGTTGCCGTGCTCATCCGTGCCGCTGCGGTTGGCGGCGATCATCGCGTCGCCGGGCTCCAGCGCCATGAGATCCTCCTCGGTATAAATACCCTCGCGTCCGCTCGTCGCGGGCACTATGCGGCAGATGTTCTGATCCACCGCGTCGCTGGTGAACATATAGGTCGTCATATGCGGGATCTGCCACGCGTAGGAAAGGAACGCGGAGCAATCCGAGCCCATGAGCGCGCCCCAATTCGCATCCTGCGCGGAAGCCGCCCCTGCAGCCCTGTCGAAATCCGTGCCCTCCGTATTCGCCTGACGCAGGAAATTGGCAATGGTGAACGCGTAACCGGGAGTCGCGCCCGTATCGGGATCGACCCAGCCCACGTACTGCTGTTTCCCCGTGAACTCCGTGCCGTTGAAGAGCGCGCTCCGCGAATAGGGCATGCTGTTTTCCGCTTCGCCCGCGTTATAGAGCTTGTTTGAATTGCAGGCTCGGAAGCTGTATCGGGGGATCCACGCGTTATCGCGCTCCGGGCTGCCCAAAAACGCGAGCCTCAGCGCGCGGGCGGTTATTATGTCGTCCGCAGCGGAACGGGGCACGCTCGTCAGCGCCTCCGCGCCCTCCGCGCGGTGCATGGGGAAAAACCCCGCCAGCATTGGCAGAACGAGCAGCGCCGCGGCCAGTATTTTAATGAGCTTCTTTCTGTTCACGGGTATCGGTCTCCCGTTCGTTGTCTTCCGTTCTGTTGTTCACAAGCCTTTCGTAGCATTCCTCCGCAAGCAAAAGCTCCTCATAGGAAACGCCGCCCCTCGCGCCGTAACGCGCCTTTCGGTATATGGCGCGGAGCGTGCGGTCGTCGCCCACGGTCTCCTCCGCGAGTCTTGAAACGTCCTCGGAGGTGCTGCTTCTTGCTATCATCACGCGGCGCTGCCTCAAAACGCCGAGATAGCGGCGGTAGATCTCACGCACGGCTTCGGCGTTGGTCCTGTCCTTTTTGCGCCTGCGAGTGCGTTTGGGCATTATACGGTCGGGATCTTCCTCAAACGTGAAACGCTCCTCCTTTGCGGGCTCCGCCCCGCCCGCGTTCTTTATCACGAGCACGGTTATCACGATCACGGCTATCACCGCCGCGGCGATGAGCAGCGTTTTTGCGTCGATATTCACCGGGACGTTCAGCGAGGCGTAATCGCCGCCATAATCCGGGCGGGGGTTTACGTCCAAGGGCGCCTCCGGCACGAACGAAGGATCCGGGGTGAAGCTCGGCACGGTGGTTTCGGGCGGAAGGGTGTTCGCGAATATCGCGTCCCACAGCTTCGTCCAGAGTATCACGAACCCGCCGAAGAGCCATGCCAGACCGTAGCCTATGTATTTGAGCACGGGCAGCAGCAGGTAGAAAAGCCCGCCTGCGCCTGCGCCTATACCCAGCACGGCGAGCCACCCGCCCGCGCTTTCCGCCTGCCATACGGCGTTTTTGACCGGGCCCGTCCGCACCGCGCGCAGCGCGAGGATCATGAATACGAACGAGGGCACGAAGAAATATCGGGGATTGCGCGTGTAGATCCCGTCAACGAGCGAGGCCAGCATGAAGAAGAGCCCCAGGATAATGAGCCAAACCACCTCGCGCCTGTAACGCCAGCCCTCCCCGCCGAACCTGCCGGCGGCAAGCACCGCGGCGGTGTAGAGCGTGAGCGCGCCGACTGCGGCATAGGTATAGACCCCCGTTACGGGCATAAGCAGCGACAGCGCGGGGGCAAGCCCTATCGCGAGCCTGAGCGCCGCGTTTTCGAGCCTTACCGCTGTAAAGCTCGCGGCGAACACCAGCGCGCAGCATACGGCGAAAACGGCGGCGTTCCTGTCGCCGGAGCGGATCATGGTCATCAATCCCGCGCCGAACAGCGCGTGGGCGGTCAGTCTGAAGGAAGCGTAATTACGCATTTGCCGCCTCCTCTCCCGTGAGCACGCAGGCCTTTATATCGGTCGCGGTCTCCACCGCCGAGATCGCCTCGCGCGTCCTCACGTCGAGCGCGGGCGCTATCACGATCACCCCGCGCGAGCCCCTGCCCGCTATCGCCTCACGGCGGCAGGTGGAAGCAAAATCCTTGTATTTGACGAATTTCGAAACGCCTATCCTGCGCTGAACGTCAAAGCTGTGCGCTCTGCCCCCGCCCTTTTCGACCTCGAAAATATCGCCGTTCGAGTGGACGGAATAGGGTATGCGCAGCGTTTCCAGCCTTTCGCAGACGGTCCTCAGTATTTCGAGGCAGCGTTCCGCGGTATTCTTATCGACTTGTTCTATATCCATAAGCACGGCCACGTCCGTATCGACCGTGAAATCGTGCTTTTTGACCATCAGCCGCCCCGTCTTGGCCGTCTGGAGCCATGATATGCTCTTCATGGGCTCGTTCCCCGTGTATTCGCGGAAGCCGAGCACGAGCGAGGGATCCTCCATTATGAAGCGGCGGACGGAAATATCGCCCAAAAACCCGCCGAGAGCGGAAATATCCGGCTCGCTGTCTATGATGCGCGCCGTGCAGATCATGCTGCCGGGGATGTCGAGGGACTTTACCTTCGTTTTGAAGCCAAGCAGATCGCCCACCTCTATATACACCTTGCCCAACCTGTGCCTTCCGCGCTCACGGAGCGAAAAATGCACCCTGCCCTTCAATACCCTGCGGGGCATCAGGAAGCCGTCGAACGAGAACATGTTACCGAAAAGCCCGCCGCTCCTGTGCCTTTCGAGCCATTCATCATCCTCGCGCACCTCCACGGCTTCATCGAAAAGGAACGAAAAGCTCAGGAACCCTATCGGCAGCAGCGAAGTGTTGCGGACCCTGTACGTTATGGTCGCCACCTCGTCCGGCTCGGTAAGGCTCATGTTGAGCTCGCATCTGAACGCCACCTTTTTTATGCCGACGGTAAGCGAAAGCACCTCGGCCGTGATCATCGCGGCGAGCACTCCGATTATCAGCAGTATGAGAAGGGTGAGCGGCATATCTTCGGCTGCCTCCCTTTTATTCGAGCGGCACGGGCAGCTCTTCCAGCAGCCCGCGGATGTATTCCGCCGCGTCGAGATGACTGCGGCTCACGGTCGCTATCCTGTGGGAGAGGACGGCGGGCGCCTCCCTTTTCACGTCCTCGGGGATCACGTAATCGCGGCCCTCCATAGCGGCGGTTATGCGGCTCGCCTTATACAGCGCGAGCGATCCGCGCGCGGAAACGCCGTAGGCAAGCTTTTGGCTTTCCCTCGTGGCGAGGATTATGCTCATTATGTAATCCGTGACCTCTTCGGAGACCGCGACCTCCCAATATGCGCGGCGAAGCTCCGCAAGCTCCTCCCCCGTAACGACGCAGCCGAGCCTTTCGATAATATCGCGCGTTTCGCCGCGGCGGAGAACGCTCTTCTCCTGCTCCGGGGTCATGTAGCCCATTGAGAGCTTCATAAAGAAGCGGTCGAGCTGCGCTTCGGGCAGGGGGAAGGTGCCGTAGGATTCTATGGGGTTCTGGGTCGCCATAACGATGTAGGGCTCCTTCATGGGGTAGGTCTCGCCGTCAACGGAGATCTGGCGCTCCTCCATTACCTCCAGCAGAGCGGACTGACTGCGCGGAACGGCGCGGTTGATCTCATCCGCGAGTATCACGTTTGCAAACAGCGGGCCGCGCCTGAATTCGAACTCGCCGCGCTTGGGATCGTAAAAATTAACTCCCGTAAGGTCGGAGGGCAGTATATCGGGCGTGAACTGTATCCTCTTGAATTCGCCGCCGATGCTCTTTGCAAAGGCGCGCAGGAGCATCGTTTTGCCCGTGCCGGGAAGATCCTCCAGCAGAACGTGGCCGGAGGCTATGAGGCAGACCGCCGTCTGACGGATGACCTCCTCCTTGCCCACGATCACCTCGGAGCAGTTATTGACTATGCGCTCTTTGAAGCGGGTAAATGCATCGGTGTTCATATCGTCCCTTCGCCCGGGCCGAGCCGGGCCTTCCTTTCATTTTGTTCCGGCAAGCCTTCCGTTCTGCGGAAAGCTCCGTTCATATAATAGCACACCCGCCCGGTTAAATCAACCTTGCATAACCGCGCCCGCGGCGGTGCATAACCGCGCCCGCGGCGGAATAACGATTAGTATGAAAAGAAGGAACGAAAAAAGAGGGGGCTTATTCGCCCCGGGCGCGCTCTGCGCCCTGCTTGCCGCGCTTATGATACTGTGTTCGGCAAAGAAGGAGCGGGAAACGCCCCTGCCGGAGCTTCTGCCCCTCGTGCCGGAGGCATGGATGAACGGAGGCAGTGCCCGCTCCGCTTCCGCGCCGGCGGACTCTCTCCCCTCCCCGGAAGCGCCCGGGGAAACCCCGGGAGGCGCGGAAGCCGCGGAAGGCTCCCCCGAAGACGGGGTGCGGCTCGGTTCGCGGTTCGTGACGGTATCCATCGAAGGCAAGCCCGTCCGGATGGAGCTTGAGGATTACACGGTGCACGTCACGGCCGGGGAGATGCCCGTTTCGGCGGAGCCCGCCGCGCTTGCGGCTCAGGCGGCCGCGGCAAGGACCTTCACCGTCCGCCGCATAACGGGGAGCGCGAAATGCCGCTCCGGGTGCGACGTCTGCACCGACGCGGGCTGCTGCCAGGCATACAAGAGCGATGAGGAGCTCCGTGCGCTGTGGGGTGAAAAATATGAGGAAAACATTGAAAAAATAAGGGCCGCTGTCCGCATGACGGAGGGGCTTGTGCTCACCTATCAGGGGGAGCCGATAAGCGCCGCCTATCATTCATCGAGCGGCGAAAGGACGGCTTCGGCGCTGGAGGTGTTCTCCTTTGCGGTGCCCTACCTCATTTCGGTCGAAAGCCCCGAGGGCGCCCTTGCGGAAGGCGGCGTGGCGCGTTTCACCTTCGCGGAGGCGGAAGCGCTTATAAAGCAGGAGATGCCGGAGGCGGAATTCGACGGCTCGCACAGCGTGACCGTGCTCGGCAGAAGCGAGAGCGGGCGGGCGACCGTCGTCTCCTTTGAAGGCGCCGACGTTTCCGCGGGCACGCTCCGCCGCGCGCTCAAGCTGAAGAGCACCGCCTTTACCGCCGAGGTGGAGGACGGCGAGCTCGTATTCACCTGCACCGGCTACGGCCACGGGGTGGGCATGAGCCAGACCGGCGCGGAAGCGATGGCGGCGGCGGGCGCGGATTTCAGCGAGATACTCGCGCACTATTACCCCGGCACCGAGCTCGAAAAGCTGATCTTCGGGGAATGAGACGCGTTTGCGGGGCGCATCATGCCAAGGGGCGCATCATGCCGCGGGCGCATCATGCCGCGGGCGCATCATGCCGCGGGCGTATTATACCGCGAGGGCGCATCATGCCAAGGGGCGTATCATGCCAAGGGGCGCCTTTCCTTTTTCCGGCATTGACGGAAGGCCCGCCGCGTTGTATAATAGTATTTGACGCAGATGTGGTGGAACGGCATACACAGCGGACTTAAAATCCGCCGGCGAAAGCTTGAGAGTTCGAATCTCTCCATCTGCACTTTCAAAAAAGGCGCCCCAAGGCGCCTTTTTTGAAAGTATAAATGAAGGAAGAGATTCGAAGGGCGAAGCGAAAAGCAACAGTGTTGCTTTTCGCCGCCCCGTGTTTTGATCCCTGCACTTTTTGCGCAGTCGGGACGACAAGCAAAAACGTGCGACAGGGTCAAAACCGAATCTCTCCATCTGCATATAATGGAAGGGATTTGAAGGGCGTTAAGAAAATGCGAAGTATTTTTAGCCCAGGGTTTTGATCCCCGCACTTTTTGCGCAGTCGGGACGACAAGCAAAAACGTGCGATAGGGTCAAAACCAAATCCCTCCATCTGCATATAATGGAAGGGATTTGAAGGGCGTTAAGAAAATGCGAAGCATTTTTAGCCCCGGGTTTTGATCCCTGCACTTTTTGCGCAGTCGGGACGACAAGCAAAAACGTGCGATAGGGTCAAAACCAAATCCCTCCATCTGCATATAATGGATGGGATTTGAAGGGCGTTAAGAAAATGCGAAGCATTTTTAGCCCCGTGTTTTGATCCCCGCACTTTTTGCGCAGTCGGGACGACAAGCAAAAACGTGCGATTAGGGTCAAAACCGAATCCCTCCATCTGCATATAATGGAAGGGATTTGAAGGGCGTTAAGAAAATGCGAAGCATTTTTAGCCCCGGGTTTTGTCAAAGGGTTTTCAGCCGGTCGCCAAAGGCGATTTCGATCATCCGGTGGATGGTCGAAAAGAAAGGCAACGGCGTTTTGATACGTCGGTGAATACCCGTCCGCCGCTCCCGTATAAAGAAGGAGGCTTCGCACGCGATACGGTGCGAAACCTCCCTGTTTATTTTTCCGGGTATTCTCAATGCTCCAATGCTTTCCGGGGTTTTCCCGCGGTCACGCCATGAACGCTTCGATCTCGTCCGGTTCCTTGATGATATCCTTCGACAGCACCTCGCACCCGTCCTCGGTGATAAGCAGATCGTCCTCGATGCGGATGCCGATCTCCTCTTCGTCGATGTAAAGCCCCGGCTCGTTGCTTATTATCCAGCCGGGCTTCAATACATCGCCCGTAAAAGTGATGTCGTGCACGTCGATGCCTATGGAGTGGCTCACGCCGTGCATATAGTATTTGCCGACCTCGGAAACGTCGGCGATCTTGCCCATGGCAACGAGCCCTTCGCCGAGCACCTTCCGCGCTGTCTCGTTGAGATCCCTCGTCGTGACGCCGGGCTTTGCGGCCTCGGCTACGGCCTTGTTCGCCTTCAAAACCAGCTCGTAAAACTCACGCTGCCTCGGGCTGTACTTGCCATTCGCGGGATAGGTCCTCGTTATGTCGCTGCAGTAATTCCCATACTTTACGCCCAGATCCAGCAGTATCAGCGAGCCGTCCTTTACCTCGCAATGGTTCGTGACGTAGTGCATCATGCAGCCGTTTATGCCGGAGCCCGCGATAGTGGGGAACGACTGACGCGCGGCGCCGAGCCTTCTGCACGCGTACTCAAAATCCGCCTGCACCTGATATTCCAGCATTCCGGGCTTAAGGTTCTTCATAACGAATTCGAGGCCCTGCTTCGTGATCTCCACCGCCTTGCGGACGCATTCGACCTCGTCCGCGTCCTTCTGCTCCCGAAGCGGCGTGCAGGCCGTGTGCAGATCCTTGAGCTCCACGAAGGGATACGCCTTGCGGAAGCGTTCGGCCATTACGAGATTATAGTCGGGCAGGTCGTTCATGCCGCAGCGGTACATATCGAAATACGCCCGCTCCACGCGGTAACGCCCCATATACATGCTTATCGCGTCTTCCATGCCGGGGACGTACCGAACGTCCTCTATGCCGGAGATCGCCTTGACCTCCTCACGGGTGGGCATCTTCCCCGTCCACCTTTCCGAATGCGGATCCGGCTCCTCAATGAAAAGGGTCTCCCAAGTTTTATCCGCCGATCTATACGCGAGGAACGCCGTATTCTCGCGCATTACGCCCGTCAGATAAAAATACTGGCTGTTGACCTCGAAAGCATGGTAATCGTCCTCGTTGGCGTGGATGGGGACGCCGGCATAGGCGATCACAAGCGTGTTTTCCGGTATGGACCGATACAGTTTTTCCCTGTGCTCTTTGAATGACATGATGTTTTCGACCTTTCTTTGATATTGTTACGCAGCTTGGCTCAACTATTTTACACCAAAGCGAGCGGAATTACAATAAAGCGCGGAAGTATTCCCGACTTGCCGCATGAGCTTCTTCGAGCGCAGCCGAGGAGAGCCGCTCTCATAAAACGACCCCACAGCCGGGGCTGTGGGGTGCTTTTAGTACGGCGTCATGGGATACGGCGGCCGAAGCCGCTCATCAGTTCGCCTTGGTCTCGCAGTAGATGCAGCGATAGACCTTATGCTCGCGGTCGGTGAGCTTGAATATATGCTCTATCTCCTGCTCGCAGGAGGTGATGCAGCGGGGGTTTTTGCACTTGATGACGCCGACGAGCCTTTCGGGCATTTCGATGGCGCGCTTCTCGACAAGGACTCCGTCCCTGATGATATTGATGGTGGCGCCGGGATCGACGAAGCCGATGACGTCGAGGTTCACGGGGATGTCGGCGTCGATCTTGATTATGTCCTTCCTGCCCATCTTATGGCTGGTGACGTTCTTTATTATCGCCACGGAGCAGTCGAGGTCGCCGAGCTTCAGGAGCTCGTAAAGCTTCATGCCGTTGCCCGCGGTGATGTGGTCTATAACTATGCCGTTGTTGATGGAATCGATATTCATACCTTTACTTCCTTTCTTACCTGATCTTGCCCGCTTCGCGCAGGAGCTTCAGAATGAGCGCCATGCGCATGTATTTGCCGTTTAAGACCTGCTTGAAATAGCATGCGCGGGGGTCGTCGTCAACGGCGACGCTTATCTCGTTCACGCGGGGCAGGGGATGGAGGATCGAAAGATCGGGCTTTGCGGTCTTGAGCTTGTCGGTGGTCAGAATGTAGCTGTCCTTCAGGCGGAGGTAATCCTCCTCATTGAAGAAGCGCTCGCGCTGGACGCGGGTCATGTAGAGTATATCGAGCTCGGGCATTACGCTTTCGAGATCCGTCGTCTGCACATAGGGGATGCCCTTCTGCTGGAGCACGTCCTTCTTGACGTAGGAGGGGACCTTGAGCTCCTCCGGGCTTATGAGGACGAACCTGTTGCCCTCATAGCGGCTCATGGCGTTTATGAGGGAGTGGACGGTGCGGCCGAATTTAAGGTCGCCGCAGACGCCTATGGTGAGGTTGGTGAGGCGGCCCTTCTCGCGCCAGATGGTAAGAAGATCGGCAAGGGTCTGGGTGGGATGGCAGTGGCCGCCGTCGCCCGCGTTTATGACGGGGATGGTCGCGTTCTGCGCCGTGACGTACGCCGCGCCCTCCTTGGGGTGGCGGATGGCGATTATGTCCGTGTAGCAGGAGACGGTCTTCGCGGTATCGGCCACGCTCTCGCCCTTCGCGGCGGAGGAGGTGCCCGCGCCGGTGACGGAGATGACGTTGCCGCCCAGCTCATACATGGCGGCCTCGAAGCTCATGCGGGTCCTCGTGGAGGGCTCGAAGAACAGGGAGGCGAGCTTCAGGCCATGGCAGGCTTCCGCATACTTTTCGGGGTTTGCGATGATGTCCTCGGCGACCGCGATGAGCTCGTCCAGCTCGCCGGTGGTCATGTCGAGAATGTCGATCAAGCTTTTCATATCTGTTTTTCCTTTCGGTAAAATATTCTTGTTCGTTCTGCGCTTACTTCGCTATCCAGCTCTCATCCGACGGATCGTTCCTGAATTTGATGAGGCGTTCCACGTCCTCGGGGGCGATGTAGCCCTCCTCCGCGGCGACCTTCGCTATCACGTCGAAATCGGTGAGCGAAGTGTTTTCGACGTTCGCGGCGGCGAGTCTTTCCAAGCCCTTCTTCATGCCGTAGGTGAATATCGAGACCACGCCCAGCACCTCGGCGCCCGCTTCGCGCAGGGCTTCGACCACCTCTATCACGCTGCCGCCGGTGGAGATGAGGTCTTCGACCACGACCACCTTCTGCCCCGCCTCAAGGCGGCCCTCTATGCGGTTCTGCCTGCCGTGATCCTTCGCGCCGGAGCGGACGTAACCCATGGGCAGCCCCATTATGTGCCCCGTGATCGCGGCGTGCGCGATGCCCGCGGTGGAAGTGCCCATCAGCACCTCGGCCTCGGGATATTTTTCGCGGATGACTGCGGCGAGGGAATTTTCAACGTCGTTCCTGACCTCGGGCGCGGTCAGGGTCAGGCGGTTGTCGCAGTAAACGGGGCTCTTTATGCCGCTCGCCCAGATGAAGGGCTCGTCCGGGCGGAAGAAGACGGCGCGGATCTTGAGAAGGTCTTTGGCGATGAGTTCCTTGGTGTTCATATTGTTATTCCTTTCGTAACAGCGTTCAATCGCAGAATTCGGCAACGCAGCGCAGATACGCTCCGACGGGATCCTCCGCGGCGGTGATGGGGCGGCCCACCACTATGTAATCGGAGCCTATCGCCTTGGCGTCGGCGGGGGTCATGACGCGCTTCTGGTCGCCGCGTTCGCCTTCCGCAAAGCGGATGCCGGGGGTGACGGTGATGAATTCCTTTCCGCAGACCTCGTGGACCTTTTGGGCTTCGAGGGGGGAGCAGACGACGCCGTCCAGCCCCGCGTTCGCCGCGGTCGCGGCGTAGTGCATAACGACCTCGTCAATGGGTCTTTCTATAAGCAGGTCGCGCTCCATCGTTTCCTGATCGGTGGAGGTGAGCTGCGTGACGGCGATGAGCAGGGGCCTTGTGCCGTCCTCGCGGGTGAGGCCCTCTATCGCGGCGCGCATCATTGCGGAAGCGCCCGCCGCGTGCAGGTTGCAGATATCGACGTCGAGCCGTGAGAGCACCGCCATGGCCTTTTTGACCGTGTTGGGAATATCGTGGAGCTTAAGATCGAGGAATATTTTGTGCCCGCGGCGCTTTATCTCGCGCACTATATCGGGGCCCTCCGCATAGTAGAGCTCCATGCCTATCTTGACGAAGGGCTTGCGGGAAAGCTCCGCGAACCTGTCAAGGAATGAAAATACCGCTTCCGCGCTCGAAAAATCGCACGCGACTATTACGTCCTTGCCCATTTTTATACCTCCCTTTTACAGTTTTAATGCGCTTTGCCTATAATATCGTTCAGATCGCTTATCCCGTACTTTTCCATTGTTTCGGGAAGGGCTTTGACTATCCGGAGCGAGGCGTAGGGGTCGATAAGGTTCGCCGCCCCGACCTCGACCGCGCAGGCGCCCGCCATCATCATTTCGACAACGTCCTCCGCGCTTGAAACTCCGCCCATTCCCACAACGGGGATGTTTACCGCCTTCGATACCTGATACACCATCCTGAGCGCGACGGGGAATATCGCGGGGCCGGAGAAGCCGCCCATCGTGTTGGCTATTATCGGCCGCCCCGTCTTCAAATCAATGCGCATGCCCAGCAGCGTGTTAATGAGGCTTATGCCGTCCGCGCCCGCCTCCTCGCAGGCTTTGGCGATGGAGACTATATCAGTGACATTGGGGGAAAGCTTGATTATCACGGGCTTTTTCGTGACCGCCTTTACGGCGCGGGTCACGCTTGCCGCGGCTTCGGGATCGGTGCCGAAGCTCATCCCGCCGCCGTGGACGTTGGGGCAGCTCACGTTCACTTCGAGCCAGCCGACCTGCTCCTCACGGTCGAGTATCGCGCAGGTGCAGGCGTAATCCTCCACGGAAAAGCCCGATACGTTCGCCATGACGGGCTTGTGAAACACCTTCCCGAGCTTGGGGAGCTCCTCCGAAACGACCTTCTCGACTCCGGGGTTCTGGAGCCCCACGGCGTTTATCATGCCCGCGGTGCATTCTGCGATGCGCGGGGTGGGGTTGCCGAAGCGGTTTTCGCGCGTGGTCCCCTTGAAGGAGAACGTGCCGAGCAGGTTTATATCGTAAAGCTCGGCGAATTCATAGCCGAAGCCGAACGTGCCGGAGGCGGGGATCACGGGATTATCGAGCGTTATCCCGCAGAGCGTGACGCGCGTGTTCACCATATAAGCTCCTCCTTCTTGAATACGGGGCCTTCCCTGCAGACCCGCTTTGCGCCCGAGGCGGTCATCACGGAGCAGCCCATGCACGCGCCGAAGCCGCAGCCCATGCGCTCCTCAAGGCTCACTTCGCCGGGGATATCCGTCTTTTTGCAGAGCGCCTTCAGCATGGGGAGCGGCCCGCAGGCGTAGAAATAGGATGCGTTTTCGGGAAGAGCGTCCGTGACGAAGCCGCTCACGCCGTAGGAGCCGTCCGCCGTCGTGACGGTGACAGCGCAGCCGAGGGCACGGAACTCATCCTCATAGAATATCTCGTCCGCGGTGTTGAAGCCCAGCACGACCGAGACCGTTTTTCCTTTATTTATAAGCTCTTTTGCGAGGCCGTAGAGGGGCGGCACGCCGACTCCGCCGCCGACTAAAAGGGGAGCGTTCCCCGCCCTTTCAATGCGGTAGCCGCTGCCGAGGCCCGTCAATACGTCGAGCCTTGCGCCCTCTTCGAGCGCGCTCATCTGCTCCGTCCCGTGACCGACGACCTTATAGATGAGGGTCAATTCGCCGCCGCGCGCGCCGCACACGGAAATGGGGCGGCGCAGAAATCTGCCGGGAAGCGCTATCTCAACGAACTGCCCGGGGCGGTTTTCGCCTATCGCGCCCTCAAGGCGCATCCTGTAAACGGAGGCGGTGAGAGGGATGTTTTCCGTTACTGTAAGCACGGTCTGTTTCAATTCAAGACCTCCTTATCGCAATACGCAAGCCTGCCGTTCGAAACCGTCGTCAGGCATCTGCCCGAAACGCGAACTCCCTCGAAGGGGGTCGCCCTTCCCATCGAAAGGAATCCCGCGGGGTCTATCGCATACCCGGCGGAAAGATCCCATACGCTCCAATCGCCGTTCGAAAGCCCGAGCCCGAAGCGTTCGCGGGGGGCTGTGACGAGAAGCTCCATGAGCCTGTCAAACGAGATGACGCCCGTCTTTACAAGATAGGTGTAAACGAGCGGGAACGCCGTTTCTATCCCGACCACTCCGAAGGGGCTTTTTTCGAGCCCGCGGGCCTTTTCCTCCGCGGAATGGGGCGCGTGATCGGTTGCGATCATATCTATCGTGCCATCCGCAAGCGCTTCGAGGAGCGCAAGCCTGTCGCTCCTTGAACGCAGGGGCGGATTCATCTTGAAGCGCCCCGCCTCGCGCAGATCGTTTTCATCCAAAAGGAGGTAATGCGGCGCCGTCTCGCAGGTGACCGAAACGCCGCTCTTTTTCGCGTCGCGTATGAGCTCCGCGCTTTCACGGCAGGAGATATGGCAGACGTGATACTTCACGCCCGTTTCCTCCGCAAGCTTGAGATCGCGCTCTATGGGGCGCCACTCCGACTCGGAGCAGATGCCGCGGTGCCCGTGCGCCGCGGCGTAGCGCCCTTCGTGGATATAGCCGCCGTGAAGCAGGCTCTCATCCTCACAATGGGCGGCCAGCACCTTGCCCGCGGAAGCGCAGCGCGCCATCACCTCGCGCATCAGCCCCATATCCTGCACGCCCCTGCCGTCATCCGAAAAGGCGACGACTTGCGGCGCCAGCCCCTCTATATCCGCGGGGGTCTTTCCCTTTTCGCCCACCGTCAGCGCGCCGTAGGGGCGGACGGATATGACCGCATCGCGGCGGATGGCGGAAAGCTCCTCCTCAAGATGGGGGACGCTGTCCGGCACGGGATCCAGATTGGGCATTGCGAACACTTCGGTATAGCCGCCGCGCGCCGCCGCGCGGGAGCCCGAGCCGATCGTTTCTTTATAACAAAAACCCGGCTCGCGGAAATGCACGTGCACGTCGCAGAAGCCGGGAAGTATCACGAGAGGGGTCTCGCCCGAGGAAACGGGAACAATACCGCTGCCCGCGGGAATGACGGGCGCGAAATCATGCTTCGTTTTGAACTTGAAAACGCTCGCTTTAAGCATTGGCCGCCTCCTTATAATATAAAAGCTCCGCCGGTGGATCGGCGGAGCGATGCTCCACAAAACCGCGGTATGCGCGCGCACACCGATCAGCTCGTCTTGCCGATATCCCGTATCGCCTTAAAGACCTGAAATATGATACCACAGCGGGGCGTGAATGTCAAACAAAAATCGGGGGGTAAAATAATATAAAAAGGTAGTACCAACTCTTCACCGATGCGCGCAGGGCATATCACCGTTCCCCTTCTTCGCCCCTCATCAGAAAATGCAGCGCCTCCTTCTGCAGCTTGCCGTTGCCGGTGAAGTTCTTTCCCACGAGCAGGCGGGCGGGCTTGGTGCGGCCCTCGGCAAGGGCGTTTATATCGAACGCCGCCTTTATCTCCTCCGGGGGCTCGACAGGCACGATATGCGCGTTGCGGGGACAGACGGCCTGGCAGACCTCGCAGCCCATGTGCGTGCGCTGGACGGAATAGACCCATTCGGGATAATCCGCGCCGTCCATATAGTAGCGCATACATTTTTCGACCTCATAGCCCGCCTCGCCTATCGCGTGCGCGGGGCAGGCGTTTTCACAGGCGCGGCAGACGGCGCACAGCCCGTCTTCCTTCACGTGATATTCTTCCGGGGAAAAACCGTGCCCGTCTGCTTTGCCCAAAAGCATCGTTTGGAACACCACCCGCGTGCCGAAGCCCGGCAGGGCTATAAGGGAGTTCCTGCCTATAACTCCCACCCCGTACCTTTGAACGAGCGCCTTTACGGGCAGCTCGCACCTTTTGAGCCGCACGCCCGCCGCTTCGAGCTCGCGGGCAAGGGCCACGCACGCATGGTAGGAGGAATTGCTGTTGATATAATAGGAAGGGATCCGCGAATCCGCGGGATAGGGCGCGTAGCTCCAAACGAGCAGGAGCGAAACGCGCGCCCAAGGGTGCTCCTCCGTGTTCCACACTATATGGGGCTCATCCTCATGGCGCGCAAAATCGGGCGGGGGCAGGAAGTATGCCTCCGCAAAGCCATGCGCTGCTGCAAGCCTTTTCAACTCCTCATTGTTCATACCCCGATTATAGCAACCGCGGCGGCCGCAGTCAATACGCCAAAATATATTGCAAATTCGGGAAAAGTGCGCTTGACAAGGGGCTCGAGGTGTGGTATTCTAATCCTTGGCAACAAAATATCCGCCGTAGACAGCAGGTGCGTTTCTCCACGGAGTCCGCTCAATATCCCGCCGAGGTGAAGATCATATAAACCGGGGGTATGCCCTCGGGAGCTTGAATTCTTCATTCCCCAGTCGCGTGCGGCAAGGGGATATTTTATTGTTAATCTGATAAGGAGGAAAATCCCAAATGGCAAATGCTTCCATTATCGCCCGTAAGGAACAGCTGGTAAACGAGCTTACCGAGAAGCTGCAGAAGGCCCAGTCCGTCGTTATTTTCGACTATCGCGGACTCACCGTTGCAGAAGTCACCGAGCTCCGCTCCGCTATGCGCAAGGCAGGCAATGAGTACGTCGTCATTAAGAACTCGATGGTCGAGCGCGCCGCCGAAAAGGTCGGCATCGACGAATCCGTTAAGGAAATGCTCAAGGGCCCTTCCGCTTTTGCGATCGGCTATGAGGACGCCGTGTCCCCCGCCAAGATCCTTAAGGACACCGTTAAGAAGCTCAAGAAGTGCGAGATCAAGGGCGGTATCGTAAACGGCAAGGTAGCCGACGCCGCTGCTATCGACGCGCTGGCTGAGCTGCCCCCCAAGGAGGTACTCATCGCCCGTATGCTCGGCAGCATGATGTCCCCCATCAGCGGTCTTGCGATCGTTCTCGATCAGATCGCCAAGAAGAACGGCGGAGAGACCGCCGAAGCCCAGGCGGAGTGATCTCCGCATAAAGACCGGGGCGCGGCCCCAAATCAACACAAAAATCATCTAATTTTATCAGGAGGAAATCACAATGTTTAACAAGGAGCAGTTTATTGCCGACGTTAAGGCTATGACCGTTCTCGAGCTCAACGAGCTCGTTAAGGCCCTCGAAGAGGAGTTCGGCGTTTCCGCCGCCGCGACCGCCGTTGCCGTTGCCGGCCCCGCCGCCGCCGCTGAGGAAGTTGAAGAGAAGACCGAGTTCGACGTAGTTCTCAAGAGCTTCGGCGCTGAGAAGATCAAGGTCATCAAGGTTGCCCGTGAGCAGCTGGGTCTCGGCCTCAAGGAGGCTAAGGACATCGTTGACGGCGCTCCCAGCACCCTCAAGGAAGGCGTCTCCAAGGAAGAAGCCGAGAAGATCGCCGAGGCTTTCAAGGCCGCCGGCGCCGAGATCGAGATCAAGTAAAAGATTTGCTCTATACCATCAAAGGGGCGTCAACACCCCTTTGATATATGGTTGTACGTACGCGTAAAATATATTATTTGAATTTTGACTCAAATTGTTGAACCTTACGCATACTTATGGTATAATCTTTTAAGCCTTTATTTTGAAAAGGAGGGCTCTATGACAATCAAAGAGAAGTCGACCGGTGTATCGAAGAAGCGTTGCGCATTCTTTTCTCTGGCAGAAACCAAGTATTACTGCCCTGAAAAACATGCAAAATCTTCTTTTGCCGGAGAGATCAAAGACGGTTCTTCTACGGGATCTCCTTTCGTGTTTTCCAAAGAGTTCAGAAAGGCCATCGACGATCTTTTCAAAGACTAATGAAAAAGGGGTTGCTATTTGCAAATGGCATTCATTCGCAAATAGCAACCCTTTAGTATTGGTTGGTTTTATACAGAATGAGATCTGTCCGACAACTCATAATTATTTTGCTGCTAATCGGTTTCCTATTGAGCAGTTCCCCCTCCTTTGCAGCATCAATAGCTTTTGACACCTCTTCTTCGGGAACAGGTAGCGGTTCTGCCTCTTCCGGAGCAAGTGTCGTCGTATCGTTTTGGGACAGAATCACAATCCGTGCAAAAGCGTTTCTTGCTCATGTAATAGATTGGATTGAGTCAAGCCATGCAACATTGTTAGATGTCACGGGAAAATTAATTACCATGGTTCTCGGTTACTTTGTGGTTATGTTTCAATTCAAGCGCGATACACGTGGTCGAAGCTTTCAGCACGATGATCATCTTGAACTGTTTTACCTTCGAAAGTTGCTTTGTAATGAGTACAAGGTATGTATAAAAACAGGCTCTGTTAACAATTCTTCTGGCCATTGCATTCATTTTCATCCGTATCATCGTTTATACATTGGTCAACTACCCGCGCCAATGTATTTGCCATATCTGTTGTATTGTGGATACCTTGTTGCAATGATAATACGAATACCTCTTTTTACCTTTTTTTGGTTTTCATTTTCTCTCTTTTTCAGCAGCATATATATAATAAAAGTGCTTGGCATCTCTTATTCCAAGCGTCCTCTTTTGCAGGTCTCACTACGATTAACTACAATAGCATATAGGCTCTCGTTATACTATCCAGATAACGAACTTTATGCTCGAATTGTATCCAGAATTATCATTCTTGTATCCGAGAATGAATGGGTTAAACATGAGGACATAGACAAGCTTTTTTCTGCTGTGTCACAAAAAACGAACTCCACAGAACAGTTCGCAAAAAACGGATCGATGTTTGATCTTGATATTAACAAGCCCCTGTCTCAGCTAATTCCCACATTGATCTTCTATGAAAGTTTGTTCACCGCTTATTGCATTGCATTTGCGCGCAGCAATCATCCTCGCACCGACTGCAACACTGTCCACAAACATTTAACTCAGTTAGACAGCTTTGGCTCCAACGCCATGCCATTGATTTCTTTATACTCCAGAACATTAATTTGGCTGATGGCATGTCAGCACATTCAAAAAATAGATGCCTCTTCTTTTCATGTGTCCCCAGAGAACTTAAAAAGGCAGGAGCGTTCTCTGTGCTACTGGATGATTGATTATTGTAAAAAAAACGAGGAGCTCTTAGGCGTCAGCTTCGAAACAATCAACAACACAATGTGCTCCTTGCACGATAAATACTGCAATTCAAATAACGACGTCGCATTTGTAGAGGTTGATTCCGAGGATTCTAAAATCGGCGCGGAATGGAAGGCTTTCTTTAATCTCGTATCGCAAATGATGGATGAGTGCATTGAATACAACTACAACTATGAGAGGTTAATATGATTCTTGATTATAGTAAGCATGATTTGATTATCAGTCTAAAAACCGGTCCCCTGGCCGTTCCCGATAATAACGATCCATGCAATAGTTATATTGCCCTTGGACATTTTGATTCAGCAACCATTAGTATTGCTGACGATAATGCATTTACTCGTTTTCAAAACAGTAATGGCGAAAACGGAGCTCAGAACAATTATCTGATACATTATCCCAATAATATTTCAAAACCAAGATATTATCCTTTTCGTTTTTTGATGTCTATCGCTATTAATTCTGCAATCGCCGATGGAAAGGATTTATCTTGTATCGCCGATGTTCTTCACAAGCAGCTTCTTGCACGTATAGGTGATGATATTTGTTGGAGTATATATTTCCCGATTGCCAGAGGTGATATCTCTATTATCTTATCCGGAAATGACTTTGTAAAAGCAACCGATTACCTTTACAAGTTCGTTCACAACAACAACCGTATTCTCTATAGTTATACTATACCGCTTATAAGCTGGGAATGGATACGTTCCAACAAAGCCCCTAGCGCCACAGAAATCAGTGATACCTTTGTCAGAACAAGAGCTACTGTTAAGCATTATGATACGTTGTTTAATTTTGCCAATGGAATTGGCCTTCCACGACAAGAGAAAGTCTCTTTTGGAACCGATGATGTCTTTATTGATTGGGGACAGTATAGCGAGGCGAAAATAAAGCAATATTACACAGCTTTGCTTAATTTAGAAGGTAGCCTTAATCAGTTATATAAAAAATCTGCTTATTCTACTGAGTTGGAGATTTCAAAAACCCCTTCCGAGATTAATGAAGATATAGAAAAAAGAACTGCTGGTCCCGTTTATGAGATTCCTACAAGCGGAGATAAAATCAACAAAAGCAAAGAACTTATAAACAAAGTATTCTCCCGAGTGTATTTATGTAACGATACCGTAGTAGAATCTCTTAAAAGGTTATTCCTTTCCCAGTTATTTGCATTATATCGTATAGCCGATTTGGGTTTTTTCACGACTCTTGCAACCAGTTTTGGCAATGCAATGGATTCCTTCTTAGAAACTGTTCAAACAATTGAAAACCACCCTTCATATAAAAAGGGCACTAAGCTTCACAATCTTATTATTGCGGATTCATATAGTTTCATCAAACACTTTGACAATGCGCTACAAGGATATCTTAATTCCGATAGGCAGTTTCTTGAATTTCCTGGCCATCATGTCTCCATATATGATTTGCCTGTAAAGTTAGGCACATTATATGTTAATTTCATTAATAAAGCCGTTGCCGTATTCGAAAAGAGCTCCTTGTCGAAAGTGTCTTTTCTCTTGTGCCCGGAGCCTTCCTATGCTGAAGGTCCGCATTCGGAGTTCCTTCTTTCCGGAAGTTACTCTTCCGGCGATAAAACAAAGCCTCATCCCGGTATTTGTGTAATAGCAACACCTGCAGATTCCCTGTTTAATCCAAAGGACTTGTTGTTGGTTCTTGCCCACGAAGTTGCACATTTTGTCAATCGTGATCTTCGTGCGCCAGAAAAACGCAACAAGTTGATCTACGATTTGAATTTCGCTGAGTTTAAAGATAAGCTTCTTTTAGCTATTGATCGGCATTTGACCCGTGTCGAGGTCTGTGACCCACTTATGCATCAGGAATGGTTAAAAGAAAAAAATAATTTTTATTCTTCTATTGCTGAAATCTTTCCGAAGTTGAATAACATCTTTGAAGGGGCCCTTAATCATAATACAGCAGGCCTGTCTTCCGTTAGTTTTAGTGACCTTCGCGTTAATATAGATAATCTGTTTGATAGTAAGAATCAGTATTTTCATGGTTTAGTATCGAAGGTAAAAAAGAATTATTCCGCTTTCCTCAAAAAGCTCCCTGTAAGCGTTCGTTTTCAGTATGAGAACCTTAACGGAAGCATCGAAACTGAGTTGGAAGCTGCTCATGCATATTATATAAACAGTTCCCGGGAAATAGATTATTTATTAAAAGAATGCGTTGCCGACGTCCTTTCTATCCAGCTATTAAGCGATTCTATAGCGTTTGATAACTATCGCCAGCTTCTCAGGGAGGAAATCGACAAGGAACAAAGTTTCTTTGAAGAATTACACCAAAGTTCCCCTGAACAAGAAATTCAGACGTCCTCCAACCACGAAACAACAATCGAGGATGTTAACAAAAGTGGATTGCAAATGCTTCGTTTGTATCTCATTGAGAAGGTTTTTTCAAAGAATCTTTCGTATATGTTAAATAGCTATAAAGATCCCTTCAATGACTGCTATGAGGGTTTCAATAGGGATTCTCGCATTTTTATCAGTAAAGAAACCCTCGCTAGCATCTTGGAGTACTTGAAACATGTAAAGAATGGTTTTTCTTGCAACAATGACAACGATGCCAGAAAAATGTATTCTGATATTTCAAAGGCTCAATCCGGCAATGGCATCGACACTTCCGTGCTTGTTAAGTATATGCTATAATGCTTCTTGTGCGGGTTGATTTCTTGGCAAGAATAGACCTCGCGATTATTATTCCTTAATCAAGAAAGGATTTGTATTATGAAAAAGCTTATTGTTTTCCTTCTTATCGCCGCGCTCATGCTGGCGTTCGCCGCCTGCAAGCCCAAGTCCGATGAGGTGAAGCCCACCGAGGCCGCCGTGACCGACGGAGCTCCCGCCGAGCAGACCCCCTCCCCCACCGAGGATACGAGGGATAAGGTCGCCGTCAAGGTCGCACAGTACGCCGCGCTCGTTAAGCCTCAGATCGCGCAGGTCGCCGAGGCCATGAAGGACACCCTTTCCGTTGACGTTTACGCCGAAGAGCGCGCGCTCGTCATGGAATACAAGTACGTGAACGATACCCCCGTCGATGTGGAATCGCTCAAGACCACCATCAGCAGCACGGGCGAGACCTATCTCCAGACCTTTGACGAGCTCAAGGGCTTTGCGGGTTCGGACGAGGTCAGCGTCATACTCCGTTACATCGCTTCCGACGGCACGAAGATACTCGATTATGTGATCGATAAGAATTTCGTCCCCGGTGAGGGCGCGGGCATTCAGCAGCATTACGATTCTGTTGAGGCTTTCGTCGCTTCCGAGGAATTCGGCAGCACCATCGGCGCCGCCTCCAATTCCGAGATCGAGGTCAGCGCCTTCGTGGAGGATAAGGATATCGTGATCGCTTCCAAGCTCCTTGCCGAATACAGCGAGGAGGAGCTTGACTCGATCAAGACCAACTGGCTCGAAAACATGGGCGAACAGGCCGATAACGCCGCAAAGGCGCTCATGGCTTCGATGAAGCTCCTCGTCGACGACTGCGAAGGTTATTCCTTCGTTTACAGGCTCCTCGATAAGGAGGGCAACACCGTTGCCGAGCAAAAGGCGAACATAGACTGACGCATATTTCCGCGCCGCGCTCCGGGCCCTGCCTGGGGCGCTTTTTTGACCGCGATGTTTTGGTACAATAGATAGGTAACAGAAAATGATACAAAAAGGGGAACCCATGTGGTATAGTTTAAGCACCACCAAAAACGGCCACAAGAGAAAGGTTCCCCGAAATGAAGAATACCACAGAAGCACACTTTCGTCAA
>JAFPXD010000070.1 GCA_017394835.1 Clostridia bacterium
ATGGTCGCAACGCCCATACCGCCGCCGACGCAGAGCGTGCTGCTGCCTCCCCTTGTTAAGGGGAGGTGCCGCGAAGCGGCGAAGGGGTCGAAGCAATGGATCCCGAGGGGTCTGTTACATGGCCTCGACAATGGTCGCAACGCCCATACCGCCGCCGACGCAGAGCGTGCTGCTGCCTCCCCTTGTTAAGGGGAGGTGCCGCGAAGCGGCGAAGGGGTCGAAGCAATGGATCCCGAGGGGTCTGTTACATGGCCTCGACAATGGTTGCAACACCCATACCGCCGCCGACGCAGAGCGTCGCAAGACCGGTCTTCAAGCCGGAATGCTTCAGCTCATACAGCAGGGTTACGAGTATGCGGCAGCCGGAAGCGCCGATGGGGTGACCGATGGAGATCGCGCCGCCGTTTACGTTGACCTTGTTTATATCCCAGCCGAGATCCTTGCCGACCGCGAGGGACTGCGCGGCAAACGCCTCGTTCGCCTCGATGCGGTCGAGCTGGTCGATGGTCATATTCGCCTTGGCGAGAGCCTTGCGGGTGGCGGCAACGGGGCCAACGCCCATTATGCTGGGCTCAACGCCCGCGGAAGCGCCGACTACGAACTTCGCCATGGGCTTAACGCCGAGCTCGGCAGCCTTTTCGGCGCTCATTATAACGACTGCGGCAGCGCCGTCGTTGATGCCGGAGGCGTTGCCCGCGGTAACGGTGCCGTCCTTCTTGAAGGCGGGGCGGAGCTTAGCCAAAGCTTCCATGGTGGTACCGGGACGGTTGTGCTCGTCCTTCTTGAACTCGACCATCTCCTTCTTGACCTTTACCATTACGGGAACGATCTCCTCATCGAACTTGCCTTCTTCCTGAGCCTTAGCGGTGTTCTGCTGGGAACGGAGAGCGAACTCATCCTGCATTTCGCGGGTGATGCCCCACTGCTCGGCAACGTTCTCGGCGGTGATGCCCATGTGGTAATCGTTGAACGCCTCCCAGAGGCCGTCCTTTACCATCATATCGACTATGTTCGCGGTGGGCATGCTCATGCGGTAGCCGTAGCGCGCCTGGGGGATGGCGTAAGCGGTGGCGCTCATGTTTTCCATGCCGCCAACCACCATGCAGTCCGCCTCGCCGGCCATTATCATGGCGGCGGCAAGGTTGACCGCCTTAAGACCGGAACCGCAGACGTTGTTGATGGTCTCCGCGGGGACCTCCACGGGGATGCCCGCCTTGACGGAGGCCTGACGCGCGACGCTCTGACCGAGACCGCCCTGCAGTACGCAGCCCATAATGACCTCGTCAACGTCGGCGGGGTTTATGCCCGCGCGGCGGACGGCTTCCTTTATGACGATGGCGCCCAGCTCAACGGCGGGGACGTCCTTCAAAGAACCCCCGAAGGTACCGACGGCGGTACGGACGGCGCTCGCAATAACAACTTCCTTTGACATATACAATATACCTCCAATGATATTTTATAAGGGCAGGAGACTCCTGCCCTGAATGTACTTTAGTCGATGATGTCCATGGCCTTGAGGTCAACGGGAACGATGAGCCTTGCGTCGGTGGCCGCGAGCACCTGCTCAACGGTGTAGTTGGGGTTGATCTCCTCAAGCACGATGCCCTTCTCGGTGACGTGCATGAAGCCCATCTCGGTAACGATATAGTCAACAACGCCCGCGCCGGTCAGGGGATAGGTACAGTTTTCAACGATCTTGGGGTTGCCCTTCTGGGTGTGCTCCATCGCGATAACGACCTGCTTCGCACCGGAAACGAGATCCATAGCGCCGCCGATGCCGCCCATCTTGTTGGGGAGGCACCAGTTGGCGAGGTTGCCCTTGGAATCGACCTGATAAGCGCCGAGGATGGTCATATCGATATGACCGCCGCGAATGGCGCCGAAGGAATCGGTGGAGATGATGAACTGCGCGCCGGGCTTGACGTCTATCATCATGCCGCCCGCGTCAACAACGTTGGGATCGCCCTGGCCTTCGGGGGAATAGCCGCCCGCGCCGATGATGCCGTTTTCCGCGTGGATAATGAGCTCAACGCCTTCGGGAAGCCAGTTGGCAACGAGCTGGGGGATGCCTACGCCGAGGTTGACGACTTCGCCGTCATGAAGCATCTGAGCAATACGCCTTGCAATGATATTCTTGTTATCCATAGTCTTTACCTCATTAGTCCTTCTGGGGAACGGGCACTACGGCGTTTACGTAGATACCGGAAACGGTGATGAGCTCGGGATCGATACCGCCGACGGGAACGATCTTGTTCGCTTCGACGATGACGTAATCCGCGGCGGTCGCCATAGCGGCGTTGTAGTTCTTGGAGGAGCCCTTCATGAAAATGTTGCCCATTTCATCGGCCACTTCGGCATGGATGAAGGCGACGTTGGCGCGGAGCGCGGTCTCCATGATGTACTTCCTGCCGTTGAACCAGCGGGTATCCTTGCCCTCTTCGATTATGGTGCCGACTCCGGTGGGAGTATAGAAGGCGGCGATGCCGAATCCACCGGCACGGATGCGCTCGGTAAGAGTGCCCTGAGGATTGATGTGCAGGCACTTGGGGTTAGCCTTATACATCTCCTGCGCGGCGGGGTTGCGGACGATCCACGTGCAGATGAGATCGGTCACGCGGCCGGAGGCCAGCAGGGGAGTGAGGCTGGATCCGTACTCGCCCATGTCGTTATTGACGATGGTCAAGCCCTTCGCGGGGTGATCCAGGAAGGTGTGGATGAGATACTCGGGACTGCCGCACATAAGGAAGCCGCCCACCATGATGGTATCGTTATCCTTGATGTGGGAGAACGCCTCTTCAACGGTTGTAACTTTGTTCATTCTATCCTCCTATTGTTATGTACTGTGCGCGTGCACACTTAGACCAATATAAACATTTTATACAAAAAGCGTGAATATGTCAATCAAAAACGAGAAAAAAGCCAATATATATTAATCGGACGGGGAGGCCCGGGCAGTATAAAAAAGGCCGGGATCATGCCGGCCGTATTATATTAAACGCTTATCATAAATACCAATCCGGCACGGGCGTTTCCTGCCCGCGTTCCTCGTTTTCGAAATAGATGTGTATCCTGCCCGTGGTGCAGCGTCCGAAGAGCTTGCGGGGGCCGCCGTTGTTTTCGGAGGGGAGGTTGCAGTTGCCCGTAAGCGTGCCGCAGTCGATCTCATAATCGTTGAGGCGGCCCTTCAGCATGCCGTTTACGGAGCCGGTGGTCAGGTTTATGGTTATATCCTGGGAATCGAAATCGCTTATGCTGTAAGAGCCTGTTGTGGCGACTATGCGCGAGATCTCCGCATCAATGGCGGAAAGCTCCATCGAACCCGCGGTGACGTTGACTTCAAACAGGGGAGTGTTGACGTTCTTTACCTCGGAAACGCCCGTAACGCCGTTGAGCCTCACGAAGCTTTCGGCTTCAAGCCCATCGACCGTAAGATCGCCCGCAGTGTATGAAAGGCTTGCGGAGAATACGGAAACGCCGCTGACGGAAAGATCCCCCTCGTTCACGTAAACGTCGAGCGTGCGTATCCCGCCGAGGTCTTCTATACTGACCTCGCCCGTTGTGGTGCGGATGGTCACGCTGCCTGAAAACCCGGAGGGAAGGAGCACGCGAAGCTCCTTGTCATGCCTGCGAAAGAGGCTCGTCAAATGCTTTTTTTCGGTCTGCCTGATATGTAGCCCGTTCTGCTGCTTATCCACGGAGAAAGCGCAGTTTTCGTTTTCGGAATAGGTAACGTGCGCAAGGGTATCGCCCGAGCTGCCCACGGTGAGCCTGAAAGAATCCAGCTCCGTAAACAGGGAAGCTTCCGCCGGGAGCTCTATATCCATGCTCTTGTCCGACCATTCGGGCTCGGGACCTATGCTGTAACCGAAGCCGAACACCAGCACGGCGAGCGCGGCGGCGCCTGCGAGCACCGCGAACAGCAGCGCGGCAAGCGCGATGATAAACGCCTTTTTTCCTGCGGATACGGGCTTTTTGAGGGTGACGCCGCGCGATTCCGCTTCCGCAAGGGCCCTTTCGGCGGCGGCGTTGACGTCGCCCAATTCGGCGACGGCGGCTTCTTCGAAAACGCCCTTCATTACTTCGTTTTCGATCGTGCGCTTATAATCGCGGCAGACCCTTCTGCGCTCGGCAGGGGGCAGCACGCGCAGCCTTCTCTTGAGCAGCTTCAAAAACACAGAGGCGTTCATATCCGATCTCCTTTCGTGGGCGTTCCATATCAGTATAGCACAAACGGGACGCTTCCGCAAATTTTTTTTACAATTTCATTAACAGAGGGTTACTTTTTTCATACTGTGTGCTATAATAAAACCGTGCCGGGACAGCGGCCCGGCCTTGGGAGGGCGAACGTGAATTCACTCATAATCTTTTTCTCCTACACGGGGCGGACCCATTACGAAGCGAAGCGTCTTTGGGAAAGGGTCGGCGGCGCGCTTTACGAGATCTGGGAACAGAAGCACAGATCCCGTCTTTCGGCATACCTTTTCGGCCCCGGTCAGGCGAGGAGGAGAGCCGTTCCCGTGATCGAGCCCGTGGCGGTTTCGCTCGATGAATACGATAAGATATACATCCTCTGCCCGATATGGGGCGGATGGCCCGCGCCCGCGTTCAACGCGATAGTTCGCGAGCTTACTCCCGGGGCGGACGTGGAGCTCATATTCACATCCGATTCAGGAAGGATGAAGGATATAAACGCCGTCGCCAAGAGGGTGGAGCTTCAGGGCGTCCGCGTGACGGGCGCGAAGGTCGTAAAGACCGAAAACCTCATGAAGCGAGAGCGCAGGCATTTCAAGAAGAGCCGGAAGACCAAGCGCGAGGCGAAAAACGGCTGACGGCGTCATACGGCAGGAGCGGAAAGGGTGCATTCACTTAAGGAGACGCAGGTTTTCAGCCGTGAAAACCGAGCTTTGCTGAAAAAGAAACCGGGGATGGGGATCCATCTTCGGTTTTTTGTTCTCTTACGGCTGTAAACCGCGAAGCGCCTCAAAAGAGGAGATTGTTGTGCCGGACAAGGAGAAAAGCGCAGAAAAACTCGAAGAGTTTTTCAAGAATACATTGGAGGAAGTCTTTCGAGCATTTTTGACGCGGTACGGCGCAAAAATGATTCCTTTTGAGGCCGTGTATCGTTAAGTGAATGCGCCCATACTCGGAGCCGTGAGTTTCCTTTATTCGTTTCTTCCCGTTGACCCTTCCGTCTTTTCTC
>JAFPXD010000071.1 GCA_017394835.1 Clostridia bacterium
GGAAGTCAAACACCTACTGGAAGCATTGTCTTGGGATGCGATCACCGAATCAAATGCTTGCTCTTTACGATTCGGAGCATCCCGAAGAGCGGATCAAATGAACGAAGGCCTGCGCGGACAAATATGTCCACGCAGACTCATAGATAATTATACCGCGTGCACCGCTGTCAAGGTCGGGTAGTATTTTCTCAAGAGTTCGAAAATCTCCACCCTTCCCTTGACAGCGAGATGGGGCTCCCCCCTCACTGCCCTGAGTGTAACCTATCATTGACGCCGGTACACCCGTTCTTCCCCGCCGGGAGTCCTCACGCTTGCTTTTTTCCCCGCTTTATGTTAAAATGTATAGGTTATATTGAGAAAAAGGGGCCTTGATGTGGAAACTCCCGTAAAGCAGAACAAGATGGGCGTTATGCCCATCGGCAGACTGATGTTCACGATGTCGCTTCCGATGGTCATTTCTATGCTGGTGCAGGCGCTTTACAACGTCGTGGACAGCATTTTCGTCGCGCAGATAGATACGGCGATGGCGGCAAACGGCGTTAACAACGCGCTGACGGCCGTCGGCCTTGCCTACCCGATCCAGTTCCTTATGATAGCGTTTGCCGTCGGCACCGCCGTGGGCATGAATTCGCTCATGAGCCGCAAGCTGGGCGAGCGCCGTCACGATGAGGCCGACCGGGCCGCCGCGAACGGCATATTCCTCGAATTCCTTTCCGCCATGCTCTTCCTCGTGCTGGGGCTCACACTCGTCCGCCCCTTCCTCCGCATTTTCACGGAGGATGAGCAGGTGCTCTCCCTGGGGACGAGCTATCTGCGCATCTGCATGGTGGGCTGCCTCGGCATATTCATCCACATGGGGTTCGACCGCATACTTCAATCCATGGGCAAAACCACCCTTTCCATGGCGGCGCAGCTTGCGGGCGCGGTAACGAACATCGTTTTGGATCCCCTGCTCATATTCGGTTACTGGGGCTTCCCCAAGCTCGGCATCGCGGGCGCGGCGCTTGCGACCGTGATCGGCCAGTGGGTCAGCATGATCGTTTCGATCCTTCTCACTGTGCTGGGCGATCACGAAATAAAGGTCTCGTTCAAGGGGTTCCGCCCGAACGGCGATTCCATACGCGAGATCTACCGCGTAGGCGCGCCCTCCATAATAATGCAGGGCATCGGCTCCGTGATGAACACGGGCATGAATTTCGTTCTGACCCGCTTCCTGACCGACGGCATGGGCGTTTCCATAATGAACGTCTATTATAAGATGCAGTCCCTCGTGTTCATGCCCGTCATAGGCGTATCGAACGCCTCCATGTCCATAATCGCGTTCAATTTCGGCGCGAAGGATTACGGCCGCCTTATGAAGGTGTGGAAGCGCACGCTCGTGGTCTGCATAGCGATAATGGCCTTCGGCATGATCTGCTTCCAGATATTCCCCCGCGCGATAGTGAGCGTGTTCGACAAGTCGGGCGCCATCACCGACGCGGGCATAAACGCCTTCCGCACCATATCGCTGCATTTCCCCATCGCCGCGGTCTGCATAACCTGCGGAACGCTTTTCCAGGCGACCGGGCGGGGCTTTTACAGCATGATGGTCTCGCTCCTGCGCCAGCTCATCGCGCTGCTGCCTGCCGCCGCGATACTCGCGCTTACCACTCACCGCCTCTCCGCCGTGTGGTGGGCTTTCATAATAGCGGAAACCGTATCGCTCACGGTGAGCTTCCTGTATCTTTCAAAGCTGCACAGGACCGATCTTGCCGCAATAAAGGACCCTTCGCCGAGGATCGACCAATGAAAAAAATCTTCTGCACCGTATTGACATTGCTCATACTCTTCGCCTCCGCCTGCGCCCCCGTTTCGGAACAGGACGCGATCGTGATAGGCCCCGCCCCCGCGCAGGTCACCTCCTGCCCCAAGGAGGCTTTCGCTTCGGAGCCGCCCGCGTCTCCCGCCCCCGGGACGGAGCCCCCGGCCGAAACTCCCGGCGTGACCGAAACTCCCGGCGCGACCGAAGTCTCCTCCCCGGAGCCCACCGAGATCCCCACCGAAGCGCCCACTCCCACCCCCACGGAGGCGCCGCCCACGCCCACTAACGCAGAGGAAGCCGCCGCGCTTTACAGCTACCGTCCCGTCGATATCCCCTATATCGAGCGGGCCACCCTCGTTTCCGACGTAGATACCGTCCCCGCCCGCTTCTATATGGACTCCGACGGCGTTTACCGCCAGACCGTTCCCGGCGATTCGGATGAGATAGTCATCTATTTCACGGGAGACCTCATGTGCCAGTCCCGCCAGCAGGTCGCGGCGGAGACCATGAACGGCTATGATTTCAACGAAAGCTTCGATTACGTCCGCGACATATTCTCCGGCGGCGATCTCGTAATAGGCGGGCTGGAGGGCTGCTTCACCGAAAAGGCGCCCTACATGTCCGAGCAGAACCGCGTTGAGGATTCGTTCAATCTTAACGCCCCCTCCACCTTCGTGCAGGCGGTGCGCAACGCGAATTTCGACATGGTCCTGATGTGCAACAATCACAACCTCGATACCGACATACGCGGCATTTACGAAACGATCGACCGGGTAGAGGATTACGGCCTCATGCATACGGGCCTCTATAAGAACGGCGACGAGGAACGCACCGCGCTCGTTGAAGTGAACGGCGTGCTCCTGGGCTTCCTCAATTACGGCACCTTCTTCAACCGCAAGGAATGGCATCTCAACGATCTGGGCCTCAGCTCCCTGCTCAACGTCTATTCCAAGGAGCGCCTTGAAAGGGATATGGCGCATCTGCGCGAGCGCGGCGCTCAGTACGTGTTCGTCTGCATGCACTGGGGCATAGAGTATGCCGATTCCCCCTCCATAACGAGGAACGTCCCCGCCCTCATAAGGGGCGCGGAGGACCGCGGGATCGAGATCCCCGTCCTGCTCGATTATCAGCTCAAATGGGCGCAGGAGATCGCGGACGCCGGCGCGGATTACATAGTCGGCTCCCACACGCACTCCATCCAGAAATACTCCGTTGTGAAGAGCGCGGACGGCAGGAACGTGCCCGTTATCTACTCCATGGGCAATTTCATCTCCCATCAGAAGAAGGAGGGCACTCAGGATACGCTCATACTTCGCGTCACGCTTTCGAAGAACGGAGGCAGCCCCAAGCTGAAGGGCGACGCGTACATCCCCGTTAAGATGTTCGAGGCGTTCATGGGCAAGAATTACGTCCCGATGCCCGTTGTAAAGCCCTACTGCGGGGATATCGAATCGAAGAGCTTCGCCTCCGCCTACACCCGGATCGTGAGGGCGGTCGGCTGGCAGATAAACGTGTTGGGATGGCTGTAAAAAAGCGGCGCGAAAAGCCGGGAAAGGATACAAAAATGCAGCAGGTATATGAGTTTTTGAAGCAGGCGGGAGTCTATTATCTCGCAACGGTCGAGGAGGGCCGCCCGCGCGTGCGTCCCTTCGGCACGGTCGATATTTTCGAAGGGAAGCTCTACATCCAGACGGGCGCCGTAAAGCCCGTTTCACACCAGATGAAGGCCGACCCCCGCGTTGAGCTCTGCGCCATGCACGAGGGCAGGTGGATAAGAGTCGAGGCGGAGGCCGTTCTCGACGAGCGCCTTGAGCCCGCCGAGCACATGCTGGAAAGCTACCCGCAGCTCCGCGGGATGTACGCCCCCGGCGACGGCAACAACGAGGTCTGGTACCTGAAGAACGTCACCGCAAAAATATTCTCCTTCGGCGGCGAGCCCGAGGTGCATACCTTCTGACGCGCCGAAAGGCATCCCTCCGATCCCATCCAAAACAAAATCACGCGAACGCGCCATTGCGCGTTCGCGTATTTTTATTCGCGTTCTCAGCTCTTCTTCTCGAACACCTTGCCGCACTTCGGGCAGGTGATGCGGATCTTTCCCTTGCCCTTGGGCACTCTCACCGTCTGACCGCAGCCGGGGCATTTGAAAAAACGGTGGGTCGCGCTCTGCTCGCGCCTCGTCCTTGCCTCGCGGCGGCGCTTCGCGATGGGCGCCGCTATATGCGACCTGTACCATTCGTACTCCGCGCGCCTTGCGGTGAGGTTCCGGCTGAAGGTCCTGAAAAGGCCGAGGCCCAGAAGCCCCAGCGACACGAGCCACAGTATGAGGCTTATCACCTTAGCCGCCGCCGTGCCCGACGCGCCGAACACTATCACCGCCGCAATGAGAGCGGCGACCGAAAACGCGTTCAGCACGGTGTTGAGGCTGTCCCCTCCGTACCTTCCCGCAAAGAATTTTGCAAGCTTTTCTTTGAAATTCATAGCGCACCCCCGTTCTTTCACTGTTACAATGCTATTATACGCCTCCGCTATAAATTCGCAATGGGGCTCGCGGAAATGTTACAAAGATTTTACATGCCCCACGGGAATTGACAAGCTCCCCCGCGGGGCGGTATAATCAGGCCATGGTATCGCTCATTATGAAGCTCCCGCGGGCGGTGCGGGCAATATTCTTCTATCTTTTGCAGGCGACGTGGTGCCTTCCCCAGAACATCGCCGGTGCTTTCGCGCGCATTTTTCTGCGCGGCAGGAGCTTCCGCTATCACGGGTCGCTCGTCACGATCTACCGCTGCTCCGAAAGGACCGCAAACCGAATAGGCGCGTTCTCGCTCTCCTGCTTCATTTTCATTCCCGAAGCGTGGGATGAGGAATACCGCCGCCGCGTGGTCGTGCACGAATACGGCCACGTTGTGCAGTCGCTTATGCTGGGGCCTTTCTATCTGGCCGCAGTCGGCCTGCCCTCCGTGATATGGGCGAACCGCTACCAGAAGCGGTTTACGCGATACGCCTCCCGCGGGGTGCGCTATACCGACCGCTTCCCCGAAAACGAGGCGGATCGTTTGGGCGAAAAGGTGACGGGCGAAAAGGCGTGAATAAGCTTTTATGCCCCGGGCATTTCATGACGGCGCGAGCCGTCTTTTTTATTTTGACGCGCCTCGTATCCTGAGCCCGTTTTTGAGGGCGCGGATAGAGGCCGTCCGGAATTCGCCCGAGCTTTCCCCGCCTATCGACCAGAGCAGTCCCGGCTCGTTTTCCACGGTTATCTCGTTCGCACGGGCGAAGAGCAGCGCGGAATTATCGTATTTTCCCGTTGCAAGGCTGCGGACAACGGAGCCCGCATCCGAAATGTTTTTTATGCTTTTTACAAGGAGCAGCTCCAGCTCGCCCGTTTTCACGCCGTGCCTGTCCCTGCCGAAGCGGACCCGCCTGCTGAGCTCATCCGTAGCGCAGACGGCTCCGAAAAGATAATCCCCCTCGTAAACAACGCCGTCCGCGGTTATTATCAGGTGATGCGGGCCGTTCCTTTTCATGCCGCGAAGCCCTTCCGCGATGTACGCGGAATAGCCGAAGCGGTTTTTCATGCTTTGATCGGTGGTGTAGCCCATCCATGAAAAAGCGCCGAACGCCGCGGTGCCGAGGAAATACCTCTCGCCGAAAACGCCGACGTCCACCGTGATCTCGCCGCCTTCGGCTATGCGCCGCGCTGCGCGCTCGGGGCTCCCGTGCAGGCCGTGAGCGGAGGCGAATTCATTGGTGCTTCCGCAGGGGATATGCCCTATCGGCAGATCGCAGCCCGCGCGGAGCATCCCGTTCAATATCCGGTAGAGCGTTCCGTCGCCGCCCGCGCTGACTATCATATCGTGCTGCGGGGCGAGCGAATACGCAAGCTCCTCCTCCTCGCCCGGTGCGGAGGTGATCCTTTCGGTCAGGATGCAGCCCGCTTCCTCGAATATCTCCTCCACCCGCGGAAGCCTGCGCGTTATCACGGCTTTTCCCGCGGCGGGATTGACTATGAGCAGCAGCCTTTTTCCTTCCAAGCCGCTCATTGTCCCTCTCCTTCGGCGCCGCGCGCCCTGCGCGGGGGCTTTTTTATTCCCTCGCCGCTGTCCACCATGCGCCAATAGCCCTCAAAATCGTTTTCATATCTGCCGTAGGCTTCATACCAGCGCGGCTCCATGAATTCGATGGGCTTATGCGCTTTGAGACCGCCCGCAATGCGGTCGATCCCCTCCTCAAGGTACCGGCATATCCTTTCCCTCTGCTCCTTTGCGGGGAGCTCGGGATCGTACTCTATGGGCGTGCCGACGCAGATCGCGCGGTTCTTCCTTTCGACGTACGCGGGATAGAATTTTATCCTCACGCCTGCGTGCTTCCAGTAGTATCTGCCCACATCGACAAAGCCGCGCTGAAGCTCGTTCACGTAACCGGAGCGCCTTTTGGGAGATTCCGCGAAAATGACGAGATCCCTTCCCTTTTCAAGCTGCTCGACGCTCTTTTTGAACGTTTCGATGACCCTGCGGTCATGGTAAACGGGCGCCGACTCCACGTTTTCGAGTATGGGCGGGAGCAATACCTTTACCGCCTTTGCAAGCACGCGCCAAACGCCCTTGTGTCTGCGGCTCATGCCTATGAAAACGTCATGGAAGGCATAGCTTTCGCATTTTTCCCTGTCCATCGCGCTGCTTATTATCCAGTTTGCGTGCGGGCGGCTGAAATCCAAAGTGATCATTACGGGGCCGCATATCCTTGCGTGATTGCACACGAATACCCCCGGCGCATCGTCGGGGGCGGTTTCGTACAGCATTCTCGCCTTGGGAAAGACGAGCCTTGCCAAAAAGCATATGAACTTAAAATATGTCTTTGAGGACATTACCTTCTCACAGCTCTTGCGCGGCGAGCTTTTCAAGCCCGAGCTTCAGCCTTCTCAGCGCCTCCTCGCGGCCCAGGAGCGCGGCGATCTCGATAGCGCCGCCGGGGGTGACGGTGCGGCCGCTCATCGCTATGCGGACGGGCCAGAGCAGGGTGCCGTTCTTCATGCCCTTTGCTTCGGCAAAGCCTATGAGCGCGTCGTGCAGGGCGGTCTCCGTCCACTCGGGAAGCGCCTCCAGCATGGGGATGACGTCCGTGAGCACGGCCTTCGAGACCTCGGGGTTCGTCTTCGACTTCTTGTTGGTGAAAAGCTCCGTATCGTAATCCTCGTCGAGCTCGGCAAGAAAATCCACAACGTTCGCAATATCGGAGAACACCTCCGTCCTGGGCTGGAGTATTCGGATGAATATCTCCTCATTCTCGGGCTTTTCGGCCATCTCGCCCACGCCCGCCTTGTAAAGCCAGGGCTTCGCCTTCTCGAAATACTTGGCTCCCTCCATGCGGCGGATGTATTCCGCGTTCATCCAGCGGAGCTTGTTATGGTCGAATATCGCGGGGGATTTGGAAAGTCCCTCCAGCGAGAACGCCTCCTTGAGCTCATCCAGCGTGAAGAACTCCCTCTCGTCTCCGGGGCTCCAGCCGACGAGCGCGAGGTAATTGATTATCGCCTCGGGCAGATACCCGAGATTGACAAGATCCTCGAAAGTGGCGTCGCCGTCGCGCTTGGAAAGCTTGTGGGTCGCGTCGCGCATGATTGTGGTGAGGTGGACGTAGGTGGGCTTTTCCCAGCCGAACGCCTCATAGAGCAGATTGTATTTCGGAGTGGAGGAGAGGTACTCCATGCCGCGCAGAACGTGCGTCACGCCCATGGTGTGATCGTCTATGACGTTCGCGAAATTGTAGGTGGGCATGCCGTCCGCCTTAATGAGTATCATATCGTCAAGCTCCGCGCAATCGACCTCTATATGGCCGAAAATGGCGTCGTCGAAATCCGCCTTGCCCTCGGCGGGGACGTTCTGCCTTATAACGTAGGGCTCGCCCGCGGCAAGTCTGCGCTCGACCTCCTCCTTTGAAAGGGAGAGGCAGTGCTTATCGTATTTGAAGGTGCCGCCCTCGGCCTCGACCGCGGCACGGCGCTCGTCCAGCTCCTCCTTGGTGCAGAAGCAGTAATACGCCTTGCCCATTTCGACGAGCTGCTTTGCATAGGGCAGGTACATATCCTTGCGCTCCGACTGCACGTAGGGGCCGTAGTCGCCGCCTATATCGGGGCCCTCGTCCCAGTTAAGGCCCGCGGTGCGGAGGGTCTTATAAACCATCTCCTCCGCTCCCTCTACGAAGCGCGCCTGATCGGTATCCTCTATGCGGAGCATGAATACGCCGTCGTTCTTCTTTGCCCAGAGCCATGCGTAAAGCGCGGTGCGAAGGTTGCCGACGTGCATAAAGCCGGTGGGGCTGGGTGCGAATCTTGTTCTTACTTTCATATCAAAATTCCTTTCGGTCATTATCTTTTTTACATGTGGATCATGTAGTTTGCAACTCGGAACCCGTAGGGGCTTTCGGGGTTTATTTCGACCGTGACGGTCACGTGGGAGTTGAACATGGTATCCGGAGCGCCGAAGCTGCCGGAGATCATATCGCCCTCTATCTCTATCGTATCCCCCTCCCTTTTTACGGAGAGGATATCGACGTTGTATTCAAACGCGGGCACGCTGTCCGAAACGGAATACTCGCCGTTTTCGAGCTTAATATCATGCGCCTGCGTATCCGTTCCGGGGAAGCTCCCGCCTATGCAGGCGGCGTAAAGCGCCTCGAACTCCTTTTGGGGCACGGCCGTTCTGCCCGCCTTGGGCAGTATCCCGAGCCGGCGGACCGCCCTTGCCATGAACGCCGTCGCGGTATAGGGGGAGGCGGAGCCGTTTTCTATGTTTTCCATGCGCACGACGGCCGAATCCGAAACGTCCCTCAAAAGCATTACAAGCCCGCGGTACTGCTCCATATCGAGCTCACATTCGCCGAATATTTCCGGCAGGAGCTCCGAAAATTCTATATCGAACGCCAGCTCTCCCTCCTGAAGGGGCGCTATGCCGCCGCGCCTCACGTATATGCGGGCGCCGTTTTCGATCGCGCAGACTCCCTCCCTTGCGTCGATGAAGGGCATGAGCTCCTCTTTTGACTTTGCGGGGAAGCGCGGATCGTCTTCAAGGCGCTTCGATATTATCTCCGCCGCGCGTTCATCCGCATGATAATTGAGGAAAACATCGTTTATGCCTATGCGCGCGCCGCGCTCGTTAAGCATGAGCACGTGCGTTTCGGAATAGGGCTCCGTATCCCAACTGTGCTTTTCGCGGAACAAGACGTTCGTTACGCCGTTTGCAGACGAATGCTCGAACGTGACCTCCGTATAGGGGGGCTTCTGCGAAGCATCGCGCATGTACTGTGTTTCGATGCGCGCCGCGAGCGACTCCAGATATGCGTCAACGGCGGCGTTCATAGCATAGCCGGAGGCGTGCTCCTTTGAAAAAACGGGGAGCTGCACGGTGCAGGCATAATCGCAGGTATCATACGAGGCTTCCTCCGGCCAATAGCGGATCATGTGCGATACGGTGTAGGAAGCTTCCGGCGTCTCCGTCACGCGGGGAGGCTCCTCCTCATGGGGCTCGCTCGGCCTGCATGATATGAGCATCAGCGCCGCAAGGATCAGCGGCAGGAGCTTAAAAAGCCTTGTTTTCACAGCAAAACCTCCTTAAAAAGGGGATCATCCGATAAGCCCCGCGGCCCGCATCACGAGCATCAGCAGGGGCACGAGCACGAAGCAGCCGAGGGTCGTCAGGCACATTCCCGCGGCGACGAAGCTCTCATCCGCATCGCAGGAGGCGGCAAGCACCACCGCCTGAGTCATGACGGGCATAGCGGCCTCTATCACGAACACGCCGGAGCCCGTGCCGCCCATGCCGAGCGCGCGGCAGAGCAGCAGCATTATCGCGGGGGCGGCGATGAAGCGCACCGCTATCGCGGCGAACATATCGCGGTCGGGCTTTAACGAGCGGAACCCGTATTCATACAGCGCGGAGCCTATATAGAGGAGCGCGAGCGGAGTCACGATATTGCCCACGTACCCGCACATTTTGACGAACGACCTTTGGATGAGGGTGAATGCGGAATGCCCGCCCCATGCGGCAAAACGGGCCATGAAGCCCGCGTTCTTCGAAAGCTCGAATTCGAGGATGAGGAGCGGTATCGCTATCATCAGCGCAATGAGGGGCGGCGAAAGGAGCTTTTTAAGGCTCATGCCGAGGCCCGTTTTCGCGGTCTCGCCGCGGCCCGCCTCGCCGCTCTTGTTGATGAGGTAATTGCCCACCGTCCAGAAGAAGGTGGTGTTCACCATATAGAATATCATCACGTATGGAACGGCCGCGTCGCCGAAAAGCCCCGTATTCATGGGGAGCCCGACGAATATGGAATTCGAGAACGCGCACATCACAATAAAGCCGCCGCGCCTTACGGGAGCGGGCTTTATGAGCGCCGCGAGCACGAGGCCGATAAGAAGCGTCGCCGCCATAGAAAGGACGGGTATGCCTATCAGAAGGAGGGGGTTTTCCATGCTCGAAAGATCGAGCGAGCCCAAAATATTGCTCATTACCAGGGCGGGCATGCCCGCGTTTATAATGAGCTTTGTCATGAGCCCCTTGTGCTCCCGCTTTATGTACCCTTTTTTCGCAAAGAGATACCCCACCGCCACTATGCACATCACTATTGCGACGGCCGCAAGCGAGGTCAGAAGCGTATCGGTCATTAGCCCCTCCCGAAAAAGCGTTTTTATGATTATAGCACATTCCCGGCGATATGGCAAAGTATTTCGAAAGAGGAGGGAGCGCGTTTCAGCGCATCCGCCGCCTGCCCGCGCTCTGCGGTCTCCCCTTCCGCGTTCCGGGCCCCGTTTGGGACCGCTTTCCTTACTTTTTTATAAAAACTATTGCCTGACTCTCCCGTAAATGTTATAATGTATATTGACTTCCGGGCAAAGCCCCAAATACCGATAACGGAGGGAACAGAAATGAAAAAAGTATTTGCTCTGATTGTTGCCGTGCTGATGGCGTTCGCCGTAATGCCCGTCGGCGCGAAGACCACCGATCCCCTTAAGGGCGCCGTCGGCACCGATCTTTCCGCCGTCCACGCGCCTTACCTCGTGGCGGGCGGTCAGTCCTCTACCACAGACTTTTTGACCGCCGAAGATTTTGCTTCCCATGCGCTGACCGTGCTCACTATATGGGACAGCAACTGCGGTTACTGCAAGGCGGAAATGCCCTTCCTTCAGAGGCTGCATGACGAAGTGCCCGATCTGCTGGTCGTAGGCGTCTGCACTCAGCAGACCTTCCTCGGCGGCACCTATGCCGCGGGCTGGAACTATCTGCAGGCGAACGGCTATACCTACCTGAACGTAAAGCCGGATTCCGTATTGGGCGGGCTCTTCACCTATATGGACGGCGTTCCCTACAATTTCCTTGTCAACAGCGAAGGCATTGTAGTCAAGATGATAGAGGGCGCTATGATGAGCTGGAACGAGACCTGTGAGGAGATCGGCCCCGTTCTTGCCCAATATACCGACAGGCAGTGCACCGTCTCCTACGTTGAGAACGTAAACGGCACCGTTTTCGCCACCGAGCAGCTCACCGTGGGTCAGGTCCCCACCTATTCCGTGACCGCGCCTACGATCGAGGGCCATACCTTCCAGGGTTTCACGCCTGCCGCAACGAACCCCTGCCCCGTGCTCTCCGATACCGTCATCACCGCGAATTACATTCCCCGCAGCATGAAAGTGCAGTTCTTCGACAGCATAACCAATACGAAGATCGCCACCAAGTACACGTCTTGGGGCAATCCCGTTGTCCCGCCCGCAGCGCCCGAGCATGAGGGCTATACCTTCGTCGGCTGGGATCACGATCTCTCCTGCATAAAGGAGAAGCTTGACGTTTACACCGTTTATTATGAGGGCACTCCCCTGCCCGGCGACGTGGATCTTGACGGTCAGGTTTCCGGAACGGATGCGCTCATAGTGCTCCGCGCCGCAATGGAGCTTCAGGTCATCACCGATGCGGAGCAGAATATGGGCGATATAAACGGCGACGGAGTCGTGGATTCCTCCGACGCGCTGCTCATACTGAGGGCTTCGATGGGTCTGTAACTCCCCCCGCGGGCGCGAAATGCGCTCACGGCACATGAAACAAAAACGGCATGGTCCAGCGCCATGCCGTTTTTTTGCCGTTACTTTATTCTCTTCCCGCCCTCTATATCTCGGACGAGCTTTTTGAGCCTTTCCCGTTCGTTATCCTTGGGCCTTGCCGCGCAGTGCATAAACAGCGTGCGCTTTATCTCCCCTATGCGCGGGGAGGGCGGCAGACCAGTCCAATCCATTATGTCCCTGCCCGTGCAGTCCAGATCATCCTCCGAAAAGGGCGCGCCGCTTTCGATCATGTCATTCAGTATGCGCCTCCAGCGGACGGCGGACTTGACGCTTCGAACCTCGCCCAAAGAGCCGTTGAAATCCGCCTCCCTGACGAACGCAAGCAGCTCCACACGCTCCCTGCCCCATTCGGCAAAGCGGCGCTTCAGGGTCGATTCCTTGGCGTTCCCGTCAAGATCGTACATATGTCGGCGAACGAGCCACGAGGCGGTCTCGATCGTCGGGCCGTCGAAGCGCAGGCGGCGGAGTATCTCCCGCGCCATTATCTCGCCTTCGGCGTCGTGACCGTGCATATTGCCCTGCTCCGCGAGCCGGACGGGCTTTGCAATATCGTGCAGGAGGCAGGCGAGGCGCACCTCAAGAATGGGCTCCGAAAGCTCCACTGTGCGGAAAATGTGCTCCAGCACGGGGAAGCGGTGGAATTTGGGGCTTTGAGGCACGCCGCGGCAGCGGGCAAGCTCGGGGAGTATCACGTCCAAAGCGCCGACCTCATCCAAAAGATGCAGGCCGCGCAGCACGCTCTCCTGCGCGGGGAGGCCGTATTTCACATCCGCAAGCAGTATCTTTTGAAGCTCGTCGCGTATGCGCTCCGCCGAAATATCACGAAGCAGGAGGGCGCATTTTTTGGCGGCTGCAAAGGTTTTTTCCTCTATATCGAAGCCGAGCTCCGCCGCAAACCGACAGAGGCGCATTATGCGCAGGCCGTCGTCGCGGAGGATCGTTTCGGGGTCCTCCGCAGTGGTTCGGATGAGGCGGGCTTCTATATCCCGGAGGCCGCCCGTCGGGTCGATCACCTCTCCCGCCGGAACGGAGGCATAGAGCGCGTTCACCGTGAAATCGCGGCGGAAGGCGTCCTCATAGGGGGAATCGGAATAGCTCACCTTCGCGGGGCGGTGCGCGCCGCCCTCGGCATAGACGTCGCTTCGGAAGGTGGTATGCTCAAAGCTTATGCCCCCCATATGCACCTCCACCATGCCGAACGCCGCGCCCTTGGGCACGGTCTTTATGCCCGCCTCGCCGCAGAGCGCCTCGATCTCCTCCGGGCGAAGGGCGCTCGTCACGTCCGTGTCCGAAAGCGGCAGCCCCAGCAGCGTGTTGCGCACGTGCCCTCCCACTACGAAAAGCTCGGCGCCGCGAAGGCGTACGAGCTCGGCAAATCGGATAAGTTCGGGAGAAAAGTCAAAGCTGTGTTTCATGTTTTTCGGTTTGTTTACCTTTGGGCCACCATCCCCGGCTCCCCTTGCGAAAGGAGAGCTGTCGGCCGAGCGCAGCGAGGACGACTGAGGGGTCGGCTTATTCCTTCGGATCGCCTTTGCGGCAGCCACATCATCTCTTCTTCTGCGCTCAAAACCCTTCCGTCGCTCGCGGCTTCGCCGCTCGCGCCACCTCCCCTTAACAAGGGGAGGCAACCATTATTCCCGGCTCCCATGCAAAGGGGAGGCAGCCATTATTCCCGGCTCCC
>JAFPXD010000004.1 GCA_017394835.1 Clostridia bacterium
AAGCGTACCCAAAAACAATTCCAACCCGATAAAAACCGCTGCTTTCCGAATGGTTCAAGATCGCTTTCAAAGACAAACTCGGAAAGGGCGTAAAGAAAGAGGCTGTTGCCTGCAATTTTCTTGCATTTGCAACAGCCCCTTCTTTGTTGGTGGAAGCAAGGGGAGTCTCCTCTCGCTTCGCTCGGTCAGGGCACGGTCCCCCCGGTGCCTGCCGCCGCAGCCGCCGGGGCGTCCGCTGAAAAAGCCAAGCAGTTGGCTTTTTCTTTTCGCGGCCACCGCGCCCGGTTCGCCTCCCCTCGCTTCTTCTTTTATACAAAAAAGTACAGGCGATGACTGTACTTTTTTGCATAGTGGAGGCGAGGGGAGTCCTTTTCCGCGGCGGCGCATCCGCTTTCCGCCGCGGCGTCCGCCTGAAAAAGCCAAGCGGTTGGCTTTTTCCGTTCGGCGGCCGCCCTTTCGGGGTTCGCTCCCCTCCCGCCTCAACATAGACCAAAAGAAAGCACAGGCAGTTCGCCTGTGCTTTCTTTTGGTGGAGGCGAGGGGAGTCGAACCCCTGTCCGAAAACCTGTCTGCAAGACTTTCTACGAGCGTAGCCGGCGCATTGGGTCTTTCGTTTCCGTACGCCCACCGGCGGGCTTACGGATCCGGCAGCCTCTTAATCCCGCCGCAGCTGAGGCAGACTGCGGTTGGTTCCCCACATTGATGATGCCCGTATCTTACGCCGTGGGAAGCTTAAGGCGGACAGTCGGGCGGTTAGGCCGCGACAGGCATGTAACTGTTGTTGTCAGTTATATTTAAGAATTTCCCGATTTTAACGAAGCTCGGGGCTTCGGCTCGCTTATCCGGCATCCATGATCCCCGTCGAAACCATTTACGCCCCCATGCGGCGCCCCATGCCAAGGCGCGCGTATGAATATCAGTCGGAATACCTATCCCCCTTGCGGCGAAGCTCCATCTGGCGCTTCGCATCCTTTTCGGCAAGATCGTGCCGCTTATCGTAGAGCTTTTTGCCCTTGGCGACGGCGAGCTCCATCTTGACGAGCCCATCCTTTATATAGAGGGAGAGGGGGATGAGGCTGTACCCGTCCGCTTCGGAAAGCGCACGGAGCTTCAGTATTTCCCGCTTGTGGAGCAGGAGCTTCCTTTCACGGAAGGGATCGCGGTTGAAGATATTGCCCTGCTCATAGGGTGAAACGTGCATGCCGACGACCAGCGCCTCGCCGTTTTTTATCTTGACGTAGGAATCCTTTATATTGACCTTGCCGGCCCTTATGGATTTCACTTCCGTGCCCACCAGCGCAAGGCCCGCTTCATAGGTATCTTCAATGAAATAATCGTGCCTCGCCTTGCGATTTTCGGCGACGGAACGCCTGCCCTTTTTTATCGGCATATCGCGACCTCCTTTCCTTAAGGATGATAAAAGCGCAGCACCCCTTTGGGGAAGCCGCGCTCGATCACATGGGTTATGTTATCAGAAGATGTTGCGGATTACGCCCGCGGCGGCTTTGGGAGTGAACCACTTGGTGAAGGCGGGCATGAGGAGCATCAGAACGGCGAGCACCGCGACGACGATCGCGAGGATGACCGTAAGCTTCTGAAGCTGCTTTTCACGGCTGGCCTTCTTGCCGCGGCTGCTGATCGCGGTAGTCTCGGAACCGAAAGCGCTGCCGAGGCCGGAGTTCTTGGAATCCTGCGCGAGAACTACGATCACGAGGAGCACAGCCGCGATGAGCAGGAGGAAATTTACTACGATTTCAAAAATATCCATGGTTGTTTCCTTTCAAAAATTCAACTGCAAAAGTCATTATACCACCATGCCCGCTTCAATGCAATAGCAAAAGCGGTATATTTTGGCTTTTTAGGCAGGGTTTTATTGCCTTTTTGGCTCACCTGACTATAAGGCTCTCCTCCGTCATCGCCTCCGGCTTTTCAAGGCCCATCATTTCGAGGAGCGTGGGAGCGATGTTCCCGAGCCTGCCGCCCTCCTTCAGGGAGACGCTTTCCGCGTCCTCCGCGACGTAAATGAGCGGAACGGGATTGGTGGTATGAGCCGTCATGGGCTTGCCGTTTTCGGCCATTGTCTCGCAGTTGCCGTGATCCGCGGTGACAAGGCATCGGCCGCCTTCCTTCACTATCTCGGCCACAACTCTGCCTACGCATTCGTCAACGGCATGCACCGCGCTTATGACCGCGGGTCTTACCGCCGTATGCCCCACCATATCGGGGTTGGCGAAATTCATCACCAGAAGATCGAATTTATGCGAGCGGACTGCGTTCACGGCGATCTCCGCAAGATCGTAGGCGCGCATTTCGGGTGCAAGATCGTAGGTTTCGACCTTAGGCGAGGGGAGGATGATATGCTCCTCGCCCGCGCTTATCTCATCCGTGCCGCCGTTGAAGAAGAACGTGACGTGGCGCTTCTTTTCGCTTTCCGCAAGACGGAGCTGGGTCATTCCCTTGGAGGATACGTACTCCCCGAGCAGATCCTTGTGGTGGATGGGGCGGAAGGCAATATCGGCAAGGCCGTCGAAATCGTCGCGGTAGAGGGTCATGCAGACGTAATGCGTCTTTATGAAGCCGCGCTTGCGCTCGAAATAATTGTAATCCTCGAATATGAAGGCTTCGGTGATCTCGGTGGGGCGGTCGGTGCGGAAATTGAAGAATATGACACTGTCGTTTTCCTCGACCGTCGCTATGGGCCTGCCTTCCTTCGTTATGACGGCGGGGACAATGAATTCATCCGTCTTGCCGTTTTCATACGAATGCTCGACGGCGGAAACGGGATCCGGCTCGAAAACGCCTTCACCGTTCACTATGGCGTCAAAGCCCGCCTTGACGCGTTCGTAGCGCTTATCGCGGTCCATGCCCCAGAACCGGCCCTGGACCGTGGCGATCTCGCCCACGCCTATCTCGCGGCATTTCGCCATGACTTCCTTAATATAGCCGAGACCGCTCGTGGGCGGGGTATCGCGCCCATCCATGAAGCAGTGGATATAGACATTTTCAAGCCCTTCGCGCTTTGCAAGCTCCAGCAGAGCGTAAAGATGCCCGAGGCGCGAATGGATGCCGCCATCGGAACAGAGCCCCAGAAGGTGCAGGGAAGAACCATGCTTTTTGCAGTTTTCGACCGCGCCCATGAAGGCGGGGTTTTTGAAGAATTCGCCGTTCGCTATGGCGTTTTCGATGCGGGGGTAATCCTGGAATACGACCCTGCCCGCGCCGAGGTTCATATGGCCTACCTCGGAATTGCCCATCTGCCCCGCGGGAAGCCCGACGTCCATGCCGGAAGCTTCTATGAGGGTATGGGGATAGCGTGCCTTCAGCGCGCGGATATTGCGGATGCCGTCTATGCGGACGGCGTTCTCCTCCGCCTCCCTGCGATAGCCGAAGCCGTCAAGAATAATAAGTGCCGTAAGTTTTTTCATTGGGATGCTGCGTTATGCGGGCGCTCCCTTTAAGAAGCGCCCGCGGGTCTGTTTTGGGGCGTCAGTCGAGAACGACGTGACTGAAATCAACGGGTTTAAGCGAAGCGCCGCCGATAAGGCCGCCGTCGATATTGGGCATGGCCTTTAAGCCGTGGGCGTTCTTCGCGTTCATGGAGCCGCCGTAGAGGATGTGGATATCATTCGCCGCTTCCTCGCCGTAGAGCCTGCCGAATTCGGCGCGGATCATGCCGATGGTGCGGTCGGCTTCCTCATCCGAAGCGGTCTTGCCGGTGCCGATGGCCCAGATGGGCTCGTAAGCGATAACGACCTTCAACGCGTCGGCCGCGTCGAAGCCCGCAAAGGCGCCCCTTACCTGGGAGGCAAGGAATTCATCGGTAACGCCGGCTTCGCGCTGCTCGAGGGTCTCGCCCACGCAGACGATGGGGGTGACGCCGGCGGCTATCGCGGCCTTCATGCGGGAGTTGACGGTCTCATCCGTCTCGCCGAAATACTGGCGGCGCTCGCTGTGGCCGATTATGGCGTATTCGACGCCGAGCTCCTTGAGCATCTTAGCGGAGACTTCGCCGGTGAAGGCGCCCTTTTCCGCCCAGTGGATATTCTGTGCGCCGAGCCTTACGTTGGAGCCCTTTATGATGGGAGCGACGAAGGGGATATCGACGTAGGGCGGGCATACAACTACCTCCGCCTCCGCCTCGCGGACGAGGGGCAGAAGCTCGCGGACGAGAGCGGCCGCCTCGGAGGGGGTCATATTCATCTTCCAGTTGCCCGCGATGAACTTACGGCGGCCCTGCTTATCGTTGAGCGCCGCAACGCCGGGCAGGGTCTTGCCCTCAAGGAATTCGAGGGAAGCGCCGCCGCCGGTGGAGATATGGCTCATCTTATCGCCGAGGCCGAACTTGTTGACGGCGGAAGCGGAATCGCCGCCGCCTATGATGGTGGTGCCTTCGCACTCGGCGCAGGCCAGAGCGACCGCCTCGGTGCCCTTCGCGAAGGGGGCCATTTCGAACACGCCCATGGGGCCGTTCCAAACGACGGTCTTGGCTTCCTTTATGACGTCGCCGTAAAGCTTCGCGGTGGCTTCGCCTATGTCAAGGCCTTCCCAGCCTTCGGGCATGGCGTCATAGGGAACGGTCTGCCTTTCGGCTTCTTCGGAAAACTCCTTTGCAACAACGCAGTCAACGGGGAGCAGGAGACGGACGCCGCGCGCTTTCGCATCGTCCATCAGGGACTTCGCAAGATCGATGGAGGCTTCGTCAACGAGGGAATTGCCCACGGAAAGGCCCATCGCCTTGTAGAAGGTGTAGCTCATTGCGCCGCCGATGAGCAGGGTGTCGCACTTCTTGAGCAGGTTGGTGATAACGCCGATCTTATCCGCGACCTTCTTGCCGCCAAGAATGGCAACGAAGGGACGGTCGGGATTCTCAAGCGCCTTGCCCATGAAGGAAAGCTCCTTTTCAATGAGGAAGCCGCATGCGGCGGGCAGATGCTCCGCAACGCCCGCGGTGGAGGCGTGGGCGCGGTGGACGGTGCCGAACGCATCGGAAACGTAAAGATCCGCATAGGAGGCGAGCTTCTTTGCGAATTCGGGATCGTTCTTCTCCTCCTCGGCATGGAAGCGGAGGTTTTCGAGGAGCACGATCTCACCATCCTGCATGGCGGCGATCTTCCGGGCGGCGTCCTCTCCTATTACATCGTTTGCGAAAACGACCTTAACGCCGGGCAGGAGCTCCTGCAGCCTCTTCGCAACGGGCGCAAGACTCATTTCGGGAACGAACTTGCCCTTGGGACGGCCGAGATGGGAGCAGAGTATGACCTTCGCGCCGCGTTCGACGAGATACTTGATGGTGGGCAGGGCGCCCATGATGCGGCTCTCATCGTCGATCTTGAGCTCCTTGTTGAGGGGCACGTTGAAATCGACGCGCACGAGCACGCGCTTGCCGGTTACGTTGAGATCCTTGACAGTCATTTTGTTCATAATGTATTTCCTCCGTTGAAGTTTGTTTTTTATTGCAGGGAGCCGGCAAAAAAGCCATGCTCCGTATAAACGCGGTCTGAAGCGGGATCAGACGTCCTTCCTCAATATGTCGCCCGGGCTGAGCTTTTCGGGGCAGGCGATGCGGAGCCTTTCCTTCGGATGGGGCGCCGCGGGAACGCTCTCCCCCGCCTCGTTTTCGATCGCCGTCACGGTAAAGGAGCGGGCGACGTCCGAGGGGGCGAGAATGCCCAGAGTATCGCCGAGCTTGAAATTATTGCGCTGCTCTATGAGCGCTTCGCGCTTTTGCTCATCATACGCGATCACCACCGCAGAGATCTGCGCCTCCTGCGTGTAGCCGCCCGTCTCATATTCCATGAGCTCGCCGGGGTTTTCGCCGTAGAGGATATTGAGGCTTCTTTCCTTCCCGTAGGTGCCGCCGCGGCATTTTTCGCTTTCGCGGAAGGCGAAGCCCGTTGTGTAGGGCCTGTGGGAAAGGCGCATGAGCTCGCGCATTACGACTTCGATGGGGGCGCCGTCCAGCGCCATGCGATAGGCGTTCACGGCCGTCGCAACGTAGAGGATGGACTTCATCCGCCCCTCTATCTTTATACAGGATACGCCCGCTTCCTCTATCTCGCGAAGGTAGGGCGCAAGGCACATATCGCGGGAATTCAGCAGGAACGAGCCCCTGCCGTCCTCCTCGACGGTGAACCACTCGCCGCCCTTTCCCTTCTCGCGGAAGTTCGCGTGATAAACGCGGCCTCCCTCAAGCTCGTAATTCCAGCGGCAGGGCTGCACGCACTCGCCCCGGTTGCTGTCCCGCCCGTCGATATAGTTCGAAAGCAGGCATCTGCCCGAGAAGCTTACGCACATGGCTCCGTGAACGAACATTTCAAGCTCCAGCTCCTTCGGGATGCGGGAGCGGATGAGCTTTATCTCATCCAAGGTGAGCTCGCGTGCGAGCACTATGCGGCTCACACCCTGATCGTACCAGAAGGAAGCCGCCTCGGAATTCAAGGTGTTCGCCTGTGTGGAAAGGTGGAGCGGCATATCGGGCGCGATCCTCCGCGAAAGGCGGATGACCGCGGGATCGTTAACAATGAGCGCGTCCGCTCCGCTTTCGCGCAGGGCGCCGAGGGTGCTTTTAAGCTCCTCCAGCTCGCCGTCGCGGATGAAGGAATTGACGGTGATATAGACCTTTACCCCATGCCCGTGAGCATAGGCGATCGTTTCCGGAAGGGTCTCCGCTTCGAAATTATCCGCGAGATTGCGCAGGGAAAAGGCGGGAAGCCCCATATAGACGGCGTTCGCCCCGTAGCGTATGGCGGTATCGAATCGTTCGCGGTTCCCCGCGGGAGCAAGCAGCTCAAGCTTCATTATCAATTCCCCCAGAGAGGCTTGTATTTTTCGACGTTTGCGGCATGCTCCTCAGCGGTCTTGGCAAAGGCCAGCGCGCCCGTCGTGGGATCCATGAGACAGAAGTAGAGGTAGCCCTCCGTGATATACTGCTCATTGGGGAAGAGCACCGCCTCCATTGCCGCAGTACCGGGATTGGAGATGGGGCCCGCGGGCAGGCCCTTATACTTATAGGTATTGTAGGGATTGTCGATATCGAGCTCCTCCTGAGTGAATTCCATACTCTGAGTCTTCAGGACGTAGCCCAGGGTCGCGTCGGAATGCAGGGGCATATCGTTCGCGAGCCTGCCGTAGAACACCGCTGAGACCTTGTTGAAATCGAAGGTCTTGGCTTCCTTTTCTATCATGGAGGCGAGTATTACGACCTCGTCAAGAGTATAGCCCATTTCCTCCGCGCGTTCGACGTATTTCCTCGTATAGATCTCGCCGAAGCGGTCGAGCATCTTGACGATTATCTCCTCCTCGGTGGCGTCGGCGAATACCTCGTAGGTATCGGGGAACAGATAGCCTTCCAGCATGTAGGTGCGGCCCTCCCTGCCCTCATCGACTATCTTCTTTACGAACTGGTAGCTGCCCGCAAAGGACTTGGCGTCCCTGCACAGCTCGAGGAAGCGATCGGGAGATTTCAGTATCCCCTTATCCACGAGGCGGGCTGCGATGCCCTCGACGGTCATACCCTCGGATATGGTGAATTTCACGGTCTCCCTCGGGGGGTTGCCGGAGCAGATTATATCCACTATCTGGCGCATGCCCATATTGCGGGAAAGCACGTAAGTGCCGGCCTTCAAATTCGAGGAGCGGCCGAGGAAATCGACATACACCTTGAACAGCGCCTTGTTGACTATGAGGCCGCGCTCGCCCTCTCCGCCCGCTTCATAGAGTATCTTCGCAATGGCGGAAGCGCCGCTGCTCTTCGGGATGGTGACAACTATCGGCGTGGGATCCGAAGGATCGACGGGGCGCAGGAATTTGTTTTTGACAACGCGCACGGCGAACGCAATGAGCAGGAGCGTTATCACCACTGCGGCGAGCGCCGCGAGCGCGGGGCTTATGCTGCGCCAAGCGGACTTTAAGCCCTCGTTTTCCTTTTTTTGACGGACTGCGCGCTCCCTCTTTTTACGGACGCGCTTCTTCACGGGGCCGTCGTCGTCTATGACTATTTCGCCCGTCGCATCCATTTCCGGGATTATGCGCGGGGGCTTGTTGAACACGGGGAGCACCTGCGTTTGAGCAAGCTCGGGCTCCCTTTCGCCGCCGTTATCGGGGTATTCGTAATTCAAAAATCTAAGCTCCATAAGCTTTCCTTTCATTTTGCCGCGTCAATCGAGCATGCTGATGTCCAGCTCCGCCGCGTTCGCGACTATCCTGTAAATATCCCCCACGAGTCTGCTCAAAGCAAACTCGGCAAACAAGTATTCCGCAGCGTCCCTGTCCATCTGCAGAAGCTCGCCGAGCCTCTGCAGCTTCGAAAGCGTTTCCTCATCGGTCTGCCCGGCGACCATATCCGCCTGCGCTTTGAGCTGCAGCTTTTTGTATTCGGAAAGGAACGCCTCCGAAGAGGAGCCGGGCTCGATCCTTTCCTTGGCCGCTTTATACCTTTTGAATTCCTCGCTTGCGCGGATCTCGGCAGCAAGCGCATGCGCCTTATCGTAGTTCATCGTTTACTCCGTTTCGATCACGGTTATCTGCAGAAGCGGGCAGCGCTTCGTCCTTTTGACGAGGCAGGCCTTGACGCTCTGCTTAACGGTCGTTTTGATACCGCCCCATTCGGAGCGGGGGCACGCGGAGAACATGAGCGCCTGCTCGTGCAGTATCGCCCTGACCTCCTCATAAAGGGAATCCGCCTCCTTTGCATAGACGAAGCCCGTTGAAAGTATCTCCGGCTCAGCGGAAAGCTCGCCCGTTGAGCGCTTTATGGGGATAACGGCGGTAAAATACCCATCGTGCGAGAGGAGCCTGCGCTCCCTGAGCACGGCGCTGCCTATATCGCCCACGCCCGAGCCCGCGACGAACACGCTGCCGAAATCGACAGTTCCCGCTATCTTGCCGCTCCTTTTCGAAAGCTCGAGCACGCTGCCCGTTTCCATGACGAAAATGTTGCTTTCCTTTACGCCAAGCGCCTTCGCGAGCTTTGCATGGTGGTAAAGATGCCTTGCTTCGCCGTGCACGGGGATGAAGAATTTGGGCTTTATGAGGCGCATCATGAGCTTAAGCTCCTCCTGCCTCGCGTGGCCGGAAACGTGCACGTCCGCAAGCCTGTCATATACGACGGAGGCGCCCTTCATGAAGAGCTGGTCTATTACCTTGCCGACCGCCTTTTCGTTGCCGGGGATGGCGGAGGCGGAGATGACGACCGTATCCCCCTTGCCTATGTTGAGCTTGTGGTTGGAATACGCCATGCGGAAGAGGCCGCTCATCGCCTCGCCCTGGGAGCCGGTGGTAAATACGCAGACCTCGTTATCGGCGTATTTTTTGAGCTTTTCGACCTCCACTATGGACTCTTCCGGTATGCGGAGTATGCCCTGATCCATCGCTATCCTCGCGATCATCACCATTGAACGGCCCTGGAAGCAGATGACCCTGCCGTGGCGGATGGCGACGTCCGCTATCTGCTGGATGCGATAGACGTTCGACGCAAACGAGGCGACTATCACGCGGCCCTCCGCCTGATCGAATACGGATTCGAAGGTGCGGCCCAGCGCCATTTCGGAAGGTGTGGAGCCGGGAAGCTCCGCGTTGGTGGAATCCATCATCAGCGCGAGCACGCCCTTCGTGCCGTAATGCGCGAAGCGGGCTATATCTATGGGCTCGCCGTCGATGGGGGTATAATCCACCTTGAAATCGCCCGTGTGGATGACGACTCCGACGGGGGTGGTGACCGCCGCGGCAAGCGCGCCGGCGATGGAGTGCGAGACCTTTATGAATTCGACCTTGAAGCAGCCCAATTCAACGGTATCCCCCGCCTTGACCGTGCGCAGATCCGCGTGCTTTATCTTATGCTCCTCGAGCTTGTGCTCAATGAGGGCGAGAGTGAACCGCGAGCCATAGACGGGAACGTCGAATTTCTGGAGCGCGAAGGGCACTGCGCCGATATGGTCCTCATGCCCGTGGGTTATCACAAAGCCGCGTATGCGGTCGAAATTATCCTCAAGATAAGTCATATCGGGTATGACGAGATCGACCCCGTACATATCCTCATCGGGGAAGGACAGACCGCAGTCTATCACTATTATATCGTCCCCGTATTCCATGACGGTCATATTCTTGCCTATCTCCCCAAGACCGCCGAGGGGGATCACTTTAAGCTTAGGCGTTTGTTTTCCTTTATTCAAATCAGTACCTCTTGTTATTATTTATCATTGCTGCCCGCGCTCGGAAAGCTCCTTCAGGCGCGCGTCCGCCGCCTCCCATTCCTCATAGAGCAGATCGAGCTTTGCGCGGAGCGCTTCGGCCTTTGCTGAAAGCTCGCCCGCTTTTTTATAATCGGACGCGATATGGGGCTTTGCAAGCTCCACGTTCATTTCATCGAGCGCGGCTTCCGTTTCCGCTATGCTCTTTTCCGCGCGGGAAACGGCCGTTTTCGCCTTTGTAATATCACTGCGGAGCTGCTTCGTTTCCTTATATTCCCTTGCATTGGCGGATACGGGCTTTTCCGCCGCGCCGAATCCCGCGGTATCGTTCTTCAGCGCCTCGATATAATCGTCATAGCCGCCTATGTATTCGGTAAGGCCGCTGTGGGTCATGTGCAGGATCCTGTCCGCAAGGCGGTTAACAAGATACCTGTCGTGCGTTACGATGATGACGGTGCCGTTATATTCGTCAAGCGCGTTTTCCAGCGCCTCACGCGAGGCGATATCGAGATGGTTCGTGGGCTCGTCAAGGAGCAGGAGGTTTGCCCTTGTGAGCATCAGCTTCAATAGCTGGACCCTCGCCTTTTCGCCGCCGGAAAGCAGGCCTATCTTCTTTTCGACCTCATCCCCGCGGAAGAGGAACGCGGCCAGCGCGTTTCTTATATCCTTATGGGATATGGTGTTGAAATACTTGTCCCACACCTCGTTCAAAACGGTGTTTTCCGGATCGAGGGAGGCCATCGTCTGCTCGTAATACGCCGCTTCTATGTGTGCGCCCAGATAGCAGACGCCCGAAGTCGGGCGCATCCTCCCCGCGATTATGTTCAAAAGAGTAGTCTTGCCGCAGCCGTTATCGCCCAGTATGAACACCTTCTCGTTCTTTTTGACGAGCATATCGAGATCGCGGAACACCTCGTTCGAGCCGAAGGATTTGGAAAGCCCCTTGGCGACCACTACCTCGTTGCCGCCGCCCTCCTTGGCGTTGAACTCGAACCGGATGGAGGCGGGATCCCTTTCGGGCTCCACAAGGGTCGCCTTTATGCGGTCGGCCGCCTTCTGCTTATGCGCGGCGGTGACGAAATTATGCTCCTGACCCCAGCGGCGCTGCTGCTCCACCATGCCCTCTATGCGCTTTATCTCCTTTTTTGCCCTGAGATACCTGCGTATTTCAAGCTCCCTTGCCGCCATGCGGAGCTCCGTATGACGGGAATAATTGCCCTTCGATTTATAGAGCTTGAGATCCTTGAGCTCCATTGTGCGGTTGGTGACGCGATCCAAAAAATAGCGGTCATGCGATATGACTATGAACGCGCCGCGGTAATTCGCAAGCAGCTCCTCCAGCCATTCTATCGCCTTTATGTCGAGATGGTTGGTGGGCTCGTCTAAAAGAAGCAGGTTCGCGCCCGAAAGCAGAAGCTTTGCAAGCTGCGCCTTGTTGCGCTGACCGCCGGAAAAGCGGCCGATATCCTTATCGAATTCCTCCTCCTGAAAGCCGAGGCCCAATAACGCCGATCTCGTGCGGGCGCGGAAGGTGAGGCCGCCGCCGTCCTCATACCGCTCGCGGAGGCGGTGCTGACGCTCTATGAGCTTTTCATCCGCGCCGCAGGCGGTGAGCTTATCCGCGATCTCATCAAGCTCGCTCTCTATGCGGACGAGCTCGCCGAACACTTCCTCAACGTAGGAATAGAGGGATACGCCCTCGGCCTCCACAGTCTGATCCATGGCGCCGAGGACCGCGTCCTTCCCGAAGGAGATCATGCCGCTGTCATAGGGCTCTCTGCCTTCTATTATGGAGAACAGGGTGGATTTACCGCAGCCGTTCACGCCTATGAAGCCTATGTGATCGCCGGGTTCCACCTCAAAGCTCACGTCCTCGAAAAGGACGCGCGTGACGTATGATTTCTTTAATTCGTTAACAGCCAGAAGCGGCATAGTATCACCTTTATATTATTGGTTTACGGGGCGATCATTATGACTTCGAGCCCCTCGCGCAGGGCCATGCGCAGGGTCGCCCCCGTGCCGGACGCGGCTTCGCCCGCGTAGCCGACTATCGCCCGCGAGGAATGGCGGACGAGAAAATAATTCCTTTCCATATAGCAGGAAGGCGCGTAGCCTTCCGATATGCTGACGCATACGGCCGCCTTTTCGGCGAGCTTGCGCTTGCGCGGGGAATCGCCCCTGCCGTATGGGAAAACGGCTACGAGCTCCATCCCCTCATGCTTTTTGGCGAGCTTTACGACCGCTTCCGCGGCGTAGGTATCGAAGCCTTCCGCCATGCCGGAGAGGAAATAACGGCAGCCCGCCTCATAGGCCTTCAATATCTCGCGCTCTATGCGGGACTTGAAGAGCTTGCAGGCTTCATCGCGCTCATCATCGCCCCACGGGAGCTTTTCGGGCCTGTGGCCGGAGAAGCAGACGCTTTTTTCGCGGTCGATATCGTATTCCCTTTTATCCACGAAGCGCGGCATTACAGCCCGCTTTCCGTATAGCGGCCCCAGTCGCGGTGCATATAGCGCTCGATGGGGAACGCGCGGCCGACGTATTCTTCGGGGACGCCGCGCTCCTTGGCTTCACGCATGAACTCCCCGAGTATTTCGGGAGTGCCTATCGTGCCTACCACGGGGAAGCCCGTGCGGCGTGAGACCTCACGCGTGACCTCGAGCCCGTCGAAAAGATCCTTCACGCTCGTTTCGTGAGCGAGGTTCGTGTTGTTGAGTATGCCCGTCACGCGAAGGCGGGAAACGCCCATTATCTTGCCTATCATTTCGAGGTTTTCCTCCGCGCCCGAGGAGAGCGGACGGCGCATGTTTATGACGTACCATACCTCGAAATTCTCTATCTGCTTGAAGTAGCCGTAATACTGCCCCATTGCGATGGCGCCCACGGGATCGCCGCCCACGTCGAATATGACGAGATCGGAATTATCGGAGAACACGGAGAATATCTCGGGCGGGATGCTGGGCACCTCAACGCCGGAGGAGGTGAAGTTCGGGGAGATCAGGCGGACGCCCGCCGCCTCCAGCTCCGCCTTGCGCTCGGTGGAGCGGAAATAGGGGTTGATAACGTCAATATCTACGAGGGTGACCTTCTTGCCCTCCGCCGCGGCGCGGAACGCCATATTGAGCGCGAGCTCCGTTTTGCCCGAACCGAAATTGCCTATAATCGCGTAATATTCCTTCATAGCTTTTCCTTTCACTCCGCCTTGTAAACGGCGATCAGCCTTTCCGCGGCGCGCATACCGTCAACCGCGGCGGAAACTATGCCGCCCGCGTAGCCCGCGCCTTCGCCCACGGGATAGAGCCCGTGCAGCCGCGTCGCTTCGCCGTTTTCGCCCCTGTTGATGCGCACGGGGGCGCTCGTGCGGCTTTCAACGGCGGTCAGTACCGCGTCGCCCATGTCGAAGCCCTTTATCATCCTGCCGAAGGCGCCGAGACCTTCCGCAATGCCCTTATGCACTGCGGAGGGCAGGCATTTTCTGAGCTTGCGGGGGACCGCCTGCGGGCGGTAAGTGGGCGTGACCCCGCCGAAGGGCCGGGGATCGCAGCCTTCGAGGAAATCGGCTACGCGCTCTGCGGGAGCGGAGAAATCGCCCCCGCCCAGGCGGAACGCGGCGCGCTCCAGCTTTTCCTGGAATTCCACCCCGCAGAAGGGGGCGCCTCCGAGATCGGAGGGGTTTATCTGAACTATTATGCCCGAATTGGCGTTTTCACCGTCACGCGCGGCATAGCTCATGCCGTTGGTCACCACTTCGCCTTCGCTCGAGGAGGAAGCTACGACGAACCCGCCGGGGCACATGCAGAAGGTATAGACGCCCCTTCCGCCGGATCTTGCGGTCATGCGGTATTCCGCCGCGCCGAGGCGGGGATGCCCCGCGAATTTGCCGAACTGCGCGCGGTCGATAAAGCTCTGGGGATGCTCGATCCTCACGCCCACGGCAAAGGGCTTTGCGGTGATCTCCACGCCCATATCGAACAGCATGCGGTAGGTATCCCTTGCCGCCTGACCCACGGCGAGCACTATCGCGCAGCAGGGGATAGTTTCGGCGCCGTTTATGACTGCGCCCGTCACGCGGCCGTCCTCCGTGCGGATGCCGGTGAGCTTTGCGGAAAAGCGGACCTCGCCGCCCAGCTCCTCTATCGCGCCCCTTATATTGCGCACTACGGTGCGGAGAACGTCCGTACCGACGTGGGGCTTCGCCTCAATGGCGATCTTTTCGGGCGCGCCGTATTTCACAAGGGTATCAACCACTATATCCGCGCGCGCATCCTTTATTCTGGTGGTGAGCTTGCCATCCGAGAAAGTGCCCGCGCCGCCTTCGCCGAACATGATGTTGCTTTCGGGATCGAGCGCGCCGCCCTTCCAGAATGTATCGACGTCACGCGTGCGCTCGTCAATGGGCCTGCCCCTGTCGATAAGCACTACCTTATAGCCCCTTTCGGCAAGGGTGAGCGCCGCGAAAAGACCCGCGGGGCCCGCTCCTGCGACCAATATCGGGGCCGGCAGGGGCTCCTCGCCCACTATGGGAGCGACCACGGGGGGCTCGGGCGCCTTCTGCACGCTCTTTGAGAAGCGGGGGTAGAACCTGTTGTAATCGCGCTCATCTATTTCGAAGCTTGCCGAATAGATGAAGTTTATATCGTTCTTATCCCTTGCGTCGAGCGAGCGGCGCACTATGCGGATGTTTTCGATCCTGTCCGCGGGGATGCGGGTGTTTGCGTTTATCAAAAGCTTCAGCGTGGATTCATCCGCGTTGAACGGCATTTTGAGATCTAAAGCCAAAAGCTTCATGCTGCCTCCGTTACTGCTGACCGGACGCCGACCTTACCGCGACGTGAACGGTGCTCTTCAATATTTCGATGCCTATATCGGCGAAGCGTTCCGTATCCGCTATGCTGGATTCGAGAAGGAGATCGTAATCGCCGACTCCCCTGCCTTCGACGTTGACCGCGATCAGGAAATCGCTGCTCAGCATCTCGCGTATGAGCCTTGCGGGGCCGGTGAGGCGGACGTTGACGTTTTCGAATTCATAGGTGTAATCATAGTAGCTCGATTCGCCGACGAACTTGATGGGAACGTCGCTGAAAAGCTGCGAGATCTGCTTATCGGCTATCACGACCGTGAGCTGAACGTTGTTGGGATCGCCCCCTATCACCCTTGAGGAATCGGGTATGCCGTGGAGGGTCAGGGGTATCGTCTTGCTTTCGGGCTGGGTGACAGTGCTCAGGTAAACGGGATCGGAAGTGATCTCGCTGATCTGGGCAAGCACATCCGCAGGAGCGGCTATATCGAGCGATTCGTAGTTCAGCGTGATGCTCTGCACCTCGAAAATATCGGGGAGCTGATCTATATCCGCAACGTCGAAGCCTATCGTAACGTGCTTATGCGGGAACACCGCCATCTGCACGCTGACGGAGGGGATGACGCTCTTGAAATCGGAACGCTCCATCTCGTTCCCCTCGTTATCGAGGATGGTGAGGAGCTTCAAGCTGTTCATGCTCTCCGTAAGGCCGTTTAAGTCGATATAGCAGATCGCCTTATCGACGCGCTCTATGTTGCTCCTTGCGCCTTCGATGGTGGCGGTCACGTCCGAAAGAACGGGCGTATCGTGCCAGTAGCCCTCGGGCAGCTCGCCCACGTAATCGTACGATATGGAGACGAGGCGGCTTACGATGTCATCGACCTCTATCTCCACCGTGGAGGGGGTTATATCGACCACCGTGCCGATGGAGCTCGTCGCCTTTATCTCAAGCGAATAGGTGCCCGCGGCGGGAACGTCGTTCAAGCTGACGGTGGCGGTAATATCCTTCTCCCTTATCTTGGAAATATCGGTGAGGGGCGCGGAGACCGTGACCGAAACGGGCTTCAGAACGTCCGCGACCTTGCCGTAAACCATGAGCTTGCGGAGTATGAGATCCGCCTCGGTGCCGGACTCGAAGGAGAGGGAGACGTTCTGGAAGGTCTTTGTCCTCGGGGGGTTGCGCGTCATGAGCACGTAGCCCCAGAGCAGCATCGCCAGTATGAGCGAAAGCACCCCGTAAATTATCCTTTTGGTGAGGGAGAGCTTATACCAGGGAGTGCGCTCATCCTTTTCGGTCTTTGCGCCGGGGGCCGTAGGTATTTCGAACCTACCTGTTTCTCTTAAAGAGTCGGAATTTGCGTTTGCCATTTTCGGTCTCCTCCCCCTTTCCTTCTTCATCGTTCTTTTTGCCGAAGAGCTGGAGCTTTTCCTGCGGAGGGCAGAAATGCGCGTTCAGCACTTCTTCGAGCTTTTCGTGATCTATGTATCTTATGAGGCTGCCGTCCCTCGCGTAGGAGATGGTGCCGGTTTCCTCGGAAACGACTATGGTGATCGAATCGCTCACGGTGGAGATGCCGAGCGCTGCCCTGTGCCTCGTCCCGAGCTCCCTTGAAATGTTCGGATCGTCGAACAGCGGGAGCACGCAGGCGGCGGCGTAAATGCGCTCGCCCCTTATAATGACCGCCCCGTCATGCAGGGGAGTCTTGGGCTCGAATATGTTTTCAACGAGCGCGTCGGTGATCTCGGCGTCCAGTATGGTGCCCGTCTGGACGTAATCGCCCAGCTTCGTGTTCCTTTCGAGCACTATGAGCGCGCCCACCCTGCGGCGGGACATGTTCTCTATCGCAAGGCCGAGCTGCTTGACTATCGCATAGGAGGGAGTATCCTTCTGCGAGTTGAATATGCGGAAGCCGCCTATGCGTTCCAGCGCGCGCCTCAGTTCCGGCTGGAAGAGCACCACCGCCACAACGATACCGGATACCAGGAACGAGTTCAAAAGATACCTGACCGTTATTAGATTGAATACGTTGCTGAGGATGAATATAAGCACCAGCACGCCCACGCCCTTCAAAACCTGCGAAGCGCGCGTGTTGGTAGTAAACCGGATCAGTTTGAATATCACCCACGCGATTATGAGGATATCCACAAGATCCTGTATCCTGAATTGTGAAAAGCCGGTCTGTATGGCGGCAAGAACATCGGCTAAAGACAAAACTCTCACTCCCCTTTACGGTCATTTGGGCACAGCAAAGCCCGGGGTCAGCTATCCCCACATAATAATACCACATAAAGGGGAGGATGTGTAGTCCCGAAGAGAAACAATTTTATTATATATAGGTTGGAAGCTTCTGCGGCGGGGCTTATTGCGCGGCGGAGCGGCATTGCGCGGGTTTTTGAGGCCGCATTCAAAAAGACTTTGGCTGTTGCCTTGTTCATCCTGATGTGATATAATACAATCGGATATTTGTATGAAAGGCAGTTTTCATATGAACGAAGACACTGAACTCATAAACACGCCCGCCGAGGAAGCGGGCAATACCGATACCGCCCCTTTGGAGGAGGACGCCGTGAACGGTTCTTCCGCCGAAGAAACGCTGCCCGGCGCGGAGGGATGCGCCGGTGAGATCGCCGACGAAGCCGAAGCGGCGTGCTTTGGCGAGCCCGAAGCCGAGGCCGCGGAAGCCGACGGAGCCGAAGCGCCCGAAGAGGCCGACGTAGCCGAAGCGCCCGAAGACGATCCCGGTATGATGGAAGACAGCGCTGCGGAGCCTTTTGACGGGACCCCGGAAGAGCCGGGGGAAGCTCCTCTGCCCGTCCCCGCGGAAGACCCGTTCGCGAAAACGAAAAAAATGAAGAAGGTAAAGGATAAGAACAAGAAAAAGAAGCCCGTCCGCCCCGTTTCGGATGAGAGCGGGCGCGTATTCAAGCAGAGGAAGAGCTCAAGGCCCTTCCTGCTCTCGGTGCTGTTCAACACGCTGAGACTTTTGGGCGTCGTTCTGATACTGGGCGGAGCGCTGGTGTTCGGGCTCGTTATGGGCGTTGCGAAGGCTTACGTCGATACCTCCCCCGAGCTCGATATTTCGAGCCTTTCCCGCTCCGACCGCACCAGTTACATATACGACCGCAACGGCAAGCTCATAACCACCTTCGCGGGGATGGAATACCGCCACTGGGTCGATATAGAGGACGTTCCCGATATGCTCAAGAACGCGCTCATCTCGGTAGAGGATCTGCGCTTCTACAAGCACGGCGGCGTGGATTTCAAGCGCCTGTTCTCCGCCTTCGTGAACACCCTTCTGAATTCGCGCACGCACGGCGGCTCCACCCTTACGCAGCAGCTCATTAAGAACAAGATCCTTTCCAACGAGCAGAGCTACAAGCGCAAGATCCAGGAGGCTTATCTGGCTTACGAGCTTGAGAACGTGATGAGCAAGGATAAGATACTCGAGGCTTACATGAACGACGTGTTCCTCGGGGAATCGAATTACGGGTTCGCCTCCGCGGCGGAGGATTATTTCGGCAAGGAGCTTTCGGAGCTGACCATAAGGGAATGCGCGATGCTCGCCGGCATGGTGCAGAAGCCCTATTACACCAACCCCAGGGCGAACACCTACTACCGCTTCTATGAGGACGGGCGCAACAAGATGGACGTTACCGACGCGAGAACGAACGTCGTGCTGAACGTAATGTACGAAAACGGCGTAATAACTCACGAGCAGTACGTTTCGGCGCTTGCCGAAAAGGTGCACATAATCGAAAAGAGCACCAAAACTCAGCTTTACGATATGCCCTATTACGTGGAGTACGGCATCTACGACGTTATCACCCACCTGCTCGCTCAGCGCGGTATAGAGGATACCAAGTCCAACCGCACAATGATAGAAAACGAGCTGCGCACCGGCGGCTACCACATCTATCTGAACGTCGATCCCGACGTCCAGCATGCGGTGCAGAACATAATAACCGATTGGGCGAGCTATCCCGAGCTGCAGAACCCCTCCGCGGGGATACAGACGGTCAAGAACCCCGACGGAACCACGATAGAGGTGCTGCAGCCGCAGTCCTCCGCCGTAATAATCGACCACAAGACAGGTGAAATAATCGCCTGTATAGGCGGCAGGCAGGAGCCCACGGTAAAGAAGGGCCTGAACCGCGCCTACCAGAGCTCCATGCCCATAGGCTCCGCCATCAAGCCGCTCTCCGTTTACGGGCCCGCGCTCGATATGGGGCTTTCCTGCAACAGCCCCGTGCTCAACGCCGAGCTGCCCATAGAGGGCTACGGCGGAGAAAAGGGCTACCCCGCGCTCGGCTCCACAAGATGGCTCGGCATGCAGCCCCTGCGCCGTGCGATCGCTTCATCGCTCAACATAGTGGCGGCGAGGGTGCTGTTTGACGACGTCACCCTCGAAAAGAGTGCGGAATACCTCGTGAGCCTCGGCATAAATCCTTCGAGGATAAACGTTGACGGCCCCGGTCTTGCCTTGGGTACTACGGGCGTCACCCCCGTTGAGCTTGCGGCGGCCTACGCCACGATAGCCAACGGAGGCGTCTATATGGAGCCCCTTTCATTCTCCGTAGTGCTCGATAAGGATATGAAGGTCGTGCTCGACGCAAAGGCCGTTCAGAAGAGTTACCGCGTGTATGAGGAATCCTCCGCATACATGCTCATAGACATGCTGAAGGACGTTGTGGATTACGGCACCGGTACCCGCGCGAAGATCCCCGGGATCACCGTTGCGGGAAAGACAGGTACCAACGACGATTATACCTCCGTCTGCTTCGCGGGGTTCACGGGCTATTACACCGGCGCGCTGTGGATAGGTCACGACCTCTACTCCGAAAAGCTCGCCTCCGGCTCCACGGGCGGAAACGCCGCCGCGCCGCTCTGGCAGGCGTTCATGTCAAAGATACACGAGGGGCTTCCCGATAAGCCCATTATGGACGTTTCCCCCGTTGAGATGGGGCTCATGCAGGTGACGATCTGCCGCGTTTCCGGCAAGCTTGCGACCGACGCCTGTATGCACGATGAGGATAATCCCCCCATCACCGACTGGTGCGACGCGGAGCACATGCCCACCGAATACTGCACCATGCACTGCCTTATAGAGGGCTGCACCGCCTCCGGCGAGATCGCCGGGCCCAACTGCCCCTCCGGCACGCGCTACGATAAATGCATACTGCTCCTGCCCAAGGATTCCATATTCGAACAGCTCAAGAATTTCACCCCCGAGCAGACCGACGCCGAACAGGCCGTGGCCAACGCCTTCAGGGTGATATTCCCCAACGGCGTGATCACCTCGCTGGACGCCAACCGCTACCATGCATGGTGTCTGCGCGAAGGCAGGGTATGCTCCGTGCACGGCTCCGGCTCATCGCAGGAGCCCGGCGGAATGGATGAGCTCATCCGGTCCGCGACCGAGCTTATCACGAAGGTCAACAAGTATCTGAACGAGGTGCAGACCCTTCCCGATACGGACAGGGCGAACCTCGTCAGCCAGATAGAGGAGCTGAGGCAGGCGGCGGGCGCAGGCTCGGCGGATCTCATCAGGACCTGCATGGATAAGCTCCGCGCGAATTACGATTATCTTTCCGCCATGTATCCCGCGCCCGTGGTGACTCAGCCCACCGCGACCGTGGAGCCCGTCGTACCGATCGAGACCCCCGCGCCGACGGCGACCCCCGCGCCGACGGCGACCCCCGCGCCGACGGCGACTCCCGAGCCCACCGCGACTCCCGATCCCGCAGGCAGGGAATAGCGGAGCAGCGCGGAGGCAAACGGAATAATATGGTAATGAGGGGGCGTGGGCTCCCCCTCATTTTACCGAATGGAGATGATCACAATAAGCATTTATTTTGACAACAGCGCGACCACCGCCGTACTTCCCGCAGCGGCGGAGACCGCTCTGCGATACATGACCGATTTCTATTTCAACCCCGCGGCGGCGTATTCCGCGTCGGTGAACGCCGAGCGCGACGTTTCGGCGGCAAGGGCCGTTATCGCCGCCGGCATGAACGCCGACCCCGGCGAGGTGATATTCACCTCCTGCGGGACTGAATCCAACAATACGGCGCTCTTCGGCTCGCTCCGCGCCATGCACGGCAGGGGACGCGTCGTCATTTCGGGTACGGAGCACCCCTCCGTATATGAGGCGGCGATGGATCTGAAGGAGCAGGGATATGACGTTCAGCTCGCCCCCGTCGATGAGACCGGCAGGGTGAAGCTCCCGGAGCTTGCGGAGCTCCTTACGCGGGATACGAGGCTCGTGAGCTGCATGCACGTCAACAACGAGAGCGGCGCGATAAACGATATAAACTCCGTCTATGCGCTCGTCCGCAGGAACGCGCCCGACGCGCTCCTTCACGTTGACGGGGTGCAGGCTTACATGAAGGTCCCGCCCGTCAAATGCGATCTTTATTCCGTGAGCGGGCACAAGCTGCACGCGCCCAAGGGCGTAGGCGCGCTTTACGTTCGGCGCGGAGTGAGGATCAAGCCCTTCCTTTTGGGCGGCGGGCAGGAGGGCGGCATGCGCTCCGGAACTACCAACACCCCCGCGATAATGGGCTTTGCCGCCGCCGTTTCCGATTTTGCGGAGCATCGCGAGGAGTATCTTGCGAACATCCTCGCCGTCAAGACGCGGCTCTTCGAGGATCTTTCGAGGATCCGCGACGTGCGTCTGAACGGGCCCGCGCTTTCGGAGGCCGCCCCGCACATACTCAACATGAGCTTTATGGGCGTGCGCGGCGAGGTGCTTCTGAACGCGCTTTCGGAAAAGGGGCTTTACGTTTCGACGGGCTCCGCGTGCGCGGCGCACAAGCGCGGCAAGAACCGCATACTGAACGCGATGGGCATAACCGGCGACAGGCAGGACGGCGCGATCCGTTTCAGTTTTTCGCACTTCAACACAGCCGCCGAGGCGGATACCGCGGCGCAGATGATAGAGGAGCAGGTGGCGCTCCTCCGGCGCTTCAGAAGGCGCTGACAGCTTGAAAACGAACGGCTTTTTTGCCGGGAAAGGTAAATACTCACGATGGAAAAGGTACTTCTCGTCAGATATACCGAGATACATTTGAAGGGACTTAACCGCCCCTATTTCGAGCGGGCGCTCGTCGATAACATGAGGCGCGCGCTGCACGGGCTCTGCCCCAAAATAGAGCGCGAGCACGGCAGGATATACGTCCGCAATATTGCGGAGGAGGACTTCCCCGAGGCGACGGAGCGTCTGACCCGCGTATTCGGCATACACTCCCTCTCCCCCGCCGCCGCGGTCGATAAGGATTGGGAGACGGTGGTCTCCGCGGCGCTGGAGCTCATGGAAAAGAGGCTTGCAGAGGGCGGACCCGCCCGCTCCTTCAAGGTGCTTGCCAGAAGGAGCGACAAGCACTATTTCATGAACAGCGACGAGATAAACCGCGAGCTGGGCGGCAGGGTGCTGGATCGCTTCCCCGAGCTGCACGTTGACGTGCACTCGCCCGAAATAAAGCTTTCCGTGGAGATACGCGACATGGCGTATATCTATTGCGAGGAGATCCCCGGCGCGAACGGGATGCCCACCGGCACCGCCGGCAAGGCGACCCTGCTCATTTCGGGCGGCATCGACAGCCCCGTTGCGGGATACATGATGGCCAAGCGCGGCCTCACGCTAAACGCCGTGCATTTCTACTCCTACCCCTACACCTCCGAGCGCGCGCGCGACAAGGTGGTTGAGCTGACGAAGCTCGTCTCACGCTATGCGGTGGAGATAAAGCTCTTCCTCGTGCCCTTCACAAAGATCCAGATGACCATTTACGAGCAGTGCCCCGAGAAGGAGACGACCGTTCTGATGCGCAGGCTTATGATGAAGATAGCCGAGCGCATAGCGAAGGAGGACGGCTCCATGGCGCTCATCACGGGCGAGAGCCTGGGTCAGGTCGCAAGTCAGACCCTTGAGGCGCTCTGCGTGACGAACGACGCCGTGGATATGCCCGTGTTCCGTCCTCTTATCGGATTCGACAAGGATGAGATAATGGATATTGCGCGGCGCATAGGCACTTACGAAACGAGCATACTCCCCTATGAGGACTGCTGCACGGTGTTCGTGCCCAAGCACCCCGTGACGAAGCCCAAGCTCGACGATCTGCGCGCAAGCGAGGCGGCGGTCGATTTTTCGGAAATGATCGAAAAGGCGATCGCGGATACGGAGGTACTCGTTATCAAATGAGGCGTTTGAGGAGCAAAACCGCATACGGAGCGGCGGCGCTTATACTTGCGCTTGCTCTGGCGTTTTGCGCCTGCGCCCCCGGGCAGGAGGCTTCGCGCCCCGAAACGGGGCCCATGCACGGCCCGGAGCTCTTCCCCGATGAATTTTCGCAGGGAATAGTGCGAAACTCCCTCACCATAATCACCCGCAGGGCGACCATCGAGGGCTGCCGCGTGAGCTACCCCTACGTTTGCAATTCCAATATGGAGCTGCTCAACATCTCCATACACTCCGCGGTTACGGAATTCGCCGCGGACTGCGAAACGGAGGGCGCCGCCGTATCCTGCACGGTGGAATTCAACCGTTACGGGCTGCTTTCGGTTTTTGCCGTATGCGAGCTTTCGGACGGGCGGGTGATAAATTCCGACACGCTCAATTTCGACTGCGACACGGGGCGCCGCGTTTGCCTTTCGGACTGCTTCGGCTCATCCGATACGGACTGCTTCGGCAAGCTCACAAAACTGCTTGCAAAGAGCATTGAGGACAGCGGTTACACCGTGATAGGCGGCGAGCCCGTGATAGATGATTCGACCCTTTTCCTGTTCGCCTACGACGGGCTGTTCCTCGTGTTCCGCGAATACGAGCTCTTCTCATACGACGCGGGCGCGCCCCGAATAAAGATAAGGCTCGCAAGCATTGCGGAGAATATTGCCGCGGATGGGCTTTTGAACCGTCTGAAGTGATAAAAAATCTTCAAAATATATAGGAAAATCATAAAAAGCCCCCTTGCGCGGGGCTTTTTGTTATGCTATAATGCTATCCGGCATAAAACTCACCCGTGAGGATCCGTCGGCCCGTCCGCATAAAAGCGGTACCGTCGGAGATGACGCGCGGGGAGGAATTAAATTAACGGGAGGTTATTTTTTATGTCAGTCATTTCTATGAAGCAGCTCCTCGAAGCGGGCGTCCATTTCGGTCATCAGACCCGCCGCTGGAACCCCAAGATGCGCGAGTACATCTTCACCGAGCGTAACGGCATCTACATCATCGACCTTCAGAAGACCGTCAAGAAGATCGACGAGGCTTACGCCTTCGTCCGCGACGTTGCCATGGATAACGGCACCGTTCTTTTCGTCGGCACCAAGAAGCAGGCTCAGGAGAGCATCGAGCAGGAAGCAAAGCGCTGCGAAATGTTCTACGTCAACCAGCGCTGGCTGGGCGGCCTTCTCACCAATTTCAAGACGATCCAGAGCCGCATAGCGAAGCTCCGCGAGATCGAGAAGATGGAAGAGAACGGCGATTTCGATCTCCTTCCCAAGAAGGAAGTCGTTAAGCTCAAGTACATCCAGGAAAAGCTCGAGAAGAACCTCGGCGGCATCAAGGAGATGAAGAAGCTCCCCAGCTGCATGTTCGTCGTCGATCCCCGCAAGGAGCATATCGCCGTTCAGGAAGCTCGCTGCCTGAATATCCCCATCGTTGCCATCGTCGATACCAACTGCGATCCCGATGACGTCGATTACGTCATCCCCGGCAATGACGACGCCATCCGCGCCGTCAAGCTCATCGCTTCCAAGATCGCGGACGCCGTTATCGAGGGCAAGCAGGGCGAGCAGATGACCGATCACGCTGTCGATACCACCATCGAGGGCGCCGACGAAGAGGATAATTTCTGATCCCAAACCGAAACTTAACCCAAGGGAGGAAAAAAGTATGGAATTCACCGCTAAAGACGTTATGACTCTGCGTGAGCGCTCCGGCGCCGGCATGATGGATTGCAAGAAGGCTCTTAAGGAGTGCGAAGGCGATATGGAGAAGGCTCTGGATTATCTCCGTGAGAAGAGCCTTGCCGCTTCCGCCAAGAAGGCCCTGCGCATCGCCGCCGAGGGTATCGTCGATTGCTTCGTCTGCGACGAGTGCAAAGTCGGCGTTATCGTCGAGGTAAACTGCGAGACCGACTTCGTCGCCAAGACCGACGCTTTCAAGGAGCTCGTTCACAACATCGCGAAGCACATCGCCAAGATGAACCCCGCTTCCGTTGAGGAGCTCATGGGCCAGACCTATGCTCTTGACGAGTCCATGACCATCGAGAACCTCATCAACACCGCCGTTGCCAAGATCGGCGAGAAGATCACCATCCGCCGCTTCGAGCGCATCGAGGGCGTTTGCGATTCTTACGTCCACATGGGCGGCAAGATCGGCGTTCTGCTCCAGGTCTGCTGCAAGGACGAGGCCGCTGCCGTTCACGACGTTGCCATGCAGATCGCGGCTGCCAAGCCCACCTGCATCGACAAGGACGACTGCGATCAGGCCGAGCTCGATCACGAGCGTGAGGTCCTCCGCGCCCAGGCCATGAACGAGCCCAAGCCCAAGCCCGCCGCCATCATCGAGAAGATGGTCGAAGGCCGCATCGAGAAGTACTACAAGGAGGTCTGCCTGCTTGAGCAGCCCTTCGTCAAGAACCAGGATCAGTCCGTCCGCGATATGATCAACGGCCGCTTCACCGTTAAGAAGTTCGTCCGTTACGAGATGGGCGAAGGCCTCCAGAAGCGCGAAGACAACTTCGCCGACGAGGTCATGGCGCAGGCCAACAAGAATAAGTAATCAAAACCCAAAAGATCCCCCGGCTTGGCCGGGGGATCTTTTTTTGTTTTATTTGATTTTTTCTTCCGCCGCTTTGCGCCGCTCTTCCATGAGCTCGCGGTCATAGTCAAGAAAATAAGGCTCGAGCTTGGGGTAGAATTCGAGGAATTTTTCCTCGTTTGCGAATATCACGTCGCCCCCGCGGTCGTCATAGACGGAAAGGATGCAGTCGTTTTCGAATGAGACGAAGCCTATATCGGGATCGAACCTGTCGTCTATGCAGAGCTTCAGGAGCTTTTCGGTATCGAAGCCCGCTCCATCCGAATAGCAGATGATGCGGTTGTTGAGAACGAGGCCGTCCTCCGGGGCAAGCGCCGAGGGGACGTTCTTCACTGCCAGATGCCTGTATCCCGCCTGCATATCGAGCAGGAAGCGGGTCATGCGCGTCGTTTCCTTAACGTAGCCCGCATGGACGCCCTCCGCCTCGCCCGGGCGATCGAACGCGTTCTTTGCCGCGGGGCCGCTGTCGGAAAAGTCGGTCAGGTGATAGTTGAACACCACGGCTTCGGGCGTTTTCCCCATGAGCAGATCCATTATCTCCCTTGCTCTTCTGATGGCGCTGCGCTTCGTACCGGTAGAAAGCTCGCAGCGAAGCGAGAGCGCGTTATTGTAAAAATAGGGCTGAAGATAAGGAAAATCGGGGTTTTTGAGAAGGTCTTCGACGCGCGGCGTCCCATCGCCGAATTCGCATATGAGCTTTGGCTTGAAGCCCAGCGAATCGGCCGAGCAGAGCTCATAGAATACGCCGTTTATTTCGCCCCTGCAGCCCGCCTCCCATGCGAGGCTCCCGTGCAGATGCCCGTAAACGCAGCGGGTCACGCCGTATCTTTCAAGCGCTTCCGAAAAGGCCGTGGGGCTGCCGCCGCGCAGCATGGGCGGAAAATGCATCATTGCGATGATGGGCTTGACTCCCCCCGAAAGCCGCTTTGCCGCCGCAAGGGAAAGGTTCAGGCGTATCGCCTCCCTCTCATAGATCTTCCTGTCCTCCGCGGTGAAATCCGCGCTTGCGGGGAGCGACCAGCCCCTTGAACCCGCTATTACCGCGGGGCCTATATCGACGGCGTCATTTTGGATGAGCGCCATCCCTTCCGGGAGCGCGGCGCGCATCCGCGTCAAAGAGCTCCACCAGTAATCGTGGTTGCCGCGAAGCAGCACCTTTTTACCGGGGAGCTCTGAGATCGCATTAAGATCGGGCAATGCGTCGCCAAAGCGCATGGCCCAGGATATGTCGCCGGGGATGAGGACAACATCGCCCTCCCCCACCGTTTCGCGCCACAGACCGAATATGCGATCGCAGTGGCCCGCCCATTGGGGACCGAATACGTCCATGGGCTTGCCCGCGCCGCCGTCAAGGTGAAGATCGGCTATGGCAAATAGTTTCATTCAAGCGCCTTTCCGCAGCGGGAAGCCCGCTCCTTTAAGATCAGTCTCTCCTCGGCCTTCTGGCGGGAGTAAAGCCCTCGTCATACTCGTCGTTTTCATCGGGCTCATCCTGCTCCTCCTCCGAGAGCGCCTCGAGCGAGAGCCCCTTGGAGAATTCTATTTCGCCCTCTTCGGGCTCCTCGGGCTTGACCGCAGGCTCGTCGTCAAATTCGTCGGCAAGCTCATCGGGCAGGTTGCCCGTGGGGATCTCCTCATCGGGAAGATCGACGGAAACGCCGTCAACGTCGTCAAAATCCATATTGGCAAGAGTCTTGCGCTGATTCTGAAGATGCTCTTGACGGAGGCTTTCCTTATAGCATTCGGCGCAGAGCTCCTTGCCCTTAAGGGCGGGATGCTCGCCGCATTCTATGCAGATGGATTCCTCTTCTTCGGGCTCCTCATGCTTTGCGGATCTGCGGCAGACGTTGCAGAGCTTTTCATCATCCTTTATATAGTTCAGTTCGCATCTGGGGCATTTTTTAAGACCCATACAAATTCCTCCATGGTCGTGCCGGGGGGATCCCCCGGATACTGTTTACCATATTATGCGCATATAGCCCCTCTATGTCAATAGCTGAAATAATATTTTATTGGGCTTTAAGTCACGGGATGGGCGACGGCGTCTATGCGCTCAAGGAGTTCCTGCTTCCCATCGCCCGTTTCGGAAGACCATGCGACGGCATAGGGAGGCGCTCCCAAAGCCTTTGCCGCGGCGTTCGCCGCCTGCCTGCGCTTTGTTTTGGCGAGCTTATCGGCCTTCGTGGCAACGAGGGTATAGGGGATGCCGTAATAGATTATGTAGGCGAACATCTGCTTATCGAGCGCAGTGGGCTCATGGCGGATGTCGATCAGCATATAGATATGATCCACCCTGCCGGAGGAAAGGTAATCCTCCATGAGCTTGCCCCATTTTTCCTGCTCGGAGCGGGGGGCCTGCGCATAGCCGTAGCCGGGAAGATCGACAAGATAGAACTCCTCGTTCAGCAGAAAGAAGTTTATGAGCCTCGTCTTGCCTGGGGTGGCGGAGGTCTTGGCGAGCTTATTCCTGCCGCAGAGCGCGTTTATGAGCGAGGACTTGCCCACGTTGGATTTCCCGACTATGGCGATCTCACAGGGACGCCTTTCGGGAAGCTCGGAGCCAAGTCCCGCGCTCGTAATAAATCTTGCGGTTTTGATCGTAAAATCGGTCATTTTCAGTCAAGGAGCATATCGCCCTTTTTGATCCAGCCGCGGGCGCGCATGAATTCGGATACGCCGAAGGCGATCGCGGCGGGAAGTATGATATGCAGAAGCAGGACCTTAACGGTGATCCACCACCAGCTTTCGCCCATGCCGAGCATTGTGATATAGGTGCCTATCTGCCCCACGAAGCCGCAGGTGCCCATGCCGGCGTTAATGCCGGAATTGAACATGGGGAGAAGGGTAGTGGAGACGGGGCCCAATATCGCCGCGGCAAGCGTGGGAGGCACGAGTATCGCGGGGTGGCGCATTATGTTAGGGACCTGCAGCATGGAGGTGCCTATGCCCTGGGACACGAGGCCGCCCCAGCGGTTCTCACGGAAGGAAGCGACGGCAAAGCCGACCATCTGGCAGCAGCAGCCGACGGTAGCCGCGCCCGCCGCAAGCAGCAGGCCGTGAGCGGTATCGGGAGTCATGGCGTCCGTCACCACGAATATCATGGAGCAGATGGCCGCGCTCGAAATGGGAGCGGTCAGCACGAGGCCGATCACGACCGAAATTATAATGCCCATGGGGATGGGGCTCATATAGGTCGCCTTGCCTATGACGCCGCCGAGCCAGCGCATGAAGCTGCCCAGGGGAGCGCCGAGCAGGTAGCCTACGAGGCCGCCCGCGAGTATCGAAACGGCGGGAACGACGAGTATATCGACCTTCGTCTTGCCCGAAACGAGATTGCCGAGCTCCGCGCCGACTATCGCCGCGACGTAAGCGCCCACGGGACCCGCGCCGCCCGCGCCGCTGGTGTAGCCGATGGCGCCCGTAACGGCGGCGGAGAATATGGCGAGGGGGCTCACCTTCATGCCGTGCGCTATCGCGATACCTATCGCGGCGCCTACGACGTGCCCGTTCTGGGCGGCGGCGACTATCGCCTTCAAGAACGTGACCACGTGGAAGAGGAGCTTTGCTCCGAAGCCCGCGGAGGCGAGCACTTCGGCTTTGACAGCGCCCTCCGCCATGGCCGCGTTCCACAGCTCGGAGATGGGAAGGGTCAAAAGAGTCGCTATCGCGCCGAATATGGTGCCGATCAGGAGGGTCGCAAACAGGCCCTTCGCCATTGAACCCAGCGCGTCAATGAAATAACGCTTTGCGTATCTGGATACCCAAGAGGTCTTCTTTTCGGATTCCATTTCCTGCTCCTTATTTGTCGTTTTCGGGTCCCTTCTTATCAAGCTCGGCAAGAACGTCGTCAATGGTGGGCTCGTTCTCGTCGAATTCAAACGCGGCATTGCTGGAGGTATGGCCGCCGGTCAGAGCGGTGGCCTGCTCCTTGCGCCTCTTTTCCTTATCGGTCATGAGGTTGTTGATCACTATCATTGCGATGAGCGCCGCAACGCCCACGCCGAAGCAGATGTAGCGAACGGTGGTCGCCCAGGGCTTGAAGCTGAAGCAGACGCCTATCGCGCAGGCGGCAATGAACGCGATCCCCGCCACGGCGGCAAGCGTGCGCATGATGCGCTTAAAGCTCTTTTTCTTTTCTTCCTTAATGAAGCGATCGGTGAAGAGGGAGCCCTTGCCCGTTATCGCGTTTACTATGACGTAGATGCCGATGAAGCCGACGAGCAGATCGGGAATATCGATCTTGAAGCGCTTTACGGCGACGCCGAACTGCATCTCGCCCGATTCGGACTTGTTATCGACGAGCTTTATGGTGAAGGTGTAGGGCTCGGGTGCGGCGGCAAGCCTTATCTCGTTGCCGACTACGGTGATGTACTTTTCACCGCCCTCAACGCCGAGAACGAGCTTATCCTCCGTCGCATCGAAGATCTGGGTGCCCTTATAGTACTTGGCGGTGAGTATGTATTCATTCTCGATATAGAGGTTGACCGCGCCGCCAAGGCAGCTCATGGCGCCGGAATCCTGGATGCGGTTGCCTTCGCCGTCGGTAACGAAGAGGCCTATGCTGTAAGGATCCTCGGTAGCGGTCTCGGGATGGTCCGCGCCGGTGGTGGCGGCGTCGCCTTCGGAGTCGCCCGTGGTGGTGGTATCGGAAGCGCCCGTGGTGGTGGTATCGGAAGCGCCCGTGGTGGTGGTGTCGGAAGCGCCCGTTGAGGTCTCCTCGGTTTTGTCGGGCTCATTGGAGGTGGGAGCGTCTTCCGCGAAAACGGCGAACGAGACCGTCAGCATGAGCAGTACGGCGAGCAGCAGAGCGGAAAGCTTGCGAAGAGTCTTCATTGTGTTTCTCCTTTATATGAATGGTTTTTACAGTTTCTTGAGTTTCGCGCCCTCGGGCGTATCGACAATCATGTAGCCCGCGGCCTTTACCTCATCGCGGATCGCGTCGGCGGTCGCCCAATCCTTGGCCTTTTTCGCCTCCGCGCGGCGGACGAGCAGCTCCTCAAGGCGGGAGAGATCCTCCGCGGGGGCTTCCTCCGCTTCGGGCTCGGCCTTCATAAGGTCGAGGGAAAGCACGCTGTCGAACCTTTCGATCGCGGCGAGCTTTGTCGCGGGGGAAAGCTCTGACTTTAAGACCTCATAGAGCAGGGTGAGCCCCAGCGAGGTGTTGAGATCGCCGCCCACGGTCTCTATGAACCTATCGACGTATTCGGCGACGGCGGCCTCATCGGGCTCCGTCCCTTCCTTTGCGGCAGCGGCCTTTATATTGGCGACGCGGGAAAGGAGCTTCTCATAAGCGGAAGCGGCGTTGTCGAGGGTCTCATAAGAGAACACGAGCTGCTTCATGTAATGGCTCTGAAGGCAGAAGAAGCGGTAGGCCAGGGGCTTATAGCCCTTTTCTTCCAGCACGGAAACGGTGAGGATGCCGCCCTTTGATTTGCTCATCTTGCCAGACTTGTCGTTCAAGTGCCTGGGATGGAACCAATAGCGGCACCATTCGTGGCCTATCGCGGCTTCGGACTGAGCGATCTCGTTCGTGTGGTGGGGGAATATATTATCGACGCCGCCCGCGTGGATGTCAAGATATTCGCCGAGGTACTTCAGGCTTATCGCGGAGCACTCTATATGCCAGCCGGGGTAGCCGTATCCCCAGGGGGAATCCCAGCGGAGCTCCTGCTCGCCGAATTTGGAGGTGGTGAACCAGAGCACGAAATCGGTCTTATTGCGCTTGTTTGCATCCTCGGTAACGTCGTCGCGCACGCCGACCATGAGATCCTCCGCGGAATGGCCCGTGAGACGGTAATAATCTTCGACCTTGGAGGTATCGAAATACACGTTGCCGCCCGCCTGATAGGCATAGCCCTTTTCGAAGAGCTTTTCGATGAGCTCTATGAATTCGGGGATGCAGCTCGTTGCGGGGACGACGATCTCGGGCTTCTTTATGTTGAGCTTTTCGCAGTCCGCGAAGAAGGCTTCCGTATAGAAACGGGCGATCTCCATGGCGGTCTTGCCCTCGCGCTTGGCGCCTTCGAGCATCTTATCCTCGCCCGTGTCGGCGTCGCTGGTGAGGTGGCCCACGTCCGTTATGTTCATGCCGCGCTTCACCTCATACCCCGCGAGCACGAAGAGCTTTTCAAGCACGTCCTCCATTATGTAGGTGCGCAGATTTCCTATGTGCGCGTAATGATATACGGTGGGGCCGCAGGTGTACATGGTGAGCCTTCCCTCCCCATGGGGAACGACGGGCTCCACCTGCCTTGAAGCGGTGTTGTAAATGCTTATGGTATGCATACTGCCTCCTTTATTGAGCTTTATACGTCTATGAGCGCGGAGAATTCCTCCGTCACTCCGAGTGCCTTTATTATCTTTACGGCGTCCCTTGGGGGCTCCTCATCGGGCGAGACGGGATACAGGCCGTAATCCATGAATTTTGCGAGCGCTTCCGTGCCGCCGCCCTTCATGCCGGAATCGAGCGTTTCCGCATCCGCGCTGCGAAGCCCCGCGACCTGATAGTGGAGCCTTGCAAGCTTGGCGACCCCGTCAAAATGAGTTGCGATGACGGCGTAGGCGTTGTTCCTTTCATTGAAGAGCCTTGCCGCAGCGCGGACGAGCGCCGCGCCTTCATGCGGGTTGGTGCCCCTTGCGAATTCATCCAAAAGGACGAGCGGATCCCGCTGCTTTTCCGTTTCGCGGAGTATGCCGTCAAAGGCCTTCATCTCCCCGCCGAAGCTCGAAAGGCCGCCCATCGCGTCCTCACGGTCCTCGCTCAAAAGATAGAGCCCGCCGAGCATGGGGAGCTTCGCCTCCTTCGCGAACACCGCGAAGCCGCACATGGCGAGCATGGCGTTCAGGGCAAGGGTCTTTATGGCGATGGATTTGCCGCCCATGTTCGCGCCGGTTATAACGACGGAGCCCTTTTTGAGCTCAAGCGAAACGGGCACGAACTCCCGCCCCTTTTCGCCGAGAGCCGCGGCGAAGCGAGGATTCACCATATCTTTCAATACGAATTCTTCACAGCCGACCTCGGGGATGACCGCCCCCATGCTTTCGGCAAGCCTTGCCTTGCCGAGGGCGAGATCGAGCCTGCCTATCGAATCGGCGTTGCGCATCAGCTCCGCGCGGTGATCGCGGAGCTTAATACAGAGCTCCGTCCTCACACGGGCGTTTTCCTCCTCCTCACGTGCGGCAAGCAGGGTGCGGCGGGCGGAAAGCTCGTCGGTCAGCCCCGCCTTCTTTATCTGCTCATCGACGGTCTTCCGCTCGCGGCGGATCTCGCCGAGCAAGGGCGATAGCTTATCCGAAACGTAGAACGAGGGCGAACGCATCCCCTCGGGATCTATAAGATCGAGCGCGCGGGGCATGGCGGCGACGTTTATCCCTTCGAGCTCAAGGCCGAGCGATGAAAGCGCGGGCGCGATGAGCTCGAGCTGGAGGAGGAAGCGCTTGATCTCGAAAAGCTCCACCTCCGAAAGAGTCCTTGCCGCAAGCTCATCCATGGAGCGGCGGATATCCTTTACGGGCATGAGCAGCCGCATGAGGCCGTTCACTTCCGAAACGCGGGAGGCGACCGCCTCCATGAGCTTTTTCACGTTGCGCTGCTCGGAAAGAAGCTCCGGCAGCTCGTCGCCGGTATAGAAATGCGGACGGCGGGCAAGCGATTCTCCATAGGGGGTCATGAGCTCAATGCTTTCCGTAACGAAGCGGAAGCCTATCGCGCTGAGCTGATCGTTATCAAACATCGTTCACATCCACAACGGGGGCGCAAACGCCCGCCCGTTCGAGCTCCGACTCGACCCTTTCCTTGAATTCTCGTTTATCGTAATGCAGCCCGTAAGCGGAAAACGGATTTACCGTGACGCAGGCGAGCCTTGTGCCGCGAAGCACCGCAAAGCCCTGTGAAGCGCGCTCCAGCCGCTCGAAGCTCGCGGGCTTTAGCAGAAGGCGCGAAGCATCCTCCGCAACGAGGAGCGTGTTTTTGAGGAGCTTGCCGTAATTTATGAGCTCCTTTGAGGTATTATCCGTGACGGCCCCGCGAATCACGAGCTCTTCGGCCCCGTTTTTAAGCTGAGGCAGAAGGGGCAAAAGCTCATCCGAGGAGGCGGATTCGCCGCCCGAAACGGCCGTATAACGCTTTTCGGGAGAGGGGGCGGCGGTTCCTTTCAGGCTGAACAGCTTTGCAAAATACGCGGTATCGTAAGCCGTCTTACTTATATCCGGATCGTAGGACGCGCCGGAGCTTAGTATCACTCCGTCCGCCAGAGTGGGATCGCCCAGCGATTTGCGGCTTATCGCGCCGTCTATGAGAACGCGCTCCGCCCCGTATTCATACAACAGATCGCGGATGCGCTTCTGATGCTCCGTGATGGAGGCGCCGCCTATCTGCACGAACCCCGCCGAGCGCGCCTTGACAATGACTATTTCGCCCATAGGGGTCGGCATACCGGTCGTTTCAAGTATTTCGGCGGAGATATCCCCCTCCTTCAAAAGGGAGGAGGCCGTTGCGACTATCGCGCCTTCGGCAATGAATATCTCCGGCTTTTTTGTGTTGGTTACAAGGTCGCTCCGTTCGCCGTCGCGCCCTATGGAGGTGAGGCCTATGCGCTCGCCCGCCCGCTCGAATTCGGAGATGACGCGGTTCAAAACGGTCGTTTTGCCCGCATTTTTGCACATCCCTATTACGGAAAGCGTTTTTATCCCCGAAAGCAGTTCGTAAAGCATTGCCCGCATACCTCCATTTTGTATTATAACACAGTATGCGGAAGGATTCAAATAAAAAAAGAGGGGCTTGCGCACAAAGCCCCTCCGCTTCACGCGAGGTCAATCCTCGGTTATTATCATAAGCGAAAGGTGCTCATGATCGACGTAATACAGGTAATCCTCGCCAACGATTTTCCCAAGCCTTTCGAACGTCCCACCGGAGACGCCGGACATGAACGCGACCCGATTCGTGAATTTGAGCACGAGGGGGTTCCTGCCCATCTCCATCTGCTTTGCGAGCTTTTCGTTCACAGCCTCTTCGGAATACTCGTCTATAAGCAGATCGAAGTACCTGTAATAATTGAACTCATCCGCGCTGCATTCGGGGATCGAAAACTGCTCGTCATCAACGGTATGATCCTCGCTTATCGCTTCGTCGGTAAGGCCGAAATACTCGAACGAGACCGAATTCGGAAGCTCCTCGCCGTTTTCGCCGAAGAAGGCGTCGTCATCCCATGTAAGATCGAGATGATACCAGTTATCGCCCATTTTGACGACGTTCCAGGCGTGCGACTCACCGCAGGATTCGCCGGAGACCCGGTAACACTCAATGCCCAGCTCGTTCAAAACGAGCTTTATCGCGGCGGTATAGCCCGAGCAGACGCAGCCGCCATCGACGAGGCAGCCGTATGCGGTGTAGATGAGCTCGCTTTCGGGATCGCCGTCCTCCTTCTGAGCCTCCTCGAGGCGGTCGAAATCATAGTGGGCGGTTTTGCCGATATAGTCATAGACGAAAAGCGCCTTATGGAAATCATCCTCTTCGTTTTCGGCGAGGGCCGCGATCTCGCGCACCCTTTCCATAAGCTTGTCCGTGTAATCGTTCCGGCGTTTCGCTTCGTTCCAAAAGGCGAAGGTCTCGAACCTGATCCAGCCGTTGGAATAGACGGTACAGCCGTGATCGAGGCCTATGAATTCGGGATGATCCATCACGAAGGCGCTGAGCGCGCGCTCGACGTGCTCGTTATTGAGAATGTGTTTTACGAATTTGAGCCTGCAAGTGGTTTCGTTGTTCCTCACCGCCTGATACATCGTATCATAGATCTTCTTTTCATATGCGGAAAGCTGGGAATAATAGGTCCCATCCCAATCGAAGGTTTCGGGGCGCGGATCCAGCTCGCTTACCGTCTCTTCGGAGCCGGAAGCCGGCCCGGACTTGCCCTTGCAGGAAATACCGCGGAGCTGTTCGAGAAGGTTCCCCTTGCCGCCCGCCGAATACGATACGGCTGTGTTTGAGACGTGACAGCCGCCGTCCTTTATAACGAGGGCGGCTATTATGAGCACGAACACTATTAGGAATATGATGAGTTTCTTCACTTTCGTTCCTTCATCCGGATGGGCCGCGCTTCAGTGCCGCGGGCGCCCGTATTTTTTCCCCCCTCATGAAGTATAGCAGAAAACCCGCGGGGCGGCAAGCGGAAAAGTCATCCCTCGGGCCCGCGGCTCTTCGGAGAAAAAAGCGCGGGGCTTACCGCCCCGCGCCGCTGTCTTGCTTGTAAATCACTTTATGACCTGCTGAGGCTCGTCCTCACCCGTTTCCTTCTTGCCGGAGAGCACAAGGTTGGTGATGATGCCGAGGATCAGCGCGCAGGCAACGGTGGTGAGCCTGATGGTCTGGCCGCCCTTAAGCGTGAAGTCGAGCGCAAGGCCGCCGACGCCCGCGATGAGTATAACGGAGGCGACGAAGAGGTTGCGGTTCTCGTTGAGATCGACGGGCTGGAGCATTTTGAGACCGGAGACGGCGATGAAGCCGTAAAGGGTCATGCAGACGCCGCCCATTACGCATGCGGGGATCGTATCGAGGAATGCGACGAAGGGCGCAATGAACGCGACCAGCAGAGCGAGGATCGCCGCACCGGTGATGGAAACGACGGAAGCGTTGCCGGTGATGGCCACGCAGCCGATGGATTCGCCGTAGGTGGTGTTGGGGCAGCCGCCGAATACCGCGCCGACGAAGGAGCCTACGCCGTCGCCCATGAGGGTGTTGGCAAGGCCGGGATCCTCAAGCAGATCCTTGCCGATGATGGTGGAAAGGTTCTTATGATCGGCGATATGCTCGGCGAATACTACGAATGCCACGGGGATGTAGGCCACCGCGATGGTGCCCACGTAAGCGCCGTTCAGCTCCTTAAAGCCCTTGAAGCCTTCGAGGAAGGTGAACTTGGGAAGGGAGAAGAACGTGCTGAAGCCGATCTTGCCTTCCGCGGCGAGCGCCTTGAAGGGGGTGAAATCGATTATCTTGAGGGCGTCGATATTGTTCGCATTGCCGATGAGGGTGAACACGAGCGCGACCGCATAGCCCGCGAGGATGCCTATGATGAAGGGGATGAGCCTGATCCTCTTGCCGCCGTAGGTGGAGCAGAGGATAACGACGAAGAGGGTGATGAGCGCGCAGAGGAGCGCGATAAAGGGGGAAGCTGCCGCCGCGCCTTCGGCGTTCAACACGTCGCCCTTCATCATATCGCCCACGGCGTTGCCGGCGAGGGAAAGACCGATGATGGCGACAGTCGGCCCGATGACGACTGCGGGCATCAGCTTGGAGATCCACTTGACGCCTGCGATCTTAACTATTATCGCAATAACGACGTAAACGAGGCCGGCAAAGAAGGCGCCCATTATGAGGCCGAGGAAGCCGAGGCTCATTGAAACGCCGCCCGCAAAGGCCGCCGCCATTGCGCCGAGGAACGCGAAGGACGAGCCGAGGAACACGGGGCTGCGGAACCTTGTGAAGAGCTGATAGACTATCGTACCTACGCCTGCGCCGAAGAGCGCTGCGGAAGCAGTCATGCCGTTGCCGACGATCGCGGGGACAGCAATGGTCGCCGCCATTATGGCGAGAAGCTGTTGGAACGCGAAAACGATGAGCTGACCGAATTTGGGTCTGTCTTTGACGTTGTAGATAAGGTTCATGCGGGATCTCCTCCAAATAATTTCTATGTTCAATCCCTACCGGGATCGATCACCTGCGTAAAGCTTTACCGAAAGCGGCTCCCCATCCGTTTCGGGAACCGTCACCGAAACGCGCTCGCTCCTGGAGGTGGGGATGTTCTTGCCCACGAAATCGGGGCGTATGGGCAGCTCCCTGTGCCCCCTGTCGCAGAGCACGGCGAGCTGTATCATTGCGGGGCGCCCGTGGGCGAATACGGCCTCTATCGCCGCCCTTGCCGTGCGGCCCGTGAAAATGACGTCATCCACTATTACGACGCATCTCCCGTTTATATCGCAGGGGATATGCGTGAGCTCCGCTTCCTTCTCATCCGCGGGGACGCGGAAATCATCACGGAAGCGGGTTATATCTATGAAGCCGACCGGAACGCGGGCGCCTTCAAAGCGCTCTATCTGAGCCGCTATGAGCTTTGCCAGAGGCAGGCCCCTGCGGCGGATGCCGAGCAGCACAATATTTTCCGCGCCGTGATCGCGCTCTGTGATCTCATGCGCGATCCTTGCCAGCGAACGCATCACATCCGCTTCGGTCATTATTTCGGCTCTTAACTCCATCGGCTCCATCCTTTGGCGGCTGTTTTAGGGGAGCCTCTCCCCCATCTTTTCTATTTTACCACCGCGTGCGAAATTTGTAAACAGCGCGGCCGCCGACTTATAAAAAAACCGCCCCCGAAAATGGGGGCGGAACGGTTCATCTGAGGAAATTGATAAATACGTCGCTCACGGAGGAATCGGTGCCGAACACCACGATAAGATCCGTGATCCCGTATTCGGAAACGTATTCCGAAGGCGCGGGCTCTATTCCCCTGAAATAGCGGGTATCTATCATTACGACGGTGGAATAAGCCGAAGCGATGAGCGGCGCTATCGAGTTGCCGAAGCTGTCCTTCACCATCATTACGGCCCTGCCGTTGCCTTCCGGATTCTCTATCACGGTCACGGGGTTGTTGGAATAGAGATATGCGGCGTAACGATCGACCTCTCCCGGGACGAGCTTTGTTTCATCATAAACGCCGGTATAGACCGCAGCGGAGGAGCCCCAGCCCACGGTCACCTTCGCGTTTTCAAGCGCGGGACTGCGCCAGATCTCGAGAGTATCCGGCGGAGTCTGCCAAAGGCCCGCCTTGCGGTAATAGCTGCCGTAGAAATCGTAGCCTTCCGCGTTATAATCGGAGGAGGGAACGGCTTCGAAGCCAAGCTCGCGCGCAAGATCGCAATAGCAGAGGTACGCGCCCTCCATTGTCCAATGATGATCGGTGCGGTACATGAGCCTGCCGGGATCGGGCTGCGCCTTGAAGAGCGAAATGAGATCCGGCACGTAAGCCCCCGTATGCTCCCGGATGAAGCTTATCGCCTCCGCGTCATGGTATTCGAGCGAAAGGCGGGGAAGCTCCTCCGTAACGGTGAGGGCGGAGGTGGGAACGTTCACGTAGGCCATGCGCAGGCCGTTCTCTTCGGCAAATCCGTTGAGCCTTGAAACGTTCTTTTCAAGCTGTTCCTCGTCGATGCGGAGCACCGCGTCATAGAGGCGGCCGTTCCTGCCCCGAACCACCGCCTGATCCGCATTGCGGCCCGTCAGGCGCATGGTGTAGGCGTTCAGCGCTATAAAGAATTTGCGGCCGGGGAAATGATCCTCAAGGAATTTATCGGTATGGGCGGAAAATTCGCCCGTAACGACGTCCTCCGCGATGCGCTGGGCGGAGTTGTTGCTGCCGCCCGTCTTCCACGGGAATTCCTGAAGCGACCGGAATTCGAGCGGGGAAAGCTCGCCCGCGTGCTTCGGGAGCACGAGGAGCAGCAGAAAAACGAGGCCGAGCACCGCGGTGAAAACGATCACCGTGACGAGCCTTGCAGTATGCAGTTTTTTCTCGTTCTTTTCCAATTCCTTACCCCAGAAGCCCCTTGAGGCAGTTCGCGGCGGCGGAGTTGTCATTGGAGACTATTGCGAAAACGTAAGCGCCGCGGGTCTCGGTGACGGCTGATTCGAGCTTGGCCACCTGCTCGGGAGTGTAGGTGGTGTAGTTCTTGATGTAGGTCTCGATAAGGGCCTTAACGGAATCCATGACCTTTGCGGCAGAGGCTTCGTCCTTGGCCTTTATGGCTACTATCATTTCGGGATAAGCGCCGGAAACGAATATCGAGCAGGCCTTCTGACCGTTCTCATCGGCGACGAGGGCGGGATCCACGCCATAGGTGGAAAGGGCGAATTCGCGGTTTTCGACGAGCGCGAGATAGGGATCCTCAAAGGGGACCTCTTTGTGGATGGTCTCCGCAATGGCGTTTATGTCATAATCCTTGGCGGGAGCGGGCTTTTTGCCGCAGGCGGCGAAAGAAGCCGCGATAACGGCTATGAGCAGTACGGAAGCGATTATCCTTATGGTGTTCTTCATGTTTTTCTCCTTGATGTTTCTGATGTATTATGCGCCCATTACCTTGAGCGTTATGTGATCCGCCCAAATGCGGTCGAATTCGAGATTCATGTGCACGCCGTCGGCCGAGGCGTTGGCGGGAAGGTAGCCTTCCGCATCGTAAAAGCTTGCGGGAACGTCAACATACACGGCGCCCTTCCTGGCGCACATCTCCTCAAGCAGAGCGTTCATGCGGTTGACGTTTTCGAGGTTGATGCCGTTGGTGGAGGCTTCGGAATAGGTCTTTGTCACGGGGGGCAGGCCCACTACGAATATCTTGGCTTCGGGGATGCGCTCCCACACGGCGTCCAGCAGGTCGGAATACTTGGCGATATAGGTCGTATAGCTGGGCCAGCCCAATTCGTTGAGGCCGAGGTGGATTATGACCTTCTTGTAGCCGCCCGTCTTAAGCTCGTCTATTATGGGGACGGTGCCGCCGTCCGCCGGATCGGTGAACACGGTGTTGACGTTGAGACCGACCTTGGTGAGGAACTTGCCGTGGGTGATGACGCCGAAGCTGTAAAGCCCGACGAAGAGCGAGTTGCCTATGAACACCGCATCGTCGAACACGGTCTGATCCGGCACTCCGGAAGCCGTGGGCGCGACGGTCTCTTCGGGGGGCTCGGTCGCCTGCTCGGTGGGGCCGGGAGTAGGCGCCTCGGTAAAATCGGGAACGTCGGTAGGAACGGTCACAACGACGCTCGTCGCTGCAGGTTCGGGAGTCGGAATATCTATGGGGTTATTATTTGCGCCTTTGCAGCCCGCGGTCATTACGGAGCCCGCTATGAATGCGGCGGCGAGTATGGACGAGATAAGCCTTTTCAAAGCCCTTTTCCCCTTGTTCGGTATTTGCGGGGGAGGCAAAAGCCCATGCCCGCACAGATATAGTTATTATATCAAAAAAGCAAGCGTTTTTCAATATGCGGAGGAGATATATTGAAGCAAGCGGTCTGTGATGTCAATTGATCTGACCCATTTTCTTTAAAAGAAAAACAGCTCTGGAGGCAATGCGGTTTTGAGGGGATCCGGAGACGGAGCCCGGAGGGCGGAGGCGACGGATCCCCTCAAAACCGGCGCGGGCACATCTTCTCCGCAAGGAGCTCCACAGGGCTCTTATCGCCGAGCGTTCTCATCGGCTTGTTGTTGCTCCATTCCAAGTGTTCCTTCAGCTTTCGATTCA
>JAFPXD010000005.1 GCA_017394835.1 Clostridia bacterium
AGCGATCCTAATTTGTTGCGTGATCGCAGTTCCGCGCCTCTCGCGGCGCGGTCGCGCTGACCCGCGCGGCTCCCGTTGGTCGCGGCATAGCCCGTTTCATTATCGGCAATTACCGCAATAACAGCCTTACGACTATCGGGCCTATGCTCCATCCGCGTTTTTTATTATTCTGCTTGCATTTATTCGGGCAGGGCCGCTTTTGCCTTCTCCCTTCCGAGCCTTATAAAGAACCAAACCGAAACGAGGAGCGAGATAAGATCGACCGTCGGCTGCACCCACATGAGCCCGTACAGAGGGCGGATGGAATCCATCAGGAACAGCAGGGGAATATCGAGCACGCCCTTTCGCAGCACGGAGCAGACGAGGGATTCCTTCACCTTACCCATGGCCTGGAATTGGATTATCATAGGATAATTGACGGCGACCATGGGCATTGCGACCACCATTCGCCGCAGGAACGAGGCGGCGTAGCGGATGGTCGGCGGATCGCCTATGAACACCGAGGCGATGTTCGGCGCAAATATCTCATAGACTATAAGGCAGATAACTGAAAACCCCACGGCTATCGCGCAGCCGTATCGGAACGCCTGCCTTTGCCGCTCTATGTTTCCCGCGGCGTAATTGTAGGCGAGCAGGGGCAAAAGCCCGTTTGCCGTGCCTATCGAAAAGAAAAGCGGGAGCTGGTCTATCTTTTTTGTTATGCCGAAGCCCGCGACCGCCGCGGTATCGTATTTGGAGACGAATTTGGTCATTGCCGCCGCGGCAGCTACCGTCAGCGCGTACTGCACGGCGGAGGGGAACCCCACGCGGAGCACGGAGGGCAGCACCTCCTTCGCGTGCTTCAGATGCGAGGGCTTGACCGAAAGCGCGGTCCTGCCCCGGCGGCGCAGGAGTACGATAAGGAAGAAGGACGCCGCGGCAAGGTTCGATATGGCCGTTGCGAGCCCCGCGCCGATCACGCCCATCCCGAGAAATCTCGGGAGCACGAAAAGGGGATCGAGGAGGATGTTCAGCACGCCCCCGGCGGAGACCCCGGCGGAGGCCAGCCCCGCGCTGCCTTCCGCGCGGACGAGATTTGCAAGCAGTATGTTGAGCACCGTGCCGGGCCCGCCGATCACGACCGTCCACATGACGTACCCGCGGACGAGCTCATAGGTCTCCTCCGTCGCGCCGCAGACGGTGAGTATGGGCCGCATGAAAACAAGCGCGCATGCGGAAAACACAACGGAGCTCATAAGCCCGAACCAGAATGCGGCGGCGGAAATGTGAGAGGCCTTTTCATTCTCCTTCCGCCCGAGCGAGGCGGCGAAGGTGCTCGCCCCGCCTATGCCGAAGAGATTTGATATTGCCGTGAGCATGAGGAATACCGGCGCCGCCACAGCCACCGCCGCGGATTCGGCGGGCTTGTTCAAAAGCCCCACGAAATAGGTATCCGCAAGGTTGTAGATGAGCGTTATCATCTGGCTGAATACAGCGGGGATCATCTGCCTGCGCACGGCCGCCCGTATGGGCATCCGCTCGAACAGCTCCGTCTTATCCATGTTCTCCTCCCGCCCGGTTTATTTCATAAAGAGTATTTCCGACGCGCTCATTTTATCACGGTTCCGCAAAAAACGCCATATCGGGGGCAAAAAACCCGCAAATATACCGCGTTTTTTCAAAAAAAGCCCTTGACAGGAGGAAAAACCGTGTTATAATATTCAAGCTTGAAGCAGAAGCTGCCCGCTTCTCACTCGCCGTGTTCCGTCACTGCGCAGTCGAATTGGCAAAAACTTTATTGAAAAACAAGTTTTTCGGGCGGCGTATGCCGTCCGATTTTTGTTTCAGGCAAATAATTCCGGAGGTGATACACCATAGCAGCTAACGATTTGATGATCAATGAGCAGATCCGCGACAGGGAGGTTCGTCTCATAGGTGAAGACGGCGAGCAGATGGGCGTCGTTCAGATCGCCGTCGCGCTCCGAGTTGCGGAGGAAAGAGGACTCGATCTTGTCAAGATCGCGCCGCAGGCCAATCCGCCCGTGTGCAAGATCATGGATTACGGCAAGTACCGTTTCGATCAGTCCAAGCGCGAAAAGGAACAGCGCAGGAATCAGACTGTTATCGAAATGAAGGAGGTCCAGCTTTCTGCGACCATCGACACGCACGACATGGAAGTTAAAGCCAAGGCGTGCAAAAAGTTCCTGCAGGCGGGCAACAAGGTCAAGGTCTCTATAAGGTTCCGCGGCAGGCAGGCTGCACACGGTGAGATCGGGATCGACGTCATGAACTCCTTCCTCGATATGCTGGAGGATATGGCTTCCGTTGAAAAGCCACCCAAGCAGGAAGGCCGCAACATGTACATGTTCCTTGCGCCTAAGGCGAACAAGTAACCACAATCAACACGAAAAACTATTATTTCAGGAGGAAATCCCATGCCGAAACTTAAGACCCACAGGGGCGCCGCAAAGCGTTTCAGCTTCACAAAGAGCGGCAAGATCAAGAGGGGCAAGGCTTACAAGAGCCACATCCTTACCAAGAAATCCACCAAGCGTAAGCGCAATCTGCGCCAGGCCGGCTTCATCGCGGAGGAAGAAGCGAAGAAGATCGGCGCTCTGATACCGTACAAGAAGTAAGGGAGGAAATGAATCATGGCAAGGATCAAGAGAGCAGTCAACGCCGCTAAGAAGCGTCGTAAAGTATTTAAGCTTGCTAAGGGCTATTGGGGAGCGAAGTCCAAGCTCTATCGCGCCGCCAGCCAGCAGGTCATGAAGTCCCTCGCCTACGCTTACGTCGGCAGGAAGCTCAAGAAGCGCGAGTATCGCCGCCTTTGGATCGCCCGTATCAACGCCGGCGCCAGGATCTGCGGCACCAATTACTCCAAGCTCATCCACGGCCTGAAGCTCGCGGGCGTCGAAGTAAACCGCAAGGTCCTCGCGGATCTCGCCGTTACCGATATGAACGCGTTCAACGAGCTCTGCACCGTTGCGAACAAGGCGCTCGAGGCGTAATTGAAACAATGCAAATGAAAAAGTCCTTCGCGTGAAGGACTTTTTTGTATCGGTATGCTTATTTGGCGGAGCCTGTCCCGGATGCTTCAGAGCCTCAGCCCCATCATTACCGCATAGAAGGAATACCAGTTCCCGTCAATGCAGAAGCACTGGATCGTCTTTTCCTTATCGTTGGAATCGCGGCTGCCTTCGATATGCATATTGACCTTTGCGAAGGTGACGGCGGATATTTTGGAGGTGTCTATGCCGTAGGTCTCGAAATAGTGGGCGTCGAACTGCTTGTAATTCTCGATGCCCGCCGCATCCTTTTCGACGGCCTCGATCACGGTGTAGGTGATCTTCCAATCGTCGCCGTAGGTCTCGGCATATAGGGCGCGCTGATCGTCGAACTGGGCCTTGAGCAGCTCCCAGAAATCGCGGCCCTGCTCCTTGTTGACGGCGACCTGCTTTTCGATCATGCCCGAGGGTATGCACTTTTCCGCAAGCTCGCGGGAATAGTTCGCCGCAAGCTCGACGCAGTTATCGAGCAGCGCCTTATAGCCGCCGTTATCCGCGGGGGCGGGCGTGGGGGAGGGCTTGTTGTTTTTGCAGGAAACGAACGCCGCGAGCAACAGCAGAGCGGCAAATACGGCGATGATCTTCTTCATAAGTTCAAAGCTCCTTTCGTGGTACCCCTAATAGTACCACCGCGGGCGCGGTTTGTCAATCTCACGGGGAGGGGCAGAGCGGCCCGGAAAGGCAAAAATTCCCCGTGCGGCGGGCCTTTTCCGCCCTATTGCAATTTTGTGGGGAATCTGCTATAATAAAATCAGATAACTATGTGAACTTCGGAGGTTTTTATATGATAAAACGATTGACGGGGCTGCTCCTCGCGCTGCTGATGCTCGTCTATGCGGCGGGCGTTTTGGCGGTCGGGTATGAGCCCCGAAGCGGCGAGCCTTCTGAAACGGAACCGCCCGTGGAAACTCCCGCGCCCACGGAAACTTCCGCGCCAACGGAAACTCCCGCGCCCACGGAAACTCCCGCGCCCGCAGATCCGCTCGAGATACTCACCAATTCGAGCCTGCCTGCGGCAAAGGTCGGCAAGAGCTATCAGTGCCAGCTCGAAGCGAATTACGGCGACGCCACCTTCAAGCTCGTAGGCGGCGATCTCAAGAATTACGGCCTCGATCTCAGCAAGGAAGGCCTCATCAGCGGCAAGCCCACCAAGGCGGGCTCGCTGAGCTTCGTTGTCGAAGCGCATTCCTCCAGCGCGGACGGCTCCGTTCGCAAGGAATTCTCGCTCAAAATAAACGAGGCGGACGCCACTCCCTCCCCGGAGGTCACCGCGACTCCCAAGCCCACGCCCGAGCCCACCGCGACTCCCGCGGCTACGGGAGGCACGGAGCCCACGTCCAAGCCCACTCAGGCGCCCACCCAGCCGCCTGCAACGGCGGTCCCCTCCACGCCGACGAACACCCCCGGCTATACCTCGGGCCCGGCGCAGACCGCGCAGCCCACTCCTCAGCCCACTAAGCCCGGCAGCTATATAGCTTATCCCCTTTGGCAGAGGGCGGCGGAGACCGTGCAGCAGGTCGGCGTAGGTCAGCCGTTCGATATAAAGCTCATAGAGGGCATATCGCAGAACCTCACCTTCTCCAATTTCTACGGCAACCTTCCCTCCTCGGTCCAATTCGTGAATGAGGTCTCCTCCACCAGGAGCTGTTCCGTAAAGGGCGTGCTCCCCGACGAGGGCGCTTCCGCGTTCGCCGTCGAATTCACCATTAAGGGCGGCAGGAAGATAATGCTCAACTTCCGCCTTACCGCAACCGCCGCGGACGTTCGTCCCGTGGTCGGCTTCCCGCAGGGCAAGTATCTCGTGCCCTTCGGCGGCACTCAGAATGCGTGCCTCCCCATTGAAGACGAAAGAAGGAGGGCTCTCTGATATGAAAAAGATCGTTTCCGCCGCCCTCATACTGATGCTTGCCGCGTCTGCGGTGCTGCTTGGCGGCTGTAAGCTTTTCCATAAGGAAAACGCCCCGCAGCCCACCGAAATAGATATCCCCACCGCGGAGCCCACTCCCGTTCCGACCCCTGCGGATCCCGCCGATATAGACGCCTTCCTGGGCGATTGGTACGGGGTTTACCGCATTACCGAGGCCGCGGGCTTTTACGTGCCCAACGCCAACACTCAGAACGACTGCGCTATGCGCGTGAGCCTTGATGAATTCGGCATGGGCGAATGCTATCTTGCCGTAAACGGCCTCCCGCGCGACGTTGTCAGCGGCAGCTCCAACGTGTTCGCGCTCTGCAATGCGGACGTCAGGGAAGGTGCGCTCCGCCTGGAGGGCATGATAAACACCCTTCCCATCGAATGGCGCTTTGAAAAGGCCGAAAACCGCATAGAGCTCCGCGCCATATACGGCGACTCGATGAACTATATGCACATCGAGATATTCCTTGCCCGCCCCGATGCGCTCGAGGCTGCGGATCTTCACGTTGACGCCGCCTACTATATCGAGTCAAAGGGCTTCTCCGGCATAATGGATAAGCTCGGAGGCTCCTCCGCGGATCTGCCCGCGCTCACCCCGCCCGAAGGGTATGAAGCGCACGATTTCTTCACCGTCAGCGTCGTTCCCACTTTGGCTCCCGAGGACGGGACGTTCGTTACGAGTGCAGACGGGCATATCCGTCTCAACCTGCCGGAAGGTTACGTCGTCACCGAAAACGACATTATCGATTTCGTCATTTCCTGCCCGGAGGAGAAGATAACCGGCGTTGAATTCACCGTTTCCGCTTGGAATACGGATGCGCTCTCATTCCTGCTCGGCAACACCCCGAACGTGACGGAGCTCTATCATTACGTGATCGACGGGTTCGATTTCTACGGCACTTTCGTTGACGCTCCGGAGGATATGGAAGACCCCGCCTCCGCGTTCAAGCTCTGCGGCACCAACGAAAGCGGCTGCCTCATCATAATCAACCTCACGATGGCGATGGACTCCTACTCCGCGTATTCGTACATCAACGTCGATAACGCGAGCTTCACCAAGCTCATATTGGGCGCAAGGTTCTTTGTGGATTGATAAAGCGACAATACAAAAATAAAATGAACGCCCCGCTTGCGAGGCGTTCATTTTTTCGCAGGCGCCATCCGGAGATCGAATCGTTCGAGCCCTGCGGCTTCCCGGCCAAACATATCTCGCACGGGCGGCGTCCCACAAAAGGATACGGTGAAGAAGCGGAGCAGCGTTTTTCCCGTTCTCCTTGGGTTCTTCTGTTTTTTGCGGTTTTGAGTCTTACTGCTCCAAATTCCCTCGCGGGAGAGATCGGCGAAAAATGAATAATGAATATTGAATAATGAATAATGAATAATAAAAAATCCTGCTTGCGCAGGATTTTTGGAGGCACCATCCAGAGATCGAAATCAGTTCGATTCTGTTCAAGCCTTAGCCAAAAACCAAGCACACCCCATTACGGGGTGCACTTGTTTTTTGGAGGCACCAT